>CAZUDB010000016.1:0-59260 GCA_964619055.1 uncultured Rhodospirillaceae bacterium
CCAGGTGGGTTTCAGCGACGGCCAACCGCGTTGAATTGGCATGGTCAAACCAAACAACAATTGGCGGCTTTGTGAGTATTTCTGCCAGCCCTAATCGTTGCCCTTAATGAGTCGGCAGTAATGGGGATATCATGTAGCCTGCTTGGGTTATTTTTGCTGTCGATCATTTCGTTTTTATGACTATTATATTACAGTTCTGCTTTTGCAATCAGAAGATTTTTTCACCTTGACTTAAACTCGCCATTTCCCGTAAAGGTTCATCTATCAAAGTTTGCTTTGCCATAAGTAGTTGTGCGTAACAGCGCTCAAGGATAGGGACATCATGACTCAGATCGTATTCGCCGGTCGCGTCGGCGCCATCGCCGCCGTGGTCGGACTCGGTGTTATGGCTGCCACGCCGGCCGCCGCCACCGCGTCGTATCAAGCCATCGCCAGTGCCTCGTTCCTCTCAACCGGCATCAGCGGCGGTGACCTCAGCAATCTGCTGATCGGCGGCTCCGCTAACGTCTTCGACGAAGGCAGTGCTATTCTTGGCGACGGCACCGCCAATTTCTCGAGCGCCGTCGGCTTCTTCCTGGACGGTATCAACGGTCCCACCCAGGATGCGAGTGCTGATGGCAGTGCCAACCCGACCCCCGGCGGCACCTTGGCATCGTCCTTCGCGCTGACGGACGGGGTGCTCTCGTTTGAGAACCTCAGCCAAGAAGAGACCTTCATCATTGATTTGGTGCTGGACTACTCCGTGGACGCGTTCGCGGCCGTCATGACCAACGATGGGTCCGAGGACGCTCTTGCCAGTGCGGTTGTCGACTTGAGCGGTGACGCGAGCTTCATCGCTTCGATTATTGCGGACACGTTAACCGGCGCCCCAGGCGGGTCCGACTCCGGCTTTTTCAACGTCACACTTGAACTGGGCCCCGGTGAGACCGCCGAGTACTTCCTGGTCGTTGATGCACAAGGCGAGGCCTTTGCCATCGCAGAAGTGCCGGTTGCCGGTGCGCTCCCGCTGATGGCGGTTGGTCTGCTCGGCCTCGGCCTTCTTGGCCGCCGCCGCGCCGCCTAAGTCCCCGCCGGCCCTCGGGCCGAGACACTGTTGGTGAATCCGGAACCCCTGAAGCCCAAAGGCTTCGGGGGTTTCCTTTTTCACGCCGACGGTTGGGGTGCTGTGCCCTTTATCGGCAGAGACCAATGATCCGGCCGCTATGGGGACCTTGATTGGCCTGCTTGGTCCATTTTCTTGCTTAAGGCGACAGTCGTTCTTTCAAGACCGTCGCGTTATAGATCCCGGCACTCCGGTCAGAGCACGGTTTTCAACTTGACTTAAACGCCCCTTATCTCTTAGAGGTTTATATCGTGGGACAAAGGTTACTATAAGTAGTGGCGCGCAACAGCGCCCAAGGATGGGGACGTCATGACTCAGATCTCATTCACTGGTCGCATCGGCGCGCTCACTGTCGCAGTCGGTCTCGGTGCTATCGCTGCCACGCCGGCCGCTGCCACCGCGACGTATCAAGCCATGGCCATGGGTTCTTTCGTTGCAACGAGCATCACCGGCGGTAACCTCAGCAATTTGCTGATCAGCGGCTCCGCAATGGTCTTCGACGAAGGCAGTACCGTTCTTGGCGACGGCACAGCCGATTTCATGAGCAGCGTCAGCTTTGTCGACAATAGCGTTGTAGGCCCCACGCAGACGGCGCAAGCTGACGGCAGCGCCAACCCGACCCCCGACGGCACCAACGCTTCTTCCTTCGCGTTAACGGACGGGGTCCTCGCGTTTGAGAACCTCAGCCAAGAAGAGACCTTCATCATCGACTTGGTGCTGGACTACTCCGTGGATGCGTCGGCAAACGTCATGACCAACGATGGGTCCGAGGACGCCTTCGCTTCAGCAACTGTGGATCTGAGCGGTGACGCGAGCTTTTTCACCTCGATCTTGGCGGACACATTGGCCGGCAACCCCGGCGGGTCCGATGCCGGCACATTCGACGTCGAACTCACCCTGGGTCCCGGTGAGTTTGCCGAGTACTTCTTGCTCGTCGACGCAGAAGGTGAGGCCTTTGCCATCGCAGCGGTGCCGGTTGCCGTTGCGCTACCGCTGATGGCGGTTGGTCTCCTCGGCCTCGGCCTCCTTGGCCGCCGCCGCGCCGCCTAGGTCACGGCCGACCCTCGGGCCGGGATATCAGTTGTTATGTTTGGTCCCCCCCCCCGGCGCCCAGCGGCTTCGGGGGTTTCCTTTTCCATCCGACGGTTGGGGCCCTGCGCCCCCCCGGTCAACCAGAACCCGGCTGGACGACAACGCCGCCCGCGGACGCCTCGCGCCGAAGAATCAAACATTTTTTCTGTTCATGCGCACATTTTTTGCTGTGATGGCGTAGAGAACAAGTGTGGCGAATGAGGCGCTAAGAGCGCACGGAAGGATCGCAATGTCATACGCTTGGGGCCGTTGGCGTTCTTTTTTCCATGCGAGACAAGAGATCCTGGCGTGCGGAGCACCCAAACCGAGCACATGGAAGAGAATTTTCAGAAAATTGTCACATTCTAGCAACGTCGCCGGGGTACCGTGTTATAAGTGCAATCAACTCGAAGATAGGGACATGGACATGACCGCTTCTCTCGTTCGCGTCGGCACCGCCGCTGCCGCCGCCATCATCGGCCTTGCCGCGACCGCGCCGGCCAGCGCCACCGCCACCTACTCCGCCGGTGCTTCGGCCGTTTTGACCGTCCTCGACACCACGGACCTGTTCGTCGACGCCAGCGCGTTCGTTTTTGACGTTGACTTTTTTGCGTCGGGCAATGCCGCCGCCGGCGCTCAAGCACTTGTCTTCCCGGACACCGACGGCGGTGAAACGGGCGACTTCGTCAGCCTGTTCGCTGCCGCGGACGGCACGGCCGACCCCACGCCGGCGCCGGGGAGCCTTGCCAGCTCGTTCGCGCTGACCGACGGCGTCTTGGTGGTTGAGAACCAGGGCACGGGTCCCGTCGAGGTCCAGTTCGCCCTCGAATTCACCGTTTCCGCCTTTGCCGACGTGAACGACTCCCTGGAAGACGCCTTCGCCGAAGCCACCGTCGACCTGAGCGGCGATGCGCAAGGCTTCTGGATTGCCAATGCCGACACGCTTATCGGCGATCCGGGCGAGGAAATCTCCAACACCTTCAACTTTTCCATCGAACTCGACCAGGGCGAGTTTGCCGAGCTGTTCCTGTTGGCCGACGCCAGCGGCGAAGCCTTCTCGCAGGTGCCGGTTGCCGGCGCGCTGCCGCTGATGGCGCTTGGGCTCCTCGGCCTCGGCCTGATCAATCGCCGCCGCGCCGCCTAAAACGCGCGCGCCGGCCGGCTTGATCGGGTCGACCAAACAGAAAACCCCCGGTGCTGTATCGCGCCGGGGGTTTTTTCTTGTGCTGGATTTTCTCGCACTGCTCGAGCGGACGGGCCGATAGGGACCGAACGGTCAGCCTGCCACGTTAAGGCCCACAACCATCACGCCCACGGCGGCAATCCAACTGCCGACAGCGCGGACGGCGATGCGGGTCCAGGAGGCCTGGGATTGAACGATGGCCGAAGTGACGGCGGTGATGAGCAGAACAACGATGATTCCGCTGGTCGCAACTCCGGGCACAAACAACAGCGCGTTGGTTTCCGGCGTTACGGCGAGGCCGTTGTCGTAGCCGTGGATCAGGCCGACTGTGACGGCAAGCACCAGCAACACGGACGTGGGCCACTGCCAGCCGAGGGCCACCAACGCGCCCAGGGCCACAAAGGAGGCCAAGTTCAGCGCCGGCACCGGCATGGCGGACGGAATGACAAGTGCCAAGATGACGCCGAAGAACACGGCCGCCGCAAAGGCCAGCGGCACCCAGCGTCCGACACGCACCTGCTGCAGGCCGGCCAACAAGCCCAAGGCCAACCACGGCACCATGTGCTCCAGCGCCGTCATCGGGTGCAGCATCCCGCTGTAGAAATCCCCGAAACGGGTGGAGACCAAGTGGGCGTGCGCCACCCCCGGCCACAAGGCCAAGGCAGCGCACGCGACAACACCATTGCGGATGGCGGCAGCGATCACGCCATCATCCCGACGCCGGCCAAAAGATAATAAAGCCCGGCGACGGCAATCAGCCCGCCACACACACGAACAGCCTGGGCGCCCAAGGGCCATTTCATGGCGAGGCCGATGGCGATACCGCAGAGATGCAGCAGGCCCGTAGAGACGACGAAGCCGATCCCGTAGGCGAGCGGATTGACTGCATTTGGCAGCTCCGTGCCATGGGCGTAGCCGTGGAAGATGGCAAAAACGCCCACCAGCACGGCCGCAACCCACAGCGGTGGCCGCGCGACCGTCGCCACCATCAATCCCAAAACCACGGCCGACAGCGCGATCCCGATCTCCGTAAATGGGATCGGCACGCCGAGCACCCCGAGCACGCCACCGATCGACATGACGGTCGGGAACGTGATCGGCAGCACCCAAATCGCCGGTGCCCGCAACTGGGCCCCCCACAGACCGACGGCCACCATGGCAACCACGTGGTCCGGGCCAAACAGCGGGTGCAAAAAGCCGCTCACCAGCCCGCCGGCCACACCCTCCTGGGCATGGGCCCAAGCGGGCTCCGTGGTCACAAGCGGTATCATCAACGCCAACGCAAGCACGTGAATGATACGGGTCAGCATAATCGCCTCAATCTCTTATCCGTTGAATCCCCAAGGAAAATGAACGCACGATCAGGCACTGATGATAGCGCCCATTCGATCCACAAACCAGAACATGGCAAGCGACCCAATGACGTAGGCCGGCAGGTTGCGGCTCCACTGTGGTGGGTCAAGCGTCAGCACGCGAAGTGCCCATTGCAGCGCGAGCACCACCAGCACGAAGGCGATTTGCCCGATCTCCACGCCGATGTTGAAGGACAGCAAGGCGAGCGGTAGGTCGCCGGAGGGCAAGCCGAGATCGGTGAGCGCGGTCGCGAAACCGAAGCCGTGCAGCAGGCCGAAGGCAAAGGCAACGACCCAGGGCTGGCGCGCCGTCAGCCCCTCCTGTCCCCGGTGCAGCTTCACGATCTCGACGCCGATGAACACGATGCTAAGCGCGATCGCGGCGTTGACCGCCCGCTCCGGCACACCCACGAGGCCGAGCGTGGCAGCGGCCAATGTGATGCTGTGGGCGACGGTGAAGGACGTGATGGTTTTGATCAGCATCCAGCGGCTGCGCACGATCCAGATTAGCCCCAGCACGAACAGCAAATGGTCGATCCCGAGCAGGATGTGCTCGATCCCGATCTGGACGTAGGCGAGGGCGATATCGACCTTGGCGGCCAAACCGCTGCCGGGGTTGGCGTAGAAGGTGACGGAGGTGTTGCCGCCGGCCAGCGTGAACGACTGGTTTGGCGCATCGCGCCGGCTGATCCGGATCACGGCGCCGGAGTAGGTCTTGCCGACCTCGTCGACGGCGAGCGTGCCGACAAGGCCCTTCTCGCCGCAGTCAAGAACCGGGGCGTTAAGGGTGCAGTGCTCCGGAAAGGTCGCCGTCGGCGCCGCCTTGTCGCCGGACGTGCTATAGATCCAGCGGATCACAAACCGCCCCGGCTGCTGCTCCTTCATTTCAAGGACGGCTATAGGCGTCTCGTGGGCCACGGTCGGGGTGGCCGCAAGCCAGGAGGTGGCCGCCAGCACGACAACGGTGAGGAGGAGGCGTAGAGTCACGGACGGTCCTCGCGTCGGACCTCATAGGTGGCGCGGATCTCGTTGAGGGCCTCAACCGCTAGCCGGTTGTTGTGGAACTTCCGCCATTCCGCTTCCAGCGTCGGCCTGAGTGCCTCGAAGTTCGGCTCCAACGGCGGCTTCTCCGCCTGGATGCGGGCTACGTGCCAACCCGCTTTGGATGGCAATGGATGCCAGGCGTCGCCGCCACCATTGACAAGCCCGTCGGCGAACTCGATGCCGAACACGGCGGCGATGTTGTCGCGAGAGCGATTCTTGTAAAAGCGCGCCACGTCATCGTAGGGCTCCGGGATGGTGCCGTCGACCAAGGTCCCGGCCAGCTCGGCGGCACGCTGCTCGGCCTCCTCGCCCTCGACCCGAAACTGGACGAAGTCAAAGCGATGGGGTGCGGTGTAGCGCTCGCGGTTGGCCTCGAACCATGCCCTCAGATCCTCCTCCGTGGGCGGATCCAGGACCACGTTGTCGATCAGCATGGCTCGCAACTTCAACTCAAGGCGTGAACGAAACATCTCGTCGCCCTTGTCGAGCCCCAGAACCAGCGCCTCGCGGTACATGATTTCGTTGTACAGCCAGGTGTCGAGGAGAACCTCGAACTCTTCCTCCGTGGGTTCCCTGCCCCTGGCGCCCTCGAAGACGTCGACGAGCTCCGCGCGCACAGCCTCATCGACCACGATCACACGCGGGTTGTCGTCGTCCGATCGCACGGCCTGATCGATGGCGAAGATTAAGACACCCAGCAGCAAAAAATGAACCAGGGGTTCATGAAGCCAGGTTTTCAGCCAAGTTGGCACGGTCATCCCTTGAACACGTGTGTGGATACCGCATGCATCGAAGCGACGAGTGCGCCCGAAGCGCGGTTGCTTGAAAGAAAAACAGACAACTTGAGCGTGTGTTTGATTGCGAGGCTATCAAGTGGTTGGTTCCAAGTCAAGCAAGTGCTGTCAGTTGTCTTAATTGAAAAAGTTACAGTTATATGACGATGTCATAAACTTGAAATACAAATGTTAGCGTCACCAACTTTGAGTTGCATTAACTACATCGAATGCAAATGCGTCTTAAAAATTCATCCATCCGTGCCATATTTCATCTTTCCTTAATCTTTTTGTCACGTTCGACAGGTACACAGGCTTACCAAGCTTCAAATGAGAAGCGTTTTCGTTATCAGCATTCGCTCAAGGATAGGGAACAGGATAAGATGTCCATCATTAAAGCGGGCGCGTTGTGCAGCGTCAGCGCCGCCGCCCTGATTGCCGCCACCGCGGCGACCGCCCAAACCACTCCCGATGTCACCACCCGTCCGGACCCCGTCGAAAACACCGGCGGCCGTTATGTCAGCGGTGACTTCCATAATCACACGGTTTGCTCCGACGGCTCCACCTCTGTTGACGTCCTCGTCGAAGGCTCGCTGAGCTATCTGGACTGGTTCATCATGGCCGGCCACAGCGGTGATGGCAGCCGCGACTGCCGCTTCAACGATCCCGGTCAGTCCGGCCTGATCAACGATGCGACCCCGAACGGGACGCCTGCTCCGACCGCTCCCGACGATAGGGTCACGTGGTCAGAGACTGGCGTTGAAATTCTGGGCAGCCCGCCGCCGTCGAACCCCGAAGAGATGTGGCGCTGGCAGGCGCTCAGTCAGTTCACCTATCCGCTTACGGCTCAGGAGAGCATTACTGCCGACAAGCCGGCCTTCATCGGCGTGGAATGGGTTGTGCCCGGCCACGAGCATGCCAGCGCTTCAGTGATCGCGGGCCAATATCCCCAGGTTGGCGACTCCCTCGGCTTGTCCCACTTTGAATACTGCTTCGCTCGCAATAGCGGTGACACTGGCGGTGGTTTTACGCCGGGCAACGAGGCCGGCTTCCCGGAAACCAACTGGACCTGCGAAATCAGCGATGCCAGCAACAATGAGCTGATCGCGCGTTACCAGAACGACCCGGACCAAGGCACGGCGGACTACAACAGCACACTGTTTGACAGCGACGGCAATTTCATCGGCGTCAATACCTCCGATGGCGGCGAGCACGTGAAGTCAACGGCGGGCGTGATCTGGATGCAGGAAACCTATCCCGGTCAGTCCTACGCCGCTCCGGCCCACGTGGAGCGCCAAGGTGCCTACATCGCTGATGACAACGAAGGCTACAACATCGAGCATCTTCGCGATTGGAATACCGCCGGCCCCGACGTTGCTTTCGGCTTCGAAAGTGAGCCGGGCCACCAGGGTCAATTCAGCCGCGGTAGCTACAACGCCGGCCGCCCGACGGTTGGCTTCTTCACTTATGGCGGCATCGGCTGCTATGCCGCCGCCGAAGCCAGTCAGCCCGGTCACAACTTCGATGGCACCCCCATCGACCGTGCAACCCAGGTTTGCCGCGACGTTGCAGATGGTGAAGTGCTGGCCCCCGATGACCCAGCCCATGTCGGCCAGGCAAACGACAACTTCTGTGACTTTACCGACCCGGACCTGGAAACCGACCCCAACCTGAGTATGAACAAGATCACCGTGTGCCGGCCGGGCGTACGCACGGCGTGGGACGCGATGCTGAGTGAGGGCCGCCGCTACTGGACGTTCGCCTCCTCCGACTGGCACAACCGCGGAAGCTTCCCATGGAGCGCCCACCAGACCACCAACGACTTCATCCCCGGTGAGTTCCAGAAGACCTACACCTTCGTCCGCACCCGCAATCCCGACGATCCGGCACAGGACATCGTTGACGGACTTCGTAGCGGCAACGTGTTCACGGTTCAGGGCGACCTGATCAGCCAGCTCAGCTTTGTAGCATGCTATAACAACACCTGCGCCACCATGGGCGAGACGCTGACGGTTCCCGCCGGTGCAGACGTTCAGATCTCCATGCGCTTTACCGATCCGCGCGGCGTCAACAACAGCTTCTACGACTTCCCAAACCCGCTGCTGGCGCAGATTGGCGAGGATGAGCCCGTCAACCAGCCGAGCGTGCGCCAGGTTGACTTCATCACCGGCGTGGTCACCGGCCTGATCCCGGCGAACTTGCCCAGTGGCGATGTCAACCCGGACTACAAACAGCAACTCGCCCCGGATACGACCGTGATTGCCAAGACCTTCACGGCCGACGGCCCCGATGCTTGGCGGGGACGTGGTCCCACCAAGCGGATTTCGTTCGTCTGGGAAAATGTCTCGACGGACTCCTACATCCGCGCCCGTGGCACCAACTTGCCCGCCGGCTTGGAGAATGCGCGTGATTTGGATGGCAACCCACTGCCCGATAACCTGCGCTCCAATATCCCCTGCGCAAGCGCCGGTTGCCCCGACCACATCGGCGGCTTTGTGAACGCCGACGTCGAAGCTTGGTCCGACCTGTGGTTCATGGCCAACCCGATCTTCATCGAGGTCGAAGACACGACGGCCAGCGCCAACTAATCAACGTCATGCCGCTCCGGCCGGCCCCTCGCGGGCCGGCCAATGGCCACGCGATCACTCAGGGTTTTGGGGGAGCCTGCCGGTTCCCCCTTTCTTTTTGGCCGTGCGGGCGGTACCGAAGTCTCGCGAAGCCCCGCTCGCGCCTGACCACAAAGCATGACTCCCATGGTCCGCGCCCAGCCCACTCTGCCGGTCTTTCACGGTCTGTTGTTCCTGTCCGGGTTTGCCGGTCTCGGCTATGAGATGGTTTGGGCACGCATGCTCTCCGTTGGCTTGGGCCACGAGATCATCGCGGTCCTTGCGGTCGTAGCGGCCTTCTTCGGCGGGCTGGCGTTCGGCGCCTGGGCGCTGGATGCCCGCATCAGCCGCAGCCGCTATCCGGGGCGGTGGTATGCGGCGCTGGAAGCCATCATCGGGCTGTGGGCGCTGCTATTGATCGCGCTGATCCCTGTGGCCAATGCCCTAGCCGCCCACCTCATCGGGGTTGAGCCGTCGGGCATTCGGCACTGGGCTGTCGCCTTTCTGCTGCCCTTCCTGCTGTTGCTCCCGGCGACGGCGGCCATGGGCGCCACCCTGCCGGCCATGGAGCGCCTGGTTTTTCGCGTGCGCAGCGGCGGACGTACCGTCGGTGGCCTCTATGCCGCCAATACCTTCGGGGCCGTCGCCGGCACCATGCTCTCTACATTTTGGATCGCTCCGGCCATCGGTTTTTCGAACACCCTGATCGTCCTTGCTGCCGCCAACCTATTCTGCGCGCTAGCCGTGTTGATCGGCGCCGGCCGTCGGCCGTGGGATGTGCCGGAAAAGACCGATCACGTGGCAGACAAGCGTACTAACGCACGATCCGCGCCCATTGCCGACAACGGGCCCCGCATCCTGATCACCCTGTTCGCAACGGGCCTGATCGGGATCGGTTATGAGGTCCTGATCATTCGGATGCTCAGCCAGATCCTGGAAAACACGGTCTACAGCTTCGCCTCCGTGCTGTCCGTCTACCTGTTTGGCACGGCCCTTGGCGGCATGGCCTATCAGCTTTGGCGCCGGCAATCGGCCTCCTTCGAGGTGACCCTGACCGGCCTGCTTGTCGCCCTCTCGCTCACGTGCCTTGGCGGCCTTGGGCTGCTGCTCGTAGCAGAGCCCTCCTACCACACGGTGCGCTCGGCTTTGGGCGATGCCACCGTCGCCGGGATGACAGCGGAAGTCGTGGTCGCCACTATGGTCCTGATCCTGCCCACCGTCGTCATGGGCGCCACCTTTGCCCATCTCGGCCAGCGCCTGCGCGACATTCGCGACCGCCTCGGTTACGCCGTTGCCATCAACACCGCCGGCGGCGCGCTGGCACCGCTGCTGTTCGGGGTTGGCGTGCTGCCGCTCCTGGGCGCCAAGGCGGCGCTGCTGGTCGCGTCCGTGGTGTACTTGTTGCTGATCCCTCCCGGCAGAGGGCGCCGATGGGCTTTCGCGGGCATCCCGGCCGCCGTCGCCGTTGGCCTCGCGCTGGCCCCGTTGGATTTCCGGTTCGTTGCGGTACCTCCCGGCGGCGACATCATTGCCCACGACGAGGGCGTGATGGCGGCTGTTACCGTGGTTCGCGACCATCGCGACCACCTGTCCCTCAAAGTGAACGATGAGTTCAAAATGGGCAGCACCGCGTCCAGCTATTCGGACAGACGCCAGGCCCATGTGCCCCTGCTGCTCCATCCGAAACCGGAGCGGGCCCTGTTCCTCGGCCTCGGCACGGGCGCGACGCTGGCCGGCGTAATCGACCATCCGGGGCTTGCAACCACCGGCGTCGAGCTGGTGCCGGAAGTGGTCCAGGCCATGCCGCATTTCGCGGCGGTGCTGAACGGCCTGCTGACCAACGAGCAGGTGCAGATCATCGTGGCCGACGCCCGCCGCTACGCTCAGGCCACCGACGGGTCGTACGACGTGGTCGTGGCGGATGTGTTCCACCCTTCGCGAGACGGTGCCGGCTCGCTCTATACGGTCGAGCACTTCGCTGCCGTCCGCGACCGCCTTAAACCAGATGGACTGTTCTGTCAGTGGTTGCCGCTGTATCAGTTGCAGGTCGACACGCTTCGGACGATTATCCGCACGTTCCTGGCGGTCTACCCGCACGCAACCGCCCATATCGCCCACAACAGTTTGCTCACGCCCATGCTGTGCCTGGTTGGCTCGCCCGCGCCGCTTCGCTTCCCCACCGACTGGTCGGCCCGGCGGCTCGTTGATCCGCACCTGGAGGACGTGCTTGACGACCTGCACCTAGCTGATCCGTTCGCGCTGTTTGGCACCTTCGTCGCCGGGCCAGACGCGCTCCGCCGGTTCAGCGGCGATGGCCCCCTCAACACCGATGACCACCCCATCGTCACGTTCGAGGCGCCGGCTGCCGTCTACGGCGAGCCGGAGCCACCCTGGGGACGCTTGCTGGCGATCATTGAGGGCACGGACCGCGATCCGGCCGATTTGTTGCAGCTTGACGCCCGTGCGCCTTCGGACCAGCGCGATCCGGCAGACGTCGCCGAGCGGCTCGCTGCCTACTGGCACGCGCGCGATCGTTTTCTGGAGATGGGAACCAAGGTGACGCCCTCAGGTGATCCTCGAGAGATGGTGCGCCAAATTGGGGAGCCATTGCTCGCCATCGTCCGGGAGAGCCCGGATTTCGAGCCCGCTTACCGCCCACTGCTTGCGCTGGCGCGGGACCTGGCCCGTGTCGATCCCCAGGCGGCGGGCGCGTTGCTGTATACTCTCCACCAAGCCAACCCGAACCGCAATGATGCCCGGATGCTGTTTACCGAGCTGTTTGAGCGTCCCAGCCCGGGGCGCGATGGGAACCGCGTACCTCCGGCCGGCTCCGGCGATAGCGAGGCACGTCCATGACGACCACGTGGTCCGATCCTCCCCCCCCGACACCGAAGCCAAACGCGAGCCAACCGTCGCGGCCGCGGTTTCCGCTCCGTGAGCATTTGTTGATGGCGTACCCAACCCCGGTGGTCGTTTACCCTTGGCCGGACAGCGAAGGCCTGAACGCAGCACTAAAGGACATAATCCTGGCCGCCGAAGCTGCGGGCCCCGGCGTGACCAAAAGCAATGTTGGCGGCTGGCACTCCGAGCCGGATCTGTTCACCCGCGAGGACGCCTGCGTGCGAACCCTGTTCGCCCGGATCGAAGCGGCCATGATCGAGCTTGTGGGATTCTTCATGGCGCAACAAACACAGGACCAACCCCTGCGCTTTAGGGTCGAAGGCTGGGCCAACCTTCTCCGCAGCGGTGGCTACAACAACATCCACAACCACCCGAACGCGCACTGGTCCGGTGTTTACTACGTGACCGGCAATCCACCCATACCCGGCCAGCCCATGAGCGGCAAACTGGAGTTCATCGACCCGCGTCCGGCGGCAACTATGCTGTTGTTGGACAATGTAACCATCTACGGCCGCCAGCTCCTGGACCCAATGGCGGGCACGATGGTGATCTTTCCCTCCTGGTTGCAGCACCAGGTTCACCCCTACTTCGGGCCCGACGAACGAATCTCTGTCTCCTTCAACGTAATCGTCGCGCCGGTCGCAGCCGGGTCGGGCGGCGCGTGAGCCGCGACGATGCTTCGATGATCACGCAGCAACGGGTTTGATGTCATGACACAGGTGATCGGCTTGTTTCCAACTCCCTTCATGCGGGTGCCGAGCGTGCTCGCTGGCGCGCTCATCGACCGGGCCGCCAAGGAAGCGCGGGAGGCAAGAAAGACCGCCAATACCAAGAGCGACCTCTTGTCCCACACGTCGGTCGTCAGCCCCCAGTCCAGCGAAACCCTGACGGCGATTTGTCAGGTGGCCTTGCCCAAGGTTGTCGAATTCGGCGTCCTGCTGTTCGGCGAAACACTACGCTGGGGCATCAAGGAGATGTGGGTCAACGTGCTGGAAACGGGTGGACACCAAGCCCTACACAACCACGCCAACAGCTTCATCTCCGGCGTGGTGTTCCTGACCACCCCGCACCCATCGGCCAACACAGTGTTCCACAAGGCCATGGGTACGCCCGAGTTTAGCTTCGTCAACGACCACACATCGATCAACCATGGCCCCTTCAACAGCCCGAAGTGGGTGATGCCCGACGCCAACGCCGGTGACTTGATCCTGTTCCCCAGCTATATCCTCCACGCGGTCCCACCCAATCAGGGCGAGCAGCGCATCTCCATTGCCTTCAACGCCATTCCCGAGCGGTTGGACAGCCACGGCTACCGCATCCAGTTTTCCTGAAGGGCGGCATAGAGGCGGCACCGCCTACGTCGCCACCATCAGGCCGTCGGCGACGGTCATGCGATAGGCTCGATAGGCGGGGATCATACCAGCGATCAGCCCCGCCACTAGAACGAGACCCAGCATTGCAAGCTCGCGGGCAGAAGGTGCCAGGATCGGCACGAACAGGCCCAACTCCGCCTCGATGATCGGCTGAACGATCGCCATCAACCCGTAGACGAGCGCCAGACCGACGGCGGCACCGATGGCGGCCAGCGTCACCGCTTCCAACTCCAATAACAGGAAGATGTGGAGCGGCCGGGCGCCGACGGAGCGTAGCACGGCGATCTCCCGCCGCCGTTCGTTGAGGCCGGCTAGGCTCACCGTGATCATGCCGAGAACGCCGCTGGCCACAACCAACGCAGATACGACGACGAGCGCGGCCTCCATGGTGCCGAGGCCGTCCCAGAACGACTGCAGGGTGGCGCCCGGCAGGATGGCGAGCAGCGGCTCCTCGGGATAGGTGTTAACGGCCCGCTGCATCTCAAACACCGTCAGGCGGGAGTGCAGGCCGACCAGGAACGCGGTGAGTGCTGTGGGGGTCAAGTTTAGGGCGCGCACTTCGTCGGCGCTGATCGCGGTTCCGGGCAACGGCGCCATGCCGCCCACCCAATCGATGTGGATTGCCTCGATGGCCTCCAAACTGACATGCACCGAGCGGTCGACGGGCGTGCCGGTGGCCTCCAGGATTCCGGCGACGCGAAATGGCTTATCGGCGTGCTTGGTGAGGGCCACGTCGCCGACGCCATGGGCCAGCACGATGCTGTCGCCGATACGATAGCCGAGTGACTTGGCCACGTCTGCGCCCAGCACGGCGTCAAACAAGTCCTCGAATGGCTCTCCTTCCGTAAATGCCAAGGGGCGATCGCGGCCATAACGGTAGTAGCGGAAGTAGTCTTCATTGGTGCCAACAACACGAAAGCCACGATGGCTGTCCCCTAGGGACAATGGGATAGTCCAAGCGACCTCCGGCCGGGATGCGATGTCCTCATAGCTCTCCCAGGTCAGGTTGTTGGTGGCATCGCCAATGCGAAAAACCGCGTAGAGGAGCAGCTGCGTCTGCCCACCGCGTGCGCCGACGATAAGGTCCGTACCGGTTACCGTGTTGGCGAAACTGAGCCGGGCCCCCGCCCGAATCTTTTCGACCCCAAGCAGTACGGTGACGCTGAGCGCAATGGTCAGCACGGTTAGAAACGTCGTGCCGCGCCGGTTGGCGAGGCTCTTCCAAGCCAGCCGGAGAAAGCGCCCGGTCATCACGCCGTCGCTGGCCCCGACCAAGCGGCATTGATCTCCGGCAGGACGATGGTGCGCTTGAACCTGGATTCCAGCGAGCGATCATGGGAGGCAAAGATCAAGGCCGTGCCCGTTCCCTCGATTTCGCCAAACAACAGGTCGAGGAAGGAGCGACGCGCGTCCGCATCCAGCGCGGAGGTGGGCTCATCGCAGATGATGATATCGGGCCCGCCGATGAGCGCTCGGGCGACTGCGACCCGCTGCTGCTGGCCAGTGCTGAGGCGAACCACGGGGCGGTGGCGGAGTGTGGCCACATCCAGGTGCAAAGCCTGTAGAAGGCGCGCTGCTTCCGCTGCCAAGGCACCATCGTCGCCGCCAGCCCGCGCACGTCGTGCCCGAGAAAACCAGCACGGCAGCAGAACGTTCTCAATCAGCGAGAGGTACGGAACCAGATTGAACATCTGAAAGACGATGCCGAGGTGGTCGGTGCGGAACCGGTCTCGCCGCGAGCCGGGCACGTCGCTCAAGTCCGTGCCCAGCACGCTGACCGATCCCGCCGTTGCCACCACCACCCCGGCGATCAAATTGAGCAGACTGGTTTTTCCGCTACCACTGGGACCCGCGAGAAACACCCGCTCACCCGATGCGAGGGTGAACCGATCGATCTGCAAAATGACCGGGTCCTGCGCGCGCCAGCGAAAAGTCAAGTCCCGGATGTCAATGGCGGGCGTGTTCGGGAAGGCATGATCGCCAAGAGACCGCACCTCTTTTACCGACAACTCCGGCGGTTGAGGATTAGAACGACAGGCGCGACGCGTCAGCGGTCAGCGTGCCGGACGTCTGCCCCCAGGGTCCGACCGCCTGAACATTGAGCTTCTCCGCCCGCTCGAAGATGGCGAAATAGTCCACATCCAAGTGATCGATGGCGCCGGGTGCCGCACAGGTCAGGCGATAGCTGGCCCGGACCTCCGAGTGGGTTTCCTCGTCCCCGTGCTCATCATGGTGCCCATGTTCGTCATGGCCATGCTCGGCTTCGGCGTGCTTGGCCTCCCCATGTTTTTCGTCGTGCTCATCATGGTGCCCATGCTCATCATGCTCCTCCTCTCCGGACAGCATGACGGTCTCCACATCGGTGTCATCAACGGTGCAGTTGGCGGCTTTTGGCAGGCCTAGAATGGCGAGTGCGTCCCTCGACAGTTTGGCAAGAGCGGCCTTGGCCGCTGCCTTTTCGTCATCGGTCCGCGGCGCATACTCGAAGCCGACCATATCCATGGCCGGCATCACCAATTCAGCGCGAACCTGATCGCCGTCCAACACCACGTTCAGCGCCGCGGTGCCGTGGAAATGGGCGCCAAGCTCACGCTTGGTTTCCGCCTGCGATGACGTGAAGCCGGCGAGCGCGACGGCACCCGCCAGAACGTAGACAAAACGTTCCATTGTTACCCTCTCGAGATATGTTGTTTGTTAGCTTAAGCCGGACACGAATGGACCGGTCGGATACCCCCTCAAATCACTCCACTTCCACCGGCACGACGGCCTCGGCGGCCATGCTATAACCCAGGTCTACAGACGCGGTGCCGTCCACCAAAAACAAGTCCACCTGCCCGGCCCCAGAGGCCAACAGCCCCGTAACGGTTACGGGCGCGTACAAACTGTCACTGGTGAACGCATCTTCAACGGACACATGAACAATCTGATTGGGCGGCGGCGGCGGCACGTGGATGCAGGCACCGACAAACGGAACAAGCAGGAACTCCGTGATCTCGCCATCGCTCAAATCCAGCGGTAGGAGATAGCCTGATAGGCGCACCCGGCTGCCGTTGAGCGGCGCGTTCGTGGTCGTGCCCAGCTCATCCAGCTGGACGCGAAGCGCCGACATCTCCCGCCACAACCGCACCACGTCGGGATAGCGGTCGCTCAGGTTTTCTTCCAACATGCGGCGTTGGATCGGGGAGATCTGCTCGATGTCACCGCCAACCGCTGCCAGGCGATCCTTTACCGAAAGCTCCAACACGATCTTCGGCAGGGCCCGCTGCTGTTCGCGCGGCAGCTTGCGTAGCTCGATCTGGAGGGCCTGCATTTGCTGGCGCAGTTCCGTCGCCTTAGCGGGAAGGAGCGTTTCCCACTGGATGTCCTGAACATCCGGGGCAGACGCCACCGGCGTGATCGTCTGCACTGCGGTCACCAACACCACTGCGCCCACTGTCAGGCTCAGCCATCGAAAGCGCCAAGACACCCGATGCCGTGTTGTCATGTCAGTCTCCACTGTGGATCCGGGTACTCCAGACCCGACTCATAAGGTGATTTGTAACCCCGATACTTGGGTTAACGCTATTCGAACCCGCGCCTCGGCGCTAGAGCCGCAATGATTCAGCCGTTGGTTCCGAATCTCCGATCTCAAAGCTGGATTGCGCCTGGCAGCCCATCCTCCACGACGAATGACGCCATTGTCGAGATCGGCTGGTCATGCACTTTGACCGTATCGACAACGCGAAAACTGCTGTGCCACTCGCTGCGAGTGACATCGCAGGTCACCTAGCCATGCACATCGATGCCGTCTAGCAGATCATCACCCCGGATAAACTTCACATGCGGGTTATGTGGTAAACCGGCGATCATCGCCGGTTCCCCGGAGACAGCGCTGTCTGCCTAGTCGTACCCTTCTTGGTGTCCATGGAATGTTCTCTAACGCCCGGACCATCGTGGGTTTCTAGATTGCATATTTGTCACTAGCAACCCCATTGCCGCGATCGCACAAGGACACGACAGCCATGTGACATTTGTGTGAAGCTTGCGAGCGGTGTAGAGGCGCCGGGCCGTCGCGGATGCGGACAGCTCAAAAATCCCCTATAAGTTGCAATTAATCTCGATTTTTCTTTATAGGTTGTATTTTTTCGTCAAATCGAATAGTTTGGCCAAGATGTTCTTGCAAGGGTTGTTGGCCATGATGCTCACCGATCCCGTCTTCGCCCCTGATACTGTCAGCCCGCTTGACCGTGCGGCACTGGCGCGCCTGGAGGTGGATCACACCGTGCCCGGCGGTGTGCCAGCCCTGATCCGCGGAGCGGCTCAAGCCCGGATGTTTGCGTCGGAGCACAAGGGGGTCGCGCGGGAGCGGTTGGCGACAGCGCGTTCGGCCCGCGTCGCCGGGCAGGCACGGCGGTGCCGTGTAGCCTTGGACGAAGCGAGCCTGGCTCTCGACCGTGCAATCCGCTGTGCGGCCTTTGCCCAAGCCTGCGAGAGGGCCGCCGCCCCGGGCGCGGAGGCAACGTAACGCGCGCTTGACGCATTTCGGAGTGCCCTTATCCGTCTTGTCGCTCGGCCCCGACGCTCAAACCACAAAGGGCGCCAGCTCCGCCCGGATCACCGCCTCCATGTCCTGATCGAACTGAGCCAAGAGCTGCTCCGTGAGCTGGAACCAAAACTTGTCGCGCTCATTGGCGGTGGCACTCTCGGCGATGGAACGAGCCCGCGACACTCGGACTTTAACCTCACCACCGCCGCCGCGATCGCTCTCGTTAATGCGCAAGACCGCCTCGGCGGCGGCGTCATAGCGCTCCGACTGCTCGTCCTTGAACACGCCAGGGATGCCGCCCGCCCTCGCCAGCTTGGTCTCCGTCACGCCGGCGTCCAGAATCTCGAACCGGGCGACCGCAACACCGCTGCCCTCGGCACGCAGCCGATCCTGGACCCAGCGCCGTAAGCCCTGGGCCGGCGTCGTCGGAAAGCGATGCTCCACGTGCGGTGGCGTTTTCGGCGAACGATAGGTCTCCACAACCTCGATGCGCTGAACGAGAAGCGTTAGCGGCGGCTTGTGCGTGAACGTGATCTCGGGAAACTGCGCCGGCGGAGCAATCGAACGCGTACAAGCGCCAAGCACGAAGCCCGCACTTGCGGCCAAGATCGCCCGTCGGCCCACCTCAACGGCCATGATGTCAACCCCCCGGTGTTCCGCCGGATGGGCCGTCACCATCGTCCTGTGCCCCGTCCTCGGTGTAGACCGCGTCGAGGGCCGCCTGGTCGAAGGCGTACTCAGCCTTACAAAACTCGCAAGTAACGCGGACGTAACCGTCGTCGTCGGCGAGGCTTTGGATCTTGTCCCGCTCGAAGGACCGGAGCGTGCGCTCAACCCGCTCACGCGAGCAGCGGCACTGGTAGCGGAGCGGGCGCTGCGGATAAACACGAACCCCGTCCTCATGGAACAGCCGGTAGAGAATGTCGAACGCGGAAAGCTCGTCCGTCAGCAGCTCCGTCGACTGGACGCTGGACATCAACACCACGGCCCGGCGCCAGGCATCGTCGGCTTCCGCCTTTTCGTCGTCACTGCCGCCAGGTGGTAGCCGCTGCAACACCAGAGCCGCGGCACGGCGCCCGCCCTCGCCAGGTTTGGGGCCCGAGGCACAGATTGTGATGGCCGTGTCCACTTGTTCGGAGCGACGGAAATAGGCGTGGGCGCACTCGGCAAGCGTTGCCCCCTCGATCTCCGTGATCCCCTGATATCGGTCCGTGTTGGGGCCCTGGTCCACGGTGAAGGCGAGATGACCAGCCCCGATCAAACGCGGCACCGGGGTGCCGATCGTGCGATCGACGCTGTGGCCGTTCCGTGGCCTTGGCGCACGACCGCCGTTGCCATTCGCCTTGGCCGTGCCCGCGACGTCCGGCACAATCGCCGCCAGGCGGTCCGCATCGACCCGGGCGTAGGCCCGGATCGAGCCCGTGCTCGTCACGTCCGACATGACCATGCCGACGGGCCCGTCCCCGTTCAATTGCAGCGTGAAGATCCCATCGTACTTCAAGCCGCTGGCAAGCACGGCGGCCATGGCCATAGCCTCTGCCAGGAGGCGGGCTACGGGCTCCGGATAGTCATGACGGCCAAGGGCGCGGTCGAGCGTGGCATCGAGACGAACCAGTCGGCCCCGTAAGCCCGGCGCTTCGATCTGAAAGGGCTGGACGAAATCACCAAAGACGCCGGATGACGGCCCGGGCGTGCGGATTTCGATGGCGGAACCGGAGGAAGGTTCACTCATTTTGCAGACGTGTGGCCAAGGCCATGTCCCGTCAAGCGATAGGGCCAAGTTTCAACCGAGCTTCAACAGCGCTTCAACCGAAAGGCGGAGCAGGAGTGCGGCTCCGATCAGCTCAGACACCAAGCGAGAATGCCCTTCTGGGCGTGTAGGCGGTTCTCCGCCTCATCCCACACCACGGATTGCGGACCGTCGATGACCTCATCGGTTACCTCCTGGCCGCGATGAGCGGGCAGGCAATGCATGAATAGGGCCTCGGGCTTGGCGAGACGCATGAGCTTGGCATCGACACGATAAGGCGCGAGCAGGTTGTGGCGAGTCTCCGTCTCCCGGCATCCCATGGACACCCAGGTGTCCGTCACGACCAGATCGGCGCCGGCAACGGCCTCCTCGGGGTTGTCCATGACGGACACATCGCCGCCCTCGTGCCGGGCCCAGTCCAACAGCCGGTGGCGCGGGCGGAGCGGCTTGGGACAGGCCATGCGCAGTCGAAATCCGAAGCGGACGGCCGCATGTACCCAGGTCCGGGCCACATTGTTTGCATCCCCACTCCAGGCCACAGTGCGCCCAGTGATTGCGCCGCGGTGCTGTTCGAAGGTCATGACATCGGCCATGAGCTGGCAAGGATGGGAGTCGTCCGTCAGGCCGTTGATCACGGGTACAGTGGCGTGCTCTGCCAATTCCTGCAAGGTGCTGGCGGCACTGGTGCGGATCATGATCGCGTCAACGTAGCGCGACAGCACGCGGGCGGTGTCCGCCATGGTCTCACCGCGCTTGATCTGCGTTTCGGCATCGGACAGCACGATGACGTGGCCGCCCAGTTGGCGCATAGCCACTTCGAACGACACACGAGTCCGGGTCGACGGTTTCTCGAAGATCATAGCGAGCGTGCGGCCGCGGAGCAGACCGTGGTCGCGCCGCCGCCGTTCCGAGGCGGCCTTGAATGCTTTGCCGCGTTCCAGAATGCGCCGCAAGGTCATGGCATCGAAGGCGTCGAGATCGAGAAAATGCCGGGGGCTGTGCAGACCCATGGCGATCACTCCGGTTTTGGGCGGCGTGCGACGACGACCGCTGCCCGGTTTCTGGCCATTCGAACTCACGACGACCTCGTGACCCATGCCGTCAGTCATGTCATGCGGCCCGATCAGTCAACGCAGTGCAAGCCTGGTCGATGATCTCAAGCGCTTCGTCCACCTGGTCTTCAAGGACAGTAAGCGGCGGCAGGAGCCGGATCACGTTTTCCGCGGCAGGTACGGCGAGAAGCCCGCACTTGACAAACTCGGCAAGCACAACGCCAGCATCGTCCGCGCACTTGATGCCAATCATCAGCCCTTGGCCCCGCACCGCGGCGATAACGCCAGGGCGGCGACCGGCAATAGCGATGAGGCCAGCGTGCAAGCGATCTCCAAGGCCTTGAACCCGGTCCAAAAATCCGTCCACCAAAACTACGTCAAGGACGGCGTTGGCAACAGCGGAGGCCAGCGGATTACCACCGAAGGTAGTGCCATGATTGCCGGGCTGGAAGGTGCGAGCGGCGTTGCCCCGCGCCAAGCATGCCCCAATGGGGAAACCACCGCCGAGCCCCTTGGCGATGGCCATGACGTCCGGTACCACGCCAGCTGCCTCATGGGCGAACAGGTGGCCAGTCCGCCCGACGCCCGTTTGAACCTCATCCAGCATCAACAGCACGCCGGTCTCATCGGCCAACTCGCGCAGGCCACGTAAAAACCATGGTTCCGCGACACGGATGCCGCCCTCGCCCTGGATCGGCTCGATCAGGACGGCGGCCGTGTCGGGACCGATGGCGGCCCGCGCCGCCGCCAAGTCGCCGAACGGCACTTGGTCGAACCCATCCACGGTGGGCTCGAACCCGGCGAGGAGTTTTTCGGAGCCGCCAGCGGCGATGGCGGCCAGGGTACGGCCATGAAAAGCGCCCTCGAACGTGACGACGCGGTAGCGTTGCGGCGCACCGTATATGTCGTGGTACTTGCGGGCGAGCTTGAGTGCGGCCTCCACCGCCTCGGCGCCAGAGTTACAAAAGAATGCGGCATCAGCAAAAGTCGCCGCGACCAGCCGCTCAGCCAGGCGTTCCTGCTCGGGGATCTGGTAGAGATTTGAACAGTGCCACACCCGCTCGGCCTGCGCCTTCAGGGCCGCAACCAGGTGGGGATGGGAATGGCCAAGGGCGGAGACGGCTATGCCAGCCCCAAAATCCAGGAACCGCCGGCCATCGGTCGCGTACAGGATCGCCCCCTCCCCATGGGAAACAGCGATATCGGACCGACGATAGTTGGCCATAAGCGCAGACGACACGCCAGCAGCCCTCCCTGCAACACACCACCGCCGAGCGTTTGTTGAACCCGCGTCGCGGTCTTAAGAAAGCGATCACGATAGGTGGGCAAGCGGGGCGCTGTCAATGTCGCGGCAAGGGATCACCGGCAGCTTTGGGACGCAAACGTGCCGTGCAAAGCACGGACATATCAGGCGAATCTTGCAAAACCTAACCTCGGACCGAGGGAGTCGGCACGACCGCCGCTCTCGCTCCGCTTGCCTGGCGCCAGGTCAGCCGTTGCGGAAGTCGGGCATCAGTTTCCCGGTGAACAGCCTGGGCGAGGCTCCTTCGTAAGCGGACGCGATCCGCAAGGCCATGTGGTCGTCATAGGGCCGCGTGATGATCTGCATCCCGACAGGCATGTTTTGCGACGTAAGGCCAACGGGCACAGCCACCACGGGATGCCAATTGAGCACGTTCCACGGGATCGTTAGCGAGGAAATGAAAAGCTGCGGTAGGGTTTCTCCCGCCATCACGAACTCTGCGACGGAATGGTCATGATCCGCCGGCACGTGGCTGGTGTTGAGCGTTGCGGTGATCAACGCATCGAAGCCGTTGTTCCAAAGCTGATCCGCGAGCCGCGCGTACAACGCCTTCATGTAGTTTTCGAACTCGAAGGCCTGCGGCCCTCCGAAATCGCCTTTGTTGAGCTTGCCGACGAACCAGGCGGCGTAGGGTGTCATCTCGTCCAACCGATCCAGGTAGCCCGTCTCCATCCAACCGCCCATGGAACCGGATAGCAGCATCTTCGCGAACATGGCCGAGATCTCGTCCACGGTCGTGCCGGGGTCCAAGTCGATTGCCACGACCTCGGCACCGAGGCCGCGAAGGCGTTCCGCCGCTTCGTCGAGCCGTGCCCGGGTTTCCTGATCGATCCGCGTATAGCCAAAATCAGGGGCGTAGGCGATCCGCCGGCCCAGAACATCCGGGTAGGTTAGCGGCATCTCGATCTTGGGCAAGGTTGCCGGCGCATGCGGGGTCGGGCCCGAGATCACATTCTGCATCATGACCATGTCGGCGAAATAGCGCGCCATGGAGCCTGTGCCCGAGAACGGCGCAAGGGGCAAGTCGGTCGTGACGCGACCGAAGGGCGGCTTGAAACCGTAGCCACCATTAAATGCTGACGGAAGGCGGACGGAGCCACCCATGTCCGAGCCGGTCGCGATTGTGCACATCCCGGCCGCCAGCGCCGCGCCGGACCCACCGGACGAACCCCCAACGCCATACTTCAGGTTCCAGGGATTGCGTGTGACCCCCCACAGCTTGGTGAAGGTCAGGCCGTGCACGTAAAGCTCCGGAACCGTTGTTTGGATCGGCAGAACGGCACCGGCCGCCTTAAGCTTGGTGACGATTGGATCGGCGTGTTCGGCCTTGTCGTCCTTGTGCACGACCGAGCCCATGGTCACGATCCACCCGGCGTCATGGTGCTCGTCCTTCACGCCGCAGGTGATGCCCTCCAGCGGGCGGGCGGTACCGTTAATCCAACGCTGCTCGGAGTCTCTCGCAGCTGCCATGGCGGTATCGAAGTGGGTGTAAGTGACGCAGTTGACCTTGTCGTTGACGGCCTCGTAACGAGCGATCTGGGCCTCGAGAACCTCGACCGGCGACAGCTTGCGCGCCCGAAACAACGGCAGAAGCTCCGCGGCCGACATATAAATGAGTTCGTCATCGGCGAAAGTGGCAGCCAACGCGGATCGCCCTGTGGCGTTCCAAAGTGCGGCGGCACTAACGCCGGCCAAGGTAAGCTCCAAAACCTCGCGTCGTGCGAGACCCGCACCGTGAACCTCTGTCGCGCCCGTGTTGTTCGTCGTCATTGCTCTGACTTTCCTTGATTTTTTGAAGGCTTAGGCTGCGGATTGGGCAGCATAATATTCGATACTAATTTGTGCCGCGCCGCCCCACAGGCAAATCACGATGGATGTAAGCGCTTAACAGCAGCCCAAAACCAACCATTAGCGTTAGAAGCGCTGTGCCGCCGTAGGAAATCAGCGGCAAGGGCACGCCCACCACGGGGATCACGCCCATCACCATGGCCACGTTGATGAAGACATAAAGAAACAGCGTGGTCGACACGCCAATGGCGAGTAAGCGGCCGAACTGGTTTCGGCAGGCAAACGCGATGGCAAAGCCGTAAATCAGAACCAGGGTGTATAGCGCGAGAACGGCGATGCCGCCCAACAATCCGAATTCCTCCGCCAGCATGGTGAAGATGAAGTCCGTCTGCTTTTCAGGGAGGAAGTTGAGGTGGCTCTGCGTTCCAGCCAGAAACCCCTTGCCGAACAGGCCACCGGACCCGAGTGCGATCTTGGACTGGATGATGTGGTAGCCAGCGCCAAGTGGGTCCTCCTCCGGATTTAGGAAGGTAAGGACCCGCTGCTGCTGATAGTCATGGAGCATGCTCCAGGCTACCGGCAACGCGGCCAGCGCCACGACACCAACGACCGCGAACTTCCATAAGCGAACCCCGGCAACGAACATCACCGCGCCACTAGCGATGATCAACATCAGCGCGGTGCCCAGATCGGGTTGTTTCAGCACGAGAGCCGCCGGGAGCAGGACCATTAGCAGGGGGGGAACAAGCAACCAGGGCCGGCCAATATCCTCAGAGCCGATGCCGTGAAAGTAGCGGGCGAGGGCGAGAACGAGGGCCACCTTCATGATTTCCGAAGGTTGCAGGTTAATAAAGCCCAGGTTGATCCAACGTTGTGCGCCCATTCCGACCACGCCCATGGCCTCGACGCCTACGAGCAAGAGCAGCGCTACGCCGTAGATGGCATAGGCGGTGCGAAACCAGAACCGGATATCAACGAGCGCGATCACGAGCATCAACGCCAGGCTCGTGGAAAAGCGAAGGATGTGGCGGATCGCCCAAGGCTCAAGACTGCCGTTGGCAGCCGAATATTGCATGGCAACACCGACACCGGCGATCATGCAGATCAGCATGACCAGCGGCCATTGAATCTGCACCAGCTTTTCGCCAAGCGTAATGTCGTCAGTTGTGTGTCGATCAAGCGCCATAGTGATCAGGCCGGCGCATCCACGCTCGGTTGTTGCTCAGCCTTCCTATCCGCGAGCCAGCGGGCTTCCAGCCTTTGAGCCTCCAACAGCACGTCGTGGGCGACCGGTGCGGCAGCCTTCGAGCCGCCGCCGCCGTGCTCCACGATCACAGCGATGGCCAGGGTTGGTTCTTGCAGGGGGGCGTAGGCGATGAATAACGCGTGGTCCCGGCGCTCCCAGGGCAAATCCTCATTGCGCCAAACACCACGTGCCCGCTCGGCTTTGGTAATCCGACGAACCTGCGATGTGCCGGTCTTGCCGGCCATTTCCATACCCTTTTCCTTAATCCGGGATCGGCGTGCCGTGCCACCGGCGCCGTTGACCACGTCGGCCATGGAGGCCTGCACAATTTTGATGTTTTCCTCGGAAAATGGGAGGCGTTCCGGCGGACCGGTTTCGGTCCCCGGGTCTGGCATGACCAGACGCGGGCTGACAACAAACCCGCCATTGGCGATCCGCGCGGTCATCACGGCCAATTGCAGTGGGGTTGCCAGGACGTAGCCCTGACCGATGCCAGCAATCAGCGTCTCACCCGTCTGCCAGGGCCGGCCGAGCGTCGCCTCTTTCCAGTCCGTGGTCGGCATCAGGCCGCGCTTCTCGCCGGGCAAGTCGATATCTAGAGTATGCCCAAGCCCCAAATGACTGGATGCCTCGGCAAGCCGATTGACGCCGAGCCGGCGTGCCATTTCGTAGAAATACACGTCGCAGGACTGGACGATCGCACGATGCAGGTTGACGCTCCCGTGCCCGCCCCGCTTCCAGCAGTGAAAGCGATGACCGCCAAGCGTGGTATGACCGGGACAATGCACGACTGTTCGGGTCGTCGCGACGCCATGCTCCAGAGCGGCCAGCGCCACCGCGACCTTGTAGGTGGAGCCGGGGGCATACTGGCCGGCAATGGCCTTGTTGGTCAGAGGGGCACGCGCGTTCTCGATCAGCGCTCGCCACTCGGCACGGGTCAGGCCACGACTGAACGCGTTGGGATCAAAGGTCGGCGTGGACGCGAGAGCGCGCACGGCCCCCGATCGCACATCCATAACAACCACCGCGCCGCTTTCCCAACCCATGCGCTGCGTGGCCAAACGCTGTAAGTCCAGATCGACCGTGAGCGCTAGATCCTGTCCCGGCTGGCCCTCGCGCCGCGACAGCTCACGAATGACGCGACCGGCAGCGTTGACCTCCACTTCGGAACGGCCGCCGGACCCGCGTAGGGTCGCCTCATAGGTCTTTTCGATACCGGCCTTGCCGATGCGAAACCCAGGCAGGGACAAGAGCGGGTCCTCGCCAATCTCGGACTCATTGACCGCAGCAACGTAGCCCAGAATGTGGGCCATCTCCCCACGGAAGGGATATTGCCTGCTCTGGCTATCCTCGATGGAGATCCCCGGTAACGCCGGGGTGTTGACCTCCACCTTCGCGACTTGGTCCCATGTCAGGCTGTCGGCAATCGTGACCGGCACGAAGGTGCGCCGGCGGCGAACATCACGGAGAATCCGCTGCCGCTCAACCGGATTTAGATCGAGTAGATTGGACAGCGCATCCAGGGTCGCCTCCACATTGCTCGCCTCTTCGGCGACGAACACAACCTGAAAAGTCCGTCGATTATCGGCGAGCGGCCGTCCGCGTCTGTCGAGAATCCGGCCCCGGACCGGCGCCAGCAGCCGGAGGTTAATACGGTTTTCCTCGGCGAGTGTGGTGTAGCGCGACGACTGGACGACTTGCAAGTAGTACATCCGGCCCGTCAGCAGGGCAAGCAGCCCCAACTGGCCGGCACCCAGGATCACGGCGCGGCGGGCAAAAACCTTCTGCCTGTCACTGTCACGGTACATGGAGTCGGGCCCTGAGCGGTGGTTTTGCGATTCTCCGCGTCACCCCGTCCTGATCGCCGGCACAACGTCAAACACCGATCGGTCAGTCAAATATCTTGAAGCAGCAAACGATGCCAGCCATGGAGCACTGAGGCCAGCAACGGAAAGCAACCCACGGTCAGAACATACTGAAAAAAGAGTGCGTCTGCCGGTAGGGCAGCACCATACCAGGCGCTTGCCAAGACCCATGACAGCATCAAGGCCACCGCCGCCACCACCGCGAAGCCGAGCCACATCATGGCAAACGCCTGTCCCGAGAACAGACGGCGTTCTGCGGCGACCAGCGTGTGAACACCGACAAACACAATGGCGGAGACGCCGATGGGGCCGCCGCCGAGGGAATCATGCAGAAGACCAACGATGAAGACTGCGACCGGCGGCATCAGATCTGGCCGACGCACCGACCAGAAGTAGATCGCCATCAACGGCCAGATCGGGTTAAGCGGATAGAAGCCGGGCAGATGCATCGGAACGGCGGCGAGAAGAGCCGCGAAAACCGACAACGCAAAGGGCGTCCACTGGCGGGAAACGGTATCGAGCTGACCCCAAACGGTCGGCTTCATGGCGCAATCCGTCCCTGCGCGGGCGAAAGACCAGAAGGACCTGCGGGCAAAGGCTGCGCGGGCATCGCCTCGATCGCCTTCGGGGCCGGCTCGATGCCCGCGCGCTGATGATCCTGCGATTCTCGGGCCAACGGGGCCGACGAGAGTTTGCCATCGGGACCGCTCGACGCCTCGTTCGGTCCATCAGCGACGGGCTTGCGCGGACCGGGCGCCGCGCCTTCCCATCCGTTGTTCCGCCCCCAATCCGCCGGCAATTGGCGCAACGCCGCAGAGGTGACTTGGGCCGGGCTGTCCGCATCGCTGTCAAGGATGCCGGACAGTCCATAATCGACGACACGAACGAACTCCAATCGGCTGCGATTGACGAACGGCTCCACCGTAATTAGGCCGTCATGGGCCTCGACCACGACGCCAATGGGCAAGCCGGGGGGAAAGGCGCCCGCGTCACCGCTGGTGAGAACGGCGTCCCCGACGGCCACGGCGGCCTCTGGTCCCACATGGATGAGGCGGATGTGATCGGCGTTGTTTCCGGCGAGCACGCCGCGCACCTGGCCAGGCGACACTACGACCGGAATGCGAGAGTTTAAATCTGTAACCAGCAAAACGCGTGAGGACCGGTCGGCCACACCAACGATGCGTCCGGCGACGCCTTCGCCGGTGACAACTACGTTGCCGACGCCGATTCCGGAATCGCGGCCGCCGTTAAGCAAAATGCTGTGGGCGAATGAGCCGCCCTGGTCGGCAATAACCCGGGCCGAAACGGTTCGGGTCCCCGGCTCCGGAACCAGGGACAACAACCGCCGCAGCGCGGCGTTTTCGGCCTCAAGGCGAAGTGCAACTGCTTGCCAATGGAGCAGGTGGCGGCGTTCGGATTTGAGCCGGGCATTCTCCTCATGAAGGTACAACAACCCCCGCGCCTCGGCCACGGTGTTGGCCAAGATGTCCGTTGGCGCGGACAAGCCATCCAGGATAGGCGCTACGGAATCCGTCACGGAGGAACGAAATCGCTCCATGGTGCCGGGGTCGGCCTTGCCGAAAACCAGCAAAGCCACGGCACAGAGCGCGAGCCCAAGCGCTGCTGAACGCTGGAGCACCGTGGCAACGGACAAGGAGGTGCGATGATCGCCGCGCGGCCGCTCGCTCATAACCACCCTCCGCATGCGTGCAACGCTGCGGCCGCCCGGCACATGCATCTCATCCCCGGTGGATGAGCAAACCTCATCATTCAGCTCCCCAGCTTCGGCACCAGCCCCGAGATCATGGGTTCTTATTTTGGCCCACTATATCGGTCGTTTGGGATCTGCCCGTGGATCCCCACGACCGCGGCAACGCGTCGCTGTCGTGCTGGTCCTTCGCTGCGATCTCACGATTATCTTTAACGCTAATACATGGTGATTAACACGTTCTTCATGCGCTTCATCTCTTCCAACGCCCGACCTGTGCCCAATGCCACACAGGAGAGGGGATCGTCAGCGATGGACACGGCCAAACCCGTAGCGTGGCGAAGCACGAAATCGATGTTATTGAGGAGGGCACCGCCCCCGGTGAGCACGATGCCCTTGTCAACGATGTCGGCCGCCAGTTCGGGAGCAGTGTGCTCAAGGGCAACCTTGACCGCGTCGATAATGGCGCCCACCGGCTCGGCCAGGCTCTCCGAGATCTGGCGCTCACTAATCACGAGCTCTTTGGGCACGCCATTCATCATGTCGCGACCCTTGATCTCGAGGGTCCGACCGTCGCCGTCCTCCGGCGGACAAGCTGAGCCGATTTCTTCCTTGATCCGCTCGGCGCTGCCCTCGCCAATCAACAGGTTGTGATTGCGACGGATGTACGCAATCACCGCCTCATCCATCTTGTCGCCTCCGACGCGCACGCTGCGCGAGTAGACGATACCACCCAGTGACAGTACCGCAACCTCGGTGGTTCCACCGCCAATATCGACGACCATGGAGCCCGTTGGTTCCGTAACCGGCAATCCCGCACCAATGGCAGCCGCCATGGGCTCCTCGATCAGAAAAACGCGGCGACCGCCGGCACTCTCCGCCGATTCCTGAATGGCGCGGCGCTCAACAGCCGTAGATCCGGAGGGCACACAGACTACGATTTGCGGATTCAGAAAAATCCGGCGGTTGTGCACCTTTCGGATGAAGTACTTAATCATCTCTTCGGCCACTTCGAAGTCGGCAATGACACCATCGCGCAGTGGCCGGATTGCTTGGATATTGCCCGGCGTACGGCCGAGCATCAATTTTGCTTCCTCACCGACGGCCAGAACTTGCTTGCGGCCCTTATAGTCCGCAATCGCAACGACCGAGGGCTCGTTCAGGACAATCCCTTTGCCGCGGACGTAAACAAGTGTGTTGGCCGTCCCAAGGTCAATTGCCATATCGGCGGAGAGGAAGCCGAGCAGACCGGACAGCATCAAGCCTCGCTGGGTTGGGCGGCGGAAGAGGAGATGACAACCAAAACGTGCCGGGTCGTTAACCCGGCACGTCGGTCTATACACCACTTGGGCCCTTTGGCAAGGGCCACTCTGTCGTTTTACGCGATGGCGGCGGTTGAAGCGGCTTTTTGCTGTCCGCTCAACAACTTGTTGAGAGCATGCAGATAAGCCTTGACGGATGCGACCACGGTGTCGGGATCCACGGCCTTACCTGTTACGGTGCGTCCCTGCTCGGTGAGTCGCACCGTCACCTCCGCTTGGGCGTCCGTCCCGGCAGTGACGCTGTGCACCTGATAGTCATTCAGGCGGGCCGTTGTGGGGTACAACTCCTTGACGCATCGGAAGGCTGCGTCCACTGGTCCATCGCCCGATTGCTCACAGCGTCGAACCTCACCGCGGACGTCGAGCTCCAAATGCGCCGTCGGCTTAACAGTACCGCATTGGATCACCAAGGACTGGAGCTGAACCCCGTCCGCGCCTCCGTATTCCTGATCCTGCATGATCGCGATGATGTCGTCGTCGAACACATCGGCCTTTTTTTTGTCAGCCAAGCTCTTGAATTTGTGAAAGGCTACGTCGACCGTGGCATCGTCGTCGTCGAATCCCAGCTCCCGTACTTTTTCACGAAAGGCGTGCCGTCCGGAGTGTTTGCCCAGCACCAGATTTGACTTGGTTAACCCCACGGATTCAGGAGTCATGATTTCATAGGTCTGGGCGTGCTTGAGCATACCGTCTTGATGAATGCCCGATTCATGGGCGAATGCGTTTTTGCCGACAACGGCTTTGTTGGGCTGGACGGTAAACCCGGTAACCGCCGAGACCAAACGCGAGGCACGGGTGATCATCTCGGTATTGATGCCGGTGGCGTAGGGAATGGCGTCCCGGCGGGTGCGGAGTGCCATGACGACCTCCTCCATCGCTGCGTTGCCGGCCCGCTCACCGATCCCGTTGACAGTGCATTCGATCTGGCGGGCTCCGGCGGCCACGGCCGCCAGTGAGTTGGCGACAGCTAGGCCCAGATCATTATGGCAATGGACGGACAGAATCGCCTGGTCGATATTGGGGACGCGGTCGCGCAACATCGTGATCAGATTGGCGTATTCCTCTGGCACGGTGTACCCAACCGTGTCCGGAATGTTGATGGTGGTGGCACCGGCCGCGATCGCCGCCTCCACACACCGACACAGGAAGTCGTGCTCCGTGCGGGAACCGTCCTCGGCACTCCACTCCACATCGTCCGTGAAACGCCGGGCGTAGCTGACGCTGTCGATCACAGCGTCGAACACGGCCTCCGGCTCCATCTGCAGCTTGTATTTCATGTGGAGCGGACTGGTGGATATGAACGTGTGAACGCGACCACGCGGCGCGGGCTCAATCGCCTCCACCGTGCGATCAATGTCGCGACGCGTGGCGCGGCTTAAGCCGCAGACAATAGTGTTACGGACGACGCCCGCAATCTCGCGAACAGCCTGAAAATCGCCATTGGACGCGATGGGGAAGCCAGCCTCGATAACGTCGACGCCCATTTCCTCCAGCAAAAGAGCGATTTTCAGCTTCTCTTCCTGAGTCATTGACGCTCCGGGCGATTGCTCGCCGTCGCGCAGCGTTGTGTCAAAAACAATCACGCGTTCGGTTTGAACGCCGCCGCCCGTCTCATGGGGCGCGGTCGGACTTATGGTTGTTGCAGTCATGAAATTGGGTCCTTCGAAACTCGTTGTGTCGGTGCTGTAGCTGCCGGTTCACATGTCCCCTGAACGGTCGACACCCGGTCACGACCGAGCGGATGTCATGCCGCGCTCAGGGGCAGATAAGTCGAAGGAGGCCGAGCGAGAGGGTCGGAAGCACAGGCGCACGCTGACTTCTGACGTCGATCATGCCGTCGGGCATAACACTGTCGGGGCCAGTGTTGAACATTCGCGTGCGGTGCCTGATGCGAGAAAACCGATGACCAGTATTCGCTATTTGACGATAAGACGACGCCACGTCAACGAAAAAGAGCACCGAGCAAAGCAGCCGCGAGAGTTCGTTTACCCGATATTCGGGCGCGATCTGGCCAAGCGTTGCGGGTTTCGCGGCATCCTGCTAGCTTCCTGATCCAGTCTCGCTTCTCATGAGCGCTCCTCACGTTTTTTTGCCGGAAACCACACCATGAAGATCAACGGAAATGCCATCCGGCCGGGGATGGTTGTTGAGCACCAAGGTCGGCTTTGGCGCGCCGTGCGCATTCAACACACGCAGCCCGGCAAGGGTGGTGCGTACCTACAAGTGGAGTTGCGCGACATCCGAGACGGCACCAAGCTGAATGAGCGGTTTCGGTCGTCGGAGACCGTGGAGCGGGTGCGTTTGGAACAAATGCCGTTCCAGTTCCTGTTCGCCGACGGCGATGCTTACACATTCATGAACTCCGAAACGTTCGATCAGATCAGCCTGCCCGGCGATTTCATCGGTCAAGACGCTGTTGCATTTCTCACGGAAAACATGGACGTGACCATCGAAATGTATGAGGAAAGCCCAATCGGCGTGCAGTTGCCGGACACGGTGGTTCTGGCCATCGCCGAGACGGAAGCAGTCGTCAAGGGTCAAACGGCGGCATCATCGTATAAGCCTGCCATTCTCGAAAACGGCGTGCGCACGTCCGTTCCGCCCCATGTGGAAACGGGAACGCGGATCGTCGTCAACACAGCCGACGGATCCTACGTAGAGCGGGCTAAGGACTAAGCACTCCCAATCCACCAAGTCGGCGCTGACTGCCTTCGCTTGCTCGGACCGCCGCCGCCTATCACGCCTTTAGGACACCAATGCACTTACGCTCCCCCCTGATCAACGTCATGACGGCGGCGGCGCGCAAGGCGGCCATGCGCCTGATCCGTGACTTCGGCGAAGTCGAGCATCTGCAAGTCTCGCGCAAAGGTCCCGCCGACTTCGTCAGCAAGGCGGACCGCCGGGCCGAAGCGGTGCTCCGGGTCGAACTGCAGAAAGCGCGACCCAATTACGGGCTGCTGCTTGAAGAAGGTGGCGAGGTCAAGGGCTCCGACAGTTCCAATCGCTGGCTCGTCGACCCATTGGACGGCACCACCAACTTTCTGCATGGGATTCCGCACTGGGCCATCTCGATCGCGCTCGAACGGGACGGCGATCCTTTCGCGGGTGTGGTCTACAATCCAGTTCCCGACGAAATGTACGCGGCCGAAAAAGGACAAGGCGCCTACCTAAACGGCAGGCGCATTCGGGTGTCCGGGCGAACACGGATGGAGGACGCGATCTTTGCCACGGGAGTGCCGTTCCGCGGGCTTGGCAAACACCGGCTGTTCCTACGTCAAGCAGCCCAGGTGATGGCGGAAAGCGCGGGTATCCGGCGATTCGGTTCCGCCGCCTTGGACTTGGCCTTTGTCGCTTCCGGGCGATTTGACGGTTTTTGGGAAAATGGCCTGAAAGCATGGGACTTGGCCGCCGGCATTGTCATCGTCCGCGAAGCTGGCGGATTCGTGTCCGATTTGGCCAACGGCCGCCGAATGCTCCACGGCGGCGGCATCGTCGCGGCTAATCCGACACTGCACAATCGGTTGGTCGCGCTAATTGGTGCGGCCGCCAAGGCGGAGGCCAGCGAAGCCGCTATCGCCGTGCCCGGTGAGCTTGGTTAGCCCAGCGAGCCGCCCCAGGGTTGTATCCCGGCAAGTCCCTGATTATTCTCGTAAGCCATTCTGAAGTCACACGGCGCGAGCGCTAAGGCGAGATCGATGCCGAGCCGAACATGTTACTCTGCCGTTGTGCTGGCGACGGTCGTTGTGATGATCCTGTCCCTGGCGGCCGCAATGGTTGTGGCGGGAACCGCCGTGCATGCGCAGTCGCCGTCCGTCGAAGTGGACTGGGATGCCATCGAAGCGGTGCCACGTCAGGGCAGCACTCGACCGTCATCGCGAAGCCGCGACCGGCGGACCGTGGCCGGCCCGCCCTCGCAACTCCATGTGCCCCCGGTCCTGCCGATTCGGGAACCGGAAGCGCCAACGGTGAGACCGCCGCCCCCGCCACGTTCAACTGACACAGCGGTTTCGCGGCCGCCGTTTGTTCGTGTGCCCTCCAAAAAACCGCCTGTGCCCACCAAGGCCGATGTGGCGGAGGTTGAGGTGGTGGTGCTTGACGATCCGGGCGCACGGCCCGGCACCGGCGATACGCCGGCAGACACGGCGGCCGTAACAACCCTGACACCGCCCGGGGGCGCGGGCGTGCCGCCACCGCCGGCATTGCGACCATCGCCTGAGCCGGCACCGCCGCCGACAGACCCCAAGGCTACCTTCCCGCCAGGAACGGACGGTTCCGATAGGTTGGCGATGACCGATCCCGATGCCGGGCCCGGCGGTTCGGCCACCGCTCCCGGTGCCGTGGAGGAAGTCGCCCGGCCCCTCGTTGGTGCCACAGAACAGCTCACATTTGCCGTGGACGACACGGTCCTGACCGATGCCGGACGTGGTCAGCTGGATCGCCTAGTGGCGCGGCTGGATGAGGAACCGAGCCTTCGTCTGCAAATCAAGGCCTTTGCCAGCGGCGATGGGCGGTCGGCCAGCCAGGCGCGACGGGTTTCGTTGTCACGGGCGCTGGCGGTGCGCGCCCACCTCCTCGAAACGGGGGTCGAGAGTTCGCGCATCGACGTTCGCGCCTTGGGCAGCAAGGTCCCCGATGACCCAAAGAACCGGGTTGACGTGCTGGTGATCGAACGTTGAGCGCGGCTGCCGGGTCCGTTCAGGGTCGGGGACAGCCGTCCAATCGCTTCCGCCATATCTTTGCCGGGTCCAACGCCAGAGTGTACGCGGGCACGGTTCGACGAGCCTATTGAGGGGGCCTGCCATGACGCGCCCACGTCGCTTCATCGTCCGGATGGTGGTGTTTTTGATCGCCGTCGCGGCCGCCTGCGGGCTGCTGTTTGAGCCGCTACAGGATGCGTTTCTCGCCAACGCTCCGCTTAATGGATTGATCCTGGCGGCATTGCTGATCGGCATCCTCAACAACATTCGCCAAGTCATCCGACTGGAGCCGGAGGTGGCGTGGATCAACCAGTTCCGAGCCGCCAAAGGCAAGGCGGTGACGCCCTCCGTGGGAGAGCCGACCTTGCTGGCGCCGATGGCGCGCATGTTGGGGGAACGCGCGGGTCGCTTAAGCCTGTCCGCCATGGGCATGCGATCATTGTTGGATGGCATTGCGTCCCGGCTGGAGGAGGCGCGCGACATCTCTCGCTACAGCATCGGCTTGCTGATTTTTCTGGGCCTGCTCGGCACATTCTGGGGGCTGCTCAACACCGTGGGCTCCGTCGCCGATGTCATCAGCGGCTTGTCGATCGGGACGGGCGACGTTTCGGCCATGTTTGCGAGCCTCAAACAGGGGCTCAGTACACCGCTGGAGGGGATGGGAACAGCGTTTTCCTCCTCGCTGTTCGGACTTGGCGGCTCCCTCGTCCTCGGTTTTCTCGACTTGCAGGCCGGTCAGGCTCAGAATCGGTTTTTCAATGACTTGGAAGACTGGCTTTCCGGTGTAACCCGGCTTGGCTCCGGAGGGATTGGCGGCGACGGCGAGCAGTCCGTGCCGGCCTATGTACAGGCCCTGTTGGAGCAGACGGCCGAAAGCCTGGACGGTGTCCAGCGGGCACTGTCGCGCGGAGAGGATAACCGCTCATCCATGGCCAATACTCTGACCGTGCTGGCGGAGAACATTGCGACACTGACGGACCAGATGCGGATCGAACAGTCCTTGATGACGAAGCTGGCCGAAGGGCAAAGCGACTTGAAGCCGGTCCTTGCCAACCTGGCCGACCAGCGACCGGCGACACCCGGTCTTGACGACGCGACACGGGCCCATCTGCGCAACATCGAGCTGCATGCCGCCCGCGCGGTCGAAGACATGCAGCGTGGGCGGGAGGAGGTCATTTCCCAGGTACGGGCCGAAATCCGGCTTCTGGCCCGCACCATTGCCGCACTGGCCGAAGAGCCGGAGGAACGCTGACCCCCATGGCAGCCCTGTCCCGCCGCGAGCCACGGACGGTCAACACATGGCCCGGATTCGTGGATGCGCTGGCCGCCCTCTTACTGGTCATTATCTTCCTTCTGTTGATTTTCGTTCTGGCACAAGTGTTTCTCAGCCAGGCCCTGTCGGGCCGGGATGCGGCCTTGGAATCACTCCGCGTCCGTGTGAATGAGCTTTCCGACTTGCTGGGCCTGGAGCGCCAGGCTAACCGCGAGTTGTCCGCTAACCTCGATCGAGTCTCCCAGGACCTCCAGGCATCGCTTGCCGAACGCAACGAACGGGCAGCACTGATCGCTCAGCTGCGCGATCGGACGGCCACGGCGGAAGCGGAGCGCGAGACGCTAGCCGCAACCGAGGCAATGCTACGCGAGCAGGCTGCAACCGACCAATTGCGGGTGGATGAGTTGACGGCGGCATTGCTAGCCGAGCGCGAACGTGCGTCGGTGGCGACCGACCGTGCGGCCGCATTGGAGGCAACGGTTACTGAGCAGGAACAGGGGCGCAATGAGGCCGAGCGGCGGATCGCTGAACTAATTGCGGCCTTGGAAGCGGCCACGGTCGAGGCCACCGCTGCCGAGCAACGGGCCGAAACCGCCGCCGGCAAACTGGCGGAAGCCCGCCTCAGCCTGGAGGCAGCGGAAGCCAGGGTCGCAGCTGCTGGCGATCGGATGACCGAGACCCGAGAGCAGCTCATAGCAACCGTTCAGAATATGACGGCCGCACAGGATCGTGCGGCGACAGCCGAAGCCCAGTTGGCGGAGCGCGACGCAGCCCTGGCCGATGCGATCCAACGGGCGGCTCGGGCCGAGGCGCTGTCCACGGACTTGGAGGCGACCATCGCCGAGGTCACTAAGCGCGCAGACGCGGCAGAGACGACCGCATCCAATCTGCAACGCTTGCTGGACGAGTCGGCCGAGACCATCCGGGTCAACCGGTCCACGCTCGCGGTCCAAACGGAGCGGCTTACCGAGTTGCTTAATCAGGTTGCGGCGCTGGAAGCCTTGCGGGCTGAACTTCGCGAGGAAGCGGACCAGTTGGCCGCGGCGACGGAGGAGCGCGAACGCACCCTTGCCGCGGAGCGCCATGCCTCCTTTCAGGCCAGGGCGGAAGTAGCGCGCCTGAATGCCCAAATCACCGAGCTACGAGCACAACTGGCGGCCCTGGCCGAAGCGTTGGATGCCGCCGAGGCCACCGTCGATCGCCAAAATCTGCAGATCGAAGACCTGGGCACCCGCCTCAACACGGTACTCGCTAGCCGCGTCCAGGAACTGGCCCGCTACCGATCCGAGTTCTTCGGCCGGCTCCGCGAGGTGCTCGGCGATCAAGAGGGGCTTCGGGTCATCGGGGATCGGTTCGTGTTCCAGTCGGAAGTGCTGTTTGCCTCCGGCTCCGCCGACATCGATGACGGCGGCCGTGACCAACTGCTTCAGGTCGCCGAGACCATGATCAAGATTGCCGGGGAGATCCCGCCGGAGCTGGATTGGGTCCTGCAGGTAAGCGGACACACGGACCGCGTCCCTGTCGGCCCGGCCTCCCCCTTCGCGTCCAATTGGGAGCTGTCAATGGCGCGTGCACTCTCCGTTGTCCGGCTGTTGACGGAGGCGGGCTTGCCCGCCGAGCGCCTTGCCGCCGCCGGCTTCGGGGAGCACCAGCCCGTCGATAACGGTGACTCAGCAGACGCGCTCCGTCGTAACCGACGGATCGAACTAAAACTGACTCAGCCTTAAAAAACACAGACACCTGTACGCGCCAGCGGCCCTCGACCGCCCTGCGCGCCGCTGCTCCGGGTTCGACCATGCTTATCCTGTTTTTGATCGTTTTCGTGGACCTCATCGGCTTCGGCATGATCATTCCGCTGCTGCCGTTTTACGGCGAGCACCTGGACGCGACGCCAGCGCAGGTTGGGCTGCTGATGGCCGTCTATTCGATGGCCCAGTTTCTGACTGCACCGTTGTGGGGGCGCTTGAGCGACCGCATCGGTCGTCGGCCGGTGTTGATCATCAGCCTGGCCGGGATTGGTCTGTCCTATCTCTGGCTGGCGTTTGCGGACTCGCTGTGGATTTTGTTTGCGGCTCGGGCGACCGCGGGCGCGATGGCCGGCAATATCGGCGTGGCGTTCGCCTATGCCGCCGACATCACAACGCCGGAGACGCGCGCGCGCGGGATGGGGCTGTTGGGGGCGGCGTTCAGCCTGGGCTTCATCTTCGGTCCTGCCATCGGCGGCGTGCTGGCGGGCCCCGATCCGGCCGCCGCCGACTATCGGACCCCGGCGCTCGCCGCTGCCGCGCTGTCGCTAGCAGCGCTGATTTTGACAGTACTGCGGCTACGGGAATCGCTGTCACCTGAGATTCGCGCCCGAACCGCGGCGCTATCGCGTCGGAAGCGCAGGAGCCGAATGAAGGACATGCTGTTCCAGCCTACGGTGGCGTGGCTATTGGTCTTGGTGTTCTTGGCCAATACCGTGTTCGCGGGGCTCGAGACCACGTTTGCCATGTGGTCACGACGGCAATTCGGCTGGGGGCCGGAGCAGAATGGTTGGTTGTTCGCCTTTATCGGAGTGCTGGCAGCAGCGGTTCAAGGCGGGCTCATCGGACGCCTCACAAGCCAATTTGGTGAAACTCGGCTGGTAATGGCCGGCTCCCTGTTGCTTGCCATCGGAATTGGCGCGATCCCGATGGCACAATCGGTCGCTGCGCTCCTGCCGGCGATGATGGTGGCGGCCGTCGGCTTCGCGCTCACGCAGCCGGCCTTAAGCGCTTTAATCTCGCTACAGGTTGGCGCGGAAAGCCAAGGTGCCGCTATGGGGATTTCGCGCTCGGCCTCCACGCTGGCCCGAATCGTGGGTCCGATTCTCGGCGGTTTGTTGTTTTTCTGGCTCGGGCGTCACGCCCCTTATCTGGCCAGTGCAGCTGTGATGGCGGTTGTCACCGCTCTCGCATTCGGACTTCATGCGCGCTTGCAACGTGCGAAAGCCAAGAGTTCCGATTGATGTCGACGGACGAGCCCGCTATATACGCGGCTCTTGAGACGGAGCGTGCCGATGAAAAAGGACATTCACCCCGATTATCACGAGATCACGGTCGAGATGACCGATGGATCGACGTTTAAGACGCGCTCCACTTGGGGCTCGGAGGGGGAGACCCTAAAACTGCAGGTGGATCCCAAGAGCCATCCGGCCTGGACCGGTGTGCATCGCTTGGTTGACAGCGGCGGACAGCTCGCCAAATTCAACAAGCGCTTCAAAGGTTTCGGCTTGAAGGGCTGACCTTAAGCAACCGCCCGTTCGCAGGCATCGCCTACTCGCGAATCAGGGCATAAAGCTCATACACTGCGCGAACATCGTTCGGAATCGGTACCGGGCGTTCGGACGCGCGATCCACCCACACGTGAACGAAATGGCCGTAGGCTGCGAGTTCCTGGGAACCGGCGGCGAAGAGCGCAATGCTATAGGTGGCGCTAGACGTCCCCAAACTACAAATAGACAAGCCCGCATCGACAACATCGGGAAACGCCAACGGTCGGCGAAAGCGACAGCGCACGTCGATGGCATAGGGAAGGGCTTGCGCCCCTGCCCAATCGAGGCCGGCCTCTCGGGTCAAAAGATCGACCACCACAGCCTCGAAGTAACGAAAATACAGCACATTGTTGATATGCCCGAGGGCGTCGTTGTCGTTCCAACGGGTCGGCACGGAGAGCCAGTAGCGAAGGTCGGCGCGCGTTGGCGGTGGTGCAGTCTCAGTCATTGTCGCACCCGGCCAACGTAATCTCTTGGTGAGCACCGATCATACGGCGCGGCAAAAAAAGAGCCGCCCCTTGCGGGGCGGCGCCAGTTGGATAGGGAGGAGGTCAAATTGAACCGGGAGGGGTACGGTCCCTAAGGCCCGTGTCCGGTTCAATATGGACGCTCGCGGGACTTGAGCAACATAGCTGATCGTATCGGTCACATCAATAGGCGAAATGCGCTCCGCCCAACTATTTTTTTTGCGTTCCAAAGCGACAAACCGACGGACGGCTGCAAAAACGCGGGATCGTTTTGGCTCAACGACGAAACAGTGCCTCGGCAGTCGACCGAACACCATGTTTCGCAACGATTGTGGCGCGCGCACGGCCGATTTCCTCCTGAAGCTCATCAATATAAGCCTCCAATTCGGCCAGTGACATCGATTCCAGGTTCTTCGCCGCCTCGGACGGTTCTCGCTGTTCGATCTCGTCATCCATGATCGGTCATACCCTCACCACGCGCTACACTGAACTCAATCGCAGCCCCGACGCGCCGTCAACCCGAATCAAAATTTGCCTGAACAGCCAAGATTTCCTTGCCTGTTGGTTGAATATTTGAACCACAACCGGGCAGCGGTTTAACGCCTTCATGACCTAGGGCGTTATCGCCCTCTCTCGGGAGGCGATTTGACCGCTTGGCTCGCTGGACTATATTACAAGTATATTCCGTGGTCGTTGCCGCTGGCCCGTGGTAGGGCGACGCTCTCGCCACATCGCTCGGCCGCGGTAGCACAGCCGGATCAACTCAAACAAAACGGAGGCCATGGTGCACACGCTCATGCCGAAAGCCACGGCTGTTTGGCTCGTTGAGAACACCGCGTTGACCTTTGACCAGATTGGTGAGTTCTGCGGTATTCACGCTCTGGAGGTGCAGGCCATCGCCGATGGCGAGGTTGCGCACGGTATGCAGGGACGCGACCCGATCATACATGGTGAGTTAACCATGGCTGAGATCGAACGCTGTGTCGCCGACCCGGCAGCTCATCTTCAGCCCGCTAAGGCGAAGGTCCCGCAACCGGCGGCTCGGCCCAAGGGCAAGCGCTACACACCTGTGGCAAAGCGTCAGGATCGCCCTGATGGCATAGCTTGGTTGCTGAAAAACTATCCGGAACTGAGCGACGCCCAGGTGTGCAATCTCCTTGGCACAACCAAAGCAACAATCGATAAAATCCGCGATCGCACCCACTGGAACGCGCAGAACATCAAGCCGCAAAATCCGGTTAGCCTTGGGCTGTGCGCCGAGACGGAGTTGCAAAAGCAAATCGATCTGGCGCGGGCCCGTTCGTCCACCGTTCATGCGCCGTCGGAGATCCAAACCTCCTAAAGGTGGCTTAAGCCTCGGGCAACGGGGTGATTTCCGTCTCACCGGGAACGGCCGGAAACCGCCCCGTCTGCCAATCTGCCTTTGCCTGCTCGATGCGGTCCTTGGAGGATGATACGAAATTCCACCACATGTGGCGCGGGCCATCCAAGGCGGCGCCACCAAGTACCATGACGCGCGCTGCGGCAGCGGCGGACAGGATCGCCTCTGCGCCGGGACGGACCACCAACAACTCACCAACCGGCATGGGCTGACCGGACAGGAAAGAAGACCCGCTGATGGCGATGACGGCCCGCTCTTCGTATTCCCCCGGAATGACGACGCGGCTACCGGGGGTGAGCACGACATCAGCGTAGAGTGTCGGCCAGAACACGGTGACAGGAGCACGCGCACCGAAGCCGGAGCCGGCAATCACGCGGATCGTCGCACCATCTTCCGTAATCACCGGCAGGTCTGCCGCGCTGTGATGTGAAAACGCAGGCTCCCGCTCTTCGTGCTCTTTCGGCAGCGCGACCCAGGCTTGCAGGCCGTGGAGCGGAGCCCCCACCCGCCGCACCTCATCCCCGGTTCGCTCCGAGTGGACGATACCGCGCCCGGCCGTCATCCAATTGACGTCTCCCGGACGGATCGACTGCACGCTGCCGACGCTGTCACGATGGATGATTTCGCCTGCAAACAGATAAGTGACCGTGGCGAGGCCGATGTGCGGATGGGGCCGCACGTCGATGCCGCTGCCCCGGGGAAAATCGGCGGGCCCAACCGAGTCCAAGAACACGAATGGTCCGACCACACGGCGCTCTTTGGCCGGCAGCACCCGAGCCACGTCGAAGCCGCCCAGGTCGCGACGCCTTGGCTGGATCGTGAGCTCAATGGGGCTGTCGGGACCCAAGCCCGTGCAGATCGGGTTTTCGGCTGCTTGCCAACTCATGGATGTTCTTCCTTGTTCCCAAAACAGAAGCGGGGGTGTGGTAAGAAACCCAACCCCCCCCGAAAATATTGGGTGTAACCCCGAGCAGAGAGCGCCCGCGAAGCGGCAAAATCAGAGGGGCAGCGGGCGGCGGAACACCTCTTCAAGGCGCACACCGCTGTTCGGTGCGTTGAAGCCGGAAGCGATCTCGTAAATGGCATCCGTTTCGACCGGATCACCCTCCTGCGGCACCAGGGCGAGTGGGCTCGGGTTGCCGATATTGGCCGGATCTCCGACGGCGCGATAAGTGGACTGAAACCGGTTCTCGTCAACGTCGCAGAGCGTGTAGCCGCGGAACAAACCGTTGAAGTACGAAATGTGCGGGTTGTCCGCCTCGACCCCGGAACGGACGATAACGTGCGTCGGCCGCGGATCAATGCCGGCGAACGTGGACGAAATGGATGTGCACACAAACTCGGCGCCGAGCACGTCCGAGTTCGGATCGTCGAAATCCTCAAGCAGGTTCGCAGCCCATGCGGAATGGATGTCACCGGTCAGAACGATCGGGTTGCTGGGGCGGGCCGCTGCCAAAACGTCGAACAGCCGTTGGCGCGCCGCCTGGTATCCATCCCAGGCGTCGATGTTGAGGATATCGTCGATGTTCGCGAGCGGGTTTTGCGCAAATAGACGGATTGTTTGGATCAGGTTCCAATTCATGACCATGACCTGCTGGGCCAGGATGTTCCACTTGGCGCGGGAGCGCTGCAGATTGCGGTAGAGCGCTGCCTCCTGGCGATCGCCGAGCATGGTCGCGTCGTCCGCCGTGATCTGTGGATCGAACAGCTGCTGACCCAGGATTGCCTCCAGCGCTTGGGCGTCCGGATCGGTGGACCCGAAGCCGTCTCCCGCGGGCTGGTCCGTGCGAAATTGCCGGGTGTCGAGCACGTGGATATCAGCGAGTTGGCCGAAGCTCAGCTTGCGGAACAGTTCCAGCTGGCTGAAACGATCGAAATTGCTGGCGCCGCGCAACAGGAACGGCATTTCCTCCGTGTAGACCTGATAGGCATCGGCGCGCCGAGCAACGAACTCGTCACCCTGCGTGCTGGAGGACTCTTCGGCGATGAGGGCCGCATAGTTGTTCTCGACTTCGTGGTCGTCCGGCGTAACGATGAATGGAAAGTTGGCGTGCGCGTCTTGGAGGTTGGGGTCCAGCTTGTAGAGGGCGTAGCGGGCGCGGTACTGTTCGACCGTGATCGTTTCGAACGGCTGATGATCGCGACCCGGAAGCACGGAGGTGCCACCGCCTTCGTACATGTAATCGCCGGTGTGGATGACGCAGTCCAGATCGTCCTCTCCCTGATCGCGCCAAGCAGCAATGTCGGCCCAGGCCGGATAGAAGCCTTGGGTGTAATTCTGACAGGAAACGACAGCGAAACGGAGACGATCGGCACGATCGAGCCGGCCTGGAAACGTGCGCGTGCGACCCAACCGGCTGATTTCGCCCAAGGCCTCAAACTCATAATAGAGCCAGGAATTGGACGGCAGAGTGTTGGGGCGAACATGGACAGCGTAGCCGCGGCTGGCGAGCGCGGTGGTCGTGCCGTCGGCAATGATGTTGGCCATGCCCGCATCGGTCGCGACCCGCCATTGCACATCGATCTCCGGCACGCTCAACCCTCCGCCGTTTAAGGGATCGGGTGCCAAGCGCGTCCACAAGACCACGGCGCGATCCGTCGGGTCCCCTGACGCGACGCCGAGGCTGAACACACCGTCATTCACCTGCGCTTTCGCACGCCGCCCCTTCAGGATGGCGGGAGCGCCGACGATCAGTGCCGCGCCGCCGGTGCCGAGCAGAAACCGACGACGGCTGGGAGTGAGCCGCGGGCCAATCGGCCGATTCGATTGTATCATGACCTCAACCCTTCCCTATCGTTTGACGTGACGGGCGTGAGGCTCCCCGTATCGATCGCCCACGCTGATACCGCTGCCTTGATTCTGCAACCGCGAATTGGTCGCATCATTATCGACAACGCAGGTCAGATGGGTTTCCCGGCGGTGGATTTTCCGTGAAGGTTTTATTTACGATTTGGGACAAGTGACGTTTTTGCGCGATCCTCAGATCCAGCGCTGCACGGCTGCCGCTGAGTCCGTCGGCCCGGTGTTGAAGCAAATGGCCGCGCCGGTTGCGTGGCGGTGCACCACGTTGACGAGCGTCTCGAACAAGAGAAAATGATCCGCGTCGACGCGAACACCGGCTCCGATCATGATGCAGTCAAAGGACTGCGTTTGCAGGGCTTGCTCGACGACCACTTCAGCCGTTTCACCCCGATCAACGAGGCAGAGAGAAACCTCGTAACCGAGACCATTAAGCGTTTGCTGATCGGCACGGAGCGAAGCCAGAAGCTTCTCCGCCGTCAAGCCCGGCCACTTGGTATAGTCCACGACCTCGGGCGCCAAGCCGATGAAAAGAACCCGTTTGCTGGTTGCCATGTCGATGGTCCTCCACGAGGGCAGTGGGGCGGGCGCTAACAGGGTTGCGTAATAGTTCTATCGACACCAGGGAGCCTGCTCGGCGGATTGTCAGCGCGGCCATTGCCGCCAGCCATCCAGGTAGTCGGCCAGGATGTCCAACCGATCCAAGGTGCTGGCCGGGACACTGTCATCCCCCTTCGGCTCTTGCAGATCCTTGCCGAAGACGAACAGGGGCGCGATGGCGTCCTGGTCCAAAAAGCGGGTCGGGACCGCCAAGTGATCGGCCAGGGAGCCAAGGGGGATCGGATCTCGCGATGCCAGCACAAACCCCCAATCGCCGAACGAGGGCACCAGGGCGTGGTAAGGGGCGGTGTGGGCGAACACCGAAGCGATGCTGGCGTGGATGCCCCAAAACGCCCGGCGGGCAAAGAAAGGGCTCGTCGCCTGGACGGCGAACACGCCGTCCGGTGACAGGTTGGCGGCGATTTCGGAATAGAATTCTACTGTGTAAAGTCGGGCGAGAGCGTGGTTGTTGGGGTCCGGCAGGTCCGCGATGATCACATCCCACAACGCACTCCGCTCCGCCAAAAACGGAACCACGTCAGCCGCAATGACCCGAACCCGGCGGTCATTGTGGAGGCTGTTGGCGTTGAGGCTCGTCAGGTGCGGACTTGTCCTGGCAAGGTCCAGGACCGCTGGGTCCAGATCCACCAGCGTGATCTGCTCCAGGGTCGGGTACTTGAGCAGCTCACGCACCGCAAGGCCATCGCCGCCGCCAAGCACCAGGACCCGCTTGGGCGAGGCGTCGCCAGCGATGGCGGCCAGCATCGGAACGTGGACCAGGGCCTCGTGATAGCGGTGCTCGTCGAGCGACGAGAACTGCAGGTTGCCATCCAGATAAAGCCGGAGATCGTGACGGTCCTTCGTGAGCACGATCCACTGATAGGGAGTGCGCTCAGCATGCAGGACACGGGCGCCATAAGCGTTCTGGGTCCAGGCATCAAGCAGCGTGCCGGAGGCGACCAGAACTAGGCCGACGGCCGCAACGATGCTGACGCTCGCCGCCTGCAGTGAACGTGTGGCCGCACCGCCAATCCGCTCCCGAAAGCACCAGGCGATCAGCAGAGCGATGGTCATGTTGACAAGGCCAAGCACCAGGCTCGCCCGGAAGGTGCCGAGAAACGGCAGAAGCAGGAAGGGAAAAGCGAGCGTCGCCGCCAGCGCCCCAACGTAGTCCAGGCTGAGCACGTGGGCGATGTTGACGCGAAGCGCTGCATAGCCTTGGAGAATGCGGGTGAGAAGCGGAATCTCCAGCCCGATTAAGATGCCAATGGCGACCGTAAAGGCGACGTAGGCGACATTGAAGGGGCCGAAGCCGCCTATGATGGCGCTGCTGTCCAACGTCCAGGCGAGATGAAGTGCCGGAACGCTCAGCGCTCCAAAGACGCCGAGCGCGATCTCGACAATGACGAACGTGCGCAACAAGTTGCCGATCAGGAACTTGGACAGAAAAGCCCCGGCGCCCATGGCTGCCATGTAGAGGCCGATCGTCAGCGAAAACCAGGTGACCGTGTCACCCTTGAAAGTGGCGACAGTGGTCGCGATCAATAGCTCATAGACGATCGAGCACAGCCCCGCGACGAAGATGGCGTAGATGAGGGTGGTGATCTCAATCGACCGGGTGTGATCCCAGCGTTTCACGGGTGGCAAGGCTTACTTCCCGCGCCCGAAACCGCCACCACCAAATCCACCGCCTCCGAAACCGCCACCACTGTAGCCCGGGCCACCCAAACTGCCACCGCGCGCGCTGGGAGCGCCCATCCCGCCGCCGACACGCCCACCGCCTGCGCCACTGGGCCCATAAAAGATCCGGGGGCCGCCGAAATAAAGGATCGACGGCACCGCACCCGGCGCGGCATATCCGTAACCGCTCGAGGACGGCACGAAGAGGTAGAGATACACGGCGCAAAGGACCGCGCCGGCACCGACTAGGGCAAGCAGGCCTTTCATGGTGTCTCACGCTCCACAGTCAGCAGCCTTGTCTTCATTCCCCCGGGCTCACGCAAAGTGCCTCAGGCGTGCCTGAAACTTGACCCGGCTATTCCACTCGAAGACGACACCGGCGATGATCAACGCGGCGAGGCCAGCCACATAGAATGGCGTGCTTCCGCCCTGAACCAAGCTCACCGTGATATCCGCTGTCGCGTTGGCGACCGTGGCGGCCGGGTCCTGCGACAGCTCAATGTAGACTGGCCCTTCTTTCGGGACAGCCAACTGAAGTCCATAGACAATGATGTCGCGGGATTGGGAATCCGGGGGCACAGCCTCCTGTTGACGGCGCAGCGTCTCGCCGAAGGACAAGACCTCCGCGCCGTCTGCGTCCACCAAGCGAGCATCCTGCAGTTGCCAGGCCCCTGGACCGTACGGCTTTTCGATCTCGATGTTGACGAGGGCGCCGGCATCGCCGGTCTCAAACGGTCCGGCGGTAGTGTTGTCCACATTAAGCTGCGTAACTGACCAAGTGTCCGACCCGATCCCCTGAAACAGGCCCGTGAACAGACACAAGCCGCCAAATATCAAGTAGACAATGGCCAGGTGGCCCAGATTCACGGATCGGCCGCTGTCCAGCATCCCTTGTGCTCCTAGTGCCCCGGCTCCACACGTCCCCGGCGAACACGGGCGGGTTGTGCGCAATCACCATGGGTTCGTCCGCAAACGATCCGGCCAAAGACCTTACCGTGCATCTCGGCCGCTATGGCCGCGATCAGAAGGGCGGTGATGCCCGCAACCCAGAACAATAGCGTGCTGCCACCTTTCTGGTCGATTCTCACGGTCGTTTGCGTCGGGGCCGCACCGGCGGGGCCGTTATCCCAAAGGACGAATCTGTACTGGCCCGCGGTTGGCAACACAATATGGCCTACGATGCTCTGAGCCACCTCCGTTCCGGGACGCCGGCCGTCCGGATCGGTGGCGTGCCACATCTCCTCCCCCAATGAAAACAGCCGGCTGCCGCCCGCATCCTGAACCTCTAGCTCCACAAACGCCCAGCTTTGGTCGGGTACGGCCTTGGCGACGGTGACTTCCAACACGGTGTCGGCGTTTGCGAACGACAAAGGCCCGATCACCGCGCCGTCGGCAAAAGTGCCGTCCACCAGGGCCGTGCGCTCCGAATAGGCGAAAAAACCACTGATTAGGACGAGGGTCGCAAAAGCGAGGTAGACAAGGGCCAAATGACCAAGATGGACCTTGAACCGCCGGGCCTGGGACGTGCCGTCTGCGGAAGGCATGATTAGATCAGTGCCGCGATCACAAAGGCGAAGGCGATGGCCACGGCGGCTTCCAGCAATCCTGCAGCCAGGTTGCGGTCCTCCACGATCTCACGGTTTAAGTCATCGCCGGAGATGACAAGCTTGTCCATGAGGTAGCGAACGACAATCAGCACCACGATGCCAAGCACAGCCACCTCGGCGAACCACAGCAGGCTTTCTCCCCAACCGAAAAAATCGCCACCCACGGCATCGGCCATGATGATTCCGACGGCGATCAGAGTGCCACCAAATCCAACACCAGCGGAAACATTGTTGCCCTTGATCTCCTCCTGCAGGTTATAGGGGGTGACGCGATCGTAGATCCAGGCAAAGACAAACAAAGCGGCTTGGCCGAGCACGAAGAAAATGACCGAAGACAGAACACCACCGCCCACACCACTGACCGAGCCCCCCGCGACAAGGCCAGTGGCAATGAACATGCCGCAGCGAACCGAACCAACCCCGCAGTTCTTTTGCTCCACGATCTCCTTCAACGCGGAAATACGACGAAAGGTCACATGATCCATCAGCAGGCGGGCCAAATTGAGGAACAAAATGCCAATCAAAGAGTATCCGGCAACGGCGCCAAGATCGAAGAGGAAGCCTTGGGAGGGACCGCTGACAGCCCCGGCGAAGATGATCGAGGTTGCAAGGAAGTATCCCGCGACGGACAAGCCCACGGCCGGGTTGTCGCGCGTGACCAGCTCATCCGAAAGTTTGTAGGGGGTGAGGAGGTCCAGCAGCAGTTTTGCGAGCAGAAACAGGACCGCATAGAGTATAATGAATGCTATAGCCGTGCCCACGCCGGTCAGAAGGTCCATGAACTCAGTGCCCACGACACCCTCCGTCATTAGGTCGACGGCTCGCCAGTATTGGCGTAAACCGTTATCTGGTGGGGATCAATCGCCTTGGAGACGTGAACCTCATACTCGTTCGTGCCCCAGCGCTCGACGGAGATTGAGGTTTGGCCGTCGGCGCCCGAAAACTCCCAATAGTAAAAGGTCTGCGGTTTCAGGCGATCGCCATCCTTGAAAAACATGGCTTGGTCGGATTCGGTGTAGGTGAAGGTTTGGCCCTCGAACTCGAACTGCCCCATTTCGTCATCATCGAATTGCTTGAGACGTTCCGGACTTAATCCTGCTTCAGCGAGCGTGAGGCGTCGAAGGCTCGCTGTGACCTCCGTCTCGTCATCCTCCTCCACCGTGAGCCAGACCTTGCCGAGTTCACTTTCGCCTTCGAGCTCAAACCACTCCCAGCCCTCCTGGCTGTAGAGGTGGCGGGACAGCACCCGGACGTCGATGTCCGACATGTCCGGCCCGTAGCCGCGCAAGGACAGAACGCCACCCGGACCCATATTCTCGATTCGAACCTCCTTCGGCGTGCGATCGGCGCGCCGCGGCGGCTCGGGCGCTGTCTCCTCTCCACCGCGCGACTTCAGAATCATGCGGCCCGCCACCACGGCGACGACAATGAGAACGACGACGATGAGGATTTCTTGCACACGAGCCTCGCTGTCCTGGTGCCGCCCGGCGGCGGTCCAACTCAACTAACGGCGCACCTGAAGCGCCTTGCCGGCAGTGCTCGGTCGGCCGCAGTTGCCGAAATTCAGGCACCCGCTCCCGGTACAGTCTGACCTTAGGCGCCGCGGGCGGATCCTACCGTCGATGACGCCGGCACCGTCACCGTCTCCGGTTTTGGCGCGGCCGCCATGCGGGCTTTCAGCGCCTCGAGCGAGGCTGACGGCGTGGCTGAGTCGGCGGAGCCGGCGAGAGCCGTATCAATCTCGGAATCGATGCTGCGACCCGTATCAGCGATATCGCCGTAGGCTTGGGCAAGCGCCTCCTCCTCGTGGACTTTGTCCCGCATGCGCTCCAGCATGGCAATCGTGCCGGAGGAGTCGACACTCGCCAACTGTTCATTGAGCTTGCGTGTCGCTTTACCAACCTGAGCGCGCGCCTTCAGGGTCGAGAGCTCGTTCTCGTACTTCGTGATCTGGGATTTCAGCGCGTTGATATTGGCTTCCAGCTTGCCGGTCATGGTGTCGAAGTGATCCACCTCCCGGGACAGCTCCGTCGCCCGCTTGATCGCCTGATCGCGAAGATTAAGGGCCTCCGTGGCCAAGCGGTCGGCGTCGGCGGCGCTGATTTGCCCAGACTCGGCGCGTTTGACCAGCATCATGGCTTTTTGTTCGTAGTCAGCGGCCACATCGCGCTGGCGCTGATACTCGCGCTTCGCGCGGATGGACTGGGCTTTCACCTCAGCCAAGCCCTTGAGGCTGTCTTGAAGGTCGTTGCGCAGGTCGCGAATACCCTGCGACGCCATTTTAATGGGGTCTTCCAAACTATCGAGAGCGGAATGGGCCTCAGACGAGGCCATTGTGAAGAGACGCTTGAAGAAACTCATGGCAGGTTTCCCGTCCGTTGATATCGAGCGGTGTCGTGGTGCAGCTGGAAGCCGTCAGCGGCCTTTGGCGAACTCGATCAGTTCGCCCGAATGGGCGGCGAGCGCCAGAGCGAGGGCGTTGATGGTTCCCTCCAACTCGTTCAGGTCCAGGTTCTCCAACTGCAGCGTGTCCCGGAACACCACGCGTTGGCCGCTTTCGTCGAGTGCAAAGGCACCGTGAATCAGCTCCCGATTGATCTGCAAGAGGCGCTTGTACACACCATTTTGCTCGCTCGGCAGCTCCAGGATCATCTGCTCGATGATCAGGATTTCATCCTCGCAGTCGATCAACAGGTTGGAGATCCCGCGTTTTTCGTCTTCGACGACGAACAATGTGCTGTCCGCCCACTCGTCGACGATCGTGACGTCCAACTGGTTGAGGTAGTCCCTGACTTTCGCGAAATTGTCCTGCGACATGGAAAAAGCACCCGGATCCGTTGCTTGCTTATCAAGTTTGGCCGACCGGCCCTAGACAGTGCACCGGGCGCGGCAGCGGGGATTTTGTGGCCAGACCGACCGAACGGTGTAGAAAAGCCAGCAAACTCCACAAGCCCCATGCTAACCGCCCGGCCGAGCAATTCAAAGGGGTTGTCGCTGGGCAGCGGCGCGGCGGTTGAACGACCAGTATGAGGTGGTTGCCCGGTATCAACAAAGCCTAAAAACCGGGTGGAGTTGGCTGGCCGGACGCAGCTAAACCCAGAACCTTAAACAAGAGCCCCATTTCGCTCGGCGCCACCAAACGCCGCACCCCGGCCCAGATGCGGGGCCGCATGTCCGCCGGCGCCGCTGCCGCAAGGCGCTGGGCCCTCACCATAATGCCGAGCCGCTCCAAAAACTGGGCCTGGGCAATGGGCCCGAAGGTGACGGCTCCTCGCTCTCGTGCCCGCGCGCCCAGCGCTTGGAAATCGACGTGGGCGGTCAGATCCGTCTCCCCCGGTCGATCGAGCACATTCGCGAAGGCATGGCGACGGACCGCCTGCAGTGTTTCGCCGGCTGCTGAATGGACATGACCGTAATCGATGATCAGTGCCGCTCCGCGATCTCTCGCCAGGCGATTCGCGATCTCGGCCACGAGCGACAACCCGGCCGGGCACACCTCGATGAGATCTCCCGGCTTAGCGTTTGTGAAGGCGGTACCGATCGCTTCCGGCATCGTTGCCGGGACTTTCACAAACACAAAGCGATCGCCATCAAAGTCGATGCAGCGCTCCGCCCAACCATTCTCCAGCCGAACCACCTGCCGGATAGGGAGCACGTCAAAAAGCTCGTTGGCGATGAGGATCAAAGGTCCGGGCGGCACCGCTGCCAACGTTTCATTCCACTGCGGCTTTGGTTGCACCTGGCCGAGCGCGACGTGCTGGCGTGCGCGAAGGCGGGGGCTGGTCTCGATGAGGTGTAAGGTGGCCATTGTGGCGAACGCTGGTATGGCAGTGCCCGCGGCTCGAAGCGCATCAGCCATCAAGGTCCCATGGCCCGGCCCGATCTCGACGACGCGCACGGGTTCGGGTCGCCCCAGCCCGTCCCAGACCACGGCTGCCCACAACCCGATTAGTTCGCCGAAGACTTGGCTGATCTCCGGAGCGGTGATGAAATCACCACGGGCCCCCACGGGATCGCGGACCGTGTAATAGCCGTGGTTCGGATCACCAAGGGCGGCGGCCATCCAGGCCTCGACGCTGAGCGGCCCCTCAGCGCGGATGCGGGCTGCGAGCTGTTGCGCAAGCGGCGTCACGGACTAGGCTGAACGACCGGCTCCCGCGCCAAGGCTCGCCAGATCAGGTAAATGCCGCCCAGGAGCATCGGCAGCGACAACCACTGCGCCCAAGTGGTGCCGAAGATCATATAGCCGACCGTGGGGTCGGTCTCTCGGAACAGTTCCACGAACGAGCGGGCCAACGCATAACCGACCAGGAAAATCCCGCTGAGCAGACCGTGGCGAATGCGCAAACGCTCTCGCCGCCACACCAGAAAAAGAATGACGAACAATACAACGCCCTCGAGCATGGCCTCGTAGAGTTGGCTCGGGTGGCGCGGCTCCGGACCATAGCCAGGAAACACCATGGCCCACGGCACGTTGGTGGTTGTACCAACCAACTCGCCATTTATGAAGTTGGCGACCCGCCCTAGGAACAAGCCGATGGGCGCTGCACAGGCTACCGTATCGGAAAAAGCCAGAAGCGGGATCTGGCGCACGCGGCAAAATATGATTGTTACGACAATGACACCGAGCAAACCGCCGTGAAAGGCCATCCCGCCCTGCCAAACCTGTAGAATTGCGAGCGGATTGTCGATGAAGGTCGAGTCTTTGAGCAACGTCCACAGGATCACGAAGCCGAGACGCCCGCCGACGACGACCCCGATCGTCGCCCACATCAGGTAGTCGTCAACATCCACTTTCCGGGCCACGATCGGCGGTCCTTGGACGAGCATCCGGACATAGCGCCAGCCAAGCAACAGACCGCCAATGTAAGCCAGAGCATACCAACGGATCGCAAACGCGATTTCCTGGCCGAATACGGCGTACGGCCCGATCTCAAAAAGCACGGGATCAATGGCAGGATAGGGAATCACAAACATGATTTTCTTCCGAAACGGGGGGCTGGCGGGACGGCCTGTAAGCCCGCCCTGCTAGCGGTACGGGTCTCCCGTGTCCAGAAAGTCCCGCACATAGGTGTGAACGCCGTCCTCCAGGGAGGTGAACGGCCGATCGTAGCCCGTCGCCCGCAGGCGCTCCAATCGCGCCTCGGTAAAGTACTGGTATTGAGGGCGAATGGCGTCCGGCATCGCGACGAATTCCATTTTGGGCTCTCGGTTCGTGGACCGGAACAGGGCTTTGGCCAAGTCCGCGAAGGTTCGCGCCCGGCCGGTGCCACAATTAAGCAGGCCGCAAACATGAGAGTTTTCCACGAGCCACAGCACAACATCCGCGCAATCACCCACCCACACGAAATCTCTGAGCTGGGCGCCATCGGCATAGGCCGGATCGTGGGAGCGGAACAGCTTGACGGGACGGCCGGCGGCCACGTCAGGATAGAACTTGTGGATGATGCTGCCTTGCTCTCCCTTGTGATACTCATTCGGTCCATAAACATTAAAGAATTTCAACCCGGCCCATTGTGGAGGGCTGGGACCATTCGCACCCAAGGTTGCGATCACCCAACGATCAAAGGCGTGCTTGCTCCACCCATACAAGTTCAGGGGATGAAGGCGGGCCAGCGCTGCCGGATCCGGGTCGTCGTCAAATCCAAGCCGACCGTCGCCGTAAGTGGCGGCTGACGATGCATAGATGAGCGGCACACGAGCCTCGGCGCACCAGTGCCATAGGCGTTGCGACAGCTTTACGTTGACATCGAACGTTCGGTCACCATCCGTCTCCGTGGTCGTGGTCACGGCCCCCATGTGAATAACGGCGCGGAGCCGTCGGCCATGCGCCGCCAACCACTCAAACAGGCTGTCGGGCTTGACCACGTCCACGAAGGCGCGCTTGGCTATGTTGCGCCACTTGCCACGCTGACCCAATCGGTCGCAAATGGCGATAGGACCGACACCACGCGCCTCAGCTTCGGCCACGATGTAGGATCCGATAAACCCGGCGCCGCCGGTTACGAGCAACATACCGCGGTTCCTTGAATGACGGTTGAATGAACGGTGTGACGATGGACGCCGTTGCAACCACCGGCGGCCGTGGTCATAGTGCCGCCCGCTGCAGCCGATGTGCAACAGTGTGGATGGCAGCCGAGGCCTTCGTGCTGGCAAGAACGACGACACAAGCCAACATATTTGATTAAGGCGCGTCGACCGTTAGCCGGCCCGAGTCACTTCATTTGGCAAGGAGTTTGGGATGCAGACCAGCAATCGCCTTTTTGACGATCTTGCTCGTGTGGCAAGTGGCGCCGCTACCACCCTCGCCGGTGTAAAGCAGGAGGTGGACGCAATCGTTCGTCAGCGAATCGAGCGCCTGGCGCAAGAGTTCGATCTAGTGACGCGCGAGGAGTTTGAGGCGATTCGCGCCGTGGCCGAGCGGGCACGAGACGAACAGGAGCGCCTTGGCGCCCGTATCACCGAACTGGAAGCACGTCTTGATCAGGCGTCAGCACCGCCAAAAGACCCGCTCGACTGAACGGACACCGAATCAACGCCGTTCGTTGCTACCTCCGATCGTCTCATTCCGCACTGCGCCCATGGAACGGTGAGCTTTCGAACGGCCTGAAACGCCCGTTTACGAGGGGTTTTGGATAGACAAGCGCACATATCAGGATCCAGGGTTGTTCCCCAGCAGACCCTCTGGCAGCCTATCAGTTGACGGGTAAGCTGAGTGCAGACGCAATATGTGGATAACCCTATCGAACTTCACGCCTCAGCCCCCGCCGCCGTCGAACGTGGATCGCCGTGCGGCCCGCCTGGGCCCACTTCGCACAACGAGGTAAAGCCATGACTGCGACACTCGCCTGGGAAGCCGCCGCTTCCTCCCCGATCGACGTCATCGAACAGATCGTGTCTGCAAACGACTGGGCCTTTGAACGCCCGAATGACGAGGAAATGGCCGTCCAGCTCCCAGGTCGTTGGAGCGACCTGAATTTCTACGTTTCCTGGGAAGAGGCCCTGACGACGATGCAGTTCACGCTGAGCTTACAGATGCGCGTGCCGTCGATAAAACGCCCTCTTGTTCATGAATTACTGGCTATGATTAACGACAAGGTTTGGATGGGACACTTCACCGTCTGGCAGGATGAAGGACTGTTGGTCTATCGTCACGCCTTGCCGTTACGTGATACCGAAGGCCCGAGCCACGGCCAGATGGAGGATCTGATCCAGAACGCTCTTGATGAAGTGGAGCGGTTTTTTCCGGCCTTTCAGTACGTTGTCTGGGGCGGCAAGAGCCCGAGCGAAGCCATGGAAGCAGCCATGATTGAAACCGTTGGCCAAGCCTGACCGTCGGGGCCGGCTGCGAGCGGAACCTGCGACCGGCCCATTCCCTCCGTTCCTCTCATCCTCCAAGCTCAGCGTTCTTGACTCATGACGGTGTCCGTTCTCCTGGTCGGTTGTGGCCGTATGGGGCGCGCCCTTGTCTCCGGCTGGCTCAATGCCGACCATCCCGTCACGGTGGCCGTTGTTGAACCCAGCGTGGAGGCGCGGGCGTCGCTGCCATCGCGGCCCGAACTGGCTGTTGTAGACACTGTGGATGCCGTGGCGCCGGGTCTGTGCCCGGAGATGATCATCTTTGCCGTCAAGCCGCAGGTCATGGATTCGACGGTTCCGGCCTATGGGCCTTTCGTTAAGAAGGGAGCGGCCGTGTTGTCCATCGCGGCCGGACGAACCATCCGATCGTTCGAGCACTTGTTGGGCGAGGACGCGGCCGTGATCCGCGCCATGCCCAACACGCCAGCAGCTATTGGCCGCGGGATTTCCGCAGCAGTCGCCAATCCTGCCACCGGACCGGCCGACCGCCAACTCGCAACGGCCCTGCTCGGTGCCGTTGGGGAGGTGGTCTGGCTTACGGATGAAGCGGCAATGGATGCAGTGACGGCGGTCTCCGGCAGCGGCCCAGCGTACGTCTTTTTGCTTGTCGAGGCGCTCACTCTGGCCGCGATACGAGCCGGCCTGGCGCCTGATTTGGCCCACACGCTGGCTCGCAGCACAGTCATCGGCTCGGCGGAAATGCTCAGCCAGATCCCGGACGCGCCGGCCGACCTGCGTCGCGCCGTCACCAGCCCCGGCGGAACCACGGCGGCTGCTTTGGAAATTTTGATGGCCGAAGGCGGTGTCGTGGACTGCTTTGCCGCAGCGGTGTCCGCCGCGACTGCCCGGTCGCGCGAGCTGGCGAGCTGACGTAAGCGCGGTCGGCGCCCTCTGTCCGGATTCCCGCGGTGTCAGATCAGGTCAATGGCGTGCGGGCCCAACAGGTTGCGAAGCCGGCCCAGTGCTGTTGCTTCCAGTTGCCGGACGCGGTCCTTCGAGACGCCGAGTTCGCGGCCAATGGCGTTGAACGTGGCCCGCACTTCCTCAAGATAGCGACGCCGGATCACCAATTGCTCACGCGCAGGCAAGACGCTCAAGGCGGTAGCAAGTGCTGAGCGCTGGAGCAGGTGGCCGACCTTTGTGCTGACCGCCTCCTCCGGGTCAGGTGCGTCAGAGACGATACTGTTGATCACGCCGTCGGGATCGACAGCCGTCCCCCAACGCAGCGCTGAGTCACCGTTGGATAGGCCGGCCGGCCCTTCGCCGTTGACGTGGATCAGCGAGCGCGAGCGCCTGATCGAATCCTGGATCGCGGCTCTAATCCAAAACATGGCAAAAGTGGACAGACGCACATTGCGCTCAGGATCGAACCGGCGTACGGCTTGGATAAGTCCCAAAATGCCGTCCTGAATCAGATCATTCATGGGCGGGCCCAGACCACGGTAACGACCGGCAATCTTGATCACGAACCGCAAGTGGCTGCCGACCAACCGCTCTGTCGCCTTGGAATCGCCGGAGCCGGAGCGACGCAATAAGTCCTTTTCCTCGTCTAGGGCGAGGAAGGGATGTCGGCGGGCCTCAATAATCAATTTGGACCGCAAATCACGGATCCTCGGCGCCATGGAACTTGTTTCTCGTCCTTCTTGATCAAGAGCCGGGCCCCCGATTTTCTACTGCAGTCATTGGCCCTTGATACACTCACTTGATACACTTCCGCCGTCGCAAAAACCATGGGAAAGGGACCTAACCAATGACGAGCGGAGGGACGGCAGTGGATCGACCTGCGCGCGATCCCCGACTTGATCGCCTTGTTGACGCCGCGCTTGCCCTCGCGGCTGAGATCGGTTGGCCGCAGGTGTCGCTGGCCGATATTGCGGGCCGAGCAGAGCTGTCCTTGGCTGAAACGTTCGCACTGGTTCCCGACCGCGGGGCGGTTCTCGATGGATTTCTGGACAGGATCGATGACCGAATGCTTGCGTCCGTTGCGCCCGACCTCGCGGAGCCGGCGCGAGACCGCCTGTTCGAGGTCATTATGGGGCGTTTTGACGCACTCGCCCCATACCGCGAGGGTTTTGGCGCGATTCTCCGCGCTCTGCCAGCCGATCCCCTCGCCGCGTTAGCAATGGTGCCGGGCCTGTGGAGACGGCTTTCGTGCATTCTGGAGGCAGCCGGATTGGCGTCAACAGGACCAATTGGCGCACTCCGAGTTCAAGGCCTCGCCATAGTCTATGTGCAGGCGCTGCGCGTTTGGGCCACGGACGACAGTCCGGATCTGGCGACGACCATGGCGGCGCTTGACCGCTCTCTGCGTCGGATTGATCCCGTAGCCCGTCGTCTAGATACCTTTTTTGGGATGGCAAAAAAAACCGGATTGGAAACCGCCACAATCGGGTCGACGGAGGCGGTTAACGACGGCTCGGTAGGGCGTGCGAACACACCGTCATCCTGACGACGCGAGACCACAAGAATTGGCTTTTTTTGCAGTGTCTCGGCCGCAACATTTTTGACCGATTTAGTCGTGACGGTTTCCGAAAGGATTCAAGGCCGCGCTAGAAAATTCTTTGATCTCAAAATGATAATCGGTTTCACGACATCCGTCGCGATTATTGTGCAGTGCACAAAAACGGTTTGACAACCATGCTGCGGTGCGGAATACTGAGGCCGTCGTTTAACCTAAAATGTGGATGTGATTCCCGGAAAGGACGCTACGATGGCTGAGGCTCCCCAGTACATGGACTTTGGCAAACTGATGAAGGACTTCGACCCGTCGAAGTTCGTTGAGCAGTTCACCGAAATGGTTAAAGGCTACAAGGTTCCTGGCGTCGAGATCGATCAACTGATCGCCAGCCAGCGCAAAAACGTCGAGGCGCTCGCGTCGGCGAATCGGGTTGCGTTCGAGGGTATCCAAGCGGTTGCCAAGCGCCAAGCCGAGATCTTGCAGGAAACCATGAACGAGGCCCAGAAGGCTGTCGACGCGGTCACCAAAGCCGGCTCACCGCAAGATGCGGCCGCCAAGCAGGCTGAAGTTGCCAAGGATGCTTTCGAGAAAGCGCTCGGCCACATGCGCGAATTGGCCGAGATGGTCACGAAAGCCAACCATGAAGTGACCAACACGATCAGCACGCGGGTTTCCGAGTCCCTTGACGAGATCAAAGAGGTCGCGCTCAAGTCCAAGACCTGAGCAAATGTCCGTCCCGGATGCGGTGTGCCCACCAAATGCGAGCGACCGCATCTCGTGGGCCGGCAGCCAAAGCCGGCCCGCTCGTGCTTTGCTGATCAAAGCGACGCGAAACGCCCTAGCCCCTGAGCCGCTAGCACAGTCCGCGCTTTGCTGCGTCTCCATGGCGGCCGAGGACGGACGATGACGGACGCCCTCATCACTTACGACGATTTCGCCCGGATCGAGATAAGAGTTGGCACAGTCGTGCGAGCCGAGCCCTATCCGGAAGCCCGCAAACCGGCCATCAAGGTTTGGATTGATTTCGGGCCCGAGATCGGTGAGCGCAAATCCTCCGCCCAGATCACCGAGCACTATGACCCGGCCACGTTGCTGGGTCGCCAAGTGGCCGCTGTTGTGAACTTTCCTCCCCGACAGATCGGCTCGTTTCAGTCGCAAGTGCTGATGCTGGGCTTTCCCGACGAAGCAGGCGCTGTTGTCCTGGTCCGCCCAGATCTTCCTGTGCCCAACGGCGGCCGGCTTTTCTGAGAGAAACGGCACCAACCAAGCGGAACCGTTCATACGGGCGATATGTGCGGACCGTATCGCTGCCCGAACACGCGCATTGCGAACGCACTCGACGAGATAAATAATCTGTCTATTATTGAAAGATTTTTATCTGTATTTGCTATATTAAGCACTGGGTTATGTGGCAACGATTAGATAATAAAATAATAAATATTCAAGATAAATTCGGGCGTTAAAAAATATTAATGACACGATGATCTATTGTCGATCATTTTCAATATTAGACACCGGTGATAGTTATCCTCTTTTAATTTAGCGAAGTGTGGAAGTTATTAGAGCTATCCGGTTATGAAGCTACCGGTACGTCGCACCCGCCCGCGGACGTTTCGTTGACCAGCGGGTAGTGTTCAGACTTTTTCGCACATTGTTGCGGGTGGTGGCTGTCCGGGTCA
>CAZUDB010000017.1:0-56850 GCA_964619055.1 uncultured Rhodospirillaceae bacterium
GTCCCCGGACGGCATCCCCTCCAACGAAACACTCTCCCGACTCAATCTCTAGGTCGTGGCCAACGGATCCCGGAACGGTTGCACCGTGACGACCGGCGTGCGGGGACGGAACCTGTGTCGCAAACGCAATTTAGGTCGAACATGAGACGTTGGCGGCGGACGGTGCTGGCTGTGGCGCTGAGTGCCGCGTTGCTGCTGCCGGCTGGACGGTCCGCACTAGGTCGCCCCTTCGACGAAGTGATCGACAGCGGCACAATCGTGGTCGCTGTTTATCGCGACTTCCCGCCGTTCTCCTACGAGCTGGGACAGGAGCCGGCGGGAATTGACGTGGATATCGCCCGAAACATTGCGGCAGCACTCGGCGTCGATATGCAACTGATGCCAGTGACGGCCGATGAAACCGTTGACGACGACCTGCGCAACGTCATCTGGAAGGGCCATTACCTGGAGCGTCGCGTCGCCGACCTGATGCTGCATGTGCCCGTCGATCGGCAGTTTGCGCTCCGCAACGACCAGGCCGTCATCTTTGGGCCCTACCTGCAACGAAGGATCGCGTTGGCCTACGATGACGAGGCGCTTGGCTCCGGTGTTGAAACGGCGCTCACCAATGCGGACACGATCGCCGTCGAGGTTGACTCTCTTGCCGACTTTTTCCTTTCTGCCGCTTACGGCGGTCAGCATCGCGCCAAGGTCGTCCACTACCGAACCGCACGCGAGGCGGCGATGGCGTTCCTGAATGGCACAGCCGCCGCCGTTATGGCTCCGGAGAGCGAGATCGAAGCGGTCGTGAACAACGCCGATGCGGCTATCCATATTGATCCCGTCGCCATGGGCGGATTCGCGCGATCGAACTGGCTGGTCGGCGCGGCCGTGAAAGAGGATTCACGTGATCTTCGCTATGCAGTCGAGGACGTACTTGCGGCCATGGTCGCTGACGGCCGCATGGCGGCAATTTTCGCCCGCCACGGCGTGAGTTACCGTTCGCCAGACAACAATTGAGAGAAGTGCTGCGCTAGCGCTATCACTGAACGGGGCACGCATATCCGCATGGTGTCTAAGGACCTTCGACCTTTTTCCTATTGCTGGTGACACGCACTTGCCTATCATCGGAAATGACAGGCCGCTTGTGGCCTTTGATCCTGGAGGGGACCAACATGCGCACTTGGAAATTGCCGAAAGTCGTTGAAATCGCGCTCGGAATGGAAATCAACAGTTACGCCTGCGCGCGCATCTGAACCAAGCGACGGGGCTGAGAGGCTGGGTCCATCGAAGCCCTAACGCTGATGAACATCGTCGTCCTCGGTTCGGCGGCTGGCGGCGGGCTTCCACAATGGAACTGCGATTGCAGCAACTGCAAACGCGCTCGGGCCGGTGATCGGCGCGTGGCCTCCCGCACCCAATCTTCAGTGGCGGTGTCAGCGGATGGCGAGCATTGGATTCTTTTGAACGCCTCGCCCGATCTTCGGCAACAAATCGCAGACACGTCCGCGCTGCACCCTCGATCCGGACCGCGGCACAGCCCGTTGGCTGCTGTCGTGTTGACAAATGCCGATGTGGACCACATCGCTGGGCTGCTGACGCTGCGCGAACAACAGCCATTTTCCCTCTATGCCACCGACCGGGTCCAGGGCGTCCTGGCCGGTAACACCGTTTTCGATGTTCTCAACCGGGCGGTGGTTGTCCGCCATGCCCTCGCTCTCGACACGGCGACCGACATCCGCCGTCCCGACGGAAGCCCCACGGGTTTGACGATCCGGCTGTTTGCGGTGCCCGGCAAAGTGGCACTGTATCTCGAAGATCCGAGCGCAGGCGCGGGCCTCGGCAGTGTTGATGAAGATACGGTGGGCGTCGAGATCAGCTCCCGTTACAACGACGCGCGTTGGTTCTATGTGCCTGGCTGCAGCACCTTATCGCACGATCTCGCCGAACGACTTGCCGGGGCCCGGTTGGTCCTGTTCGACGGCACGGTGTGGACCGATGATGAGATGGCAGCGACCGGTGCAGGTACCAAGACGGGCCAACGCATGGGTCATCTCTGTATGTCCGGCCCCAATGGTTCCATTGCCGGCTTTGAGTCCTTATCGGTGCACCGCAAAGTGTTCATTCATATGAACAACACCAACCCTGTGTTGGTTGACGGTTCGCCGGAACGCTGCGCGGCGGAGGCATCCGGATGGGAGATTGCCCACGACGGGATGGAGATCGGCCTGTGACCAGTGAGCATTCGTGATGGCTGGGCTGGCATAATGGATGGTTCGACACCGGATTCCTTCGAAGCCCGGTTGCGCGCCGTGGGCGCCGAGCGCTATCATAATTTGCATGCTTTCCATCGCCTGCTTCACGGTGGGCAACTCAGCAAAGGCCAGGTCCAGGCCTGGGCGCTGAACCGCTATTGTTATCAGTCAGCAATACCCAGGAAAGACGCGGCGTTGGTGGCGCGCGCCGACGACCGCGAACTGCGTCGCGAGTGGATTTCCCGGATCATGGATCACGATGGCGTGGGTGATGATCCCGGCGGTATCGAGCGCTGGCTGCTGTTGACCGACGGGCTGGGACTGGACCGCGCCTACGTCATGTCGCGCCAGGGGGCACTGGCGGCGACACGCTTCGCGGTGGAAGCCTACGTTCGCTTTGTGGCTGAACGGCCGCTCCTCGAAGCGGTTGGATCGTCGCTCACGGAGTTGTTTGCGCCGAAGATCCATCAAGAGCGGATCTCCGGCATGTTGGCGCACTACCCGTTCATCGGTGAGGACGTGATGACCTACTTCCGTCGGCGTCTTGACCAGGCACCGCGTGACGTGTCCTTCGCGCTCGCCTACGTCACGCGCGAGGCCCGAACGCCGGAACAGCAGCAGGCTGTCGTCGATGCTCTCCGCTTCAAGTGCGATGTGCTATGGGCGCAGTTGGATGCCCTCTATTTCGCCTACGTAGAGCCTGGCCTGATTCCACCGGGTGCGTTCGCGCCGGACCGGCATCCATGACGCCGCCGGGCTCAATTCAAGGCACAAACCGGCCAAATCTGGCGCCCCATGTGCGCCTGATCTTCGATCGGCGCCGCGACCGCTGGGTGGTGCTCGCACCCGAACGAATGCTCGTGCCCGATGAGATCGCCCTCGACATTTTGCGGCGGTGCACGGGCGACAGCGCCGTGGACGACATCATCGACGCGCTCGCCTCCGAGTTCGACGCACCACGCCACGAGATTGCGGCCGATGTCTTGGAGTTGCTGCGCGATCTCACCGAGAAAGGGGTGGTGGTGCCATGAGTATAGATGCGCCCCTGGCCCTTCTGGCGGAAGTGACCCATCGCTGCCCAATGCGATGCGCCTACTGCTCCAACCCGCTCAACCTCGAGACTGCCAGCGCCGAACTGTCAACCGCCCAATGGCGGCGTGTCATCGAAGAGGCCGCCGAACTGGGCGTTTTACAGGTGCATTTCTCGGGAGGTGAACCCACCGCGCGCAGCGATCTGGTCGAGCTTGTCGGTCACGCCGCAGATCATGGCCTCTACAGCAACCTCATCACGTCCGGCGTGTTGCTCGAAAACGCTTTGCTGAGGCGGTTGGCCGATGCCGGACTGGATCATGTCCAAGTCAGTTTCCAGGACGTTCAGACCGACGCAGGCGACTGGATCGGCGGGCTGTCTGGCGCCCACGAACGCAAGTGTGCCGTCGCGCGGGCGGTGAAAGCGAGCGGACTGGCGCTGACCATCAATGCGGTTGTCCAACGCCACAACGCCGACCGAGTCGGCGCGATGATCGAGATGGCCCTTGAGGTCGGCGCCGGGCGCATTGAGGTGGCGCATGTGCAGTATTATGGCTGGGCACTCCGCAATCGTGCTGCATTGATCCCAACCCGCGACCAACTGGAGCAGACCACGGCTGTGGTCGAAGCGGCTCGGTCCCGCCTCAAAGGCTTGCTTGTTATCGATTACGTTGTCCCCGACTATTATGCCCGCTTGCCTAAGGCATGTATGGGTGGGTGGGGTCAGCGGTTTGTGAACGTCGATCCGTCGGGGCGGGTGCTGCCCTGCCACGCGGCGACCACGATCCCGGACATGCGCTTCGAAAGAGTTGGCGAGCGCCCGCTTGGCGCGATCTGGGCAACATCGGAGGCATTCAATCGGTTTCGCGGAACGGCGTGGATGCCGGAGCCGTGCCGGAGCTGCGATCGACGGGAGATGGACTGGGGAGGCTGCCGATGCCAGGCCCTCGCGCTGACCGGGGATGCGGCAAACACTGATCCCGCTTGTCACAAATCGCCTTTCCACGAGCTGGTGGCGGCGACCGCCGAAGCTGAATCCCAGGGTGACGATGACGCAATCATCTACCGCTCGCATCGTTCGGTCGACGGCCCGGCAACACGCCCGCCATTCGCAGCGGACCTCGAACCATGTTCCGAGCGCTAGTGGTCGATGACCATCCGCTGTTTCGGATCGCTCTTTATGAAGTGGTCGCATCGCTTCATACCGAGCACGAGATTTTCGAGGCTAGCACGTTGGACGAAGCTCGGGCGCAAGTGGAGTGCCATGGCGAAGACACCCTCGACCTGATTCTGCTCGACCTTCAGATCCCTGGCGCTACTGGCTTCTCCGGTCTGGTTGCGCTGCGACGCGCGGTGCCTTCCGTTCCCATCATCATCGTGTCTGCGTGGGCGGACGACGAGGTGGTCAAAAACGCGATGACATACGGTGCGGCCGGGTTCATCCCCAAGTCGTTCTCCAAGAATCATATTGCGCAAGGGATTGATCGTGTGTTGTCGGGGGGGATCTACGTGCCTCCAGAGCCAAACATGCTCGACCGCCAGCGCCCCGACGGCGACCATAAGGGCACAGCGCAGCAGCGAGATTTCTCGGCTCTCACCCGCGGCGAATTGCGCGTTCTAGATCTTCTCGCCGAAGGCAAGCCCAACAAGATCATCGCCTACGAACTGGGCATCAAGGAATCCACGGTCAAAGCACACATCACTGCGATCCTGCGCAAGCTCAAGGTTCACAGCCGCAGCCAGGCAATCCTGATGACGCGCCGTCAGGACTTTATGCAGAATTAAGCTCGAGGTCGTATTCAATGCGCCGCTTCAGAGCCGATTGTTCCGCCAGCACATGAGACATCAAGGCGCGAAGCTTGGCGGGTTTCACGGGCTTTCGCAGCGCGTGCAGGCCCGAATGGCGGATGGTGTCGTGCAGTCCCGGGCAGGGGTCGGCCGTTATGATCAGGCCCGGCACCTCCCAACGGCACCGGCTTCGAATGGAGCGAATCACATCCAAACCGTTCTCGCCATCATCGAGATGATAGTCGACGATGGCGATTTGTGGGACGGCTCCGTTCCCGTCGAATTGTGCGATGGCTTGCGCGCCGGAGCGTTCTGCCGTGACGGCGCACCCCCACCCTTCCAGCACTTCGCGCATGCCGATCAGCACCCCGGCCTCGTTATCGATGACGAGCACCGAGGCCCCGGCGATGGAATCGACCGTCTCTAGGCTTGACGGATCAACACGGTCGGCACCGACGGGCTGGTGCCCATAGGGAACCTTGACGGCGAACACGGAGCCGCGCCCCAACGTGGACCGGACGGACATCTCGTGACCGAGCGTTCGCGAAATGCGCTGCACGATCGCCAAGCCGAGACCGAAGCCAGTCTCGGAGCGTCTTCCCGGCATTTTCAGCTGCTTGAACTCCTCAAAAATGTCATCAAGGTGCCCTTCCGGGATCCCGATACCCGTATCCCGCACCTCAATCCATAGGCCCTCCCGGGTGCGCCGGCATCCGAGCAGAACACGTCCGCTTGGCGTATAGCGGATCGCGTTGCTGAGCAGATTGCGCAGGATGCGTCCCAGCAGCCGTGGATCGGAGCGCACGATCGCGCTGGACCGCACGACCCGCAGGTCCAACCCTGCAGCCGCGGCAACAGCATCGAACTCCTCCTGCAACGCCGAGAGCACCATATCGACGCGAAAATCACTCACATCGACCGGTATCGCACCGGCATCGAACTTAGAGATGTCGAGCAGCGCGCCAAGCAGCATTTCCACATTCCCAAGCGCGCTGTCGACGCGGCTCACAAGTTCCCCCTCCTTATGCCCCAGCGAGCGTTCGGAGAGGGCGGTGACAAACAGGCGGGCGGCATTGAGCGGCTGCAGCAGATCATGACTGGCTGCCGCGAGAAATCGCGTCTTGCCCAAGTTAGCGGCCTCGGCGTCGGCTTTGGCGTGCCATAGGGCGTCTTCGGCGCGGGCACGCTCGCGGATCTCCTCCCGGAGCTTCCGATTAACCTCGGTTAGCTCCGCAGTCCGCTCGCAAACCCGCCGTTCCAACGTGCTTTTGGCCTCATTGAGCGCGGCGGCGACGGCCCTGGGTTCGGTTACGTCGGTATAAGTTGTGACAAAGCCGCCCTGGGGCATGGGATCTCGGCGCACCTCCAAAACGACTCCGTTAGCCAGCATCTGCTCTGTATGCAATCGGCATGCCCGGCGGGCCGACTCGATGCGGACCGCCATGGCGCCGTCGGCATCGGAGCCATAATCGCCGCGCTCGCCGCGAAAGCGCACGAAGTCCTCGAACCGGGTGCCTTGAACAATCAACCAGTCTGGTAATTTCAGGAGCGTCACGAAGCGGTCGTTCCAAGCGACGAGGCGAAGCGAGTCGTCAAACACCGAAACGCCCTGAGCCAGGTTGTCCAGCGTTGACTGCAGCAGAATGGATTTTTGAGCCAGTTCGCGCTCGTGCCGGCGCTGTTCTTTGAGCTTAGTTTCGCTAATATCCGTATAGATACTTACGGTGCCACCGTCGGGCAGAATACGCTCACTGATTTGCAGCCAGCGCCCGGATGACACCCGGATCACAAACGGCTCCGCTGGTGCCCGATGTCGCTGGAGGCGCTCCGCCAGCCAACTGGCGCGATTGTATTCGGCATCCAGGACCAAGCCCAAGTCGACCGTCCACCGTGACACCTCGGCAAACGGGATGCCGGGGTAGATGACGTCTTCCAGGCCAGGCCAAAATTCCAGAAAGTTGTGATTGCAAAGGACCAAGCGATCGTCGGCATCGCAATGGACGAAACCCTCGGAGATACTGTTGATCGCCTCCATAAGGCGGGTCTGCGCCGCTTCGGTTTGCTCCTTCGCGGCCTTCAGCTCCCGGTTGGTCGTCTCCAGCTGGCGAAGAGCAGTTTCCAGGGTTTGGGTCCGCTCGCGGACCTTGTTGTCCAACACGATCGCCGTTTGAAACAGCGCGTAGGCGTTGGCCTGGGCGTCCACGCCGCGTTCCACCCGATCCATCAAGACCTTGACGACCTTGGCCAGTTTTTCGAAGTCGACCGGAAGGTTGAGGGCTTCGAAGGGATGAGCGTCCATGATTAGTTGACCTTCAAAGGCGATGGCGGCGCGAAGCCGATGGCAGCGCCCGTGAACGTCTGGTTCACGTGCATGGCTTGGAATTGCTCGCCGTAGGTGCTGAATCCGATGACGTTGTGGTCGGCAAACAGGTGCCCGGTCTTTGCTTTAACCTGCGATTGTTCGAGCTCCAGGCTGCGTAGGATGCAGTCGCAGGCGATCACCAATTCCGGCGGTCCGATTTCGTTTTCGATATCCGTGAACAGGCTCACAAGGCTGGCGAAGATATCCGTGCCTTCAGCAAGGGTGAGAACGATGCCCTGGTCGATGGCGCAGAAGAAGGTGAGGCTGTCGTCCTCGTTGACCTTCTGGATCGAGCGGACGTAGTAGCGCCCGCCCACCTTCACCACGACCGGGTGCTTGGCGAAGATCATCGGCGTCAGCGGATCGGTCGAAATACCGACCAAGCGCGCATACTCTCGGGCGGCGGGCTCGCCGTTGATTTCTGTAACCACGCGCCGCTCCGTGTCGGCCTCGGTTACCACCATTTTCGTGCTGGCGCCGACGAAATGCTCCGTCGTGAAGAGCTTGACCGCGCGGGAGGTCCTGACCAGGGCGAGCACTGCGGTGTCACGAACGAATTGACCGTTGTGAAACACTAAGGACTGGGTAAAGCCCAAGTCGCCGCTTGCCGATCCGCCGAACAGGGGTAATCCGCCGAGCGCGGCGTGAATCGTGCTGACCACCAACTCCTCGCACCGGCAAAGACCGTCGATCAGCATGAACGCAAAGGTGGTTCCGTCCCCCGTATCTCCACCCGCATCCGCGAGGCGTCGACGCAGATCCTGGACCACATCCGAGCCGCCTGAAAGCATGCAGCTTTCCAGATCCCGGAGCGAGGCCGCGACCGCCGTAAAGTCCGGCGTCAACAACGAGAAGCCGGTGATCGTCCCACTCAGATATCCGGCCGGTGAGATCTCGCCAGCACTGGTGCAGCCGATCAAGGGCATATCCTTGAACTGTGCCGAAAGTGACTCGCCCAAGCGGACCAAATCGTACTCGGCGGAGCAGAAAAAAACGCCGAGCACGGCCGCAGGATCATAGAGGGCGTGCGCCAATTCCTGCGCGGCCTGAACAGGGTCGCCGGAACGCGAAAACCCCTTGCGAATGCAAGGTGCAGTAGTGGTGGACATTCCTCACCTGCGTCCAATTCCCGGCCCCAAGGAGGAACCTGAAACGAGACCCCTTAAGAGATGGCCTTCTGGCGGGCCATCCACGGAACAAATTTTACAAAACCAGATCGCCCAATTCTACGTTTATCTCAGGTTGATGGCCCTAATACGTTGTATGTCACGAGCGGAAAGGAGCAATCGGTTCGCATTCTCTCGGATATGTCAGGGCGTGGCCGGTTCGAGGCCGGTTTGGCTCTTGCTGGAGATGTTGAAATCGCGGGATTATTTAGTTTTCGAGTACGTTTGATGGATGTGAGTGCATTCGCGATACGTCCCATGCGCCGGCCCCTAACGCGAGGCGCCATGGGTGGCCTAAGCGGCCCTACTCGACCCCCTCGGGTCGCGCTATCAGGTGCGAAGAGTTAACCTCTTGCAGAACGGGGTTCTGTCGCATGCGCCGCCCTGCTTCCCTGCTTGTCCTTGGTAGTCCTCCACGTTACGGCGATTATGTTCTATCGCTTTGGGAAGCGTGAGGAGCTGATCGGACCCATGTTTCATGTACGCAAACGCATCCGCAAGCGCTGACAGTCGCAAAGAAGTCGTCGGATCACGGTGCTGTCGTCTTACACGACCCGCGTCGCTTCCGAGCTGATCCGGCAGTCTTCGCGCGCCTGTGACGGCCAAGCGGTAACATGGAGGCAGGTGAAGGCCATGAATATCGGTTTCATCGGTTACGGTAGCATGACGGCCGCGCTTGCCGGCAAATGGGTCGGCAAACACGCGCTCCACATCGGTGGACGAAATCTGGAAAAGGCAAAGGCGCTTGCCGACGCCCTCGGTGCCGGAACAACCTTTGGAACCGAGGCCGAGGCCGCCGCTTTTGGCGACGTCGTTGTGTTGGCCACGCGCCACCAAGCCGTTTTCGAGGCGATCGAGGCGGCGGGCGGCGCAACCTCCTTTGCGGGCAAATGCGTTATCGACATCAACAACCCTGTCTCCGCAGACACGTTCATGCTGCAGCCGACGGGCGGCTACTCGCTCGCCGAAACAGTTCAGGCCCGATTGCCGGAGGCCCGCGTCGTCAAGGCCTTTAACATGTGCCAGGCCAAGGTATGGGCCATGCCGGAGCTTGTGTTCGACGGGCGCCGACTGCAGATGTTTATCTGTGGGGACAACGCCGGTGCGAAGGCGCAAGTGCGCGAATTGGCGGCTGACGTGGGCTGCGATGTGATCGACTTGGGTGGCCTGAACTTCTCCTCCCACATCGAACACGCTGCGGCTATCGTGATCCGCCTGCTGTTCGGCGGCCGCGATCCGTTGACGGTATTAAACCTAGTCGACGCCCCATCCACCGGCTAACCCAGCCGCGCAGCCTGGAGCGCGGATCATCGACGACAGCGTCCTCCCATATAGAGATGAAATGGCCAACCAATCGGGAGGAAGCCATGCAAATCGGCGTGTTAAAAGAGATAAAAGTTCACGAATACCGGGTCGGCCTGACCCCGGACAGCGTCCGCGAGTTCGTGACTCACGGCCACAGTGTTCTTGTGGAAACGGGAGCCGGTGCCGGCATCGGCTCCTTTGACGCGGACTATGGCGCTGCCGGTGCAGAGATTGCAGGCAGTGCCGCGGCCGTGTTCGAGCGAGCCGAGATGATCGTTAAGGTCAAAGAGCCGCAGGCATCCGAGCGCAAGATGCTGAAGCCCGGGCAAATACTGTTCACCTACTTCCATCTGGCGCCTGATCCCAATCAAACCGCGGACCTTGTGGCAAGCGGCGCCGTTTGCATTGCCTACGAAACCGTTACCAACACCCAGGGCGGGTTGCCACTGCTGGCACCCATGTCACAGGTGGCGGGCCGGTTGTCGATCCAGGCCGGCGCCTCGGCTCTGGAGCGTGCCCGCGGTGGCAAGGGCATCCTGCTCGGCGGAGTGCCTGGAGTCCGCCCCGCCAAGGTCGTCGTGATCGGTGGCGGTGTGGTTGGAGAGAATGCCATTATGATGGCGCTTGGGATGGGTGCTGACGTGGCCGTGCTGGATCGGAATGTGGACGTCCTCGGACGCCTTGCCGGTCGGTTCGGACCAGCACTGAAGACCGTTTACGCCACAGCTGCATCCCTGGAGGACCTCGTGCTTGACGCGGACCTCGTTGTGGGGGCGGTCCTCGTCGTCGGTGCCGAAGCTCCGAAGCTGGTCACCGCCGACATGGTTCGGCGCATGCGGCCCGGCTCGGTGCTGGTCGACGTCGCCATCGATCAGGGCGGCTGCTTCGAGACCTCACGCCCAACGACGCACGCAGAGCCCACGTACGTGATCGACGGCATTGTCCACTACTGTGTCGCCAACATGCCCGGCGCTGTCCCCAGGACGTCCACGTATGCGCTCAACAACGTGACGCTGCCTTACGGCTTGGCCCTCGCTGATAAGGGCTACAAACGTGCGCTGCTTGAAAACCCGAATTTCCGGGATGGCTTGAACGTCTGCGATGGCATGGTGACTTTCAAGGCTGTCGCCGAAGATCTCGGCTACCCGTTCGTCGACCCAATGACTATTCTTGACGAGTCCGACCGGAGCGGCGCGAGCGGTCAACCCGTCGGCAGGTCCCCGGCCGGTCCGATCGAGGCGGCATCACGGGCGAACAGCGGCGGTCGCTGCATGTAGAGGGCGAGCAGCCGCGATAGCGCCAAAACTGAGTCCATGTGCGTGCGCTCATAACCATGCGATGAATCAAGAGCGAAACACAGCAGGGCCGTGCGAATGTCGTTTCCGGCCTCAACGGCTGCCGCAGCATCGCTCCGGTACCACCGGAACACGTCGCGGCTGAACGGAACATCATGATCCTGACACAGCTTGATCAAGCTGCGGGTCAGATGCCAGTCAAAGGGCCCACTGGAGTCCTGCATGGCAATGGTGACGCCGTATTCGCAGGTGTTCTGGCCCGGAGCGATGGTACCGTTGTCGATGGAGACCAACTCCGCCACGTCACCGTGGAGGACGTGCGATGCGCCGACGCCGACCTCCTCCGAGATCGTAAAGAGCAAGTGGCAATCCATCAGCAGCTTGATGTTGCCATCCTGGATCGCCTTTGCCGCGGTCAGCACGGCAGCGACGCCGGCCTTGTCGTCCAGGTGGCGGGCATTGATAAAGCCGTTGTCGCCGAACTCCGGTTTCGGGTCGACGGCGATGGTGTCCCCGATCTCAATGCCGAGCGCGGCGACGGCATCCGGATCATGCGCCTTCTCATCCAACCGAAACTCCAGATTGACCCAGGAGATCGGCTGGGTATCCACCTCCTCGTGAAAAACATGACCCGACGCTTTGTATGGCAGAAATGTGCCGCGGACTCGCCGGTCGTTGGAGGCAAACACAGTCCCACGCGCACCCTCCGCGAAACGGGCCGACCAGGTGCCAATGGGCACGACCTCAAGCCGTCCATTCTCGCGAATGCCCTTGACCATGGCGCCGAGCGTATCCAGGTGCGCCACGACGGCGCGGTCAGGACTGTACTGCACGCCGCGCATATCAGCGCGGATGGCTCCCCGGCGGGTCAACTTGTAGGGAATCTTCAACGCATCCAGCTGAGCGCACACGAACATGACGACGGCGTCGGTCATGCCTGTCGGACTTGGGATTTCCAACAGCGAGGAAAGCGTTTTTATGAGGTATGCCCGATCGAGATCGGGCTCCACGATTTCTGTCATCGATGTGTCTCACGGGATGGTCGGCGATCGCTTCGGGTTTTGGGGAACAGCAGGTCGACGAAGCGCTCGGCCGTGGGCTGTGGCTCATGGTTAGCAAGTCCTGGGCGTTCATTGGCCTCGATGATGACGTAGTCGGGACCGCCAACATCCGGAACAATAAAATCGAAGCCAACGACCGGAATATCGAGCAACAAGGCTGCCCGTTTTGCTTCTTCGCACAGATAGGGGTGTAGATTAGCCGTCACATCATGGATGGTTCCACCAGTGTGAAGGTTGGCCGTCTTGCGGACAGGGAGCACCTCGCCCGACGGCAGGACGTCTCCCATCTCATAGCCGCGCGCACGAACACACCGCTCGGTCTCACCGTCGAGCGGAATCTGGCTTTCGCCGCGCGTGGCTGCGGCTCGCCGGCGGCTTTGGCTTACGATTAAATCGGCAATGGTGCGTTTCCCGTCACCAACGATGGTCGCCGGCTTCCGCACGGCACCGGCTACAACCTCACCATCGATGACGATGATGCGCAGATCATCACCAGGAACATACTGCTCTACCAAGACACGGTCGCACAGCTTGCGCGCTTCCGCGAGCGCGGCCATGACATCCGTCAGCGAGCGCAGGTCGACTTGGACGCCTCGGCCCTGTTCGCCTTCCGCGGGTTTTACGACCACCCTGCCGTACTGACCAAAGAAGTCCCGGATCTCATCATCATGAGTGGCAAGAAGTTGCGCCGGAAACCTGAGTCCGGCAGCCGACAGCAGTCGACGCGTGAGCGCCTTGTCATCGCATCGGGACAGGGCTACGGCGCTGGTCATGTCGCTTAAGGACTCCCGGCACGCAATCGATCGACCGCCAAGCACAAGCTTGAACAGGCCGGCCGCCGCGTCCTCGATCTCGACGCCGATGCCGCGCCGGCGCGCTTCGTCGACGATGATCTGCGCATAAATGTTAAGTTTGTCTTCCGGCGCTTCGCCGATGAACAGTTTTTCATTGATCGGGTTTTTCTTTTTCACACAAAACACCGGCACCTGGACGAAGCCGAGCTTGCGATACAGAGCAATCGCTTCGTCGTTATCACACAAGACAGACAGGTCCATGAACGCCCGGCCACGGGCATGAAGCTCCGCAGCCAGATTTAGCGTTAACTCGCGTCCAACGCTGGGGGCATGGGCCTGCGGGTCGACGGCAAGGGCCCACAGGCTCGATCCGTTGTGCGGATCGCCGAACGCTTGGCGATGATCAACACCCATGACGACGCCGCAGACATGATGGTCCACCGGGTCGATCGCCACCAGGATGAGGATCGAGTTCGGCTCAAGACCGGCCGTTACGGCGTTCTTCACGAAGCCGTCGCGCACCGGCACCATGCCTCGGGTGGTGTAGATCCGATTGATCTCTTCCTCATCGTCGCTGTCCGCGCGGGCGGGACGGATCAAGTCTGACGTGGTCGCCGCCGGCGCAACCTGGAGTGGCAGCCGAAATGTATGCGATGGGTCCAAGAACAAGGATAGCGGCGATCGGGCCAGCACGACGTGAGGGTCCGGGACATAGAACGCGATGTCGCGGCGCCCGTCTTCCTCCTGGTCAAGGGTTTGAGCGAGTTTCCGGGCATTCGTGAAGGTCTGGCCAAAAATGAGCCGGCCCCAACCGCAGTCAATGGCAACGTCTCGCTCGGTGCCGACCGCAAAGGTGGGAACGAGGGAGGCACCCTCCTCACCGACTCGCTCGGTCACAGGTGCGGCTGTGGTGTTCACGGTTACAAATCTCCAATTGATTGATGGAAATGAGTCACGCGTGATTGCTTTGCAACCACATCTCCAACAGCGCGATCTGCCACAGCTTGGAGCCGCGCAGCCGCGTGATATGGCCTTTCGGGTCGGCCAACAACGTCGCCAGATAGTCCGGCCTGAAAAGTGAGCGTTCGCGCGCGGCTTGGCTGGCGAAAACGTCATGGATCATCTCGAGGGTCGGGCCCTCGATGTATTTTAGAGCCGGTACGGGAAAATAGCCTTTCGGCCGGTCAATAACCTCCGAGGGGATCACGCGACGAGCCACATCCTTCAGGATCCCCTTGCCGTCCTGGGCCAGCTTAAGCTCGGATGGGATGCGGGCGGCAAGCTCCACCAGCTCGTGGTCTAGGAACGGCACGCGTGCTTCCAGACCCCACGCCATCGTCATGTTATCCACGCGCTTCACGGGATCATCAGTCAACATCACTGTGGTATCCAAACGGAGTGCCTTCTCGATGGGTCGATCGGCCCCGGGCTTGGCGAAGGCCTGCGTCACGAACTCCCGGCTCCAGTCGTCGTTGACGTAAGCCGGATCGATCACATCGGCGTACTCCGTATGATCTCGATCGAAGAATGCGTTTACGTAGTCTCCGACGGGATCGTTGCTCTGCATCATCGGCGGATACCAGTGATAGCCGGCGAAAGTTTCATCTGCACCTTGTCCGCTTTGCACAACCTTGACGTGGCGGGCAACCATTTGCGAAAGCAGGAAAAAGCCCACATTGTCGTAACTGACCATGGGCTCGGACATGGCGGTCACAACGGCCGGTAGGGCCCGCAGAAGGCCCGCGGATGGAATCAGATTTTTCTCGTGGATTGTTCCGAACCGCTCGGCGATGAAGTCGGAATACTGAAACTCATCCCCTTTTTCGCCGCTAACCTCCTCGAACCCGATGGAGAACGTCCGGAGCCCGGTTTGTCCCTGTTCCGCCAGGAGGCCGACGATCAAGCTCGAATCGAGCCCGCCGGAGAGCAGAACGCCGACATCGACGTCGGCCACCATGCGCCGCCGCACGGCCAGGCGAAGCATGTCCAGAAGCTGGGCTTCCCAGTCCTGCGTGGTCAGCGCGAGATCGCCCGCGCGCGGCGAAAAGTCTAGCTGCCAATAGGTCCGATCAGTGCGCCGCCCATCCGCCTCGAAGGTGGCGATGGTAGCGGGGGGCAGCTTTCGGACGCCCGTGAAGATCGTCCATGGCGGCGGCACGACAGCATGAAACGTCATGTAGAAGTGCAGCGCCGCCGGATCGATAGCCGTGTTCACCTCTCCTGCCGCGAGCAGGGCTGGAAGCGTTGATGCGAACCGTAGGCGCTTGCCGTTGTCGCCTTCGGCGAGATAGAGCGGCTTGATGCCCAAGCGGTCACGGGCCAGGACGAGGCGGCCCGTTTCCCGTTCTGCGATGGCAAAGGCAAACATCCCCTGAAGGTGCTCGACGCAGGCTGCGCCCCAAGCATGGTATGCTTTGAGGATTACCTCGGTGTCACCAGTGGAGAAAAACCGATAGCCTCGGCCCTCGAGTTCGGCCCGTAACTCCTTATGATTGTAGATGCAGCCATTGAACGCGATCGTGAGGCCCAACGCCGGATCGGTCATCGGCTGCTGCGCGCGCTCGCTCAGATCAATGATTTTGAGGCGTCGGTGGCCGAACGCCATGCGGCTTTGGGAGAAGCTTCCGCTGGCATCCGGTCCTCGCGGCTGCATGACCTCCACCATCCGGCTTACGGCCTCGGTTGACGCCAGCGATCCGTTGAAGGTGACTTCGCCACAAACACCGCACATGCTGGCTGGCCCTCCCCGTCATCCCGTCAGACATGACGCGGGCCCCAAAGAAGAACCAACGCCGCCGCAGCGCAAGGTAAGGCTCGAACTGCCGGTGTCAAAACATAATGGCCCGGGCAATCTGTTTTTGAGCAGAATCGGGCCCTCGGGTCACAGGCCAATTCGGTTCGGCGCAGCGCGCCACGACGAGGCCATTGCCAGGGAAGAACGCCCGCCTTGAGGTGAGAACTGAACCGTAGCGGCGACGCCAGCGCGTCGCCACCCCGCTCCAACAGTTCCGTTACGCTGCTTTGGACGCTGGTGCCGGCTCGGATTCGACTGGTGTCCACTCGAGCCCGCCGTTGTAGCGATGAGAGACGGCACCCGTGTCATCGAGCGCGAACAAGTAGAGCCAGCCGTTGTCGACCAGTTGCCGCACGCCAGCATGTTTGGCGATGACATCATTCATGGCCGCAATCGGTGCCTCGATGAAAACCGAGAGGCGCAAGGGTTCATGAATGAGGCGTTTGCCATCGTGGACGGACTGCCATGGCAACCCGACGCGCAGATCGCCGCCATTGCCCTCCAGCACGCCGAGGGTGCCAACAACGTTGTGAAGCACCTTGTTGCCGCATCCGAACACCCGATTGTCCACGGTCGAGCCGTAGTACTGCAAGCTGATCCAACTGGCCACGACCATGGGGGCGGTCATGATCAGTTCCAGCACCCCGAAGCCCTCGTCCTGTCGCCAGTGGTAAGAGTGCAGAAAGGAGCGACCGCCAAAGTCCAAGCCTGCGGTACGGCTGCGAGGTGCAGCGACGAAGGCGGCACAACCCGCCAGCCCCCATTCGGGACGGACTTGGCTCCAATCACGGCTACGGGCGACGACTTGCGCGTCCGTCGATTGACCATCTCTGAGGTTGAGGAGGGCCGCCCGCTCGGCCCGGGCAGCACCGGCGGCCGACCAGAGCCATTGCTTCAGGCGCGCAAGCTCATCGCTGTGACTTGCCGGAATGGTGTCCTCATCGAAGATCGCTACCTCGTCCGTTGTCGTGTCGTGGAGGCCACCCAGGAACACGGTATCCTCCGGCAACTCTATGCCGCGGCTGCGAAGGCCGATTGCGACAGCCCGATCGTTCAGGATGGCTGCGGCAACGCGCGCATTGGCTTCGCCGGTGTGACCACCGCAGGCACCGCAATCAAGCCCCGTCGCATGGGGGTTGTTGACCGTGGTCGAGCCATGGCCCGCTAACAGCACGAGCCGCGCAAACCCCGACGTCATCGACATCGCCTTCAGCACTGCTTCCGCCATGTCGACCCTGGTTTCGTCCGTGAAGCCAGTGATCCGCCCCGCATGTTCGTGGGCGGCTAGCTGCGGCCCGAGGCGCGCAGCCACGGCCGAGTCAATGCCATCGGCCGATGGATGCGGAACCGTTCGGGTCAGGCCGAGACCGTCTGTGGCGAGCTTACCGAGGTATGTCCAGCCCATAGTCTCCACAAAGGCAAAAGAGGAGACAGCCGCAAGCTTAAAGGACTTCCAGGCCTTGCCGGCACGGCGGCGCATCAGGCGAAGCCCCAGAATCTCCGTCTCCTCGTCTTCATTTGCCGCTTTGACAGCCTCGCACACAGTAAATTTCGGCGTCAGGAGGACGGGACATTGTGCCCCACCGTGCGTTTGGCCAAGTGGTACATACTCGATGGGGAAGCCGAAAAAGCCCGCAAACCCGATTGTCTCCACCTTCGGCGACATGCTCTCCAGTGCTCGCCGGAACACTTCCGAGCGTACGTCGATGCAGAATGCCGCCTGTACGGCCATCCGCTCGGGCGAGCGCTCCGGCATGGGCGCCGCCAAGCGGGCAATCGTTTGACGCTGCCACGCGCGTTCGTATGCGGATTGCAGCACGCAGTCGATGGCAAGGGCCGGCTCAGGGTCGGTTCCCGTCGCGATTGCCGTACACGCCCGCTGCCAAGCCTCGATCACGCCGCGATGGGAATGATGAGCTTCCAAGATGGCAAGGTCCCACGCCAGTCGCACGGCCAACAGCTCGCTGAGCGTGGAGTCCGTGCCGCCATAAAGCTCGCTTTCCCAAACCTGGTAGCGTGCGTAGCTTGCCCATCCGCCAACGGTCATCAGCAGACGGTGGAAGTACCGCTCAAGACCATCTCCAGGAAGGCCAAGTCGGCTGACCGCTTCGACCACCGCCTCATCGACGCTGTCCGGCAGCCCGACGATGGTCCGGCGAAAGCCGGCAAGACCCATCACCTCAGGCGTCCGGTCGATGCCGGCCTCTGCCCGCCAAGCGGCAAAGAGAGACGGTTCGGGCCGTGGCGAGGTCCAAGCCGCTTGCCCTTTATCAAACCAACTGGAGGCCCAGGCCGACACGCGGTCCGTGGCAAGGGCAGACCAGTCCTTGTCCGTTACTGTCGCGGCTGCGTCTGCGACGGTCGGGAGGACCGGCGCTGTCGATGTCGCAGCCGTGCCGGCAGCGGTCTTTAGGGACAGCACATCTCTGGGCAAGTCTTCAACATGTCGGACGTCGGCCAACGCCTCAGTGAGATCGGCATCCGTGATCCGCCCGTCGGAAATGGCGTCGAGATAGAACGATCGCGGCATGGTCAACCGGGCCCCGGCAGCTTGAGCCATGGTGTGGGCGGCATCAACAAAGCTGGTGCCGGTTAAGCCGAGAAACGGATTAACAGCTACGAAGTGCTTAAGGGGCCAGAGCGGAGCAATCCGTCGCGTCGCCGCCTCGGCGGCATCAGCAATCAGTGGGATTGCCGGCGTGGTCGCGATGTGGCCCTGGTCGTGATTCATGGAGGACAAGGTGGTGTTAGGCATGGCTGGCTCCTTGGGACGAGTTGGCCGCCGGCCGTGTCAGGGCGCCGACGAGGCGGTTGAAGAGGGCATTGGCATAGAGGCCGTTGGCGATGTGGACCCGCGCCGCCCGCCAAGCGGACGCATCGGACAGGGTGGGCGCAAGGATCTGCAAGGTGGTGACGAGCGCAAATGACACCACCACGAACGCCATGATGAGGATGTCGGCAACGCCGGGAGCGTGTGGCAACGGCAGCGAAGGCGACATCAGCGCGGTAACCCCCGCTTGCAGACCGAAGTAGGCAACGGTCACTACCGCTGCCGCCGCGGCTGTGCGACCGAGCACATAAGCGTTCGGATTGCCGGCCGTCGACTGGGCGAGAAGCAAGGTGACGCCCATGACCAGGATGGCACCGAGAACGAGGTATGCGGTGTTTTCGAGATCGATCAGCCCGAAGGCCCAACCGAACCCGAGGTAAAGGCCAAGGGCCATGGCGAGACTGGCAACCACATGGCTCGGCTTGGGCCGTGCCTTCATGTCTGGCACCCAGGACGCCCGCGCGATCTCGACCACGCTGCCCGACGACAGGAACGCGTGCGCTTTGTAGAGCGAATGGGCAACGATGTGCAGCACGGCCAGGGCGAATGCGCCGAGCCCACACTGCAGCAGCATGAAACCCATCTGCGCCACGGTCGACCAAGCCAGCGAGACCTTGACGCTGGTTTGCGTCAGCATCACGACGGCACCGAACAGGGCCGTGAAGCCACCGACCAGGGCTAGCACATGCATCGACGATGCCGACAGCATCATCACATCCGCGAAGCGGATGATCAGGAAGCCGCCAGCGTTGATGATCCCGGCATGGAGCAGCGCCGAGACCGGCGTTGGTGTTTCCATGACTTCGGGCAGCCAGCCGTGAAATGGAAATTGCGCGGACTTGAGCAGAGCCGCGATGGCAAGCAGCAGTGCGGCAAACGGCACACCGGCTGGTACAGACGTCAGGTCGGTCTCGCGGGCCGCCGATAGAATCATCGCGATGTCGCTGGTGCCGAAGGCAATGGCGAGCAGCACCGCAGCCCCAATCAAACACACATCGCCCAACCGCGCAGTGATGAACTTCTTGCGCGCCGCTGTCACGGCGGCCTTGCGGTCCGGGTAGAATACTAGCAGCTGGTGCAGCGCAAGGCTGGTCGCTATCCAAGCCGCCACCAACTGGAACAGATTGCCGGACAGTACGAGCAGCGAGACGGCCGCAAGCGTCAGGCACAGGCCGCCGAAGAAGGCACCCTGGCGCTCATCACCGTCCAGGTAGTTGCGGCTGAATTGAATGACGAGCGCACCGACGAAGGACACGAGTAGAAACATTACGGCGCTAAGAGCGTCCAGGCGTATGGACAGTCCGAACTCGCCGTAGCCCAGCAACGTGCTGGTCATCGGACCATTCACGGCAACGGCGATACCAGCGATGATGGCTACCAGCAACGAGCCGAGGGTTGCGAGGCGGCTGGTGAGTAAAATGCGGTGCGGCCGAAGTCCCGGTTCCCGGCGCGCCTGCATGGCGACCGCGGTCAGCGACAGCGGTGCGATCAAAACCAGTAGGGCCAGTATCGATGACATAGTCCTCCTCCTGCGAGCGTTGATGACATCGCCGGGAGAACTAGCAGTGGGTTTTCAACCAAAAAAATTCATTGTATGGAATGAATCGATATATAAAATAGAATGATCGCATGCCAACATTGAACTACAATCACCTTCAGTATTTTTGGGCTGTCGCTCACGAAGGCAATCTCACGCGCACCGCAGAACGGTTGAACGTTTCCCAGTCGGCTCTGTCGATCCAGATAAAAAAACTAGAAGACCAGATCGGCCACCCGTTGTTCGAACGCCGCGGCAAACAGCTCGTGCTCACCGAGGCCGGTCGGATTGCCCTGGACCATGCCGACGTGATCTTCGCGACCGGGGAGGAGTTGATCAGCACGCTCCGGGACCGCCCGGCGCTGCGGCAGCAGGTTTTGCGTGTGGGCTCCCCCGCGACCCTGTCGCGGAACTTTCAGCTAATGTTCATTCGCCCTTTGTTGGGCCGGGCGGACGTGGAGGTCATCGTCCGCTCCGGTGGGCTTGGCGACTTACTGCGAAGCCTAGAGGCGCACCAATTGGACGTTGTGCTCATGAACGCCTCGCCTTATCGCGATGCCGCGACACCTTGGATTTCACACGCCATTGCCGAGCAACCGGTCAGCCTAGTGGGGATTCCCGAGCGCATCGGCACGGGTGGCACCTTTCAGGCCCTCCTCGAACGCGAGCCGGTGGTGTTGCCGACGACCGATACGAGCATCCGGGTCGGGTTTGATGCCCTAGTCGATCGTCTGAGCATCCGCCCGAGGATTGCTGCCGAAGTGGACGACATGGCGATGATCCGGCTGCTCGCCCGCGCGGGTATTGGGCTGGCCGTCGTTCCGCCGATCGTCGTCGAGGATGAGCTGTCAAGCGGGATGCTCGTCGAGGCCGACCAGTTTCCCCAACTGAGCGAGACGTTTTTCGCGGTGACACTATCGCGACGATTTCCGAACCCATTGCTTCGCCAATTGATCGCGGATCGTTAGCGAGATCGGCCACCGCTAAATCGGGCTGGCCCAGCAGCGGAGTCCAACGATAAGGCAGGCTTAGTCGAACCCTCCCTCAGCAACGGCGCCCAAATCAAACCGGTTACTCGGCCGCCCTAGGCCTCGCGTCGGCAACGTCCGTCTCCGGCGCGGCCTGTGATGCGGCCATTTCCGCCTCCAGGCGTCGGCGGACGTCGCCGGGCGCGCCAGTCCCGCGGGCAAGCAGGTGGTAGGCGACAGGAACGACAAATAATGTAAAAACCGTTGCCGCCAGCACGCCGGAAAACACCACGACACCAATCACGGTTCGCGTTTCCGCGCCCGCCCCGAAAGCCACGATCAGGGGCACCGCGCCTGCAGCCGTGGTAACACCGGTCATTACGATCGGCCGAAGGCGAACGCGCGAGGCCTCCACGATCGCCTCGTCAAATGCGGTCCCGCGGTCACGAAGCTGATTGGCAAACTCCACGATCAGGATGCCGTTCTTGGCAGCAAGCCCTATCAGCATGATCAAACCAATCTGCGTATATATGTTTAATGTTCCCCCGGACAAGTAAAGGCCAAGCAACGCCCCCGCTATGGCCAGCGGAACTGTCAGCATGATCACAAGCGGGTGGATAAAGCTCTCAAACTGTGCGGCGAGAACCAAGAACACCACAAGGACACCAAGCGCGAAGACAAAGATAAGGGAGCTGCCCGCATCGCGGAGATCCTGACTCTCTCCCTTGTAGTCAACGATCGCCGCCGGAGGGAGGTGTTCACTGACCAGTCCGTCCAGGAAACTAAGCGCCTCGCCCAACGAATAGCCATCGACGAGATTGGCCTCCAGCGTGATCGCGCGGACGCGATTGTAACGATTCAGGGTCTGTGAATCCGCGAACTCTTCGATAGAAACCAGATTAGCCAGTGGAATCAGGGCGTTCGTTCGATCCGAGCGGACATAGATGTTGTGAATATCCGTCGGCGTGCGCTGCGTTTCGCGTTCACCCTCCAGGATTACGTCATACTCCTCGCCGGCATCGATAAAGGTTGTGATGCGGCGAGAGCCGAGCATCGTTTCCAGCGTGCGCCCGATGTCCCCAATGCGCACGCCCAAGTCACCGGCGCGGTCACGGTCGATGATAACGCGGAGCTGTGGTTTGGTTTCCTTGTAGTCGTGATCGATGCCCACGAGGCCGGGGTTATCTTCCTGGATTTTCTCGAGCAGGATATCCCGCCAAGCGGTCAACTCTTCATAGGTGCCGCCGCCGATCACGTACTGAACAGGCTTTTGGATACGAGCCCCGAAACCTTGCCGCATAACAGGAAAGGCGCGAACGCCGGGCAGGTCGGCAACCCGGCCGCGCACATCATCCATGATGGCCCATCCCGATCGGCGCTCAGACCAGTCGGACAGCACGAAAATGACAATCCCCGTGTTGAAGGTCTCAATGTTGCCGAACTGGCGCGGCGCTCGCACAAGGAGACGGGTCACTTCCCCAACCTCCACCAAAGGCATCAAGCGCCGCTCGATTTCGTCCATGTACTCGACCATGTAGTCGTAGGACGCGCCTTCGGGTCCGTTGACGATCAGGAAGAAGGCTCCCCTGTCTTCCTTCGGTGCATACTCGGTCGGAACCGCCTCATAGAGCCAGACGGTTCCAGCGAGCAGCCCGACAAATGCTGCGCCGATGAAAAGTGGCCTGCGCAAAGCGGCTGTCAGCGCCCGGCCATAGCGGTCCTGCACGTGACCAAGTGCCCGGTCTACGGTCTGCGCCAAGCGCGACTCCCGTCCTTTGGGGCGCATCACCTTCGAGGCGATCACCGGCGACAACGTCAAGGCCACGAAGCTGGAGAACGCGACGGCCGCTGCCATGGTGAGCGCAAACTCCGAAAACAGGCGTCCCACATCCCCTTCCAAGAAGCTGATGGGTACAAACACGGAGATCAGAACAATGGTTGTCGCGATGACCGCGAAACCAACCTGACGGGTCCCGTTGTAAGCGGCCACCAAGGGCGTCTCGCCCTCATCGATGCGGCGATGCACGTTTTCCAAAACAACGATGGCATCGTCCACGACCAGGCCAATGGCGAGCACAAGTGCGAGAAGCGTTAGCAGGTTGATGGAAAACCCGAGGGCATCTAGAACAATAAAGGTCGCGATCAGCGAAACCGGGACGGTAACAGCCGGCACCAGCGTTGCCCTGACGCTTGCCAGAAAGATGAAAATCACAAACACGACCAAAGCAACGGCGATGCCAAGCGTCTTGTAGACTTCGAAGATCGCACCATCGATGAATACGCTGGTGTCGTAGCTCTGCTTGATCTCCATGCCTTCGGGAAGGCTTTGATTAAGGCTCGCCGCTAGATCGCGGGCCGCTTTGGTCACGGCCAGCGTGTTGGCCTGGCTCTGCTTGATGATGCCAATGCCTACCATTGGAACTTCATTGCCGCGAAAGAACAGCCGATCTTCGGCTGCTCCGCGATCGATGCGGGCAACGTCGCCAAGGCGGACGAGATAGCCGCCCTGGCCCTGACCGAGCACGAGTTGGCCAAAGTCCTCCGGTGTTCGAAATGTTCGCTCGACGCGAACGGTGAATTGGCGAGAAATCGATTCAATGCTGCCCGCCGGCAACTCCACGTTCTCGGCCCGAAGCGCCGCCTCGACGTCAGCAACGGTCACGCCACGTGCCGCCAACGCTTTGCGGTCGAGCCAAACACGCATGGCGTAGTCGAGGCCGCCGCCGACCCGAATGCGAGCAACGCCGTCCAATGCCGAAAACCGGTCGACGAGATAGCGGCGGGCATAATCGGTCAGTTCAAGCGTGTTCAAACGGTCGCTGACCAGGTTCAGCCACATGATCACATCGTCATTGGAGTCCGCCTTCTGGATATCAGGCGGATCGGCCTCGTCAGGGAGGTCGTCGAGGACGCCGGAGACGCGATCGCGAACATCGTTGGCAGCTGCATCGATATCGCGATTCACGTCAAATTCGACCGAGATCACGGACTGGCCGTCCTCGCTCGACGACGTGATGGTTCGGATGCCCTCCACGCCGGCAATGCGGTCCTCAATAATCTCGGTAATTCGGGTTTCAACCACGTTTGCCGCAGCCCCAGGATAAACGGTATCGATGGAAACCACTGGCGGATCGATGTCCGGGTATTCCCGTAGCGGCAGGTCAAAAAAAGCAACCGTTCCGAACACGACCAATAGCAGGCTGGCAACGGTTGCAAGCACCGGGCGCGTAACTGCGATATCGGAGAGAACCATGACGTCTAGCTTTCCGGCGCCGCCGACGGCGGCTCACCGTTCGCAGATGGGGGCAACTCTCGATCCATCACGGTGACCGCTTGACCGGGACGAACCCGTATTGTTCCATGAGTGATCACCATCTCGCCGGCGGAGAGACCATCGCGAATTTCGACCTCGCCGGGCCTCCGGGCGCCCACTTGGACGCTTCGCGCCTGAACCAAATTGCCGGCAGCGGTATCAATGACGAAAACTAAGTTCTCCCGCCCCCGCGGAACCAGCGCTCCTTCCGGCACCACAATGGCGGTCCGCGGTTCCTTTAAAAGCTCAACTGTCATCAGTAGGCCCGGTCGCAGCGCGCCATCTGGGTTTGGCACAACGGCTCGTGCGATCACGGATCTCGTCACCGGGTCCACCCTGGAATCGACGCTGCTGATCGTGCCCTCAAATGTCCGATTATCGAATGCAGAAGTGCGCGTGATGATCGGTAGGCCCGCGACTACCGATGCGAGATACGTTGCCGGCACGGTAAAATCGACCTTTATGACGCTGATGTCATCAAGCGTGGTGATTAAGTCGCCCGGCTCAACTAACGCACCGACGCTGACGTTTCGCAATCCAACGATGCCTTCGAAAGCGGCACGGATAATCCGGTCCTCGATGCGCGCTCTGATCGCTTTGATCTCGGCCTCGGCTTGCCGCAGCGCCGCGCGACGCTCATCCAATTGAGCCGTCGTCGCGAATTCCCGCCGTTCCAGTTGCAGTGACCGCCTGTAGGCAAGGTTCCGCTCCTCCAATAGCGCTTCCGCCGCAGCTAAGTCGGCTTCCTCTTCGGAGCTGTCCAGCCGAACGAGGATGTCGCCCGCTTTGACTCTCTGACCGTCGTCGAAGCCAATCTCGATGATTTTTCCGGTCACCTTAGAGGCAATGTCCACCGCTTCGTTCGCACGGGTGGTGCCGAGCGCTTCGACGCGGTCAACGAACTCTGACATGCGCGCGTCCGCGACGACGACCTCAAGCGGAGCCGGATTGCCCGGCGCTTGCGCCTGCGTTGCAGTCATTGTCATGATAAGACCAATGGCGACTAGGGCCAAACGCGCAGCGAACCGTTCGTATGGCAACAGGCCTCTCCTCATTTTCGGCGACCGCAGACACGTCTTAGTGCCACCGGTATACGCTCTCTGCCGATGGCAAGCACCATGTCTGCAATTGCGCAGCCGAGTTGGCGAGAATGATGACAACGCCAACAACATTCTACGACCGCTACTTGGCGATGGACCTGCTCGGGGCCAAACCAAGCTTGACCCCGTTCGGTTGTGCCCGACGAACGCGTCGGGAGTCGCTTGTTGGGCTTAGAGCGGTTAGCTTCGACCCGAGAGACCTGCGGGTCGGCCAACGCCACCAACCAGCGATGAGATGGGGACCCTTGTTAGACGAGTTGGAACCCTCGACGCCTGAAACACCCCTCTCGGCCGTGTTTCAGGCGCCTGAGACGGCCGACAGCCTGTTCTTGCTGGCGGCGCAAAACGATTTTGAAACCCTCGGCATCTTCCATTCGGCCGTGCGCCATGACCGCTCGATCGGTGTTGTCGCAGAGGACATGCTCCGGACGCTCGATTGCCAGATGGTCAACCATGCTTCCGGCCGCCTCCATATACTGAACGCCACTCGCGTTCCGGCCGGGCGGTTAGTGTGCTTCACCTCGGGCTCAACCGGTCATGCGAAAGGGATCCTGCGCACGGTGGAAAGCTGGCATCGGACCTTTCAAGTCCAGCGCCAACTCTATCCTTACCCTCGAGCCGCGAACGCCATCATTATCGGCAGTTTGGCGCATTCCATGCACCTCTACGGCGCCATGGAAGCTATCGATCGGGGGCTTCGCCCTCTCGTTATGCCGAAGTTCGCGCCCAGGCAGCTGGCGGACCTCTGCGGCCAGCGTAAGAACCTCTTGATTTATGCGACGCCGTCACACCTCAACCTGATGTTGTCTTTCGCAGCGAAGCAGTGGCCTGGGCCGCTCGACGCCGTGTCGCACATTTTCTGCGGTGGGGCTAAGCTGGATGAACAGCGCTTGGGGGCGCTGCACGACCTATTTCCAGCGGCCCAAATGGTCGAGTTCTTTGGCACGACCGAGACAAGCTACGTCACCGTCAAATCGCCGGATGCGCCGCGCGGCTCGGTCGGACGTGCCTGCCCCGGCGTCGACATCAGGATTAAAGATGCGCACGGAAACGAGGTGCCGGCGGGTCAGGTGGGCACACTCTGGGTCAATAGCCCCATGTTGTTTGAGCGATACATCGTCGGCGAAGACCCTCACACGCAGTGGCAGGACGGTTTCGTGACCGTAGGGGATCAAGGCTTCCTGGACCGGGAGGGATACTTCTACTTTTCTCATCGCGAAGGGCTGATGGTGACGATCGCCGGCGAGAACGTCTACTTGGGCCAAGTTGAATACCGTTTGCGACAGTTGGTGCCGGACGGCGAAATCGCTGTCGTCGCTAGGCCGGATCGGGCTCGGGGACGGTGTTTGGTTGCCGTTGTTCAGGTTTCATTATCGGCGGAAGAACGTGACGCCGTGCTCCGGAGCTTGCGTGGCCAACTTGGTTCGCTCGTTGCGCCGAAAGCGATCATTCAGGCGGCTGAGTGGCCGTATTTGCCGTCCGGCAAAATCGATCGAGAGGCCATCTCCCGGCTGGTTGAGCAAGGGCCGTGACCCAAGCTGCCTACATCATTGCGGCCGCGCGCACGTCAGTGGTGCCGTGCGGAGGTGCGTTTCGTGATCTCGACTATGACGCGCTGGCAGTGCCCCCCATGCTTCGTTGTCTTGAGCAATCGGGCATGTCGACGGGAGAAGTTGATGAGGTCATTCTCTCCAATGCCCTTGGGGCGGGCGGCAATCCGGCTCGGGTGGCGGCCCTCGCCGCCGATTTTCCGGAAACCGTTGCTGGACTGAGCATCGATCGGCAATGCGCTGGCGGGCTCGATGCGATCCTGTTGGCCCGGGCGTTGATTGTCGCCGGGCAGGCGGACGTCGTGCTAGCAGGAGGCAGTGAGTCGTACTCGTTGCGCCCCGAGCGGCGGTTCAGGTCGGCGTGGCGCGACGACGGACAGGTCCGTCATCAGGCGCGATTCACGCCGTGGCCGGACATGGATCCTGATATGTCCGAGGCTGCCGACCGTTTGGCAGAGCGTGACGGGATCACCGTCGAGGAGCAAGACGCCTGGGCCGTTGCAAGTCACGCCAAGGCTCGTGCAGCCACCAATAAGTTAAAAGAAGAAATCGCCAATCCGGCGTCCGTTGACCTGGAGGTTGATCCTTTCACGCGCGCGCTGACCCCCAAGCTCTGTGCGCGTGCCCCGAGACTTGTTGGCACAATCACCAACGCCAATGCGTGCGTCGCAGCCGACGGCGCCGCCATGGTGCTCGTTGTATCGCGTTCCGTTCTTGACCGGGTCCGCCCTGCGTTCGCGCTTCGGATCGCAGCCGGGGCGACGCGCGGCGGTGATCCTGCGATGCCGGGCGCTGCGCCCATCGACGCCATTGCCCATACAATAGCCGCCGCGACCATCGACACCGCAGCGCTATCGGCCGTTGAGGTTATGGAAGCCTATGCCGCCCAAGCGATCGCCTGCGTCCGTGGAGCAGATCTGGATCCCCGTGTTGTGAACCAGTGCGGCGGCGCACTTGCCCGCGGCCACCCGATCGGTGCCTCCGGCGCGATTTTGGCCGTTCGGCTGTTTCAGGATATGCGGAGCCTTGGTGGATGGGGCCTTGCGGCCATCGCATCGGCGGGCGGACTGGGCACGGCATTGATTGTAGAAAGAATGCCCGACACCTGACGCGGTGCGAGCCGTTACTCGGACCAACCTTCGAAGCGGGCGAAGTCCGATACCGCCATCCGCTCTGAGCGAACCTGGTTGGCCGGCGCATTCTGGTCCGAATACCCCAGCGAAATGCCGCACACCACCAAATCGTGGTCGTCGAGGCCTAGCAACTCGGCAACGATCGGACCGTACTTGGCGAGTGCGCCAATTCCGCAGCTGGCGAGCCCATGGGCTGTCGCGGCAAGCAGCAGCGTTTGGATGGCCATGCCGAAGTCCATGAAGCATCCGCTGCCCATGCGCCGGTCGATGGTGGCGACCATGCCGACCGGTGCGTCGAAAAACCGGTAGTTCCTCATGAAGTTGTGTCGGCGGGCAGCCTCGTCCTTTCGATCGATGCCGAGGGCCTCGTAGAGTTGTGCGCCCAATTTGACCTGGCGCTGCTTGAGGTGTTTCGGCATCGGCTCTGGAAAGTAGGAGTACTGTGCGGTTTCCTCAGCCCCCGCCTCGATGGCTCGGCACAGCCGCTCGGAAAAACGGGTCAGTGCCGCACCGGTGAGGACAACAAAGCTACCGGGTTGCAGATTGGCGCCGCTTGGCGCCGTCCGCGCCAACGCAAGCAGGCGCTCGACCGTCTCGCGCGAAACGGGCTTATCCATATACGCACGCACGGATCGACGAGTCCGGATCACGCGCTCAAAGTCGGGCTCGATCATGCACGGAGTGTGGACGCAAGGGCGGACTAGAGCAACAAGGGCGATTACGCCCCGAGCGACTGGGGACTGCATGACCAGCGCAGCGACGGTGAAGCCTGGTCCGCGAACGAATCAATCCGTTAGAATGATCATGTGTCCATCGGGATCGCGGATCGACGTCGCCCGAACGCCGGTCGCGAGCGTCTGGACAGCCGGTGAAACGAAACAGACCCCTGCATGTCTCAGCCGCTGGGTTACCGCATCGAGGTCATCTACCCGATGCACCTGACGGGTGGAGGCAACGTCGCTGGTCTGGAAGACAAGGGATGCGGATCGGCCGACCGGTCGGCGGTAATGCAGCAATTCAAGGTGCGGCGTTGGAACGTGGGCCGGCTCGAGCGTAACGACGTCAACAACGCAATCGGTCAGACCGTCCAATCGGTCCTGCTCGACACCCTGGTTTAGCGAACGCCCGGCCACCCGAAAGCCCAGCAGATTGGTATAGAAGGCGATGCTGCGCTCAACGTCTTCAACAACGATCGCCGAGTGATCATAGCCGAAGGGCCCGAGGCCCCGTTGCCGGTGCCAAGTTGCGTCACCGACGTCTCGAGGGAAATGAAGCAACTCCATCGGATGACCATCCGGGTCGCGGAACTTGAATGCTGAAACGCCACCTGTGTTAGACGGAAGTTGCTGCGGTCCGCCAATGGAAATGGGGCTGATCGCCAACTGCTCCAAACGGTCGAATACGGCCGTGATACTCTCGACAACAAGGGCGATATGCTGGAACCACAGATCGTTGGATGCACGCTTCTCCGGATAGGGTCGGCCGCGTGGATCGAAGGCGACCAACTCCACAGATTGCACGCCTAAATGCATTCGGAGGCATCGAATTGTGCTTGGGGCCGTCAAACCCATCAGCTGCGCCCAAGCCGGATCATCGATGACAGTCTCGTCGCCCGGCGCAAAGCTGAAACCAGCGCGATAGAACGTCTCCGCACGCCGCAGGTCTGTGACAGTGGTGCTAACCCGGAGGAGTTCGATGACGGGCATATGGCTTGTCGATCCAACCGTTACGGCCGCTGGGCTCCACGCTGATTGGTGTAGATCGCATAGAGCGCGCGAGATGCGCACAGGAAAAGGCGGCTGCGATATCGGCCGCCAAAAGTGAGATTGCCCACCCGCTGCGGAACTTTGATCTTACCCAACAACGTGCCGGAAGGATCAACGCAGTGCACGCCGTCACCTGCGCTGGTCCAGACGTTGCCGTTTTCGTCGCAGCGAAAGCCGTCAGCGTTACTCGGGATTGATTTGTAAAAGAACCGGCCGTCGTGGATCGTCCTGCCGTCGTTGTCGACGTCGAACACGCGGATGTGCTCAATGGGCGCGTCCGAGGGCTGGATCCCAGTATCGGAGATGTAAAGGTGGCGTTCGTCGGGCGAGAAACATAATCCGTTTGGACCATCGAAATCGTCGGTGACGACGGCGATGGTGCCTTCGTTCGGATCGATCCGGTAGACCCGGGACGGAAGCTCCGATTGCTGTTTGCCGCCCTCGTAGTCCGACTGAATGCCGTAGGGCGGATCGGAAAACCAGATGGTTCCATCTGACTTAGCCACCACGTCGTTGGGCGAATTCAGCCGTTTGCCCTCGAACCGGTCAGCCAGAACCGTCACCGTGCCATCCAACTCCGTGCGCACGACACACCGGTGATGGTGCGAACAGGTGATCAGCCGACCCTGACGATCGCGGGTCTGTCCGTTGGGGAAACCGGCCGGCTGACGAAAGACCTCAACGCCACCCGCCTCGGACCAGCGCAAGATGCGGTCATTGGGGATATCGCTGAACAGCAGACATTGCATGTCGGCGAACCACACGGGACCCTCAAGCCAACGAAAGCCCTCGGCAAGCGTTTCCAGCGGCGCGTTGAACAGGACAAAGCTCTTGAAGCGCTTTTCGATGATCTCGATTTCATCCATGGCCAACCCCGATTGCCACGATATTGGTGTCAACACATTAATTTCGGCAGGCTCGACCGCCAAGCCTGCATGTCAGTGCGCATTCCGTCGGCAAATTAATGAATGGTCCGGATTTATTCTCAATAACTACGCCAGAGAATGCTTCTCCAACTCGGCGATTTTGCCGCTAGTCGCAAGTTTTTCGATGATTTCATTCAGTTCATTAAGGAGCTCGTGATTGCCTTTCTTGACGGCTATCCCAAACGGCTTCTCGTCGAAGTGGGCACCGATGTCAATGACTTCAAACTCTTCAGGATGTACCAGATTTTTTAGCATTCGATGCAAATTAGCATCGTCGTTGGAGGCTGCGTCGGCCTCCCCCTTGACGACTGCCTGAACGCCACCTGCTTCTTCCGGTGTCACGATCAGCGTTGAGTTTGTGAGTGCGATCCGCATTCTCCGCAACGAGATTGACCCCGCCGCCAACGCAACCCGTTTTCCCTCAAGATCTTCATACGCTTTGATGCCACTATCTTTGCGGACCAGTATGGCCTCTCTTCCGACAAGATAGGGGGCAGAAAAATCCACCCGCTCCAAACGATCTGGCGTAATCGTGAGTTGTGAAATCACGATATCCGCCCTGTTTTCTTCCAGCGTCTCAAGGCGGTTGTCTGGAAGAACTCTCACAAACTCGATACGTGCCGGATCTCCGAGCAGTTCCCGAGCAACGGCTCTGGCGATTTCAACTTCGAAACCCTCCATTTCACCTGTGTTCGGGTTCCGGTACCCCATACCTGGGAGATCAAAAGCCGTCCCGGCCGTAAGTCTGTCTCTTGAAAGCATCATTGCCTTGTCCACACCCTATCCTGATGTGCCGTGATCATGCATCTTGTCCAATCCGAACTTTAAAAAGACGTTGCAAATCCGGTGAGGGGCTGTCGCCTTAATTCGATTGCTCGTGCGAAGACCCAGGCGACGGTTCGATGAAGTCTTCCACTTCCGTGACCATGGCACTTCCAAGCATAATGTAGATACAGCCGCCGACGATGGCGAAGTTCTTAAAAAAATCCCAGACATGAGAATGTCCGTCACTATTCGCCAGCCAAAAACGTGGGTAAGACCAGAAATTATGATATAAAATTCCAGTAACGGCACAATAACTAGCAAGAACAAATGCCGCCCAACCTGCATAAAAATCGAATATAATACAGATCGGTGTAACAATTTCGACGATCATGGCTAAAACAAGAAGAGCCGGACCGCCAGGTAAAAAGCTAGAATTTGCTTGCTCCAAGGCGCTTTTCCAATTAATAACCTTATCCAGGGCGCTAAACGGAAAAATTAACACGATAAATATTTTTGCTACGAGAAGCGCAATATCATTTATTAACGATTCCATATGCTCGGCCTTTTGTTGTATTTCTTCAAAACCCAAAAACCTATCTTCGCCACTGCGTGACGTCGGTGTCAATCTTTGCGTCTACCGTCGGGCTTTTTGGAGCCGTTCGCAATCTGAAATTGGAAGGACCCAGGCCGATCAATAGATTGGTCGTGTGGTGCATGCTGGGGACCGTTCTGCGCTATCCGGTCTAATGTGAATTGGAGTTATTCGCCTTTTGGCCCGCGGCGCATGAAAGTCCACTAGCACTGTCCCTTCAATGACGAGATAGAGTATCGCGATCTTGCAGCCGAATGAAGCCGGTACTGCGGTCGGCAACCTGTGCCGACCTCTCGGCACGAGCCATGCACCCTTCAACACTCGCTGCAAAGACGTAAAGCGGCCCGTACGCGTCGAGTATACGAGAAGTACAAGGCCCTTGAGCCTATGGAACGCCCACAGGTTGTTCTTCGGTGAGATAGGCATGCAGACGCTGGCGCCCCTTGTCGTCGGCCCGCAAACCAAGCTTGGAGCGGCGCCAAAGGACATCATCAGCGGTCCTGGCGCACTCCTCACGTTTCAGCCAATCGACTTCGCGCGCGGTTAGATCCGCGGTGAAACGCTCGCCAAGATCATTTGCGCTCATCGCGGGGCCGAGCACATCGCCCGCTTCGGTTCCGTAGGCACGGATCAGTCGGTGTGCCCAACGGTCGTCGAGAAATGGATACTGCTCTTGAAGGCGTCGTCTCAGGTCGTCGCTTCCGCCGATGGGGAAATCACCGCCCGGCAGCGGAACGCCGGCCGTCCAAGCGGGACCTGCTTCCGGATAGTATCGAGCGAGCTTGTCTACCGCGTCTTGCGCGAGACGACGATAGGTGGTGATCTTGCCGCCGAACACGCTCAACAGCGGTGCCATCGCGTCCTGGTCCGATGTACTCAGCACATAGTCCCGCGTCGCGGCCGTTGCCGACTTGGCGTCGTCGTCATAGAGCGGACGCACGCCTGAGTAGGCCCAGACGATATCCCCGTCCACGAGTGGCCGCTCGAAAAACTCCGAGGCCGCAGCGAGCAGATAGGCGCGCTCCGCAGGTGTGCACTCTGGCGGGGCGTCGGCGTCGTCGTGATCGGCGTCAGTGGTCCCGATCAGTGTGAAATCCGTCTCATAGGGAATGGCGAAGATGATACGACCGTCCATGAGTTGGAAGATGTATGGCTGATCGTGGTCAAATAGCTTTCGCGTCACGATATGGCTGCCGCGAACCAGGCGGATGCGCGCCTCGCTGTTTTGACGAAGCGTTTGGTTCAGGACATCGTTCACCCAGGGACCGGCCGCATTGACGACGCCTCGCGACCGAACCTCCAACAGGCCTCCGTTGACCATGTCCTCAAGCATGACGGACCAATGGCCATCGCGCCGCGTGCCTTCCTTCACGCTGGTTCGGGTCATGACCCGTGCGCCGCGGCGCACCGCATCCTTGGCATTCAGAACGACCAAACGGGAATCTTCGACCCAGCAATCGGAGTACTCGAATGCTTTCTGGAATTGCCGTTTCAATGGGGCGCCGGTCGGATGGGAAGTAAGATCCAATGTCTTCGTGCCGGGCAGGATCTTGCGCCCGCCGAGATGGTCGTAAACAACAAGCCCCAGACGTGTGAGCAGGGCTGGCCGGCGCCCCTTCAGAAAGGGGGCGATCGTTCGTAACAGCGTACCCAGGCGGGACGTGTCATTTTCGTAGCGAAGCTGCGGATTGATCGGCAGAACGAAGCGCATGGGCCAGGAGATGTGGGGCATGGCCGCCAAGAGCGTCTCGCGCTCTACGAGTGCTTCGCGTACCAGCCGGAACTCGAAGTACTCAAGATAGCGGAGTCCACCATGGAACAACTTGGTAGAGGCCGATGACGTGGCCGACGCAAGATCGTCCTTCTCGACGAGAAGCACACTCAATCCGCGCCCCGTGGCGTCGCGCGCGATGCCACACCCGTTGACGCCTCCGCCAATGACGACGAGATCGTATGTGACAGACTCTGGCAGAGCTTCATGCCGCATCGGAAGCCTCGGCGTTTGGCGATGCGATCACGATCTCCGTGGCTGCCCCTTCAGCACGCCGAACGAATTCAGCTGGCGGCGGGGCGTCCGTTACGAACATATCGAGATCGCTGATATCGCAAATCCGGACCGGCGCGGTCCGCTCGAACTTGGTGGCGTCACAGACAAGGATACGACGGCGGGCATTTCTGAGAATGGCCCGGGCGACCGCGACCTCGCGACCATCATAATCGAGCACGGCACCGTCTTCATCGAGCGCGGAGGCACCGATCACAGCGTAGTCGACTTTGTATCGGGAAATGAACTCGACCGCTTCCTCGCCAACGATGGCGCCATCGGACGGCCGAACCACACCGCCGGCAAGGATCAGTTCCTTGGCATCCGCGCCCATCAGTGCCCTGACCACGTTGAGATTGTTCGAGATCACGACGAGACCGGTGTGCCCCGAGAGCGCCTGCGCCACCTGTTCGGTCGTTGTGCCGATGTTGATCATGACGGAGCAATCATTCGGCACGATTGCCGCCGCGCGTTGGCCGATCGACCGCTTTTCCGGTCCGGCCAAACCGCGCCGATCTTCATAGGCGACCGCCGTAACCGCCGGCGCGAGCCGCGCTCCACCATGGACGCGGGCGGCAAAGCCACGGTCACAAAGCTCATTCAGATCACGGCGAACCGTTTGAGTCGTCACTCCGTGCTCGACGGCAAGGTCTTCGACCAGGACACGCCCGCTTCGCCTCAACGTCGACAAGATAACCCTTTGGCGATCCGTCAAGTCTGACTGCATCAGGATGGCTCGCTGGCTGCGATCGTTTCTTAGCCACAACTGCCCTCATTGTATCGCGGCAATTTTCATATGAAAGTGAAAAATTTCAGTTGACACATCATTGCACTCAAATGACCATGGACGGGCAACAATGACAGTCCATGTCATGGGAGGAAAACAGGTATGAAGAGGAATCTATTGGCCGCGGTGGCCATGTTGGCGCTTGTCGCCGCGGCCGACAAAGGACGCGCCGATGCCGCCGCCGCCGAGAAATGGATCAACGAAGAGTTTCAACCGTCCGTGCTCACCAAGGATGAGCAGATGGCGGAAATGCAGTGGTTCATCGACGCCGCCAAGCCGTTCGCCGGCATGGAGATCAACGTTCTTTCCGAGGGCATACCAACCCATTCCTACGAAGCCGACGTGCTGACCACGGCTTTCGAGGAGATCACGGGGATTAAGGTCAATCACCAGATCCTCGGCGAAGGCGAGGTTGTGCAGGCGGTTCAGACCCAGATGCAGACAAACCGCAATATTTATGACGCCTATGTTAACGACAGCGACCTCATCGGCACCCATTCCAGGATGCAACTCGCCCATAATCTGACGGATTTCATGGAGGGTGAGGGTGCCGATGTGACGTCGCCGACGATAGATCTCGACGACTTCATGGGCATTCAGTTCACCACGGGTCCCGACGGCAAGCTCTATCAACTTCCAGATCAGCAATTCGCAAATCTATACTGGTTTCGAAAAGACTGGTTTGACCGAGAAGATTTAAAAGAAGCATTCAAAGCCAAGTATGGCTATGAATTGGGCGTTCCTATTAATTGGTCCGCCTATGAAGATATTGCAGAGTTTTTCAGCAAGGATGTGAAAGAAATCGACGGTGTCGAGATCTACGGTCACATGGACTATGGCAAACGTGCTCCCGATCTCGGTTGGCGCATGACAGATGCTTGGCTATCCATGGCCGGTGCCGGCGACAAGGGCGAGCCGAATGGCGTCCCTGTCGACGAATGGGGCATTCGAATGGAAGAGGGCACCTGCAATCCCGTGGGCGCCAGCGTGACACGCGGAGGTGCCGCCAACGGACCGGCCGCAGTTTACGCCATTCGCAAATGGGACGAGTGGCTCCGCAATTATGCCCCGCCGGGTGCAGCCAGTTACGACTTCTACCAATCACTGCCTGCCCTGTCGCAAGGCAACGTAGCGCAGCAGATCTTCTGGTATACGGCGTTTACCGCGAACATGGTCGCCCCTCAGTCGGAGGGTAACAACACCGTCGACGAAGATGGCACGCCACTATGGCGGATGGCGCCGAGTCCGCACGGACCGTATTGGGAGGAAGGCCAGAAGGTTGGCTATCAGGACGTGGGATCGTGGACGATCCTCAAATCCACTCCCCTTGATCGCGCAAAAGCCGCCTGGCTCTATGCCCAATTCGTCACGTCGAAAACCGTCGATGTGCGCAAGAGCCATGTCGGCCTGACATTCATCCGCGACAGCTCTGTCCGGCATGAGAGCTTCACCGATCGGGCACCGAAGCTTGGCGGTTTGATCGAGTTCTATCGCTCGCCCGACCGGGTTCGCTGGTCGCCGACGGGCATCAATGTACCCGATTATCCGAAGCTCGCTCAGATTTGGTGGCAGCAGATCGGCGACGTGAATTCGGGTGCATTCACACCGCAAGAAGCCATGGACCGTCTTGCCGAGGAAATGGACATTGTGCTGGCTCGCATGGAGGCGGCTGACAAAGGCGCCAATGTGTACGGCGGCTGTGGTCCGCGCCTCAATGAGCCACGCGATGCGGAATACTGGCTGAGCCAACCGGGCTCGCCCAAAGCAAAACTGGACAACGAAAAACCCCAGGGCGAAACCGTGAACTACGACGAGCTCGTCAAGCGCTGGGCCTCCGCCAACTAACACCTTGGGCGGCCGCAGGACGTTCCTGCGGCCGCCAACGCTCAACCGGACCCCGGACCAATCCAATGACGCTCGAATTCCGTGACGTGACCAAGCGAGTCGGCGCGGAGATGCATATCTACGCAACGTCCTTGGCGCTGGCGCCTGGCGGATTTAACGTGCTTCTCGGCGCGACCAACGCGGGCAAGACCACGCTGATCGGCCTGATGGCGGGGCTGACGAAACCCACGTCGGGCAAGATCTTCTTTGACGGCATCGACGTGACAGGTGTGCCGACACAAAAGCGTAACGTCAGCCTCGTCCACCAGTTCTTCGTCAACTACCCTCATCTCTCGGTTTTCGAGAACATCGCCTCACCACTACGGGTCACCCGAGTCCCCACCGCTCAGATCAAGCAAAGAGTGGAGGCGGTAGCGGAGCTGTTACGGCTTGGGCCCTTCTTGGAGCGTCGGCCGGGTGAGTTGTCCGGAGGGCAGCAACAGCGGACTGCGCTTGCCCGCGCGATCGTCAAAGACAGCAGCCTTGTGTTGCTCGATGAGCCACTGGCTAACTTGGATTACAAGCTTCGTGAGGAGTTGCGGGACGAGCTGCCTCGCCTGCTCGCCGGCCGGGGGGCCATTGTCGTCTATGCCACGTCGGAGCCGTTCGAGGCCCTGCTGCTGGGCGGACACACGGCCACGGTCAACGCCGGACGGATCACGCAGTTCGGCGAAACCACGCATCTTTACAGGGAACCGGGAAACCTGGAGACCGCGCAAGTTTTTTCGGACCCGCCGATCAATGCCGCGCCTGTGACGAAAGAGGCGGGCCAGATCCGACTTGGTGCTGCCGCGCGGTGGCCTGCGGAAGGCGCGATCGCGCAGGCCCCGGACGGACCATACACGGTTGGGGTGCGACCGCACTTCGTCTCGCCCGTCAGTGATGCGCCGGGTGTGCCAGTGATCGGCGAGGTCCAAATTACCGAGCTGTCTGGTTCCGAAAGCATTGCGCACTTTGAGTTGGACGGGCGGGTATGGGTCTCCCAGTCCCATGGCGTGCATGCCTATCAGGTTGGCGAAACGCACCGCTTTCGGATCAACACGCGCGGCTGCCTCTATTTCGGTTCTAATGGCTTGCGCATCGGTGCTGCGGCGGCGACCTGAGGAGAAAGGGCATGGCTCGCATTACGATCCAGAGCTTGCGCCACAGTTATCTCGCGCGGCCCGTGACGGACGCGGATTACGCGCTCAAACGTCTCGACCTGTCCTGGGAGGATGGCGGCGCCTATGCGCTTCTCGGCCCTTCGGGCTGCGGGAAGAGCACGCTGCTCAACCTGATTTCCGGTCTGCTGACTCCCACCGAAGGCCGAATTCTCTTTGACGGCCGTGATGTGACGTCGGAACCGCCCGACCGGCGGAACATCGCACAGGTGTTTCAGTTCCCGGTGATCTACGACACGATGACGGTTTACGACAATCTGGCCTTCCCACTTCGCAATCGAGGGGTCAAAGCGTCGACCATTGACTCCCGCGTGAGCGAGATCGCCGAGATGCTCGAGGTTACTACCATGTTGCGCACACGCGCATCGGGACTGACCCCGGACAACAAGCAAAAGATCTCGCTCGGCCGCGGCCTCGTTCGCGACGATGTCAACGTGATCATGTTCGACGAACCGCTTACGGTGATCGATCCGCAGCTGAAGTGGAAGCTCCGATCCAAGCTGAAGGAGCTTCATCAGCGCGTCGCCCGCACGATGATCTACGTGACTCACGACCAGACCGAGGCGCTGACCTTCGCCGAACAGGTGGTGGTTATGCAGGACGGCGAAGTCGTTCAAATCGGCACACCGGTGGAACTGTTTGAGCGACCGGCCCATACCTTTGTCGGCCACTTCATTGGTTCGCCAGGAATGAATGTGCTGCCGTGCGAGCTTCGCGGCGGGACCGCCTACTTTAGTGGTGTTCCGATCCCGACGAACGAAACGCCCGCACCACCAGCGGGTGCCACCCGGTTGGAGGTTGGGGTTCGCCCGGAGTACGTCCGTCTCGCCAGCGAGGGGATCCCGGCGGAGATTATTCGCATTGCCGATGCCGGGCGCTATCGCCTCGTGGAAGCTCGGGCCGGTGAAAACCGTATCGACTTGCTTCTCAACGAAGGTGAGCCGGCAGAGCCCGGGCCCACGCATCTTTCCTTCGATCCGGCGCGCACCCGGGTCTACGCCGACGGCTGGCTGGCGGAGGGACGGGAATGAAGACCGACAAACAGCGCGCGTGGATTTTTGTCATTCCGGTCGTGATCCTGGTCGCGTTCAACGCGCTCGTACCGCTAATGACGGTCGTGAACTATTCGGTGCAGGAGACCTTCGGCAACAACCTGTTCTTCTGGCACGGTGTCGGCTGGTTCGAGCAGGTGCTGACCTCCGAGCGTTTTCACGCTGCGCTTGGCCGTCAGATTCTGTATACGGCCACCATCCTCGTAATCGAAGTGCCACTCGGTGTTGCCATTGCGCTTTGCATGCCGACTCGGGGATTTTGGGTTTCCGTCTGCCTCGTTCTCATGGCGTTGCCGTTGCTGATCCCCTGGAACGTCGTTGGGGCCATGTGGAACATATTCGCCCTTCCGGACATTGGCCTTCTCGGCTACGGGCTCAACTGGCTCGGCGTCGATTACAACATGACGCAAAGTCCGCTGGCGGCTTGGTTTACCATGATCATGATGGATGTCTGGCACTGGACATCCCTTGTCGTCCTTCTCGCCTACGCTGGATTGATCTCGATCCCGGAGGCGTACTATCAGGCGGCGCGCATCGACGGAGCGCGGCCTTGGGCAGTGTTTCGCCACATCCAGCTTCCGAAGCTCTCCCGCGTTCTCACGATCGCGGTGCTCCTGCGCTTCATGGACAGCTTTATGATTTACACGGAGCCTTTCGTTCTCACGGGTGGCGGGCCGGGCAATTCCACAACGCTCCTGTCCATCGATCTCGTCAAGATGGCGCTTGGCCAGTTCGACCTGGGACCGGCGGCCGCGATGTCACTGATCTACTTCCTGATAACATTATTGGTCTCATGGATCTTCTACACCGTGATGACCCGTCATGACGTAAAGTGAGGGCGCGGCCATGAAGCTCAAACCCATCGCTCTGATTCTCTACATCTTGTTCCTGATGCTACCGATCTATTGGCTTTTGGCGATGTCTTTCAAGACCACGAACGAGATTCTGGGTGGTTTTTCGGCTTGGCCACAGGAGTTTACCTTCGAAAATTACCACACCATTTTCACTGATCCGACGTGGTACTGGGGCTACATCAACTCCCTGATATACGTTTCCGTGAACACGGTGATCTCGGTGGCGGCTGCGTTGCCGGCGGCTTACGCCTTCTCACGCTATCGATTCTTGGGCGACAAACACCTCTTTTTCTGGCTTTTGACCAATCGGATGGCACCGCCGGCCGTGTTCGCTTTACCGTTCTTCCAGCTCTATTCGGCGGTCGGGCTTTTCGATACCCATATCGCCGTGGCGCTGGCGCATTGCCTCTTCAACATTCCGCTGGCCGTGTGGATCCTGGAAGGTTTCATGTCAGGCGTGCCTAAGGAGTTGGATGAGACCGCCTATGTGGACGGCTATTCTTTCCCGGGATTTTTCTTCCGGATCTTTATCCCGAATATAACCGGGGGCATCGGCGTCGCCGCGTTCTTCTGCTTTATGTTCTCCTGGGTCGAGCTGCTTCTGGCCAAAACGCTCACGGCGGTGGAGGCTAAACCAATCGCTGCCACGATGACCAAAACCGCGTCCAGCGCCGGGTATGAGCTGGGGCTTTTGGCGGCGGCTGGTTGCCTGACCATCATTCCGGGCGCAATCGTGATTTATTTCGTACGCAACTACATTGCCAAGGGTTTTGCCCTCGGAAGGGTTTGAGGAATTGGCACATGGGTCTCGGATGGATGGCGTGGACCTGGCCAACGGCCGCGTTCTTCTTGTTCGTCTTCGGCTGTATCGCGTTGATGGGTATCTTGGAGTGGAGAGCACCGGGCGGCGCGCCGCGGCACGGAATTTTGGGACTTGAAACAACGCGTGGCGACCGGCTGTTCATCTCCCTTCTCGGCTCGGCTTTTGTCTTCCTCGGCTGGCTCGGCCTGATTGGCCCGCCGCTTTGGGGCGGGCTGGTCTTGGCGTTGATCTGGATCGGCTTCGTGTTCTGGAAGGTCTGATCACGGCGCGCCAAGCTCCAGTACTAACCCGTCACACGAATGGGTGACGCGAACCGTTGGTCCATCGTTCACTCGCGCTCTTACTCCGCACGTCATGCGACCGGGAGGACCTCCCTTTCGATGTGCCACGACTTGAGCCCGGCAGTTGAGGCCGGTGGACATGGCCTGCGACCCCAGTACGCTGATGATGTGACCCTAAGGAGAGCAGCGATCACGGGGGGCGGAGGCTGAGCAACCAGAAAGCTCAAGCGCATCGACGTTGATGCACACCCACGCATACACTGCCGTCGACGGCCCCCGGCGCGAAGGCGCGGTCGGGTGCTGACACGCTCGTCAGCGCCTGTCACATTCGAACGGACTAAGGAGGGCCGCTTGGCGAAACGGCCGCATTGGTGACGTACGGACCGAAGGAGCTGTCTGCATGGGGATTGTGTCGCACAAGGACGCTGGCACCCCGACAGGCTTCGATACGGAGTATCCGGAATGACGTTGCCTGGGCACAACGAGGCCAAGTGCCTCCAGCTCGCCATTAGAGTAACAGTCGCGAGCGCCATTTGCGCTAGTGTGAGCTTTCTGTTTCACCTTTCCTTCGAGTATCTCTCACCAGTCCTTGCCTCACTCGCTCTCATAATTTTCCACGGACGGGTCTTCAGAGTTGGCGTTCCAGGCGCCGTCGCGGTTTTCTTCGCAGGTACCGTGTCTCTTGTCATCTTCGCGACTCTTTTCGACGCTCCGATCGCCTATGTCATTACCAAGTTAAGCTGGCTACTTTTGTGGATGGCTTTCTTACGGCCGCTACCATTCGGTCACCTGATTGGCGGTATCGTGATCTCAATGATGCTGCTTGTCGCGGCGCTTGGAACGGTTGATCCGCGCGATCTTTTTGAAGCTTTCTTCACGCAAGTCTGTCTCGGCGTTGTCGTTGCCTCGATCGTCGAACAGTTACTTTGGCCGCCCGAGCGGGACGACGCCTTGTATGAAGCTTTGGGAGCCTTATTCGCGGACTTTGCATCTGATCTTGCGTCTCTCGGAGCGACCTTAAGAGACGGTCGTGTCAATACTGCCGCGTCGGTCACCGAGCTTTCTCAGCTTGCCCGATTATCAACACAATTAGGACAAGATACCGGGAAATATCGTGGCGTTGAATTTGAATTGGTATTGAGGTGTCGCCTGATATGGGACCGGCTTCATGCAATTAAGCGTCTGATCCGAAGTACAAAAAATGACTATAGTCAACAAGATAGAGAGCTTGGTATTCAGAAGATCTTTGAGACATTGGCCGCGCACTTTGCCGAAATGTCTAATGCGACGATCGAGCGACGGAAGGCGCCAAGTTTACCGACCGAACTTCGCGAAAATGTTGCCCGATTTTGCGATTGGGGGCAGAACAGCGCTTCCGAAAACTTTCTTGCGAGAGATGCTGATGTAAACCATGTTATTATTTCCAGATTTCTTCGGACAGCTGTTCGAGATCATGACAAACTTGAAAGATCCTATAATATCCTCATTGCAAAGCGTGAAGGAGTGAATGGTTCGCTTGAATCACCAGTGAAAGGAAGGTTTTTTTCCTGGCCTACGCCCGAAGACTGGAAAAGCGCTACAAAAGTTGTCATAATAGCTTTCATCTTGTTGATCGGGGTGCTTTATTTAGATTTTCCTGGAAGCGCGATGCTTTCTTTTTATGGAATTGTTTTTGGTCTGGCGGCGAATATTGGCCAACTTTACATGAAAAGTATTTCGGGAGCATATGGTATATTTTTTGGGCTTGTTTATGGGGTTGTCGCTGTATTTATTGTCAGTCACAGCCCCCACTTTCCTGTATTGATAGGGCTATTTTGTCTTGGAATGTTCGTATCTGCTTATCTGGCCTCAGGGGCTGGGGCAAAGGCTTTCATGGGCCTACAGGCTGCACTGGTCATTCCCTTCGTTTTTCTTGTTTTTGATGGCCCGGAATGGACTCTCGAAGACGGAGTGACGCGCGCGTTGGCTCTTCTGGTCGCAGCGGCGATCGCGATCTTGATTCAGCATTTGTTTTGGCCGGTCAAACCCTTGCTTGCGTTCCGGGCTGCCGCGGCTGCGGAGTTAGACGAGATTGATCGAGAGTGGGCCTTGATTCGTAACTCCGTTGTCAGCGAGCACGAGCCGGAGGAGTCGTTCGATTCGGACACGGCGGACAAGCTTGTTGTGCGCTTTGGTCAGAGCGCCTCCCTCCTAGAAGACAGTCGCTATGCATTCGGCTCAGACAATCAGCGTGCAGCGGCTCATTTTGCGGTCCTCGAATCGCTTGAAGCCGTCTATGCAGAGATCAGATTGTTACGCCGACTGCTTCGTCGCTGTGGTGACAAACCGTTTGTTAAGAAGACGCTACAGACATTGACCGGTCCGTTCGACGACATCGCGGCTGCAATCGGAATCCTCTCTGAAAACATGCGGGACGAAACAGATCCAAACGCCGTTATCGGTGTTCTGCACGGCTTACAAGGTGCTTGTGAGACATGTATGCAGGTCAAGAACTCCGTGCATGACGAGGCCTTGGTGACATCTGAGGATCGCTGGCAGACGTCCGTGCTCCTAAGTACCGTCTACGACATCGCGACGACGCTTAGTCAGACAGCAAACATGGCGATCCAAACAGCCGCGCGCCGGCAGCGAGTTCAATCCCCTATGAGCTCTCCTTCGCTGGCATCGGCAGTGAAATAGGGTGTAGCCACCCTATTAAAAATTCCTCACTTAAGAATTCGGCTCTATTAGAAAGCACATATCTTCGCAAATCTATTCTTAATAAACAAAATTGAGAATGCTGGCGATTTTCAACCAAAGACTTGCCAGTACATTCAAGATAATGCTGTCCGTGCTGTAGACAACGACGGTCACGGAGCCACCAATCCGCATGTCGATGTGATCTTCGGGTGACTGTAAGTGGAGACGCACAGGAAATCGCTGCGAAACTTTAACCCAATCTTTTGGTCCTGTGATGTCGGGAAGCTCACCCGACGGAATTCCTTGCCCTTCGCTTACGCCCCATCCAACGCTGTGTACCACCGCGTCGAAGATCCGGCCCGGATACAGTGCCGTGGTGACTTGGGCTGACTGGCCCGGTTTCATGAGCGGGAGGCTGTTCTCGCGAACGTGCGCGACAATCCACCAGTTGTCGGCGTCAACGAGTGTCATCACTTGCTGCCCAGCGCTGACAAATGTTCCGACGGTCAGTTGTAGGTTAGTGACATATCCGTTCGTGGCGGCGACAACTTTCGTTTGCTCAAGGTTGTAACGAGCGTGATTTAGCTTGGCTTGCGCTTTGGCGACAAGTGCATTGTCCTTCCCGAGGACTGCGGCGAGGCTGGCCTCCGCCTTGTCTTTGCGAGCCTGCACCTCTCGGAGGAGGGCACGCTTGACACTCAGTCGATCTGTGGCCTCATCGAGCTGTATCATCGGTGAAGCACCACGGTCGGCCGACTCGGAGAACCTTTTGAACTCTTGTTGAGCCAATATTAGATCTGCTTGCACCTGCGCTATTAAATCGGTGGCAGCCTCAAGGTCTGACTGAAGAAGTTCAACTTCTTTACGCGCAAGCACCAGCTCGGCCTCTAGCTGGTTGGTGATATCGGCATACGGTCGATCGTCCAGCTCGAAAAGGGTATCACCTGCGCTCACGAGCTGATTGTCTTCGACGCGAATCGCCGTAACCCGACCATCGACCTCCGGCGCTACTTGGTTTACATAGGCTTGAATGAATGCTTCGCTAGTAAATGGTGTATAACGGTCCAGCAGGGCATAATATAAAATTACAAAAAGAATAAAAAAAGATATTGAGAGCACCACCATTGTCGCCCTGGATGAGCGTCGAGATATACGCCCATTTTCACGGCGCGTGTCGTTGGGTGTGGACCTTTCCAAATTTTTTGGGGCGTTCATCTACTTATTTCCAAATCACGGAACGCGTGTGATAGAGCGGGCAATGAACATGCGCTTTCAATTGGTTTTTTCGATCTTTTGGCTAACTTCTTGTCATTGTCTCAGCCTTCGATAACTTCGCGGTCGTGCTTTTCGCGCCAAGAGCGGTGAAAGCAGATAGCGCCTTCTCAACCATTGCATCCGAAGCGGTCAGGCAGACGCGTAAATACTCAGGCGCGTTCAGGATGCTGCCGGGCATCACGAACACATTGCGATCGGCGAGGGCATTCCACTGCGCCTCGTGATCGCCGTCAGGCCACCGGCTCATCAGGTAGAACGTGCCTTCTGGCGGTACGACGGTGAAGCCCGCGTCCGCAAGAGCCGCTGTAAGCCGGTCCCGGCGGCGCGCCAGCGGCGCAAGGTCGATTGCCAGCGGCTCCAAGTCCGGAACGGCATATTGCATGATCGCATTCGGAAAACACCAGCCGAGCGACATCTGCGCGGAAAACATGGACTCTCGCAGCTCCTGACGGTCCGCCTTGGGCATCAACGGGGAAAACGCTAAGTAACCCAGCCGTTGCCCGGGGGCGAGCAACACCTTGCCGTAACTGTAGGAGATGAGGGTCCATGGGTAGAAGGCGGCGGGGCTTAGGAAGTCCCGGTTGTCAAACCGCAACCGACGGTAGGGCTCATCGGACAACAGAACAATGCGACGATTGACGCGTGTCGACGCACGCTCCAAGAGATCGGCCAAGGTCTGAAGTGTGTTCCGATCGTAAATCCGCCCCGTCGGATTGTGCGGCGAGTTGACAATGACCATACGTGTGCGCGGACTGATCGCCGCATCGATGGCCGCAAAGTCCAGATCAAAGCTCGGGCGCGTCAGGTCGACTTTGCGCGGTATCGCATCCGCTGCAAGCAGCATGGGTTCGTAGCAAAACCATGCGGGCTCGGAAAACACCGCCTCGTCACCGGCGTCAAGCACGATGTGAAATGCCACCAGGATGGCCGCGAACGCGCCGCTTGTGAGCGAAATGTCTTCAGGTTCAAAGGTAAGGCCCAATTCCGCCGTCAGTCGCTCTGCCAGGAAGGCCTGTGGCTCGGGTTCCGAGGTCTTGTAAGCGAACCAGTTCTTGTCGCGGGGGATCGCTCGTTCACGAAGTGCTGTGACCAGATCAGGGATCGGCATCTCGTGCGGGTTACCAAAGGTGAAGTCGCATATGTTCGGGTCGAGACGACTCTTTCCATACCGAGAAGTCATGTAAAAGTCGCGGACGTGCGTGAACGCCGCGTCGGCCAGCCGGATTCGTTTCGAAATGATAGACAACCCAGCCTCCTCACCCGTGCATGAACGAAGTCATCACCGCCCAGGCGACCGGCGTCAAACACTCACTTCTGCGCATTCATCGCAGCCGCGGAACGTTTCGCGCTGTAGCGCTATTGGCTCAAGTTCGATATCTATTGAACCGGACCTGCTCTCCCTATTCGCCACGTGTCGGCGGACGATCACCTTTGATGCGTTTAACGGCTTTCCGGAAACTGGGCTGCTTGACGATAACATCGGCATAGGCCTCACCAAGGCGCTGGCCGGTGAGCACGTCCATCGGGTAATGGACCCCGGCGATCACGCGGCCGTACCCAACCTGGTGGGCCAGCTCCATCAAGGTCTCGCGCCGGTCCGGGAAAACCTCAGCCAGAAGGCGCGAATAAATCATCGCGCGAGTGGCATGGCCGCTGGGGTAAGATGCGACTGGTCGCGCGTCGGTCACCGGGTGAACGGCTGAATTCACGACAAACGGCCGCGGTACGTCATACTCGGCCTTGATGGCATCGTATTCGGCACGCACCTCGTCGATCGCGGAATCGATCGTTTGCTTCAGCTCGATGCCGTCAACCTGAAAGAGCGCGTCGCCGAGAAGCGGCGCGAAACGCTCCACGTCGAGTTTTTTGCGAACAAAGTCCACCTGCTCAGGCGTGCGGGTGCGCTGCAGCCAGAGCACGATCTTCATCTCCACCTCAAAATCGGTTGAATCCATAGCGGGCGGCTGCGGCACCCGCGTGGTGGCGTCAACGATGCCTTTCGGCAGAAAAACGCGCGGCGCCGCGTCGCGGGCCTGCAGCGGCGCAACCAGCACCAGAAGCAGGAGGCCGATGATCGGAAAAAGGGCGACAGAGCGTGTTTTCATTGAGGAAGCCTCTCCGGTTTCGTTTGAGGATGATCGACCAAACTGTCGGATCGCCGCACCGGATCGCTAAGAGCGTGGCATGTCAAAGCACGACCGTTTCCAAGCGCCCACTGTGATCCTCTCCGCCCGGATTGGTCCACCCCTATGTTCGAAGAAAGCGAGGACCAAGTCTGAGCGAGCGACACAAGCTCGGCGAGACCGTCACCGACCAACATCAGCTTAAGGGGTTGGACGTCCAACCGCCGTTAGGTCAACTAGGTGCCGACACTGCCGCTACTATATGGGAAAATCTATCGGTACGGCCTCGTGGCGAGCGTTAAGAGTTAGTAATCGGCACGCAGCAAAGCCGGCGCCCACAGAGCGAGGTGTTATCATTGATCATGCTCGAAATATTTCCTAACCAATCTTTATTCGTGTCTGAGAATCGGTATTAGACTACCTTGTGAATATTGACTTATCTGTATTATGTCGTTCATTAAAATTTTGTTCTAAAGCTTTTTCTGGTACGAAGGTCGTCATCTTTTTAGGTTTGGCGCGTGCACCACTACTCGATAGTGCGGCCCCGAGATAGTATATCTGCTACTTTTTTAATTTACATTCATTAGCATCCTCCGCGACATTACCTCTGTAGAGCGCTCAAGTTTCGCACTCCGCACTAGCCGGGGAGGTCGTCTGCGCGCGTTTATACATTTGGGGGATTAGGAAGGAGAGATCGGGCCTTGCGTGTGGGTGCGCGAGATCGATCGGTCCCGATGGATGACCGGACACCAACCTACATCCTTTCTATGGTGTTTGGAGCCCTTCCTTCCTCGTTTTGCGGGCGGAACGCCGCAATCCTTCTGCTCGCCAAGATGCGAAGTGAAGCGATTGGAACGCTGATCAGCGGCGTTGCCAGTTTCGCGGCCGGCAACCGGTGAAGTCTACAAGCTTTATGTGGGTTTGTGATGACCTGCGCTTGCGTGCTCCCAATCGGCGTGGCGAGCACCGACGATAGAACGTAAACCGCGAACAAGATAACTTCCCTGAGCAACAAATTTTTACAGATATTGCGTTGCTCATGCCTTCACATTTTCTGAGCAATAATTCTGTAAACAGCTTTTTAATTAATAATTTTCAAAAAATTGATTTGTACTTAACCACTTTAGCCATATTTTTCAAAAAATACCACTGTGTAGTGAAATAGTTATTGTGATTCAGGCGTCAACCGCATATCGTTAGGAGGCAGTATGCGCGATCATTCTCATCTAATTTTCCGACCGTGCGTGCTTTTAACTCATTACATCAAGAGATCGACAATGAGCGAAAAAGGTACGGTTACTATCGTCCTAAATGGTGCTTGGAGATTAAATGTCCTTCAGCGCAAGAGTCTTATTAGGTGGATCAAGGATGGCATTGAAGAAATTGTCACGAAAGCTGGAAAATCATTAATTGTAGAGCTTCCAATAAACCCGAAAAAAGGAAAACAACAACAAAAGCCTCAATTTCGAATTGATTTAGATTTTACTGATGCAAGCAAGCCAAAAAGGCGGTGCGGTTTATTTTTGGGCGAATGCGGTACTGGGACAATTTATATTGGGAATCATAAATATATGGGTGTATGTGGCGATGATCCAAAAACGAGAAACAAAAGGTTTCTAGTGACTGACGAACTCCTTGGCCATGCATTAGCAAATACTACGCTACACGAAGTAGGTCATGTTATCGGAAACTTCCCAGATAATTTGCAGGCGGGCAATTTTATGTCCACTCAAGGTGCTCCAAAGGCCCAGAGAACAGTTGAAACGCAGAGGGCTTACTTTGCAGGTAAAATGAGTTGGACAAACACTCAAGCAGAAACTCTTGTGGCTAATATCAAAATTAATAAGAAGGCGTTTGAAGATGAGTTTACGGTGACACCTGTTTCACCAGAAAAGTAGTTCTTCGGGGCGCTAACGTGACCTCCATCGTTCACACCAATCCGGCTTCTGCACCAACGGCCGGCCGTCCATGTGGGGCCATGGCGATAGCTCGCCGGATTCAACACCAGTACCACTTATATCGCGTCTCTCTGCGAATAGATCGATGACAACGCGGCCGTAGCGATCGGCGCCATACTCTACCTTGACACTGAAGTCGGCATCCCGAGTCAATTCCGCAATGAATGCGTTCGCGGCGCACCTGCGCTCTCCTTCGCGGTCACAATCTGGCTGAGGGGTCTGCGGCGCATTCGCATTCGTCGGGCGGAACTTGGCGCCGCTGAGCCGGCCGGAGTCGCAGTCGGACTGACAACATGGAGTCGGAGGCGGCAGCGCGCGTGGCCAGGGCAATACGAGCGATCGCCAGTATGGTTGCGAGCTCATCGTGCTTTTCCTCCCGCTGTTAGCTGTTATAGGCGGGTGGTCTGAAGTCCGTCGCATGCTTAGCCACGGCGTAGTCTGTTTTTCCCATTGCGGCAGGATCGCTTTCTTGGAAACTTGCCCACGGATGTCCGACTTGCTGGTGTCGAGCTGTTCGGCAATATCCTCCAGCGTCCAACACGCCATCTACAGCGCGAAGACGCGCCGGCATAGGGAAACAACACATGTCCGATCTCGTCGTCCGTTTTCGCAAGCCCCAAGAATGGGCCGAGCCCGTCCGCGTCCACTACTGGAACGCCAGTCCCGGCGGCGACTCCTCGGCGTGGCCGGGGGAGACGATGACCGCCGGGGACGGTGGCTGGCACGTCTACACCTTCTTCGGCGTTAGCGCGGTCAGCCTCGTTTTCAACGACGGCCGTGGTCAACAGACCGGCGATCTCTATCGCGACCGCAACGGCTGGTACGACGGCGACTGGCACGACGAAGAGCCTTCCGGAGCATCGCTGCCCTCGACGGCGCCCGAGCCCGAGAAATCGGCAATTCGCCGGGCGTCCTCAACCGACGGCGCCATCCGCCCGATCACCGAGCGCGTCGATTTCCGCGAGGAGACGATCTACTTCCTCATCACCACGCGCTTTTTTGACGGCGATCCGTCCAACAATTTTTTCTGCCGCGACCGGATCCGCTTCGATCCGACGACTGGCAATGCCATCGACCCGCACTGGCGCGGAGACTTCAAGGGGCTGATCCAGCGGCTCGATTACATCCGCGATCTGGGTTTTACTGCGATATGGATCACGCCTCCGGTCGAGAACCGCTCCGGCCTCGATTATCACGGATATCACGCCTACGATTGGACGCGCATCGACCCGCGCCTGGAGTCGCCAGACGCCACGTACCAGGACTTGATCGACGAAGCCCACGCCCACGACATCAAGATTATCCAGGATGTCGTGGTGAACCATTCCTGCCAGTTCGGCATCCGCGGCAAGGTCCACATCGACCACATGCCGATGAAGTACTACGTACCGCAGGGTCAGGAACAGGGCATGGTCAGCCACGGCCCCTATCAAGGAAACCTCGGCAACTACGCTTGGCCGAACCGCGACGACATCGACAACCCAGGCGCCCCCGATTGGTATCGCGAGCGTCACGACCGCGACCCAGATGGTTTCGAACCGATCGTCGATCCAAAAACCGGCGTCGAACTGCCGCTGCCCGGTTACGAGCCCGGCCGCTTCTTTGGCGTCGACGCTAACTCCCTCGATCCGGCATGGTATCATCAGGAGGGGTTCATCTCCGGCGGCGACTGGGAAAGCGCCCATCCCTTGCAGAACAAGCATCTCGCGGGCGACTGCATAGACCTCGCCACCGAGCGACAGAACGTCAAGGACTACATCATCAGCTCGATCAACAGCTATCTGGACATGGGGGTCGATGCACTGCGCATTGATACGGTCAAGCACGTCGAGCGCGACAACCTCCTCGAATACGTCAACGCCTGGAAGGCCCACAAGCCGGGCCTCTTCGTCTTTGGCGAGAACCTGGTAAAGGGCTACGGGTGGGGCGATATGGGGGGCGGCGACAATGGGCCTTCGGAGATCCGCCCATGGTGGTACACCCGCCTCGGCCACGATCCGCGCAATCCGAACTCCGGCGGCGATTCTGGCTTTCCACAGCTTGACTTCGGACTGTTCTCGACCTTCCGCGACACCGTCAGCCGCGGCACTTACGGCGGCACAGCCCAAATCCTCAGCATGGACTGGATTTACGGCGACGTGACGACGCTGGTCACCTTCTTGCAGAACCACGACGTCGGCCCCGACAACGACTTCAAATACCGCTTCCAGGGCGAGCAGTGGATGGCGGCGGCGGCCTACAACCTGATCTGGACGGCGCGCGGCATTCCCTGCCTCTATTACGGCGAGGAGATCGAGTTCATGAAAGGGGCGCCGCAGGACGTCGCCGAGGAGCGCGATACCCTAGACAGGACCGGCCGCGCTTATTTCGGCGACCACATCGCCGATGAGCGCATCGCTGAGACCCAAAGCCATCCGCTCTACAAGCACATTCAGCGTCTCAATCAAATCCGCCGCGCCGTACCGGCATTGCAGAAGGCGACGATGAGTTACGTGGGCGAGTGGGGCGGCGGCATGAGCTTCGTCCGCGACTGGAACGACGGCGAGAGCTATGCCGTCATCGGTCTCGCCATCGGCGGCGACCAGAACGTCACTGTCGGCGGCGTGCGCGATGGCGTTTACCGCGACTGCGTCACCGGTGGTGAGATCCATGTCGGCGGAGGCAGCATCTCGTTCGGTGTTCGTGGTAACTCCGCCGGAATCTGGGTCCTCGACGGACCCGGCAAGGTCGGCGAGGACGGAGTCTACCTGAGGTGAGGGAAGGGCGAGACGCGTCTCTTCAAGCGCCCAGCCCGCATTGACTTCGGCTGACGCACGGCGGGCGTCTCTCAGGGAAGCGGCGAAAGCAGGCTTCCGCCGCCTGAGCCAAACGTCCACCGTCAGGTGCCGTTGAAGCCAAAGTGAACGACGTCCCCTGCGACCAGGCGCGCGAGGCTGTGTGAACAGCATCACGGTCCCCTGGCCCATTTGAGCCTATCTTCGCTTCTGAGATGATAAGGTGAGGTGCTGCGAAAGCGGTTGCTTAGCACAGCCTTTGCCTCGTGAGCGTGGAGGCGCGCCGGCCCCACGTACCGTTTTTGCTCGGCTCGCCCCGCTTAATCCGTCGGAGCGAATACGGCGGCGGACTGGGGCGCAAAGCGGTTGTATGACGCCCTCGAAAATGGTCACACTTTCACAGTCAAGCGGGGGAGATTTCACATGCGGATTGGTGCGGGACACTTCCGGGCAGCGGCGCTACGCACCACTACGGCCGCAGCGTTTCGACGCGGCTTCGATCCGTTGGCGTCAAGCGGAGAAGAGGTGGCGCAGATCGCCTTTCTCTACCGCGCCGCCCGGCCGGAGGAGCCGGTGGACGTCTGGACCGACACTGATGCGGCCGAGGCGCGCCTCACAGCCTTGAACCGCCCACCCCGGATATTGCACCTCGCCACACACGGTTTCTATCGAGAGCCAGCAGGCCCACTGGACCGTCCCATGCTGCTCGCCGGCGTGACGCTTGCCGGCGCCAACATGGCGCTGGAGGGGGAAGGTCACGACGGCATCCTCTATGCCATTGAGGCTCAGGGTTTGAACCTGCAGGGCACAGAACTGGTGGTGCTCTCAGCCTGCGAAACAGCCCAGGGTGTGATCGACTTTAGTGAAGGCGTGTTCGGCCTTGCTCGCGCCTTCCGCACCGCCGGCGCCCGCAATGTCTTGGTCACGCTGCGTCCGGTAGGCGATCACAGCACTAAGGACTTCATGGTAGCGTTCTACCAAAACCTTCTTAGTCAGCCGTCTGATGCAAGCCTTGATCCTGCCGCAGCCTTAAGAGCCACCCAGCGCCAGTACATCAAGGCCGGCAAGCCGCCCGAGAGTTGGGCGCCCTACGTCCTCATCGGCGGCGCCGGATAACGGCCGATGATGAAACCGCTGTATGCACTGACCGTTTTGCTCGCAGCGCTGCCCGTCGTCGCTTGGGGCCAGCCGGAGCCGCCGGCCGGGTGCTTCTGCCTCCGCGATGTCGGCACGGATCAAGTGCTCTACCGCGCCTGCATCGGTTTCAAGCCCGTGGGCCAGTATTACGGTAAAGCCCGCTGCACAACGGAGCAGGGCGAGGTCGGCAAGGAGATCCTGATGACGGAAGATTATGCCGTCATTGGCGATGGCGAGTCGGGGTGCCATCCCTGCCAACCAGGTCCGCGCGGCGGCCGCGATGTGCCGCGCACTGAGCCTTAGGAGGTCACGACGGAGAATGCACGCGACGAGTGAGGATGCCTCCGGCCCCACCCTCGGCGATGTCGTGTCCGCCGCCGCCCTTGTGCTCGCCCTGATCACGGCCTGGCTGTATGTGACCGGCTGGACCTACGCCTACCATTACTTCGATGCCTTTCGCATTCCGATGCTGATGGCCGACCCGCCGAAGGAGCACTTGTTTGTCTATGGCGGACTCGTCCTGTGGAAGAACTGGTTTCTCAGCCTCGCGACCGGCCTTGTCGTGTTCGGCATCATCGCCGCCTGCGTGCGTTATCGGCGGCGGCTCCGTCGGTTCGGCATCGCCACCATCGTCGTGGTTTTGGTGCTGGCGTTGTTCCACCTCGGTCGACTCGGTGCCGTCGCAGCAGCCAGGTCCGATTTTGAAATCCAACAGGCCACCGACTTCGATGCCTACCCGCGCGTTCGCTTCGCGCTGACGGACGATGCGGAACCGCCAGCCGCCCTGCTCGCCGATCTGGCCAAGAGCGACTGCGGCCGACTGGTGCTGGCGACCAAGGATCGGCTGTTCCTGATCAGGCCCGTCGCCGGCGCGGGAGACGGGCGCTTGGACACTTTCATCGTTCCTCGCGACGGCATCAAAGCCCTTCGGCTGAAGGCGGATTACTCCAGTTGTCAATGACGAAGGATTGAAGAGGTACAGTGGCCCGACAAGGTTGCGGAGGCCTGGCGTGATTTGGAGAAACACCAGAGCCGCGAAGGCTCTTCTTTGGGTCGCCGTTTTGGTCTGGCTTGCGGCTGCACCGGTGGCGGCGGAGAGCGATGCCGAGGCGTGGGAGCGGCTGGGTGTCCAGGTGGTTGAGGCCTATCACGCCGGCCGGTATGCAGAAGGCGCTGACTTGGCGGAGCAGGCGCTGCAAGCGGCGCGCGCGGCCTTTAGCGAGACCGATCCGCGCACGCTCATCAGCCTCAACAACTTAGGCTTGCTGTACCAAGCCCAAGGCCGCTACGGCGAGGCCGAGCCCCTTTATCAGGAGGCGCTGGAACTCAGTCGCGAGACCCTGGGCCCGACCCACCCGTCGACGTTGACCAGCCTTGCCAGCTTAGGCCTCCTGTACCAAGCCCAAGGCCACACCGGCAAGGCGGAGCCGCTCTTTGCGCAGGCGCTGGAACTTAGCCGTGAGGCGCTGGGCCCGACCCACCCGTTGACGCTGACCAACCTCAACAACTTAGGCCTCCTGTACGACGCCCAAGGCCGCTATGGCGAAGCGGAGTCATTGTTTAAGCAGGCTCATGAGCTCCGCCGCGAGACCTTGGGCCCAACCCATCCCCATACGCTTCAAAGCCTCAACAACCTGGCCGGCCTTTACCACGCCCAAGGCCGCACCGGTGAGGCCGAGCCGCTGTTTGAGGAGGCCTATCAGCTCCACCGCGAGACGCTGGGCCCGACCCACCCGGATACGCTTGGGAGCCTCAACAACCTGGCTGAGCTGTACCGAGCCCAAGGCCGCTATGGCGAGGCCGAGCCGCTCTATGAGGAGGCGCTTGAACTCAGCCGTGAGACGCTGGGCCCGACCCACCCGTCGACGCTCATCAGTCTCAACAACCTAGCCAACTTATACGAGTCCCAGGGCCGCTACGGGGAGGCGGAGCCGCTCTCGGAGCAGGCGCTTGAGCTCCGTCGTGAGACCTTGGGCCCGACTCACCCCCATACGCTTCAAAGCCTCAACAACTTAGGTTTCCTGTACGAGTCCCAAGGCCGTACCAGCGAAGCGGAGCCGCTCTATGCGCAGGCGCTGGAACTTAGCCGTGAAGCGCTGGGTCCGACCCACCCGTTGACGCTGACCAGCCTCAACAACCTGGCCGGCCTTTACTTCGCCCAAGGCCGCTATCGCGAGGCGGAGCCATTGTTTGTGCAGGCTCATGAGCTCCGCCGGGAGACGCTGGGCCCGACCCACCCGGATACGCTTGGGAGCCTCAACAACTTAGGAGCGCTTTACAGCGCCCGAGGCCGCTACAGCGAGGCCGAGCCACTCTATGAGCAGGCGCTTGAGCTCAGCCGTGAGACCCTGGGCCCGGCCCACCCGGATACGCTTGGGAGCCTCAACAGCTTAGGCACCCTCTACCACTCCCAAGGCCGCTATGGGGAAGCGGCACCGCTCGTTGAGCGGGCCTGGTTCGGTGCGCGGGAGCGGCTCGGGCCCGCCCATCCGCGGACGCTGCTCTACCATCTCAACAGCGTTGTCATCCTGGCGGCGCAAGAGCGGTGGGATGACGCGGCCGGGCGCTTGCGGGAGATGGAGCCGCAGCTGCTGACCTGGCTCGGCGCCGAACTCTACAGCACCGAGGCGGTGGCTGTGCGCCGCCAGGTGGTCGGCTCCCAGGCCAACTACCAGCACGCGGCCTTAAGTCTAGGGTTGACGGCGGAGGCGGGGGCGGCGGCGCGGGCGCTGGCGGCCTCGGCGGTGCTGCGTTTCAAAGGCCTGCAGGCGGAGGAGGAGGCCTATCTCGCCGGCATCGCCCGCCGCGGCAGCGATCCCGAAGCGGCCCGGCTTGCCACCGAGATCGGCGGGTTGAGGGCGGCCCTGGGGCGGGCGTTCCACGGCAACGCCAAGCCGGATGAGGTGAAATCGCTGCAGAAGCGGCTCGAGGCGAAGGAGTTGGCACTGGGCCGGGTCAGCCGCGCTTACGCGCAGCATTTGCAGGTGCGCACTGCCGACTTGGGCGACCTGCGCGCAAAGTTGCCAGCCGACACCGGCCTGTTTGAGATCCGGCAATACAAGACTCTCGATTTCAAAGATGGCGAGTTGGGAGACCTGCGCTATGCAGGAGTGTTGACTGTCGGCCATGACATCTTCCGGGTCATCGATTTAGGCCCCGTGGAACCGAGCGTGGACCAGGTCGCAGCACTGGTCAGCGGCGCCGATGCGAAGGCGGCGACGGCAGCGGCAAAGGGGCTCCATGCCCGCCTCCTCGCCCCCTTCGCGGAGCAGGTGACGGGGCTTGAACGGCTCTACATCGCCCCCGACGGGCCCCTCACCCTGGTGCCGTTCGCCCGCCTGCAGGACGAAGAGGGCCGCTTGCTTGCCGAGACCCTGGACCTGCGGGTGGTGCAGACGGGCCGCGATCTGCTGCGCCCGGCCGCCGACCGGCCCGCCGGCGGCCTGCTTGCGCTCGGCGGCATCGACTTCGGCCATGGTGACGGAACGTACCAAACCGCATCCGTGGCGCCCGACTTTCTGGACCAAAGCCCGTTTGTGCAAAGCACCGATGTGCTGCGAAATGCGACCAGCCAAGCCTTCCGCGACCGGTTTACGCCATTGCCGGGAACACAAGAGGAAGTCGAGGCCATTGCCTTTCTGTACCGTACCGCCCGCCCGGAGGAGCCGGTGGACGTCTGGACCGACACTGATGCGGCCGAGGCGCGCCTCA
>CAZUDB010000018.1:0-14853 GCA_964619055.1 uncultured Rhodospirillaceae bacterium
AGGAAGGGCCTTCGGAACCGGCTGCACGATCGCAGAAATAGCTGGCGCCAGGCGCCCGTGCGCCCACCCACAGGCGGCCCGGCCGCTGCCGCGACATGCTGAATCTCAAGACAACAAGCTGCTACTTCGGCGCCAACAGTCATCGACGCGGTCGGCATTAGACATCTGGAACGGCCATGGACTTGTATACAGCGGCCAAAACCCTTCGTATCATTTCAGCCACGATTATGTTCGGAACTGGAATTATTATTCCTTTGTTTATGTTTCGGTCGTATTTTGCGGAAGCCGTTGAGAACGGCCGACCCCACCAAATTATGTTTAATATGATTGCACAAGATGGCGACGGGCTATGCATTCCAAGCATGCTGGTCGTCTTCTTGGCCAAGAACCTTGCAAACAACGAAATCACAATAAGGGACGCTTATCCTTGCGTTGGTTTTATTACACCGAAACAATATCTAGCATCGCTTCGTGCCCTTAACGTTCACTGGCAAAAAATATAACCACGAACATCTGAGTTTTTTCAGTTTTTTGCTACAACAAGCTGCCCTGACCGCCGTCGCCGCTTCGGCCAGGCGTCGTGCGTTTTGCGGGGCCTTTGTCGCCCACGACCACACCCACCTGGCCATCATGGAACCGCAACCGGAGCGATGTTCCGGCGGAGAGGGTTCTGGCCGATATGCAGGTCCGACCGTCCGCATCTGTCACGAGAACGAAGCCCCGCTCCAGCACCCGCTGGTAAGAGTAACTTTCCAGGAGAGCGCCTGCATGGGCAAGGCGGCTGACACGCTCGGTCAGCACGCCACGCACTGTGGAGGCGAGGGCCCGCGCCTCGGCGGCAAGTCGCGATCGGGCGTGGTCGATTTGCGGTCGTGGATCGGGTACACGGGCCGAAATGCGGGCGAGACGATCGCGTTGACGGTCCAACCCCACCAACAGCGCCCGATCCAGCCGCTCGCTCCGCTCATCGAGGCGCTGACGTGCCTCATGGACGAGTTGCTGGGGCCGAGGCAGACCACGGGCGAGGCCATCCAGCCGCACCTTGCCGTGCTCCAGCAAACGCCGCGCCGCGGCCGAGAGCCTGAGGCCATCGTCCGCCACCTGGGCTGCCAGCTCCAGGCGCACGGGAACGGCCATTTCGGCGGCAGCTGTTGGCGTTGGTGCACGCCGGTCGGCGGCGAAGTCGATGAGCGTCACGTCCGTCTCGTGGCCAACGGCAGAGATCAGCGGGATTGTGCTCGCCGCCGCCGCCCGCACCACCACCTCTTCGTTGAAGGCCCACAGGTCCTCCAGGCTGCCACCGCCCCGGGCGATGATCAGAACATCGGCGGGCGGCACCGCCGCGTCGACGCCAAGGTTGTTGAAGCCGGCGATGGCGGCGGCGATCTGTTCGGCCGCGCCCTCACCCTGGACCAGCACGGGCCAAACAACGACGTGGCAGGGGCAGCGATCGGCAATGCGATGAAGAATGTCCCGGATGACTGCACCCGTCGGTGACGTCACCACACCGACCACAGTGGGCATAAATGGCAGCGGCTTTTTCCGAGCCTCATCAAACAGGCCTTCGGCGGCCAGCGCTTTCCGGCGGTGTTCCAGGAGCTTGAGCAGCGCGCCTTCGCCGGCCAGCTCTACGGAATCGGCCACAATCTGATATTCGGAGCGACCGGGATACGTTGTGAGCCGACCGGTGACGATCACCTCCATCCCGTCCTCGGGCCGAATGCCAAGACGGGGAGCAGCGCTTCGCCACACCACGGCCTTGAGCATGGCATCGGGGTCCTTCAGCGCGAAATAGAGATGGCCTGAGCCGGGCCGCCGGCAGCCCGTGATTTCCCCCCGGACCCGCACGCGATCGAACGTGGTCTCGATCTGGCGCTTCAACGCGTGGGACACCTCAGCGACACTCAGGACCGGCAGGTTGTGCTCGCCCGCGTCAGTGCTAGGATGGTTCACCATAATCGCCAGTATGCGGCCATGGCGGCGCGCCGCAAGCCGCACGGGCACAACGAAGACAACGAAGTTTGAGGAAACGTGGATGAAGGTTTTGGTTGTGGGCTCGGGCGGGCGCGAGCACGCGCTCTGTCATGCGATCAGCCGCTCACCACTTTGCGATGAGTTAGTGGCCGCACCGGGGAACGCCGGCATCGCGGCCGTGGCCGATTGTGTCCATGTCGCCGCAGACAATGTTGAAGGGCTTGTCTCCCTTGCCCGCTCGCGCGGCGTTGATTTCGTCGTCGTCGGCCCGGAGGCCCCCCTGGTTGCCGGCCTGGTCGACAAGCTGGAAGCGGCGGGGGTCCGCGCCTTCGGCCCCCGTGCAGCGGCCGCACGCATCGAGGGCTCAAAGGCGTTCATGAAGGACCTGTGCGAACGCGCCGGCATCCCCACTGCTGCCTACGGCCGCTTTGATGAGCCTGATGAAGCCAAGGAGTACATCCGCGTCCATGGTGCGCCGATCGTCGTCAAAGCGGACGGCCTCGCCTCGGGCAAGGGGGTGACCGTCTGCAGGACCGAGAACGAAGCCTTCGCCGCCATCGATCACATGCTGACCGAGGGTGCCTTCGGAGCCGCCGGTGCGGAGGTAATCATCGAGGAGTTCCTGTGCGGGGAAGAGGCGAGCTTTTTCTGCCTGGTCCACGGCACGCAGATCGTGCCGCTGGCATCCGCCCAGGATCACAAACCTGTCTTCGATGGGGATGAAGGGCCCAACACTGGCGGCATGGGCGCTTACTCGCCGGCACCGGTGGTGACGCCAGCCATCGCCGATGCGATTCTAAACCGCATTGTCGAGCCCACTGTGGCCACGATGGCGGCAGACGGCCACCCCTACTCGGGCCTGCTCTACGCCGGCGTCATGGTCAATGGTGATGATGTCCGACTGCTGGAATACAATTGCCGCTTCGGCGATCCGGAGTGCCAGCCGCTCGTCCTCCGCCTGAAATCGGACCTGCTCACGGCCCTCGTCGCCTGCCGCGAGGGCAAGCTCAACGATTTCAACTTGGACTGGCATGAGGATACCGCCCTCACCGTCGTCATGGCGACGAAGGGCTATCCGGGTTACTTCGCCAAGGGTTCCGAGATCCGCTGTCTGGACGAGGCGAGCAGTACCGACGGCGTGTTGATCTTCCATGCCGCAACCAAGCGCCACGGCGACCGTATCCTGGCTGACGGCGGGCGCGTGCTCGGCATCACCGCGTTGGGCGCGGACGTGGCGGCGGCGCAGGCGCGCGCCTATGCCGCCATCGATCGCATCGAGTGGCCGGAGGGGTTTTGCCGCCGTGATATCGGCTGGCGCGCCATTGGCCGCTGACCATATTCGAACCGATGGACGGTGTAACCGCGCGAGACGAGGAGACGGCAGCAATGGATGAGAAGACGCGCACCGAGTTGGAGGCGGCCGCCTTCCGCGGCCTGGTTGAGCACCTACAAAAGCGCACGGACGTGCAGAACATCGACCTCATGAACCTGGCCGGCTTCTGCCGCAACTGCCTCTCCAAATGGCTCCTGCGAGCCGCCGAGGAGCGGGGGGTAGACCTGACCTACGACCTAGCCCGCGAGCAGGTCTACGGCATGCCCTACGATGAGTTCAAGGCCAAGCACCAGGGCAAGGCAACAGAAGAACAACTCAAGACATTTGAGGACACGAAGGACCTTCACGCCTTCCCGCATTGAGGCCGAAGGCCGAGAGCCAACCGTCATTTCCAACGGGCGAACCAAACTCCGTCACCGGCATGTGGCCATCCGATCAAGCGAATGACCAGTATGTCGGCCATCGCCAGGTGTGCTAACGTTTGCGCCGCCAGCACCCAAACCGGACAACGCCATGTTCACACCCCGCGCCGTCATTCGTCTGATCTTCGCCCTCGCCGTGCTGGTGCCTGTGACAACGCAAGCCTCGGACGCGCTCGACGTCATTGGCCAAATCGAGTTCCGCACCCACTGCGCCGCCTGCCATGGTCCGCTCGGCAAAGGGGATGGGCCCGTGGCGCGGTACCTCAAAGCGCCGCCCGCGTCGCTCGCCATGTTGAAGAAGGACAACAACGGCGATTTTCCCTTCGAGCGGGTCTACGACATCATCGATGGCCGCACCGTCGTTGAGGCCCATGGCAGTGGCGATATGCCGGTTTGGGGCGACCGTTATCGCGCCGAGGCCGAAGCCACCGTCGGCTCGGAGCATACTGAGCAGTTCGTTCGGGGCCGCATCCTTGAAATCCTGTTCTACCTGTACACGGTTCAAGAAAAGTAACCAGCGCGGCACCCGACCGCGCCGGATCGCCGGCGTCTGTCGTGTTGGGGCACCGTTGGGACCCGATCATGCGGCGGTGCCGCGGCCTTTACGGACTTCCAAACAGCGCAAGCACCGCTAGAATTCGATGCCGATCACGTCCTGTTGGGCACAGGGGGATGCGCCAACGTGCTGTGCTGACTCTGTGCACTCATTCGTCTAGCAAAAACACGTCCGTTTAGTTTTCAGATCAATATAAATTGACACGGATAGGAGTAGCGCAGGTGCTAAATGAAGCGGAATTGACCAGCTTTATTGCTGCTCTTTTTTCTATGATGAACCCCATTGGCAATCTTGGCGTATTCGTCGGGGTAACCAGCGATCGAACGACCGCAGAAGCCCAACGAGTTGCGTGGACATGTGCTGGTTCCGTGGCGATTATCCTTTTGATTTTCGCTTGGAGCGGTACTCTTCTTCTTGATTTTTTTGGGATTACCGTAGACTCCTTGCGCGCCGCGGGCGGGATCATTGTACTCCTTATCGGGCTTCACATGCTTTTCAATAAATCGGAGCACCAACACTCCCCAGCCGAGTTGGAGGATGCGAAGCCGCGGGCATCCATTGGGGTCGTTCCGCTCGCCATACCTGTGGTCGCAGGGCCCGGCACATTGGCAACCGTCTTGATCGCAGCGCAGCGACAGGAAACCGTCCTTAGCAAGGTCGAGATTTCGGCTGTGATCGTGGTGCTTTCCGCCTTTATCGGCGTGCTGTTCATGTTCGCCGAGCCGCTGTCCCGGCGGCTTGGGGAAGCGGGCATGGGTGTGGTGACGCGTGTCATGGGCATGGTGCTGGCCTCCATCGCCATGGGCATGCTAACGAGCGGATTGAAGGGGATGCTGCCTGGACTCGCTGGCTGAAAACGCCTGAATTTGGATCGCACTAGGATGACAGACCGCCTCGCCGTCACTGAGCGTACCCGCCTTAGGCGAAAGCACACGCGCGGCGAATTCAACCGTGACGCGATCTACGCGATTTTGGATGCCATGCCGCTCTGCCACGTGGGCACGATTATGGACGGCGCACCGGTTGTGATCCCGACGTTCCAGTGGCGGGAGGGCAACCACGTCTACTGGCATGGCTCGCGCGCCAGTCGCGGGGTACGTGCAGCGGAAGTTGCGGAGGTTTGCCTGACGGTCTCGATCCTGGATGGCTTGGTGCTGGCCCGCAGTGGCATGCACCACTCGGCCAGTTACCGCTCTGCCATGATCTTCGGCCGGCCGAGCCTGGTGAGCGATCCGGACGCGAAAGTGGATAAGCTGAAAGCGTTCATCGAGCGCTTGTACCCGGGCCGTTGGGATACGCTTCGCCCGATCACGGAGAGCGAGGCAAATGCCACGTCCGTGCTGTCTCTGCCGATTGAGGAAGCCTCGGCCAAGGTCCGCACCGGCGGGCCGGTGGACGACGAGGAGGACTATGCGTTGCCGATCTGGTGTGGGGTGATCCCGGTCACTCTGCAAACGCTGGAGCCGGATCCGGATCCCCGCAACCTGGAGGGTGTCCCGGAGCCCGCCCACGCTCGATCCGTTAACCTCGGATAACAGGGCCCAACTGGGTTGAAATGGTCAGAGTGACGCCCGATCCGCAGCCCGATTCACCATACGATTCTGCACAGCGGTGCGCCGGACGCGCTGCGCAAGCGCACGCTCGGCGGTGATCCGGAAGACCAGACGCCACGGTATGATCGATTGCTATGGTTATTCCGCAATCGTAGTGTGAAAATCACAAAAGCACAGTGGCCCGGTCACAATGAACCTTGCAACGATGAAGCACGATCTCAGTCTCAGGGACGTCCCGGACCTGACGTACCTCCTGAATGAGTTTTACCGCGCCTATCGCTATCGCTCCGCCGGCGGCAGCAGACGCGTGCGCACGCACATGCGCCTGGTTCGCGATCGCCTCAATCGAGCCATCGAACGTCGTCCCCCCGTGGTGTTGGCAGAGCCCGCGTGGAAACCAGTTTGCACCCATCTTGATCGCGCGCTCGACAATGGCGAACGGGATGCGATGGCCTCTATGGTCAAGGCGGTCGAGAACGTCCGCTCGCTCCTGCATTGGCAATACGGCTACAACTCCATGCCGAAGGGCTTAGAGAAAAAATACGCCTATACGGAGGTGCTGGGACCAACGGGACCCGTGGTCAGCCAGGATCTAACGCTCGGCCTCGTCCTGTTCGCGCCGCGCACCACCTACCCGCCCCACGCCCATACGGGCATCACGGAAAGCTATCTTGTCCTCTCCGGTGCCAGCTCCGAGAACGACATGGGCGTCCACGTTCCAGGATCGATGATCCTGAACCTTCCGGACCATGAGCATGCCATCACGACCTCCGATCACGAGCCGGTGCTGCTGGCCTACGCCTGGATCGGCGAGCCAGCGGATTTGCTGGCGCAGGAGATGGTGTTCAAGAAAACCCGTCGCAGCGCGTGCCGGCCCATTGCGGCCAATGACGCCGGCTCCGCGGTCGGCTGAGGGGCCGACCGTCTGATAGGAGCACGATTCGTGCAATGCCGAATGGCCTTGCGGCGGGGGGCGGCGCCGACGCCGCTTTCACCTTAACCGGCGGGCGCTTCTGGATTTCCGACTTTTGTTTAGATAGGTTAGTGGCACATCAATAGGGCGTGATTAGTCGGATCGTAACGCTCGGAAATGTAGAAAGCTGTCGGCGTAAACCCGTTTCATTGGGAGGCGGGGCGTGACGGTTGGACAACGACCGCGGAGCGCCGCAACGCACGCGCGCAAACGGTGACTTGCATGGCAGCTTTCCCCCCACAGGCCTACATCATCGGCGCCCAGAAAGCCGGCACCACGACGCTGGCCTCGCTGCTCGATCAGCATCCGAACATCGCCCTGGCGGACCCCAAGGAGCCGGATTTCTACACCCGGCATTGGTCCAAAGGCGCCGACTGGTACCGAGGCTGCTTCAAGGGCGCGACCGCCGATGTATTGCTCGATGCGTCAACAAGTTATGCAGCCGCCACGCTTGAGCCATCGGTCTCGTCGGAATTGCCAAAGGACGATCCCTTCATGGGCGTGCCCGGCCGAATCAAGAGCCTACGGCCCGATGCGAAGATCATCTATGTCCTGCGCGATCCGGTAACCCGCACGTATTCCGGCTATTGGCACGCGGTTCGTGCGGGAGAGGAGAAAAAGCCGTTTCGAGCAGCGCTGTCATCGAACCCGCGCTTGCTGTGGGCCAGCAACTATCATGAGCAGTTATGTTTTTACCTCAATCACTTTGAGCAGGACCAAATCTTGATCCAATGCTTCGAGGATTTCAAAACCGACATCTCGGACATTATCAAACGGTGCGTGAGCTTTGTCGGACTGACCGCCTCCGAGAACATGACCGCTCAACAAACGCATGCGAATTCCTCTTACCAATACAATACACTTGGCCGCATATTTAGGACTGTCATGCCGTCCAAGCAGGTTGCCCAAGTCGTGACCCGGGTCGTCAAGCGCCTTGTCCCCAAGGCCGGTCAGGAACGCTTAAAATCCATGATGTCGTCGCCGATCCCGCCCATGTCGGACGACGACCGCGCCTTCCTGATCGACTATTTCGGGCCGCAGACTGAGCGGTTGCGCAAGCTGACGGGCATGGCCTTCGATCGCTGGTCCGTTTGAGCGCAGAAACGACTCGGATTGATAAGCGCTTGGCGGCGTCGCACCTGTTTCTGTCGTGTGGCTCAATCCCCAGCGCAGCTTGGGGGCCTCTCAGACGTCGCGGGCAAGGCAGATCAGGTAACCGTTCAAGTCCTCGAAGCCGAACTCGCGGAGACCGTATTCCTGTGTTTCCGGCCCCCAGCGCGCCTTCACCCAGCCCGAAAGCCGGGCTGCCTCGGCATCCACGTCCTCCACAAAAAGATAGATCAGGCCGGACAACATTGGCGCCGGCGGACTTTCGCTGAGATCCGAGAAGAACCACAGCCGGGCCGTGCCGCAAGGGCCGTCGCGCGCCACCTCGGCCCAGATCGGCTCGCCACGCTCCACCCAGTTAGCTGTTTCAGCAAAGCCTAAGATTTCGACATAGAATCGCACTGCTTTAGCCACGTCGGGAACACAGAGGCTGGGCGTTAGAGGCGAACGGTCCATCGTATGCTCATCGGTCGAAAATCAAGACAGCGTAGGCCGCAAACAGGGCTACGTGGACGGCACCATGCAGCGCATTGGTGCGAGAACTGGAAAACGTGACCATGCTGACCATCAGGGTCAGCACGAGCAGCACGATGTCGACCGGTCGCAGGCCCAACTCCACCGTCTCCTTGGTCACAAGACCAATGGCGAGCACGGCCGGGATGGTAAGGCCGATGGTGGCAAGGCCCGAACCCAGGCAAATGTTGACGGAGCGCTGTAACAGGTTGTCGCGGGCCGCCTGGATCGCGCTCAAGCCCTCCGGCGCCAGGACCAACGCGGCCACAATCACGCCACCCAGCGCCGCCGGTGCACCGAACCCGGCGATGCCAAAATCGACATAAATGGCCATCTTCTTGGACAGCAAGACGATCGGTAGCATGCAGATCACCAGCATGACCGCGTGATAGGGGACGGACCGCGTGGCGATGTCGTGATGGCCACCGTGGTGGTCGTCTTGCTCGGCATCGGCTGCGGGCTGCTGAAAGAAGTCGCGATGGCGAAGTGTCTGGATCGCTAAAAAGACGCCGTACAGGACCACGGACGTCACCGCCGCAAACACCGCCTGCCCGGGACTCAATTCGTCGCCGGGCGCTGCAACGGTCACGTGCGGCACCACCAAGCCCAGAATGGCCAGCGGGATCAGCACGGCCAGGAATGCGTTGGCGCCTTGGAGATTGTAGCTTTGCACACGGTGGCGGATAGCGCCGGTCAACAAGCTGGCGCCGATAAGCCCGTTCAGGACGATCATCAGCACGGCGAACATGGTGTCGCGGGCGAGCGTCGGGTTATCGGCACCCTGCAGCATTACCGCTGAAATCAAGGCCACTTCGATGCTGATGACAGCCAACGTCAGCACCAGGGTGCCATAAGGCTCCCCCAGCAGTTTGGCGAGGCAATCGGCCTGCCGAACCACGGCAAACGCCCCCCAAAGCATGACCGCAAACAGGACAACGAACAGGGCCACGTTCAGAAAAGCAGAGCTAGTTTGGGGGGCTAGTGACGGTCCGGCTGCGACGAAGCCGCCGAAGCAGACGAGGCCGACGATCGCCGATGCCGAATCCTGTAGGAGCGCTTTGAGACCGAGGCCCTGACGCACTTCATTCGACGTGTCATTCATACTGCGCCCGCGTCCTGCTCAAGTGTCCGTCCTGCTCGGGCCCGGGCCGTAATGAACGATGTGCGCCTTTTCCAAGGTCACCAGCCCGGATGTTATGAGTGGCATGACGGCGTCCAAGTAGGGCCGGATCCGGTCCTCCTGATCGACGATCTCCACGACCATGGGTAGATCGTCCGAAAGCCGGAGGATTTTCGCCGTGTGCACGGTGCTGGCATGTCCGAAGCCCATTGGCCCCCTTAGCACGGTGGCGCCAGCCAGTCCCATCTCTTTGGCCTCCATCACGAGCGCTTCATAGAGGGGACGGTGGCCTGCGCGATCGCCCTCGCCCAAAAAGATCCGGAGCAGGAGTGCGTCCTGGTTTGCGATCAGCATCGAGCCCGCCCCTCCATCATCGGTTCATCGCAATCCCGACGGCGACCCCTAGCCAAACCGCCGCTAGGCACAACACGACGGAACCCACCACATTGCCGGCCGCAAACAGGAATTGGCCGTCGCGGACCAGGTTAAGGGTTTGAAGGCTGAAGGACGAAAAGGTGGTGAACCCGCCAAACACGCCAACCATCAGAAACTGGCGATGGCTCGGCGCCATCAGCACACGCCCATCGGGACCGGTCAGTTCCGCCACCAGGCCGATCAAGAATGAGCCTGCCACATTGACGAAAAGCGTCCCGAACGGAAACGTCTCTCCAATCAATCGGGCAAACAGCCCCGAGCACCACCACCGGAGCACCCCGCCAAGCGCAGCGCCCGCAGCGATCCAGAGCGGCATTGTCAACGCTTCACGAACCATGGAAGCCTTTGTCGCACGGGCGGTCCGGCAGGGCAACGCGACAGCGACCAAGGCCACGCGCCCGCGCCCGCGCCGCCCGCCGGGCGAACCCCTTCGGGAGATGCCGCCCGAAGGGGCTGCCTTACTTCAGGACCTTGTCATTAGCGATGCGTTGCTATCGCGCGACCCCGCCGTCCAGGGCCGTAAGATCGGCGCCATGATTGATGTGCAGAGCGACGCCATCGACCACAAGGGCGGGCACGGATGTGACACCTGCCGCGCGCGCCTCAGCGAGGCGGCCTGGGGTTTCACCCAGATGCACGATCTCCAGGTCGACGCGATCGCGGTCGATGATCTCGACGATCCGGGTTTCGGCGTCCGCGCAAACGGGGCAGCCGGCATGGTAGAAGGTTGCGTTCTGTGTCATGATTTGGGGTCTCCTGTCTCATGTCTAGGCGGGTTGGACATCAGGACGCCTCGCTCGTTGCAGCGGGCGGGGCGTCCGTATGGTCGACCCCCTCAGCCGATACAAACCGCCGCCAAGCAGTGGCGGCCTCGGCCTCGGAGGCCGCTTCGTGTTCACCGCAATCAAGACGCAGGGCTGCGTCCCCAAACGCGGCGTTCACGAAAGCGCAGTGATGGGGAGTGGCCGGATCGTCGTGGACGTTCGGCCGAAAGAACCGACAGGTCGCGCACATCCGCTGGACCGGGATCGCACCCTGAACCTGCAGTGCCCGGATCATCTTTGTGAGGCCCTTTAGGAACGCAGCCTGCTCCACAGCGTCCAGGGCGTGCGCAGCCGCGAGCAACACATCGGGCCAGACCGCCAGGTCCTTTGCCATGCGTGCCCCGTCGGCCGTCGCCTGGAGCCGCGCGGCGCGCGCGTCGTCTGGGTCGGGGGACTTCGTCACAAGACCCTTACGAACGAGAGCCGCAACGGCGTCACTGGCGGTCGGTTGGGTCACCGCAATCTCGTCCGCGATCGCCGTGACACGAGCCGCCCCCCGCGCAGCGAGATGAACGAGGATTTGCGCCTGAGTCGGCGTAACACCCCGTGTCTCAGTGCGGTGCCATTGCTCGGAACGCAAAACCATTCCGATCTTGGCCAATCCCGTCAGGATGTTTCCGTCAGCGGTCATCCGGGTTCCTCCTTGACCGGCATATACATAGGATTTCTATGGAATGTCAAGAAGGGACGGCCAAGCTCACACCCTGACACGACAAAGCCCGACCGCCCCCGTGGGGCATGGCTGGATCGCCACTGGGCGCTTCAATGGGTTTGCCACGGATCATGACGCGCTCGCGATATCAGTCGCGTCGGTCTGCATACAATCGCCGGTGGCCTGACCAGACCTCCAACAATCGCACTGAGTGTTTCTGTACGGAAGATGACCAAGATCACCAATCTCGTTTAAATAACGTTCAGTCAATCATAAGAAAAGGTTCATCCCACCGAGAGCCGACTGTCAAAAACAAGCCTTACTTACAACTCAAGCGCGCTTCAGGTCGCTGCGTCCGAACGATATCCGTCAAAGTCGTCGGGCCGCTGCTTCGGGAAAGGCGCGCCAACAACCGATCGAAGTGTCGGTGAGAGGAAGTGAGGGCTGATGCGTGTCTGGGGGTTCGCAACTTGGGCTGAGGCCGTCCAAGGATGTGGAGTCGTCAATCCTCCCTCAAGTCCGTTTTCTACCGACAGGTTTTTTGATCGACCATCAACACGCGTTTTCGCGCTGCGCGTGCTGGCTGCGGCCAGGCACGTCGGTGCGGTTGCCTCCGTCCGCGTTCGCCACCCCGGCTGACGCGGAGGCCCTTCGACCCCGTCTTTGTTCGGTTCATCATTAGGAGAATTTTCATCATGGACACTTTCGATCAGAAAGGCACTGCCCCGACCCCGGTCGTCGTTGATGACGAGGCGGACGTTACCCCCGGCACGCCCGACCGCCCGCGCACCGGCGAGCTGTTTGGCACCATTTTGCAGCGTCGTCTGGAGCGCCGCGGCTTCCTGAAGGGCACGGCCGCCGTCGGCGCCATGGCCGCCACGCCGGCGTTTCTGGCCAGCACCGCCGACGCCCAAATTCCGGACAACATCACTTTCACGCCCATCGCCGACAACACCACCGACGACATCGTGGTGCCGGACGGATACGAATGGAAGGTGCTGCATCGCTGGGGCGACTCGCTGTTCAGCGACACCCCGGACCTGGACACCTCCACGCTCCGCGACTCCGCTAACAGCGAAACGCAACAGTCCTTCTCCGGCGAACGCCAGGCCCGCCAGATCGGCTACAATTGTGACTTTATCGGCTACTACCCGCTCGCCTCGTCGGACCCCGCCACGCCGGGTGACGTGCAGTTCAATTCTCGCAACTCCAGCCGCGGTCTGTTCGTCAACAACCACGAATACACGAACCCAGATCTGATCTTCGTGGACTGGCCCGCCGTTCGCGGCACCCAGATTGCGGTCGACGTTGACCTGGCGGCCCACGGCGTCTCCATCGTGGAAATCAGCAAGACCGCCGTCAGCGGTCGGGCCCGCAACTGGGAATACCTCAAGGACTCGCCCTTTAACCGTCGCTTCACGGGCGAGACGCCCATGGAGATCACCGGCCCCGCGGCAGGCGATGCCCTGATGCAAACCAGTACCGATGCCACGGGCACCGCCGTCAACGGCACCCTGAACAACTGCGCCGGCGGCGTCACGCCGTGGGGCACGGTGATCACGTGCGAAGAGAACTTCGACCAGTACTTCGGCAACTTCAACGCCTTCGCCGCCCGCGCCCAAGGCAATCCGGAGCTGGAGAAGATCGTCGAATTTCACCGTCGCGTTCCGCTCCCGGGCAATCAGAGCTTCCGCTTCTGGGAAAACGTTTACGAACGCTTCGATGTGAATGCCGAGCCGACGGAAGCCTTCCGCTTCGGCTGGTGCGTCGAGATCGATCCATACGATCCCAATTTCACCCCGAAAAAGCGCACGGCGATTGGCCGCTTTAAGCACGAAGGGGCCACCACGGTGATCGCGCCGAGCGGTCAGGCCGTTGTCTATTCCGGTGACGACGCTCGCTTTGAGTATTTCTTCAAGTTCGTGTCCGAGGGCACCTACGATCCCACCAACCGGGACGCCAACCTCCAGCTCCTGGACTCGGGCACGCTCTATGTCGCCAAGTTCAACGATGACGGCACCGGTGAGTGGCTGCCGCTCGTCTTCGGCCAAAACGGCCTCGATCCAAGCAACGGCTTCAACAACCAAGCTGAAGTGCTGATCAACTCCCGTGGTGCTGGTGACGTACTGGGCGCGACCCCGCTGGATCGGCCTGAGGACATCGAGCCGAGCCCGCGGACCGGCAAGGTTTACGTTACGCTCACCAACAACAGCCGTCGCGACGGTACCGAACGCGAAGCCCAAGGCCGTCCCGTCGACACCAGCGCCGATGCTGCAAACCCGCGCGGCGGCTCCAGCCCCGGCAACGAGTTCGGCCACATCCTTGAGGTGATCGAAGCCGGCGACAACCCGACGTCGACCACGTTCACCTGGGAGATCTTCCTGCTGTGCGGTGATCCGAACGTCAATCTGCTGACGAACCCGAGCGACTTGGCCAATATCCCGCTGCCGTTCGAGACCACCTACTTCGCCGGCTTCGACAAGCTCGAGGAGCTCAGTTCCATCGGCTCGCCGGACAACATCGCCTTCGACCGCCGAGGCAACCTGTGGATCTCCACGGACGGCCAGCCGGGGGACCTGGGCAAGAATGACTCCGTTTATGCCTGCCCGACCGAAGGACCGAACCGCGGGCGCGTGCAGCAGTTCCTGAGCGGTGTCGTCAACTGCGAAATCTGCGGCCCGGAGTTCACGCCGGACAGCACCACTTTCTTCTGCGGCATCCAGCACCCGGGCGACAGCGTATCTTTGGCGGAGTTTCCAAACTTTGCCAGTGATTTCCCCGACGGTGGCGGCCTGCCGCCGCGCCCCACCTGCATCTCGGTGGTGAAGTCCACGGGTCGCCGGTCCATCGGCTCCTAATCACGGTCTTCCGGCGCATGCTGATGCGTGCGCCGACAGAACTCCGCACCTACGGCCCGGGCATCATGCCCGGGCCATTTTTTTCCGCGACACAATCGCCATTTCATGGTGGATCATGGCGCTTTGGTTGAACCCGTTCGCCGGCGCCATCGCGGTGCCTGGAACTTGCATTATGGTTGTCGGCTTGAAAGGACGCGCCGAAAAGTTCAATAACGGGCGGGAACCGGCAACCCCAGCGAGGTGTTGAACGAATGGCCAACGGATCCTGCGTGCCGGTTCGGATTCAAACTTGAGGAGATATGAGTAATGCCAAAACAGGGGACACACCGGGTGCTGACCGGACTTGCCGCCGTCATTCTGGCGGCCGGCCTTGTCGCTGCCTGTGAAGAGGAAACCCCCACCGAAAAGACGGGCGACGCGATCGAAAAGACCGTGGACGATGCCAAGGAAGCCGCATCGGACGCGGCGGACACGGTCAAGGATGCGGCATCGGACGCGGCCGATAAGGTCGAGGAGACCGCCAAGGACGCGGC
>CAZUDB010000018.1:14953-51902 GCA_964619055.1 uncultured Rhodospirillaceae bacterium
AAAGAGAGCATGACGGAAGCCGCGGCGACCGCCACTGAAGAGGCGACGCAAGCTTACGAAAACGCCAAGGCCGCAGCCACGGAAACGTACGAGCGCGCCAAAGAGGAGGCCGCGACCAACCGCGACATGGCGGTAAAGTCGGCCGAAGAAGCCTACGAGCGGGCCAAGGAGGTGGGCACGGACGCGGCCGCCGACGCCGCGAAAGCGTTGGAAGAAACCAAAGCCTCGGCCGGGAAGGCCTATAACGAGGCGGTCGCCGAGGCCAAATCCACCTATGATGCGGCGATCAAGCAGGCGACGTCGGATTACGATACCGCGGCCGGCAACCAATAGCCGGTCCGTCTAGCGGAGAGCGGTCGCCACGCCTTGCCGCTGAGCAACGTGGCGGCCGGCAGCTCCCATCGAGCTGAACCGTTCGGTACCAGAGCGTGGTCAGAGCTCGTTGACAGCGTAATAACGTCAGCGCACCGTCTAAATACAATCGAACTTTTACTTACGCCAAACACCTTAGCGTTTGCCACAGTTCCCGGCACGCCATACCATATTCGATTGCCAATCGATTGCGCCGCACGGGCGGGCGACAAGCTGGGTGCACGGCGGCGGTAGGGGTGGTTGGGCCATGACTCAGCCGGTTGTGGGTCGCAAGGAATACAAGACGTCCATGTCCGTGGCCCTGGGCCTCGGGCTCGGGTTTTTCGTCGCCACGGCCGTGGCCAGTGTGCTCGCCATCGGTGTCCTCAGCGGCTACCAAAACACCGTCACCCTCCTGCGCGAAAAAGCGGAACTGATCGTCTCCTCTGAAAGCTATCAGGCGGAACAATTCCTGCGCGCGGCCGAGCGCCAGATCGAGTACATCGCCGAACAGATCGAGACTGGCGACATCGTACCGGCACCGGACGAGGAGTTCACGAGCCTTCTCTCCGGGACCCTCGCGGCAACGCCCCACATCGTCGGCATTTCCTTCACGAACAACAAGTACCTCCTCATCGGCGCGCGGCGCGAGGAATTCGAGACGATCCCGCTGTTCCAGTCGGTGCGCGGTGATGCGGACCTGCGAACCCGCCTGGATGCGGCGCGCGAGGCCGGCGTGGCTTACTGGGCAGCACCATTGTGGCGTGAGGAACTGAGCCAGGGCCTGCTCAATGTCCACCTCACCGTCACCGTGGACAGCGACGTGGTCGGCGTACTGACTGCACTTGTGTCCACCAAGCAGTTGTCGAACAGCATCGCCGACCTGGAAACCGATTTCGGCGCCAACGCCTTTATCCTCTACGGTGAGGATATGGTGCTGGCCCATCCGCTGCTCGCGTTTGGCTACGGCCAGCTAACGCGCCTGACGCCGTTTCCGCGCCTGGCTTTGTTCAATGATCCTGTCATATCCTCCATTTGGGACGAACGGAAAAGCAACTTCCTGGAGCGTATCGAGGAGGACATGCTGGCCGGTCCTGGCGTGCGGTTCGTGCGCCTTGGTGGCTTCAACTATGTTGTGCTGTTCCGGGAGTTGGAGGGCTTTGCCGATAAACCCCTGTTTGTCGGCACGTACTTGCCCCATCGCGCCATTTTGTCGGAGGTCGAGCGCCTTAAGGTTGCGATCATTCTGTGCGTCGGCATCTCGGTTCTATCGGCGCTGACGGCCTCTTGGCTCGGTCGGCGCATCGCCAAGCCGGTACAGCGCCTGGCATCAAGTGCCGGAAAGGTCAGTGAGTTGGACCTTGAGCACGTGGAGCGGGTGCCCGGCAGCTTTTTCAAGGAGCTGAACGACACCGCCACCATCTTCAACCGCATGCTTGACGGCCTCGCCTGGTTTGAGCGCTACGTGCCGAAGAAGCTGGTCCGCCAACTGCTCCACGTCTATCACGAGGAAGGGGTCCGCTCGGAGCACCGCGAAATCGTGGTGATGTTCACCGATGTGCTCGGCTTTACGACCCTTTCGGAAACGATGACCGCGCCGGAAACGGCGAATTGGCTCAACGCCCATTTCGCCCTGATCGCCGCCGCGGTCGACGCCGAAGACGGCACCATCGATAAATATATCGGCGACAGCGTCATGGCGGTGTGGGGCGTCCCGGAAGCCTTGGACGATCCGGCCGACCGAGCCTGCCGGGCGGCGCTTGCCATCCGCAACAGCCTGGAACGGGACAACCGGATGCGCGTTCTGCACGGGCAGCGGCCCATCCACATCCGTATCGGCATTCACCAGGGACCAGTCGTGGCCGGCAACATCGGCAGTCCGGGGCGCATCGACTATACTGTGATTGGTGATGCGGTGAATGTGGCTCAGCGGGTCATGGAGATGAACAAGTCGCTGTGCGACCCCAATGAGCAAGTGAATATCTTGGTTTCCGACCGGGTTTGGTCATCGCTCCGCGAGCCGCTTGATGGCATCGATTTGGGCGTCCAGCACTTGCGCGGCCGGCGGGAACCGATCGGGGTCCACACGCTCGGCGGACCCATGGCCACCACCGTCGCCGTCTCGGCAGCCATGGGCGCCTCCCGGTAAAGGCGTCAGCCCCTGGTCTTGACCGCATAGGACGCGATCCGGGCGCCCAAGTGGTGAGCGGTGTCCAGATCGCCCTTGCGCGGGGCTTCATCGGGGCCGGCATCAGAGGGGGATATGGCCAATGCGCCCGAGAACCCCGCGGTCCAATTCAGGTCATTGGGGCCATGGATTTTGGCGTTGGCCGGCAACAGGCCGGTGCCGATCCAGACCTGACTGTGCTGCATGGATAGCGTGAAGAAGTACTGCAGCGTCGAAAACTTGTCGCCGTTCACACTCGCTGAATTGGTGAAGCCGCCCGCAACGGTGTCAGCCCATTTCTGTCCGAACCAGGGCTTTGACGAAGCATCGGCGACTTTTTTGAACTGCCAGGCCGGCCCGCCCATGTAGGTGGGGCTGCCATAGATGATTGCGTCAGCCGTCTCCAACGTCTCCCAGCCGCCGTCCGGCAGATCACCGTTAGCGTCGATTTCGATGACCTGGACGTCCGCTCCGTCGACGGATGCGGCGCCGGCCGCAACGGCCTCCGCCTGCTTCTTGGTGTGTCCGTAACCGCTGTAAAATAAGATCGCGATGGTTGCCATGGTGGGCCCTCCAGTCCGGTTTCGCCATGCGGCCTCATCAGGCCGGCGCCTTGGAGGTGGGGGCAACAAGCAAATGGCAGTAGGCCGTCTTGAGGCGTCATTGTGTCACCGTTGATGGCACAATTACATGGTCCTGATGCATATCGGTCCGCAGCGAAGCGTTGACTTCCGGCCCAAGTGCCCCCCGGTTGCCAAATGGTTAAGAAAGTCAGCGTTTTTGAAATTCCGCCTTCCTCCAGCACAACGCTATCCGTCACATGCGCTAACTAAGCATTCCTGTTCAATGGGGTTCGGTGCCATAGAGGTTCGAGTTCAAGCGTAGCCGCGCTATTCTATTCGCGTTGGTCGAGACACGGTTCGAGATTGAGGGCGGCTAGTGCAGACGGAAGCAGGTAAAGCGATGGGAGACATCACGGCAGCGATACAACGGATACGACTAAACGCTCCCGTCGAAACGGCCTTGAATAGGGCTAAGTCGCTTCAGGAAGTGGGCAAGCTTTCCCAAGCCGCTCAGATTTATAAAATCATCCTGCAGGTTCAGCCCAACCACGCCGAAGCCCTTCGTCTGCTCGGTTTGGTCCACGACCAACAAGGCGAGCACAAAACGGCCCTCGCGCTCATTGAGCAGGCGATCGCCCTGAAGCCCAACGATGCCAACACCCATGCCAATCGCGCCAATGCCCTCCGTGGCCTGAATCGGTTCGACGAGGCGTTGGTGAGCTATGATCGCGCGATCGGAATCGCACCCGATCACGCGACCGCCCACAACAATCGCGGTATCGTTCTGCGGGACCTTAAGCGGTTCCACGAGGCGCTCGCCAGCTACGATCAAGCCATCGCGCTGAACCCCAACTACGCGCTTGCGCATTACAACCGCGGCAACACATTACGTCAGTTGAACCGGGCAGAAGAAGCGATCGCCAGTTTCGACCGTGCCATTGAACTCAACCCTCAGCATGCATCGGCCCATTTCAACGCAGGCTTTTGTCGGCTTCTTCTTGGTGACTTCGGACGCGGCTTGCCGGAGTACGAGTGGCGCTGGGCGAGCGAGGACGCCGCACCGCCTCGCCCGGAGTTGACCAAACCCCTCTGGATTGGCCAGGAGGATATCGCAGGCCGAACGATCCTCCTGCATGCGGAGCAGGGCCTCGGCGACACCATCCAGTTCAGTCGTTACGCAGCAAGGGTGGCCGCGGCCGGGGCGCGCGTTATTCTGGAAGTCCCAGGAGCACTCAAGCCCCTGCTCTTAAGCCGGCCGGGGATTGACGAAGTCCTCGCGCGCGGAGAACCGCTGCCCGATTTCGAGGTTCATTGTCCGCTCTTGAGCCTTCCGTTGGCATTCGGGACTCGCCTCCACACCATCCCAACTGCGGATCCCTATATCACCGCATCCCCTGGTACGGTCTCAGCCTGGGGCGAACGGCTTGGTCCCAAAACGGCGCCGCGGATCGGTCTCGTCTGGTCGGGAAGACCAACGCACACAAACGACCACAACCGCTCCATCGCCCTTTCGGCGCTTCGCCCGCTGCTGAAACCCGGTTTCAGCTATTTCAGCCTCCAGAAGGAGGTTCGTGCCGAGGATCAAGCGGCCCTCCAAGAAATGCCCGCGATCCGGCATTTCGGGGATGAGCTGCAGGATTTTTCGGACACGGCTGCCCTGACATCCCTTTTGGACATGGTCATCTCGGTCGACACGTCGGTCGCTCATCTAGCGGGGGCCATGGGCATGCCAACCTGGATCTTGCTGCCCGAGCCTCCCGATTGGCGCTGGCTGCTCGATCGCGATGACAGCCCCTGGTATCCGACGGTACGGCTGTTCCGGCGCTCGCTTTTTTGTGATTGGTCGTTAGTGATCAAGGATATTGGTCACGCTCTCGAAACGGCGTTCCCCTCCGTGCCATAAGCTCGGAAAGGGTAAGCCCCCGCGCAACACTCCCAATTCAATCGAGAACACGGTGATGCACCCGGGTCCGACCAGTCACTTCCGGCGCGACGAAGCTCACGCTATCCTGTGGCGCTCGATCAGGATCGGCAATCCTCCCTCCGTGGACGAGCGTGCCTTAGAGGAGCAGATCAAGCATGGGTCAAGGCGATGAGCCAGAGGTTAGGCCCGTTCCGGCCGGAGAGCCAGGAGCCGAGAGTCCCGCTGGATCGCAAGCCTCGCCGTCGTCTCAGATCATCCATCGACGTGTTTCGATCGAACAGGCGTTGGACGATGCAATCGCGTTTCAGAAGAAGGGCTCGTTCGACCAGGCTGCGATGATCTACAAGGCCATTTTGAAGGCCGATCAAAACAACGTCGATGCCCGCCACTTGCTCGGTGTCCTGCATAAGCAGCAGGGTCGACCGCGCATGGCCGTCTGGCACATCGAGCAAGCCATTGCGATCCAACCCGACATGGCCCAGGCTCACGGCAACCTAGCTGCCATTTACCTCGATCTCGGCGAGTTCGAGAAGGCCGTCGAAAGCTGCGATCGGGCGCTGGACCTGCAGCCGGACTATGCCGCAGTCCATACGACGCGCGGCAAAGCCCTCTTTTCATTGAAGCGCCATGACGAAGCGCTGGCGAGCCACGACAAGGCGACCGGCCTGGACCCCGGCGATGCCGAAGCGCACGTACGTCGCGGGATGACGCTCCACGCAATGAAGCGATTCGGCGAAGCCCTGAAGAGCTACAACGAAGCTACGAGATTGAAGCCAGCTCACGTCAAAGCCCATCACAACGCCGCGAAGGCTTTACATGCGCTGAATCGAGTCGACGAGGCCATCGCAAGATACTATTACACAACTGATTTAAGCCGAGACTACGCGTCAGCGCACTTTGATTTAGCTAACTGCCTGTTGCGCCTCGGGGATTTCGAGCGCGGTCTACCGGAATACGAATGGCGTTGGCGGTTGAGTTCCTTTCCATCACCGCGTCGCGATTTCACTCAGCCGCTATGGCTTGGGAACGAAGACATTGCCGGACGGACCATTCTGCTCCACGCCGAGCAGGGATTGGGCGACACCATCCAATTCTGTCGGTATGCAGCAATGGTCCGGAAAACCGGAGCACACGTTATTCTGGAAGTTCCCAGGCCGCTTCACTCTTTGCTCGCAACCCTGGAGGACGTTGACGAGGTCATCACGAAGTTTCAACCGAATCCAGATTTCGACGTCCATTGTCCGCTGCTAAGCCTGCCTCTGGCGCTTGGCACGCGCCTTGACACAATTCCGGCGTCAATACCCTATATCAGACCGTCGCCGACGGCGGTGGCGGCCTGGAGCTCGCGACTGGGACCCCGGACAAAGCCGCGGATCGGTCTCGTATGGTCGGGTGGCACCAGCAACGACCGGCGGGCAACGGGTCTAGCGGCGTTCCGCCCACTCCTTGGAAACGGAGCAGAGTTCTTCAGCCTGCAAAAAGAAGTTCGTGAAACGGATCGCCCGGTCTTGGATGAGCTGCCAATGATCCGGCATTTCCGGGAAGCGTTGCGGGATTTTTCCGACACGGCCGCCCTGATTTCGCACATGGATCTGGTCATCTCCATCGACACGGCCGTGGCGCATCTGGCGGGTGCTATGGGTGTGCCAACCTGGATCCTGCTGCCCGAAACCGCCGACTGGCGCTGGTTTCGCGATCGCGACGACAGCCCCTGGTACCCGGGCGTAAAATTGTTCCGCCAGCGAACACGCGGCAATTGGCGTCCGGTGATCGATGACGCGGCCCGGGTGCTCGCCATCACGTTTTTGCAAACGGAAGCGCACACGCCCTAAACCCGTCGGCGTGCGGGCTAACGGATCCCGATGTCGCGGGGGATCCTAACGTAACTTTCGGCAATGAGTGGAAGCGGTTATCCTGCGCCTGAAAAATTGGGCCATGCGATCGCCACTTGGCAGGCGGCCGGGGTCTCGTGGAGAATGTCGGAGATGGGCAACAGCAAAGTGTCCGAAGCGCCGCGGTGTTCGGGAGCGATCGAAACACCATCCACCGCGGCGACGCGGCCGCAGGCGGCAAGACAGATTATTCACCGAAGCGTTACCGTCGAGCAGGCCTTGGGTAACGCCAAATTGCTGCAAAAATCCGGCAAGCTTGACCAGGCCGCAACGATCTACGGCGCGATCCTGAAGGCTAACCCCGCGCACGCCGAAGCCCTGATTTTGCTGGGTTTGCTCCATGACCAACAAGGCGAGCACGAAAAAGCCATCGCGCTTTTGCAGCAAGCGGCAGCAATGCGGCCCGACGACGCCTTCATTCAGGAAAACCTGGGGGCCGCCTTCAGCCGGTGCGGCCGCTGGGCGGACGCGGTCGCCCACTACGATCACGTCATCGCTCGGCAATCGGGTAATGCCAAGCCTCATAACAATCGCGGTGTTGCACTGCGCGAGTTGGGCCGCCTTGAGGAGGCCACGGCCGGCTTCGAACGGGCCGTCGAGCTCAAACCGGATTATATCGACGCCCATCTCAATCGTGGGAATGCCCTGCGGGAATTGAAGCGATTTGGCGAGGCGCTTCTTAGCTATGACCGAGCAGTCGAGCTGGGATTGGACAATCCGGTCGTTCATAACAATCGCGGTATTGTTCTAAAAGGTCTGGGGCGCTTCGATGAGGCCATTGCCAGTTACGATCGCGCCATCGCGCTGAGGCCCGATTATGCCGCAAGCCATAACAATCGTGGCGTTGCGCTACGGGCACTGGGCCGATACGAGGAGGCACTCGAAAGCTATGATCGCGCGGTTGAGTTCAAAGCCGACTATGCCGATGCGGTTACCAACCGTGCAAACACGCTGCGTGAGCTGAACCGTTTCGAGGAAGCGCTGGCTTACTGCGATCGGGCCATTAACATGCAGCCGGACCATGCGGATGCCCACAACAACCGTGGCATCGCGTTGCATGGCCTTCGGCGCTTTGATGAGTCGATCGAGAGCTATCAGGAGGCCATCAGCTTGCGACCGGATCTGGCGTCCGCACATGTCAATCTGGCGCTGTGCCAGCTCATCATAGGGGATTTCGAGCGCGGCTTTCGGGGATATGAGCGGCGCTGGAAAAACGACGACTTCCCCTCACCGCGACGCAACTTTAGCCAACCGTTGTGGCTGGGTCGGGAAGACATCTCAGGCCGAACCATCCTGCTCCATGCCGAGCAAGGGCTCGGCGACACCATCCAATTCTGTCGGTATGCGGCCCTGGTCGCCGACACCGGAGCGCGCGTCGCGTTGGAAGTTCATGCTCCCCTCAAGTTCTTGCTCGCCGACCTGAAAGGAATCGATCGGATTGTCGCCAAGGGTGAGGCGCTGCCCGATTTCGACGTCCATTGCCCGCTGTTGAGCCTTCCCTTGGCGTTCGAGACCCGGCTCGACACGATTCCGGCAGCGGTGCCCTACATCACGCCGTCGCCGTCGGCCGCGGCGGCCTGGGACGAGATGCTGGGACCCCGGACAGGGCCGAGGGTCGGCCTGGTCTGGTCGGGAAACGCGATCTTCAAGAACGATCATAACCGGACCATCGGACTTGCGGCGCTTCGCCCGCTCCTGAAGCCCGATATCAGCTTTGTCAGCCTGCAAAAGGACATCCGTGACGACGATCGCTTGGTCCTGGAGGAGTTGGCGATGATCCGGCATTTCGGCGACGATTTGTTGGACTTTTCCGACACGGCCGCTCTGACATCCCTTATGGACCTGGTCATCTCGGTCGATACCTCGGTCGCCCATCTCGCTGGCGCCATGGGTGTCCCCACCTGGGTCCTGCTGCCGGAGATCCCTGACTGGCGCTGGCTTCTGAACCGCGACGACAGCCCTTGGTACCCCTCCGTTCGACTGTTCCGACAACGGACACAAGGCGATTGGGCGCCCGTAATCGACGACATCGCCCAAGCACTTACTACCGTGTTTCCCACCACGAACCCGATCCACCGAGGCTAGAAATCGGCCCGGTCGTCGCTGCCGGGCCGATTGCTCATCGTGCTTTGCGACGGGCCTTATCGGGCGCCGATGCGGACCACATCGCCGTCAAAGGTGGGCACACTCAGTACGAAGGGGTCGGTGTGATAGCAGAGTGCTTGCTCCTCCAAAATCCCAATGGCGATCTTCTCGCCCATGCGAAGGCTGTCATAGTAGTCGGTATAGTAATGGACGCCCGCCATGTTGCGCCCGATCGAAATGTTGGCGGCGAGCTTGTTCAGCTCTCCCTCCAAGGTCAGGAACTCGCCCCCCGTCGACGGCACGAGCGTGGCGCCCGTCGCGTCGGGCACATACTGAACGGAGACGTCGCCTGGCTCATGCAACGCGAAGACATCGGTGCCGTTGCGCCGGACGAACACCGCGCTTGTGTCGAAAAACGCCTTCAGAATCGTTACACAAGCCCCAGCAACGGTAGCGTGGCCTGCACCATAGGCCGGATGCATAGGGGAACCTTCCTGGAAAGCCATTGGCAGATAGGCGGTGCCGGATGCGTTGGCCGCTCTGATCTGTGTCACCGTCGGGTCAATGCTCGCGGCCAGGTCGGAAAACGGAGTGCCGATGTGCGGATGGGCCGCCTCGATGGACGCCGCTTGCTCGATCCGGCCGGCCAGCGCCTCGGGTCGCAGGCGAATGTGAACATTGAACTTTTGATACCGGACGGCCTTGAGGGCACGCGTCGCCACTTCGGTGACCAGCGTCAGGATGTGCGGGCCGCCATAAAGCGCAAATCCGCCGGCCTGACGACGGTGCGTCTCCAAGCCGGAGAACAAGTTGGTCGCCAGATCGAAGCTATTGAAAAAGTACTCCCCCTGGCCGGACAGGTTGGCAAATCCAGGATCAAACGGAGTCCCCATCGAAAGCAGGATCAAGCAGGCGTTTAGATACGCCTCATAAAGCGCATCAAAATGAACATAAGTGGCCAGGTCCCGCGGAAACGTGATGAAACGCCGGGAAGCGGTCGTATCATAGTAGGTTTGGAGATTAAGCGTGTTAACGCCATTCTGAACGTCGAGCCAGGTTTGCAGCGTCGTCATGTAGTCTTGCGGAGCGGCCACCGGTACCCGCTGATTGATTTGTAGGACACCGTACTGGATGAGGCCGTGATCCACGCCTGGCGCGTCTGGCTGATCATTGCCGATCAGCATGAACTGCGACAGGTAAGGCCCCACGTCGACCCTGGGGGAGGAGCCGCGAAACAACGTCTGGGGCGTCAGGACACCCGCTTCGGTCTTGCGTGGGCGGCCGGAGACTCCAGCCGTGGTGTAAGGCAGGTTGTTCAGGCGCGTGACTGTGTCGGTCACGGCCGTGTTAGTCGTCCCCGAGGCAAAATCGGTCAGCGGCTGGTCACGGAGCAACGCGAGCTCATAGACCTCCGCCATTTCGTAAGCCAGTTCGTCGGACCCCAAAGGCGGCGCCGGCGCCATGGTCACGGCCTGTGCATCCGGACCTTCCAAGTCGTAGACCAGGCCAGCCGTCGGCGCTTCCCAAAACCGAGTCTTGTCGTTGGGCACGCGTACCTCGGCCGTAAACGCATCGATGTAGCCTTCGTCGATCGCGCGGCGGAATCGCTCGAAATCCTCAGAAAAAGAAATCAGGCCTGTGGCGCTATCATGCCGCAGACCTTTGGTAAAACTCATCGCATACCGAGCTCCAGCGAAACGCTGCTCATCACCATTTCCTTGATGCTTGGGATGTTCACGTGCTTTGGCTTTGGCCGCGGCTTCGAGGCGAACACGATAAGCTTCTTCTCGACGATCTGTGGGCATGGCTTTCAAATCTCCGCATCACTTGGTTATACAGGTGTTCTCCGGGGACGCCTGGGGTTTCGCCCCTTTTTTGCCGTATTATACGAGCTGCAAAGAGAAGTATTCTTACGCCTGGGGCGCGTGGATCTCTTTACAGCAGGTTGGCTTATAGCCCTGAACAGCCGGAGACTTTGTGACTAAGTTCACAGTGGTTACAAAATTCCTTTCATTTTTCGTATGTGCCGACAGTTAATTTGTATAACCATCATCACATGCCGATTTGGCCCTAAACATGACCTTTTTTAATTGGAATACCTTGAATAAAATTTAGTCCGCCATCTAATTGAAACGCATTATTATTGAATTAATTAAGTAATAATTAAGAAGATTTCAATCAATTTTTCTTGGGGTAATCGTCACCAAGCAAATATTTGATTAAAGCGCAGGCGCTGTCGCGGCTGGTCGCGATGAGCTGTCTCGTTCCTGGTTCCGCCGAACCATCGCATCGCTCACCGGCTTGTGGCGGCGTCGTGTGGTGACGCCCCCTATTGTTCGACAATCCGAAGCAGTACGCCGACGCCCGACGTCGTTTCCATCTGTCACTAAAATCGGATGCGGAAGTTTCCAGTAAAGGCGTGGCTCGTGTGGGCGTCGCTTAACAGGCGGCCGTCGTAGCCGACCGTCAGGATGTATCGGTCTTTGTACTCGCCGGTCAAAGTGGTCCCCAGGCGGAGCGCTGAGCTCTCGCTGTCGGGAACGTTTTCTTGGCCCATTCCGTTGGTGGCAATCCGCGTATACTTCACGGTGCGCCCGCCGTCGCCGAAGTCGTGCTCGAAGGCGACACGCAGTTGCGGAATCAGGATGATCTCTTTCTCCTCGTCCTCATACACGTATTGGACACGCCCGCCGAGTTGCCCCACGTTGATGAGCACGGACTGACTCTCCACGGCCTCGCGAATATCGCCTTGGTTGGTTTCCGTGTAGCTGTCGACATGGATGCTCCCCACCTGCCAGTTTACGAAGGGACCAAAGGAAAACGCCCCTTCCTGGTGGTCCCAACCCACTAAGGCGTTGGCCAACCAGGCCTGTAGGTCTGGATCGGCGCTTGCGGTGAAGGGGGTCCCCGGCGCCTGCAGAGCCGGCTCCAGCCGCGTTAGTTCCGCCGACCCGAAGGCATACCCGAAGGCTACGTTTACGTAAGCACCAGGCGTTTGTTGGTACTGATAATAGCCGACCACGGAGCCGAGCTTGGTGCGGGTTTCACTGCCGTCGTTCAGATCGGAATGAACAGAGCTGTATCCGCCGGACAGCCCAGCCGAACCGATAAGGCCAAGGTTGCGGAGCGGGTAATCGACACCGCCTGAGATGAAGTAGCCGTCATAATCGCCCCCGCTCTGGGTGCCGCGGTTATCGAAAGTCCCGCTTTGGAGACCCCCGTCGATCCACCCGATCAGGTCCCTATCCCCGAACAGCGGCACACACGCAGAATCGTCCGAGTCATCGCAGACATTGGGAAGATAGGCATTGCCACGGCGCGCCGGAGCGCCGACCAGGGACTGGACCGCAACCGTGGCCAGATTGCCAATGCTGGCCAGATTATCTGTCGCCCGGGCTGCCGGAACAGCAAACAACATCGCCGAAACGGCGAAGACTACTGTAAAGCGGAACATGAAGCCCTCCCCTGAGTTCCCCGGGTGCTCTCAACGCCGGCGCACAATCTGTAACCGCTTGCACCGCGCCAAAGGTTGCGCGACCGCGGGCAGATTTCACTCCCCGGCCCCCCAATACCGAGAGCCTCCGAGTTACAATGCTAGAGGTGGCTACACGCTTTGTGAATATGACATGTCAACATTAGAATGTTATAAAAATAGCAATAAATACTGTTTGCCAGGTATCTATTACGTGAATAGATGGACTTATGGATTCCAATGTTGATGCTTTATGTTGATAAACGAACAGAACGATTGGTGATATCTAACGATGTTCAGACTCCATCTTCGAACATAACGAACAAAAAAGCTAACATTTTCCTTAAATGTCTACAGAACTGATCGGCAGGAATTACCTTTTTACTTTAATGCCTTTGACTTTTTCTGCCACAATACCACCGTTGCTCCAAACATGGCACTGCTCGTGTCTTACTCCGACTTTGCGCTGCCCACCCTCCGACACGCTGCGTGCCGCATTTACGTGTCTGCATGTGGCATTTCTGCAAATACCCCTCTTGGTCTGCACAGACCGTGATGGCCACCACCGGCTTGTGGTCGCGTCGGCATCGGGGTATGCGCTTTCCGTGGTCGGAAGAGGCTTGGCCGCACGATTGAGTTCCAAAAGGCGGAGAGCCGGCGTGGCCCAGTGGCAATTCTGGATTGATCGGGGCGGAACGTTCACGGACGTGGTCGCCAAAGCACCGGACGGCAGCATCACCACCCGCAAGCTCCTGTCCGAGAACCCGGAGCACTACCGGGACGCCGCCATTCAAGGCATCCGTGAGATCCTGAACGTCGATCCGTCCGATCCCATCCCAGCTGATCGAATCGCCGTCGTGAAGATGGGGACCACCGTTGCCACCAACGCGCTGTTGGAGCGGACGGGGGACCGGGTCGTGCTCGCCATCACGCGCGGTTTCGCCGATGCACTCCGCATCGGCTACCAGAACCGTCCCCGCCTGTTCGACCGCCACATCGTACTGCCGGAGATGCTGTATGAGCAGGTGGTGGAGATCGACGAACGACTGGATGCCCAGGGCGACGTTCTTTGCCCCCTCGATGAGGCCAAAGCCGAAGCGATGCTCCGAGCCGCGTTCGACGACGGCATCCGATCCGTCGCCATCGCCTTCATGCACGGCTATCGCTTCCACGCCCATGAGCAACGGGTTGCGGAGATCGCGGCCACAATTGGCTATAGTCAGATTTCCGTTTCCCATGCCGTCAGCCCGCTGATCAAGCTTGTCTCTCGCGGTGACACCACGGTAGTTGACGCCTACCTGTCGCCGATCCTCCGGCGGTATGTCGATCAAGTCGCTGCAGCGCTTGGTGACACGCGCTTGCAGTTCATGCAGTCCAACGGCGGACTCACCGATGCAGCGTTGTTCCGAGGCAAGGACAGCATCCTCTCAGGCCCTGCGGGCGGCGTGGTCGGCATGGTGCGGACCGCGGAACTGGCCGGCTTCAAGCGTGTGATCGGCTTCGACATGGGGGGCACCTCTACGGACGTCTCCCACTACAACGGCACGTTCGAGCGCAGCTTTGATAGTCTCGTGGCCGGCGTTCGAATGCGCGCCCCGATGATGCGCATCCACACGGTCGCCGCCGGCGGCGGCTCGATCCTCGCCTTCGATGGTGCGCGTCTTCGCGTCGGTCCGGACTCCGCCGGAGCGGACCCGGGACCCGCGAGCTACCGCCGCGGCGGCCCACTGGCGGTAACGGACTGCAATGTCATGCTGGGTCGCGTCGATACACGCTACTTTCCGCACGTCTTCGGGCCAAACGCCGACCAACCCTTGGACGCGGACGTGGTGCGAACCCGGTTTGCCGCGTTGGCCGACGAGATTGCGGAGGCGACGGGGCGCGCAACCACGCCGGAGGCGACCGCCGAGGGCTTCCTGACGATTGCCGTCGAGAACATGGCCAACGCCATCAAAACCATCTCCGTCCAGCAAGGCCACGACGTCACGGACTACGTGCTCAATTGTTTCGGTGGTGCCGGCGGCCAGCATGCCTGTCAGGTTGCCGATGCACTCGGCATGACGGAGGTGCTGATCCACCCCTTGGCTGGCGTCTTGTCGGCCTACGGCATGGGCCTGGCGGACATCGCAGCGTTGCGCGAACGGACCGTCGATTTGCCCTTGGAGGCGAGCGCTCTGCCAGGCTTTGCGGAGCAGCTGGACGACATGGCCGCCAAGGCGTGCGAGGAAGTGAAAAGCCAAGGGCTCCGGGCGGACGCGATCTCCGTCGTTCGCTTAGCCCACCTTCGCTACCAGGGTACGGACACGGCCCTGGGCGTGCCGTTCGCCGACCAGGACAGCATGTCCGCAGCCTTCTCCCAAATGCATCGCCAGCGCTTCGGCTTCGACATGCCCAATCGCCCGATGACCGTGGACACCCTGTCTGTGGAAGCGATCGGGTCAACGGAGCAAGGCGAGGAGCCGGTGGCCGACGACAGCGACACATCGGCATCACCAGCGTGCGCCCTGGCGGAAACATCGATGTGGATCGACGGCGCATGGGTCACCACGCCCGTGTTTGACCGCGCCCAACTCCTGCCCGGCCAGACCATGGCCGGCCCCGCCATCCTGGTGGAGACCACGGCAACGACAGTGGTGGAACCCGGCTGGCAGGCTCGCGTGACCGCCCGCCGCCATCTGCTGCTCACCCGGGTTGCGCCACGCAACCCGACTGTTTCCATTGGCACCAGCGTAGATCCGGTCCGGCTCGAAGTGTTCAACAACCTTTTCATGTCGATTGCCGAGCAGATGGGCGCTGTGCTTGCCAACACCGCCATTTCCGTGAACATCAAGGAGCGCCTGGACTTCAGTTGTGCGGTCTTTGACGCCCATGGCAACCTGGTGGCCAACGCCCCGCATATGCCGGTCCACCTTGGTTCCATGAGTGAAAGCGTGCGCACGATCCTGCGCGAGCGCGGCACGACGATGGCCGCTGGGGACGTGTACGCCCTCAACGCGCCCTACAATGGCGGCACCCACCTTCCCGACGTGACCGTGATTACGCCTGTGTTCGACGAGTCCACCGGCGTGCTTCTGTTTTTCGTGGGCTCGCGTGGCCACCACGCCGACATCGGCGGCATCACACCCGGCTCCATGCCGCCGGAAAGCCGCTCGGTCGAGGAAGAGGGCGTTCTGATCGACAACGTGGACCTTGTCAAAGGCGGCCGCTTTCTTGAGCAGGAGATCAGGGCCCTCCTCGCGAGCAGCCCATGGCCGGCCCGCAACCCGGACCAGAACATCGCCGATCTGACAGCGCAGATTGCTGCCAACGAAACCGGCGTCAGCGAACTTCGCCGCATGGTGAGCCACTTCGGCCTGGACGGCGTTCGCGCCTACATGGGCCATGTTCAGGACAACGCCGAGGAATCGGTACGCCGGGTCCTGGACGTACTTGAGCCGGGACACTTCCGGTGCGAGATGGACGACGACAGCGTGATCAATGTCACCGTCAGCCTGGACCGTGCCGCTCGCGCCGCGACCATCGATTTCACCGGGTCGTCGCCCCAGCGCGTCACCAACGTTAACGCGCCAACGGCCGTGTGTCACGCCGCCGTTCTGTATGTTTTCCGCACCCTTGTGGACGACGACATCCCGCTGAACGAGGGGTGTTTAAAGCCGCTTCAAGTGAACGTACCCGACCCCTCCATGCTGAGCCCGCACCCCCCCGCCGCCGTGGTCGCCGGCAATGTTGAAACATCTCAAATCATCGTCGATGCCCTCTACGGCGCCCTCGGCACACTGGCGGCATCACAGGGCACCATGAACAACCTGACGTTCGGGAACGCCACCCACCAGTATTACGAGACGCTTTGCGGCGGCGTCGGGGCCGGCCCTGATTTCAATGGCGCGTCTGCCGTCCACAGTCACATGACCAACTCCCGTTTGACCGACCCGGAAATCCTGGAGTGGCGGTTCCCGGTGGTGTTGGAGTCGTTCGCAATCCGCCGGGGCAGTGGCGGGACCGGCCGCATGGCCGGCGGCGATGGCGTGGTCCGGCGCTTGCGGTTCCTGGCTCCGATGACGGCCTCAATATTGTCCGGTCGGCGTCGCCTCCAACCGTTCGGACTCAAAGGCGGGTCGCCCGGCGCCGCGGGGCGAAACCGGATCGAGCGGGCGGACGGCCGCGTTGAAGACCTGGGCAGCACCGCCACGCGAGACGTTGATGCGGGCGACTGTCTGGTCATCGAAACGCCCGGCGGGGGCGGCTACGGCACACCGTTGTGAGCCGACGCGAGGCCTCAGGAATCGGGGCGCAAGCAGCGCTGTTGCATACCGGCAACGCGTTTACGGCGATCCATAAGCGGCCAACCCCCAAGACGGGAGAGCCGGAGCCTCGGGCAGGCGTGCCAAGCTCCGCGTTTACAATGTGTTAGCATTCAGCGATAGGAAACCTTGAGCTGATCCGATGCGGCGGGCCGCGGAGGCCGCTTAAGTCGTTGGTTTGACAAAAAAACACGTCATCGTACAGTAGCGGCGGGCAGGTCTCCGCGGTACCCCATCGCGCGAGTCGCCCCTGCAGTGGTCGAACCATGGGCCTGTCACACCGTTTTCTAAGCATCATTTCGGCAGCGTCGACCTCATGCGCAGCGTTTATGCTTGGCGCACCAGTGGCTTTGGCTGGCCAACTCGAGGACGAGTTGGTCCATCTGTTGTCAACCAACCCACAAATCCAGGCTGCCGCCGCCGAGCTTGAGTCCGCCCGTCAGGAGATTGATGGCGCCTTCTCGAGCTACCTGCCCCAGGTCGATGCCTCGGGCACCATCGGACCAACGGACATCACCACGGACACGCGGTCCCAGCTCGGGCTGGGCAGTTTCCGAGAAACCCAGAAAACGGCCGAACTCACGATCACGCAAAATGTGTTCGACGGCTTTGAAACCGCGTCCGAGGTCCGGATCGCCCGCCTGAACACGGAGGTAGCAGCGCTCACCCTGACAGGAACGCGCCAGCAACTGCTGCTGGACGGCGTCCTGGCGTATTTGGACGTGCTGCGGCAGCAACGGCTCGTCGAACTGTCTCAGGAAAGCGAGGACTCGCTGAAGGTCCAAGCCGAACTGGAGGATGAGCGCGTGATCCGCGGCGGTGGGATTGAAGTCGATGTGTTGCAGGCCAAAGCACGCCTGCAGATTGCGGTCGAGCGCCGGGTGGTTTTCCTGGGCGCATTTCAGACCGCCGTGAGCCGCTACATCCAGGTTTTTGGACGTGCGCCCTTGCTGGAGCGCATGGGCGATCCGACGCCGCCGGAAGCGGCCTTGCCGCGCACCGTCGACATGGCGGTGGATGATGCCTCGTCAACGAACCCGGCAATCTTGAGCAGTCTTGCCACCGTCGAAGCCGCCGAAGAACGGCGGCGTCTGGCGCGCGCTGGGTATTTCCCCCGCCTTGAGATCGTCGGCGTCTCATCCTATGAGGAGGACTTTGATCTCCAGCCAGGCGTGCGGACCGATTTTTCGCTTGTGCTGCGTGCCACCTGGAACTTGTTCAACGGCTTTGCCACAACCGCCAGCGTCAGCCAGGCAGCCTACGACTACCGAGCCAGCCTGGACAATTACCGCAACGCAACGCGGACGGTGGCGGACGCTGTTCGCATCGCTTGGGAGGAGCTTCAAACTTCCGAGCAGCGAGTCGACCTCCTGCTCAATGCCGTCGTGATCGCAGAGGAAGTGTTCGAGGCCCGGCGGCGCTTGCGCATCCTCGGCAACGAGAGCCTGATCAACGTCCTGATCGCCCAGGATGAGGTCAGCAACGCCCGGATCAACCTCGCTGATGCCCGTTATACCCGGCTCGGCTCCGTTTATCGGATTCTGCACGCGATCGGCCGCTTGGATGCGGGCACCCTCAATCTCCGCACGGAGTAGCAGGCGAAATCCCGTTAAAACGCAAAGGTGCCGGCACGCGGCCGGCACCCTGCGAAACGCAATTTGAAAGGGGTCGTCTAAGCGGCGTTGCGATCGCCCTCAAGCAACTTACCGGTGGTGCCTGCATCGGGCTCAGCGGTGCTTATAGGGATCTGACGCGGCTTCATAGCCTCCGGCACCTCGCGGTGCAAATCGATGGTCAAAAGACCATTCTGCATGCTGGCGGCAGTCACCTGCAGGTGCTCGGCCAACTGGAATTGGCGCTTGAAGCTGCGCCCGGCGATGCCGCGATACAGATAGGACACGCCGTTTTCAGCATCCTGCTTCTGGCCCTCGACCAACAGCGTAGACTCCTTCACCGTCACGGTGACGTCATTTTCGCCGAATCCGGCCACTGCGAGCGTGATCCGATAATCATGCTCACCAGTCTTCTCAATATTGTAGGGCGGATAAGCGTTGCCCGTATCTGTCCAGCGCACCGAATCTTCGAGAAGATTGGCGAGCCGGTCAAAGCCAACGGACGAGCGGAACAGGGGGGACAGATCAAACGTTGTCATCGTACACATCCTCCGACAAGCAATGTGTTGCAAGGGACGGTCACCGTCCCGGGTACATGTCCGGACCCGACAATCGGCATCCAGACAAAGATGAAGTAGTCGCGGCTTTTGCCCGCGTCAATGGCTCGCTGGCGTTCAAGCGAGCGCGCAAAGCCTTCGTCAATGGTCCGCGTGTCCAGCCGGTCAGGACCGGCTAAGGATCAGGCCGGAACGGCCGGATTGAGGCTGTACGTTCCGAGCCAGGTACCTTCGGCGAGGATATGTCCGGCCAAGGCGGCCCGGGCGTCTGCGCCCGTGAACACGCCTGTCAAACCCAGGCTCTCCACGTCCAGCGCATAGACCGTGAAGTGGTAGTGGTGGACGATGGAGTCGTTCCAGGGTGGACACGGCCCGTCATAGCCACCGTAATCGCCAGCCATGTCCGCATCACCAGCGAACCAATCCGTGTAGGAATTTATCCCTCGAACGCCATTGGCAACCGGGCCGGGCGCCTTGCCTTTGGCGGTGACGCCGTCGCTATCCGCGGCCTCGGCCAGCTCAGTGATTTCGGGCGGTATATCGACCAGAACCCAATGAAAAAAGTCGATTCGCGGCAGATCCGCCGGGACCGTGCGCCCTTCCTGGTTCACGTCGTCGGGTTTGGACGGAACGTCCGGATCATGACAGATAATCGCAAAGGAGCGCGTTCCCGCCGGCGCGCCGGACCAGCGGATATGGGGGCTCCGGTTCGCTCCTAGCGCCACATGCGTCTCTGCCGCGGGAACGCCAAATGCAAAAGGTTCTGGAATTGGCGCTCCGTCCGCCCATCCCTCGATGCTCACGGTCAGCGCCATGGCGATGTCTCCTCCTCTCCGTGTTACGGCAGCGCATGCAACACCCGCTTCAGGGGCTGAACGCGGCGGTGGCCGGGTTCCGAACGGGGTGCCGTTCCCGATCCGTCGTTGGGCAGGCCCAGCCAACGCCGTTTGGTTGGCGGGGGAAGGACTCGAACCTCCGGCCTCTCCCATGTAAAAGGAGCGCTCTGCCACTGAGCTACCCGCCAGTCGTACACGGGCGGCATACGCCGCTTGCGCCCCGGGGTCAACGCCCGGAGCGCTCACGGTCCATCCTCAAAAAACACCAATTTATTATGAAGATCCCGTTTCGAGACGGGATTAGAACAGTTGGGGCAGTCCGCCCTTCACCACCGTGTCGATGGCAAATATCGCCAGCGCATAGCCGGCAACGCTTAAGCACAGTAAAGCTCCAACGGCCACGCGGCCACGCCAATACCGGGTACGTTTTTCTGAAGACCCGGAGCCGGCGTCACCCGTTTGGGTCGCATGTCCGCTGTACGAAGGCTGCTCAGCCAACGCGTGCGTCTGCTGCATTAATATGGCTCCTCAAATGTTGCTTTGGATACACCGATCCGTCTCCCCATGACCGGCACTCCTGAAAGTCAAATCATCCATACCAACAAACAAAAAAATCGAAAACACCCAATTGGGTCGGAAAAGTGACAAGCTTCGGATAAAAAGTTGTCCCTCGATTTCATTGCAGTTTCAGAAAATTGCCACATTTTTGCCGCAAACTATACAGCATCGACCCTTCATTGGATGCGTCGAGACTGTGCGAGTGCACAAAATGCCCCGATCAATCGCCGCCCTCACCAGGCCACAACCAGCCTGAAAAGCCCACAAACCCACTGGTGTTAGCCCGACAGATGGTCGGCCGTGGCCCTAATCAACGCCACGGCGGGGTCCTCCGTCGTGTCAGGCAGGGAGAAAAACGGCGGACCAACTGCCGCGATTTCGGTGACGGGCACGCCGGCCTCCCGCCAGCGCGCCGCAGTGGATCGCGCCACTGGCGGCGCCTCACGTCCCGCTTCGGGGACCAGCTCAAACCAATTCACGGTGAAGCCTGCGGGAGGGATCAAGTCGACAAGCCGGAGGCTGTCGATGGCGGCGATCAGCTCCGGATGGAGGCCGTAGCCGGCGACCTCCACAATTTCGCCCGCGTGGAGCTGCGCTCTCAATGCCTTGGTGTCGAGCCCACGTCCCGTTGCACCGCCCGCATCGACGCCAGCGTCGCTTCGCCCCAGTTCGGCGGCTACCCGAATGCGCAGAACTTGGTTGACGTAGGTCTGTCCCGCCGGCACCGGCGACCACAGGACCAAGCGATCAAACCGCGCGGGTTCGGCCGTAACGAGGGCCGCCGCCGCCAACGCCCCCAGGCGGATACCCCAAAGACCGATGGGGCGAGCCGCAGGTCGTTCGGGCATACTCGCCAACCAATCAGCTCCAGCCCTGGCGTCGTCGAGCCACAGGTCCCAACGACCGTCGACAAAGTCTCCGCCGCTGTCGCCGGTTCCGAAAAAATCGAGCACAACGACGCCAATGCCCTGCGCCGCCAGAGCCCGTGCCTGAAGTGCCATCATTCGGCGCGATCGGTTGAGCTCCTCGGCAAAGGGCGGCAAACAGATCAAGTCGAAATCTGGCCCGCCCGCCTGAGCGCTGGGCGGATAGTAAATGGCAAAAATGGGGCGGCCGCCGACGTCGAGAAATGCCGGGCGAAAATCCGCCCGGGTCTCGATCGTGCTCACGCGGCCAGCTTCTGCTCGACGAATGTGCTGAGACTGCCGACCGTCTCAAAAACCTCGGCGGAGATTTCATCGTCTTCGATCGTGACACCGAACTGGTCTTCGATGGCCGTCAACACGGCGACCACCGCCATCGAATCGAATTCGGGAACGCTGCCGAACAGTGGCGTTGCTGCGCTGAACGCGTCGGCACGGGCACCCAGCTGCAGGATGTCTTTAAGCATGAGCTTGATGTCGTCGATCATGGCCATCTCAGGTCGTCCAAATGAGTTCACGTCCGGGTGCCGGCCGGCACCGCCCGACGGCGGCAGAGCCATGTCAGGTTTCGCCGTCCATCGCAAGACCGCAAACAGCCCGTGGCACCTGCTAAAGTGGACGGAATTCCTTAGTGGTTCCTTACGAAGGATGACAGCATGGGGCAACGTCGGTTGATCGTCTTTAGCGCTCCCCGACCGCACCTATGCTTCGACGCGGAGCCGAATTAGCGGCTGCGATCGCCCGCTGAACGAGAGATGCACATACGGGCGCACGGTCGCGACCATAAGCTGAAACCGGCGCCCCTTCACAAACCAGCACCGGCCCAAGCGGTGCCACCCGAACTTTTCGTGATTTTTCTGCGATGCCACATTGAAACGCGACACCCGGCTGAAGGAGTAACGCACTCCGCGGTTGCGGAGGTAGTCATTGGCACCGTCCCATAGGGCGACAAAGCCAAGGCCCAACCGCTGCTCCGGGAACACATAGACATCAAAATCCCAAGCACTTTCCGCCGCCGGCTCTGGCACGAACGTACAGCGGGCTTCATCTTCCTCGAACGCACCGAAACACAGCCATAAGTAGGCGACGATCTCGCCTTTGCGAAAGGCGGCCAGGCACACGACCTGTTGTTGCAGGCGAAAGGCGAGGGTGTCCTCGTCGATGGGCATTCGGGCCATGGCGGGATCGCCCGCCGCCACTTGGCGAACCTCGATCGAACGCGTAAACCGGGCAGGCGCGACGGGGGTGTCGGCCACCGGCTGCGCCACCAGATCGTAATAGATCACGCGAAAGCGCGACCCCACGCGATCAAGCATCTGCGATGCGAGATACAGCAGCCCGGCAAACACGCCGAAGGTTCTGAACGCGCTGGATACCTTGGAGAACACGGGGTGGACTGGGTCGCGGCTTGGCAATGGGCTGGAACGAGCGGCCTCGTGGCCGTCCGAAACAGTGTCAGATTCCGCTACGATGAACAACCACCGCCACCGCTCCCCGTATGGGTTAATTTCGGCCACACCTTGGTTTACTCTGCGCCGCAATTCGCTATGATCGGCGCGACCCTGTTTGACCGTTGGACCAGCCATGTCAGACCTAGTTCATCACCTTGTGGCATCGGCTGCCCAGGCTCGCGCCGACGCACCGGCCCTTGTCCACCGCACCGAAACCGTCAGCTACGCCGCATTGGCGGACGGCGTTGAGCTTGTCGCCCATGGCCTGACCGATGCCCATCTGCAGCGCCGGGACCGCGTCGCGGTTTACTTGGACAAAAGGCCCGAGACGGTTCAGGCGCTGTTCGGTGCGGCCGCGGCCGGGTGCGTCTTCGTGCCGATCAATCCACTGCTGAAGGCCCGTCAGGTGGCGCATATCTTGCGCGATTGCGCGGTCCGGCTGTTGGTCACATCCAAGGATCGACTGGCCGGCCTCGCCGAGGACTTGGCGGACTGCTCTGACCTCCGTTATGTAGTCCTGGTCGACAGCATTGGCGCCGCTGATGATCTGGCATTGCCCGCGCTGGCTGTTGAGCATTGGGACAGCCTACTGGAACGCGGCCGCGCCCGCACCCGGCCGCTCCATCGCACCATCGACGTCGACATGGCGGCCATCCTCTACACGTCCGGCAGCACGGGCTTGCCGAAGGGCGTTGTGCTGTCCCACCGCAACATCGTCGCCGGCGCCAAGAGCGTGTCGAGCTACCTGGAGAATTGCGCCGATGACCGCATCCTGTCGGTCCTGCCGCTGAGCTTTGATGCTGGCTTCAGCCAGTTGACGACGGCGTTCCATACCGGTGCCACGGTGGTGCTCCTGAACTATCTGCTCCCGCGTGACGTGGTCCGGGTGTGCAGCCAGGAGCGCATCACCGGCATCACCGCCGTGCCGCCGTTGTGGATTCAGCTCTCTCAGCTCGACTGGCCGGAGGACGCATCCAGTGCGGTCCGATACTTTGCCAACACCGGGGGGCACATGCCGCGGTCGACCCTGGATGCGCTCCGTGCCCGGCTGCCGCGGGCCAAGCCCTATCTCATGTACGGGCTCACCGAGGCGTTCCGTTCCACCTACCTCGACCCGGCGGAGGTGGACCGTCGCCCCGAGTCCATCGGCAAGGCCATCCCCAACGCCGAGATCCTGGTGGTGCGAGAGGATGGGGAGCTGTGCCAACCGGGCGAGCATGGCGAGCTGGTGCATAGGGGGGCGCTCGTCGCCATGGGCTATTGGAACGATCCAGAGCGGACAGCGGGGCGGTTCCGCCCCGCCCCCGGCCAGCCTTCGGGCTTGCCGATACCGGAACTTGCGGTGTGGTCCGGTGATACGGTCCGGCTCGATGACGACGGTTTCTTGTACTTTGTCGGCCGCACCGATGAAATGATCAAAACATCTGGCTATCGGGTCAGTCCCACCGAGATCGAGGATCTGATCTACGCCACCGGTTTGGTCGGGGAAGCTGCCGCCCTCGGCGTTGCCCACTCCGGCCTCGGCCAGGCCATCGTCGTGGTGGCGACGCCGCCGCCCGGCGGTGCCCTCGATGTCGATGGCCTGATGCAGATGTGTCGACAGCAGTTGCCGCTGTACATGGTGCCGGCCCTGATCGCGGAACGCTCCGCCCTGCCGCGCAATCCCAACGGCAAGATCGACCGCAAGACTCTGGGCGGTGACTTCGTGGACGCGTTCGCCGACGGCCCGTAACATCCGGGCGCCCCGATTTCAATTGGCCACCGATCCTACGTGGCCAAGACAGGAGGACCGCCGTCTTGCATCCCGCGATCGCCAGTTACCCGATTGACGGCAGTGAGTTGATCATCGGCGACGTGCCGTTGTCGCGGTTGGCCGAGCGGGTCGGTTCCACCCCGTTTTTCGCCTATGACCGAGCCAGGCTTTCAGCGCGGATTGGCCTGCTGCGCCACCACCTGCCGGACACGCTCGCCCTCAACTACGCCATCAAGGCCAATCCCATGCCGGCGGTGGTCCAACATCTGTGCGGCCTGGTGGATGGCTTTGACGTGGCCTCGGCCCAGGAAATGCAGGTGGCGCTCGACACCCCGATGCCGGCGTCCCGGATCAGTTTCGCGGGTCCCGGCAAGCGCCCCGAGGAGCTGGCTCGCGCCATCGCGGCCGGCGTCGTGATCCACGTGGAAAGCGAAGGCGAGATACAAACGCTCGCCGCTATCGCCGATCGCCTCGGCGTTGCCCCCGAAATCGCCATTCGCGTCAATCCGGATTTTGAGCTGAAGGCGTCGGGCATGAAAATGGGCGGCGGTGCTCAGCAATTCGGCGTGGACGCGGAGCGCGTGCCGCAGATGCTGGGCGAATTGGCCAAGCTGAATCTGAACTTCGTCGGCTTCCACATCTACGCCGGATCGCAGAACTTATTCGCGGACGTCATCAAGGACACCCAGGCCAAGACCGTCGACCTGGCCCTTCGATTGGCCGATCACGCGCCCTCACCGGTCCGCCACCTGAACATCGGCGGCGGCTTTGGCATCCCATATTTTCCGAAGGACCAGCCCCTCGATCTGGCCGCCGTCGGGGAACATCTGGCCGCTGTGCTACCACGGGTCACGGCCGCCCAGCCCGAGGCGCGAGTAATTGTGGAGCTCGGTCGCTATATCGCCGGCGAGTGCGGCGTGTACGTCACGCGCGTCGTGGACCGCAAAGAGTCGCGCGGCCAAGTGTTCCTGATCACGGATGGTGGCCTCAATCACCAGCTCGCAGCCTCCGGCAACTTCGGCCAGGTCATCCGGCGCAACTACCCCGTTGCCGTCGGCAACCGGATGACCGACGGGACCGAAGATCGGGAGACCGTCAGCGTGGTGGGATGTTTGTGCACGCCGCTGGATTTGCTCGGCGACAAGGTCGACCTGCCGCACGCTCGGGTGGGCGATCTGATCGTCGTGTTCCAGTCGGGCGCCTATGGTTTAACCGCGAGCCCGACGCGGTTCTTGAGCCATCCCGAGCCCGTCGAGATCCTCGTTTGAGCGCTACGCACTGTTCCGCGTTACCAGCCGGTCGGCAGCGGCCGCACCTCGGTTGCGGTCGCGCACCCAACGCTACGCATGCTTGCTTTTACGTGACGCCTGTGTCACTTAGGCGTAATCGGTGGGTGTGGAGGTCAGCGGTCCAGCGCCGCGGCGACTGCAACACAACGCCAAACTAATAGCAGGTGTCTGCAGGATCGGAAGGGCCAAGCGTGAGGCATATCCATGCCGCGACACGTTGGTCGTCCTAATGATCGGCGTGCTCGCATAAGTTGATTGAAGGCTCCGCCGCGGCAACGTTTGGCTTAGGGCACTGGACTCGACAGAACCGTGACGCCGTGGCGAAATCGTCTCGGCTCTGCCGGTTGTGCCATGTTGGTGGCGCGAAGAGTTCCGGATCCAAGCAAACAATGCGCAAGGGGCGCGTCTTGTCCGCTGACCGAATACCACCATTTGGAGGCCGGCCGTAACATTCATTTAACTTGTGCGTGTCAGACTTTGTTCGAATTTTAGCGATACGATCCAATAAAAAAGGATCAATCGCAAAAGACGTGCTGTTCACGTGTTGACAGGTCGATCCCTCGGCCGATCGAATGTCAAGCGTTAAGCGGCGGGTTGAAGCAACTCTCGATGGGGGCCTTCGCAGCACCATGACAACGGAATACCGAGATGCGTAAGGCTCTGAAAATTCACTTGCTCTCGCCATTTCTGTTGCTCGCCGCCGTCGAGGTTCTGGTTCTGTTGGCGGCCGTCTACATCGGCATGGCATCCACCTACATGGATGCACAGGGCTGGCCGGCCAGCGTGATCGATCTGGCGCCCCAGGCCATCGTGTTCGTGGCCGTGCTGATGGTGACCAAGTTCGCTGTCGGCCTTTATCACTGGGAATATGTTTCTCAATTTCTTCAAACGTTTATCCGGTTGGCGGCAACGTTCGTTATCGGATTTATTGTCTTGTCCGTGGTGTTTTACGTCTTTCCCGTCGTTGAGGTCTGGCGCGGCGCCATGGCCATCAGCATGCCGCTCGCCTTCTTCGGGCTGCTGACGACCCGCTGGGGCTTCAGCCGGCTGCCGGAGGCGCAGTACCTCAAGCGCCGGGTTCTGGTCATCGGTGTTGGCGAGCAGGCCGCCAAAATCCACGACCTTGAGGCATCGGGGAAGGCCTACCGGTTCAATGCCGTTGCGTTCATCGACGTATCGGGCGAGGAACCCAAGGTCGACCCCAAAATGATCCTCAGTCCGGTGAACTCGCTGGCCGATTTCGTCGACGAGAAGGGCATCGACGAAATCGTGGTCGCCATGCAGGATCGGCGCGGGCGTCTGCCGCTGCGCTCCCTGATGGACTGCCGCCTGGCCGGCACGCCCGTCTCCGACTACCAGACCTTCTGCGAACGGGAGACGGGCCGCATCGACCTCGATGCGCTGCGCCCCGATTGGTTCGTGTTCTCGGACGGCTTTCCTGGCGGCAAGCTGCAGCAATCCGTCAAGCGTGGCCTCGATGTGTGCGTCAGCGCCAGTGCGCTGTTCCTGCTGCTGCCACTCCTGCTCGCAACGGCGCTGGCCATCTGGATCGAAACCGGCCGGCCGATCTTTTATCGCCAGCAGCGCGTCGGCTTTCGCGGCAAGCCCTATATGTTGACGAAGTTTCGCAGCATGCGCGTCGATGCGGAGAAGGACGTTGGCCCGCAGTGGGCCCAGGCCAACGACAACAGAGTCACGGCCACGGGTGCTTTCATCCGCAAGACCCGGATTGACGAAATCCCGCAGCTGTTCAACGTTCTCCGCGGCGATATGAGCTTTGTCGGCCCGCGGCCTGAACGGCCCTTCTTCGTCGATCAGCTGACCCAGATCATCCCCTATTACGAGGTTCGCCATCGGGTCAAGCCAGGGATCACTGGCTGGGCCCAGGTCAACTACCCTTACGGTGCGTCCATTGAAGATGCCTGGCAGAAGCTCCAGTACGACCTCTATTATATCAAGTATTACAGCGTCTTCCGTGACATCGTCATCATCCTGCAAACGATCGGTGTTGTTGTCGTGCCGCAAGGGGCACGGTGACGGCGCTTGCAGGGCGTTGCCTGTCCAATCGCGTGTGCGGTCCTTAAAAAAAACCCACCGCTTGATACGATGTCTCCAGTCCATTCGATGGTGCCCACGCCATGACCACGGCCAACCATTGGCGAAGCCTACTGATCAGCCCGCGTTCCGGCACCGGCCGCTACCCGTTCGTGATCGGCCCGGGCGCCCGCACACCGCAAGCGCGTCCTGGTCGCCCCGACGCATCCGACACACGGCTCGCCCTCCGCCCGCCTTCGGACCTTGGCAAGACAGAGAGCCACGGCGGCAGCAAGGTGGCTTCCGGCCGTGACGACGGATAGGGCCGCCGCGAACGTGGCGCTGTCGGAAACGCAACGTCGGGACCCATCGGCCGAGGCGGCGCCGGCGCCCCGCCACCTAGTCCACGTGTTCCCCTCGTTCGGCTACGGCGGCGTGCCCCTTCGCATCGTCTCCATGATCAATCAATTCGGCGCGCGCTATCGCCATTCCATAATTTCGCTGAACGGCCGTACCGACAGCGCCAACCGGCTTTCAGTGGGCGACAGCGTTCGCCTGGAGCCGTTTTCCTCGCCCGGCTTCGGCGGACTGCCGCGCACCCTCCTAGCCATCCGTGGCACGCTCGCCCGCCTCAAGCCCGATCTACTGCTCACCTACAACTGGGGTGCGGCGGACTGGGCGTTGGTCAACACGCTTCGCCATCGGTGCCGGCACATCCATTTCGAAAGCGGCTTCGGACCGGAGGAGGCCGATGGCCAGCGGCGCTTGCGCGTTTGGTATCGGCGGGTCGCGCTGAAGCGGGCGAGCCGGCTTGTCGTCCCCTCCCACACCCTGGTGCGGATCGCGACCGAGATCTGGCGGTTGCCGGCTGAGCAGGTGCATCTGATCCCTAACGGGGTCGATGTTGCGCTGTTCAGTGGCACCCCGGGCATGGTCGAGACCGCCCCCAACGGCGACGCCTCCGGCGACATCATCATCGGCACGGTGGCCCCGCTTCGTGCCGAGAAAAACCTCGCGCGCCTGATTCGGGTGTTTGCGTCGCTTTGCGCCACGCGGCCCACGCGCCTGATGATCGTGGGTGAGGGAGTCGAACGGCCCGCGCTGGAGGCGCTCAGCCGGGAGCTGGGAGTGCAGGACCGGGTCCATTTCACCGGGCACATCGATGAGGTTCAGAACGCCTATCGCTGGTTTCATATCTTCGCCATGTCGTCGGACACTGAGCAAATGCCGAACGTCCTGATCCAGGCGATGGCCGCCGGCCGGCCGGTGGCGGCGACGGATGTCGGCGATATCCAGGTCATCTTGGGCGAAGAAGGGGCGAACCTGGTCGTCGACAAGACCGACGAGCTGGCCTTCGCCGCCGCGCTCTGCCGCTTGGTCGACGACGAAACCCTGCGCCTTCGCCTCGGGCGTGCCAACCAGGCCCGCGTGCGCGAACGCTATGCGCTGGACCAGATGGCCGCCGCCTATCAGGCGATGTACGACGCATGACCGTCACGTCGACGGCACCACGGGCGGACGCGAAACCACCGGCAACCCAGCCAACGGCGACCGGCGGCCCCGAACTTACGCGCCCGCTTAAAATCCTGGTGTTCTCGACCCTGTTCCCCAATGCGGCCCGGCCCACCCATGGCATCTTTGTGGAAACGCGGCTGCGCCACTTGGTGGCCAGCGGTCAGGTTGACGTGCGGGTGGTCGCGCCCGTGCCATGGTTTCCGCTGAAAGGCACGCGCTGGGGCCTGTACGGCGCTTATGCCGCCGCCCCCCGGACCGAAAACCGCCACGACGTGGCAATCGTCCATCCCCGTTATCTGGTGATCCCCAAGGTCGGGATGTCGGTGACCCCGGCCACGCTCTACGCCGGCGCGGTCGGCGCCGTGCAGGCCCTTCGCCAGGGCGGCTTCGATTTTGACCTGATCGACGCCCACTACGCCTATCCTGATGGCGTTGCCGCCGCCATGCTGGCACGCCGCTTCAAGGTACCGGTCACGATCACTGCCCGTGGCTCGGATTTGAACGTGATCCCGCGCTATGCCAGGCCGCGCGCCATGATCCGCCGCATGGCCGCCTCGGCGGATGGGCTGATCACCGTGTGCCAAGCCTTGAAGGACATCTTTGTGGACCTGGGCGCGCCCGCCGAGAACGTCCGCGTCCTGCGCAACGGTGTCGATCTCACCCTGTTCCAGCCCCAAGACCGCATGTCAGCACGCTCGGCCCTTGGCCTCGGACCTGACCCAGTGATGATCTCCGTTGGCAACCTGGTGCCCGGCAAGGGCACGGACCTAACGGTGCGCGCACTCGCGAGGTTGCCAGCCGCGACGCTTCTGATCGTCGGCGATGGACCGGAGCAGGCAGCGCTGACTCGCCTGGCTGCCGACACCGGCGTCTCCGACCGGGTCCGGTTTTTGGGGCGAAGGCCGCCGGACCGACTGGCAGCCCTGTACTCGGCCGCCGACGTCCTGGTCCTTGCGTCCGGCTCGGAGGGCTGGGCCAATGTGCTCCTGGAGGCGATGGCCTGCGGCACGCCCGTGGTCGCGTCCGCTGTTGGCGGCACGCCGGAGGTGGTGGCGGCACCGGAAGCCGGCCGATTGATCTCCGAACGCACACCGGAGGCGATCGCGGACGCTGTTTCAACCCTCCTTGCCGATCCGCCATTGCGCGCGGCCGTGCGCGCCTATGCGGAGCGGTTCAACTGGGACGAAACCACGGCCGGCCAACTGACGCTGTTCCGGTCGATACTCGCGCAACGCCGGGGCCAGGGCTGACGGCACCGCCGCGGCCGACCACAAGACTTCGTCAGCGCTCGGACCAAGCGCCCGTTTACGTTAAACTCGACCTTCGCAACGAACCAATCATTCTGGGAGGACCCCCATGCCTGGAAAGAAGATCCTGATGATCGTCGGCGATTTCGGCGAGGATTACGAGGTGATGGTGCCCTATCAAGCCCTGCAGATGGTCGGCCACACTGTCGATGCCGTCTGCCCCGACAAGGCCGCGGGCGAGCAAATCCGCACAGCCATCCACGATTTCGAGGGCGACCACACCTATACCGAAAAACCCGGCCACAATTTTACGCTTAATGCCAGCTTCGACGACATCGACCCCGCCGCTTACGATGCGCTGGTGGTGCCAGGCGGCCGGGCGCCGGAGTATTTGCGACTTAACGAGGCCGTGCTGAACATGGTTCGCCATTTCGCCGAAGCCGGCAAGCCCATTGCCGCCATCTGCCACGGTGCCCAACTCCTCGCCGCGGCCGGGGTAATCCGGGACAAGAGTGTATCCGCCTATCCGGCTTGCGCGCCGGAGGTGGCGCACGCTGGCGGCACCTACGCGGACATCGCCATCGACGGCGCCATCACGCACGGTGCGCTGGTGACGGCGCCCGCGTGGCCGGCCCACCCGGACTGGCTCGCCCAGTTCCTGACCGTGCTCGGAACGACGATCCAGCACGACAACAAGGCGGCTTAAGCGCCCGTTCGCCCGCTCTGGCCGCTTCCGGAATCGTGCCGAAGACCATCACCCCTGCGGACGTGCCGGGTCTACTCAAGCCCGGCATGACCGTCTATGCCCCTGGCCTTGCCGGAGAGTCTGGCCTGATTGTCGACGCGCTGAAAGCGCAGCCGGAGGCAGCGGCCGGGGTTCGTTTTGTCGGCGTCTGGCTGCCCGGCTACAACCGCTTCGACTACACGGGCCTGCATCCGACCGCGCGGGCGATGGCCGTTTTCCTCACGCCCGATCTGCACGACGCCTTCGCAAACGGCCGTCTCGCCTTCCACCCCGTCACGTACCTGGAGGCGTACCGCTGGCTGGAGCGGAGCGTCGATGTTGACCTCGCGTTGCTGCAGGTCTCGCCACCGGCGGATGACGGCACGGTGAGCCATGGCGTGGCCTGGGATTTCACGCCGGCGATCATGGCGAAAGCGAAGGTGCGCGTTGCCCACGTCAATCCCCTCCTGCCTCGTACGCTTGGTCGGGAAGGGGTACAGACACTCCGTTACCAGGACCTGGATTATGTCGTCGAGGCGGACCACCCGGTGGCTGGAGAAAGGCCAAGCGCCGATCCCACCTTCGCCGCCATCGGGACGCGGATTGCCGGCTTGGTTCCCGACCACGCGACGTTGGAGGTGGGGATCGGCCGGGTCCAGGGCGTGCTCGGCGCGTTCACCGCCCATCGCGGGCTTCGCTTCCATTCCGGGGCGATCACCACGCCCGTGGGCGCGCTCATCGACGCCGGCGCCGTCGAGGACGCGGACGGGGCCATCACGGCCGGGGTCGCGTGGGGCGAGCACGCGTTTTACGAGCGCTCAGGCCGCGACCCGCGCTTCCGGTTCGCGCCTGTGGGCTGGACCCACACGATTGAGCGGCTTTCTGCAATCGAGCGGTTCGTTGCCATCAACGCGGTTCTGGAGGTCGACCTGCTTGGCCAAGCCAATGCGGAAATGATCGACGGCCGCCAAGTCTCTAGCGCCGGCGGCATCACGGACTTCATGCGGGGCGCGCGGGCTTCGCCTGGCGGCTTCTCGGTGGTGGCGTTACCGGCGACGGCAAAAGGCGGCACCCGGTCCAAGATCGTGCCAGCGTTCCCGGCCGGCTCGGCCACCAGCGTCACGCGCCAGGAGATGGAGGTGGTGGCGACGGAGCACGGCATGGCCGATTTGCGCGGTCTGGACGTTGACTCCCGCGCCGAGGCGTTGATCGGCATCGCGGCGCCGGATTTTCGCGATGAGCTGGCCAACGCCTGGACCGAACGGCGCAAACGGCTTTAGGGGCTCTCCAATAACCGTTGGCCATTGGACCCCGCCAACTCCTGGCGGGGTCCCGGCCTTTAGCGAACGGCTGCTCGCTCTAACGCCTTACTTGTAATAGCCAACGGCGCAGATCTGGTCGCCGACCTTCGTCACATAGGCAACCTTTTCGACCGGCTCAGTCTCACCGGGACGTGGCCACATGTAAGCGACTTCAGCGACCTCGCCGTCTTTTGCTGTCGCATAAATGACAGCGCCGAATTCATTACCGGACTTGTCCTTCAGCTCCATCAGGCTCATCGTCCGCACTTTTTCGTTCGGATGAGCACTGAATTTGCCGTCTTCACCGCCGCAGTAGGGGTACAAATCCCTGTCCTTAATCGCGCCGGCGTTGATCATGGCAATGGTTCCAGTTTGATCCGCCTTCATCTTGGCGACTGTACTCTCCAGCATCGCCTTGGCCTCATCCGGCGTGCCATAATCGGCGGCCATGACTGATCCGGCCGCAAGAACAGCGCTCACGGCAACGGGCATGATGAAACGAAACATGGATTATCCTCCCAGCTTGTTTGTGACGTTGCGTTTCCGCCCCCGAAACACCCGACTTGCGCGCCGAAGACGGATCCCCGTTCGCCGACTTGATTGCCAAGGCGGCTATCGCGGGTTTCATTGTTATGATCGGGTTCAATCTCGGCGACAATGGGGTACGTCATCGCGGACGCTTGGCGCCGCCGAAACCGGGGCATGATGACCGCGCTGCCGCCAACAAGAGCGCGGTAGCATCATCTACGGAAACAGGGAGAGATTTTGCGTGCTGACCCCCCTTCGCAATTGTCTGATGGGGTGCGCACTGCTTGCGCCCTCACTGATGCCTTTGGCGACCCTTGCCAGCCCTGACGTTCCCGTTTTTCGCGAGTTCAAGTTCTGGATGATCGGTTGTGACAACACGCGGTCTTGCGTGGCGCTCACATTTCCGTCGGATGACCAGGAGTCGCAAGGGTTCATCCGCATCGAGCGGGCGGCCGGCGGCGATGCGAACCCGCAAGTTACATTGGCCGTTTATGAGGAGGCGGCCGAAGGCAAAAGCCGGCTAAACCTCAAGATCGACGGAAAGCCCGTGGCGGGCGTTCCGACGCAAACCGCGATCACCGACGATGAGGTCGCCTTTGGTTTCTCCATCGCCCGCATGGACCAAGCGCACACGACCCCATTCCTCGAGGCGCTGCGCAATGGCAATCGACTGACGCTCTCAAGCTCGGCAGATACCGGGCAGGTGTTCTCGCTCGAAGGCTCGGCCGCGGCGTTGTTGTTCATGGACGACGTTCAAGGTCGCGTCGGCACCACGACCGCACTCGCTCGCCCCGGAAGCCGCCCAGCCAGTTCGGTTCCTCCGGCCAAAGCTCCGCCGGAGGTGGCACCACTCACGGTCCCCGAAGGCACACCCGTCGACACGGCCTCGGCAACCGACCTTCGCGAACGGGTGGCCGATTTTTGCGATCCGCTCGAAACACCCCACCCAAGCGGCCTTGAGCCGGCCAGGGTTGATCCACTTGGGGAGAACGAACTCCTAGTCAGCGTGTTTTGCTTCGCCCGCGTTTACAACATGGAGCATGTCTATTTCATTGTGTCCGACGACGACGCGAGCCAAGCGCAAAACGTCGAATTTCCGCACCCGGCAAGTGAGCCGGGGTATGACGGTTCGGCGCCCGAATACGACACTCTGACGAACGGGGAATTCGATGCCGGCACAGGCCTGCTGTCATTCCACAGTCGGGGCGCCTCCGGCGCCGGCGATTGCGGCATCACCGGCACCTATGCGTGGACCGGGGAGCGTTTCGCGCTGGTCGAATTTCGAGAGATGCCCCATTGCAGGGGTTTAAGGGAGCAATTCTGGCCCGTGATGTGGCGCGCCACACTTCGCTGACCGCCACCCGGCCCCAACGCCGTTCTTGCTGGCCGGCCAGCCCAAGGTCGGCGTGAGGTTGACTCGACGGGCACGCCTTCGTTACGTTCATGGTGTTCACAAAAAATTTGGTGTGAATGACCGCGTGCGGCGGACCGTGTCGCGCCAGCTTGGCGACACGACCCGTTATGCCCGATCGGCAACGGGCCACCGCACCCAGAACAAGGGATACGACGTGAAGCTCACCGCGACACAGGGCAAGAAAGTCGAGGACCAGTTCGGGGTCGAGGTGATCCCCGAGGACCATCCCCTCCACCCAAAACTGCTGGAGGCGTTCGGCGACCATACCTTCGTGATGGACGCCACAGGCCTCAACATCATCGAGCCGGACCCAGAGGCCGACAACGGCAACGGCATGGTTGTTCGCCTCGCCACTTGGGCCGAAGACCGCAGCGCACTGAATGTGCACGATCCGAAGCCGCTGCCGGTCAAGGTTGATCTGCAGGCGGACGAGTAAACCCGTCGGTTCGCTTCACTCCGTCGATGCGGCGGCGGGACCGAACTGCAACGGCGCCGCAGCCGACCATGCCGAGCCCCAACAACATCCATGACATCGGCACAGGGACCGGCGGTGGCGGTGTGTCATCAACAATCATGATGATGTTGTCGTTGGTGACGTCATCACCCCACGACCACTCGTACGTGCCGGGAATGAGTCCCAGGGACTGGATCGGCTCACCGATAAAGCGCATGACCGATGCCAGCGGAGCGCTGGAAACGTAACGGGGGAACACCCGGAGAAAAGAACCGTCGTGGTCCGCCATCACGATGGTCAACGCGCGGGCTTTGACCAACGCGCAACCGCTGTCCTTGATTATGGGGAGGGTGGCCATACGTCACTGCCAGTCCAAGCCCTCCGGCTCGAACTCACGAGAGGATCACAACCATGGATTTGCAGCTTCAAGGCAAGCGCGCCCTCGTTACCGGCTCGTCCAAAGGCATCGGCAAAGCCGCGGCCATACTGCTGGCCCAAGAGGGCGCCCATGTCATCCTCCATGGCCGAAGCGAAGCGTCGCTGACGACCGCTCGGGAGGCGCTACCCGACGCCGCCATGGTCGTCGGTGACTTGGGCACGGAGGCGGGCGTCAATGCCGTGCATGAGGCCGTTGGCGCTATCGGCCCCGTCGACATCTTGGTTAACAACGCCGGCATCTTTGAGCCCAAGGATTTCTTCGAAATCCCCTATTCGGATTGGACGCGCTTCTTCCACACCAATGTCATGTCCGGCGTGTGGCTGGCGCGGGCGGTAATGCCGGGGATGCTGGAGCGCAACTGGGGCCGGGTTTTGTTCATCGCCAGCGAGTCGGGCATCAGCATTCCGGTTGAGATGATCCACTACGGCATGACCAAAACCGCGCAACTCGCCGTCTCACGGGGCTTGGCCGAGCGAACCAAAGGCTCGGACGTTACGGTCAATGCGGTGCTTCCCGGACCGACCATGTCCGACGGCGTGGATACCTTTTTGGATGACTTCGCCGCGAAAGCGGGCGTCGATCGCAAGCAGTTCGAACAAGAAACCTTTTTTCGTGATGCTCGCCCGTCATCCCTGCTCCAGCGCTTCGCGGAACCTCACGAGGTCGCACATCTAATTGTTTATCTGTGCTCGCCACGCTCAAGCGCCACGAACGGCGCGGCCCTGCGCGTCGACGGCGGCATCGTCAAGTCGGCCTTCTGACGCGCGTAACACGGCCCGGTCCATCAAGGGATCCGGATGACGATCTTGCCGATGAAGTCCTTGCCGAGGAACGCTTCCTGGGCCTGGTGCAGCTCGCGGAGGTCGAACGTCCGGGCGACCAGCGGGGTCAGCTCACCTCGCTCCACGTAGCCGATCACATCCTCCAGGATCGTGTCGGGCTGGTAGGTGGACCCGAACAACGTCAGATCGCGCAGATAAAGGGTGCGGACGTCCAGCTCCACGATCGGGCCTGCGATGGCACCGGCGGTCACATACCGGCCGCCCCGCCGCAGTGACGCGATCATCTCCGGCCAGCGCGGTCCGGCGATCAGATCGACAACGGCGTCAAAGTCATCCGCGATGAGAGCGTCGTCGCGGCCGAGCGTCCGATCGGCGCCGATTGCCCGAAGCGCCTCGGCCTTGCCTGGGCTTGTCAGCGCCGTCACGTGCGCGCCGCGGCGTTTGGCGAGTTGAACCGCAGCGGAGCCGACTCCACCCGATGCGCCCGTGATCAGCACGCGCTCGCCGCCGAGATCAACCCGTTGCAGCATACCTTCGGCAGTCGAGTACGCGCATGGGGTCGAGGCAAGCTCCAGATCGGACCAGGAGGCGCGGACGGGAAGCGCATCGCGCGAAAACGTCTTCGTATATTGGGCGAAGCCGCCATCGCATTCGGAGCCGAAGGTCCACGTCGCAAAGGGCCCTCCGGTGGCACCGGTGGATTGCAGCGCACGAACCAGCACGCGCTCCCCAACGCGCGTGGGTGAGACGCCGTCGCCAACGGCAACAATCTTCCC
>CAZUDB010000018.1:52002-55263 GCA_964619055.1 uncultured Rhodospirillaceae bacterium
CGCGCTCCCCAACGCGCGTGGGTGAGACGCCGTCGCCAACGGCAACAATCTTCCCGCAGCAATCGGCGCCCTGAATTCGCGGAAAGGACAGCGGCGCACCGGACCACGCGGCGTCGGAAGCGTCGGCCCCCAGGTTGCCGGTTGCAGCAGCGGACGCCGTATCGCCACGCACCGCCTTGGAGTACCAGGCCGTGCGCGTGTTGATATCGGTGTTGTTGACGGAGGAGGCCGAAACCCGGATCACCACCTCGCCCGCGCCGGCGCGCGGCACCGCCAAGTCCTCCCGCCATTCCAGCTTGTCGAGCCCGCCGTGGCCGGTGAGCACAACACCACACATTTGCTCCGGCAGGCTCGCCGTCATTGCTCAATCCTTGCCCGGCTGCGGGCCGTCGTAGCCCTCGATGACGATGACGTCGGCCTCGGACGTTGCCAGCCGATGACGGAGTGCTGCCGCGTATTCGGGCGAGCGGTAGCAGGCCAGCGCCGTCTCATAATCGGGAAACTCGATCACCACGTTGCGCGCGCGGGCCTGGCCCTCCAATGCTTCGAAGCTGCCGCCCCGCACCAAAAAGCGTGCCCCGAACTTGGCGAAGGCCGCACCGTTGGTTTCCATGTAGCGCTGGTAGCCCTCAGGGTCCTTGATGTCGACCCGCCCGATCCAATAGCCCTTGGCCATTCCCGTCCTCCCATTGCCTGCCCGCCGCGCGGTGGCGACTGTCACGCTTGGCCTCGATACACATACACGCCGAGAAGACAATTCTCGGGATAGGTGACGCTCAGTGCCTTGAACACGTGTCGCACCGAAAGTTCGATGACGTTCAAATGGTAAAAGCGGTGGGTCGCGCGGCAGTCGTCCAGGTGCGCAAAGTACTCCTCGCCAAAGCCCTTGCCCTCGAACAGGGCCCTGAGCGTCGTCCGTGAGTTCATCCGGTAGAGGACGGGAAACGTGTCCCGCGCCTGCGCCTTCCAGGCGATTTTTTTCACCTGGTAATGGAACCACAGTGGCGTGTTCCGCGCCACGATGCTGGCCGGTGCCGTCCGGTTCGGTGTGTAGACCACAACCCGCGTCCCGTGATGACTCAGCCGAGCCAGTGTTCGGCAAAAGGTGTCCGGGTCCTCCACGTGTTCCGCCACCATGCGCAGCGTGATCAGGTCGAAGGTGGCGGCCGTGGCGTAGTCCTCCAGCCGCCCCTGAAATCGCTCATGGATGAAGGGGTTGCTGTGGATGGTTTGGTCCGGGTCGACGCCGACGAGCAAGGCCGCCCGCGCCGCCAGGCGTTCGGCGAGCACGCCGTTGATGGGAAAAATCCGCCGCCCGCAGCCGGCATCCAGCCACCGCATCCCCGGCTGCAACAGGTTGTCGACCAGACATTCGTAGTGATCTTCGGGCGTGTAGTAGCCGAAGCGCTGGCGGAGCCGTGGCTTGCGGTGCATCACGCCATCGTGGAGGAACTTTTCAACGAAGCAGCGCGCCAGTTGCTCCGGGTTCGGAACGTAGGGCGGGCGTTGTGGCGTTCCTGCTGTCATCCCCGGTTGTCATTCCCGGCAGGCCTTAAAATGGTGGTGGGTGTGCCTATTGCGCCGGCCTAGCGTCCGGAACCGGCGCGGCGTCCGGAACCGGCGCGCCATCCGGGACAGGTGCCGGCTCAGGCACCGTCGCCGGCTTGGACTGGCCGGCCCGCTCAAGGATCGCCGGGCGCGCGGTCTCCACGGCGGCGAGAAACGCCTGGTACGCCGCCGGGGACCGGTTGGCCCAGCGCTCACGGACCACGACCAGGGCGGACACGCCGAGCGTCGCCACCGCCTCGCCTTCGGGCTGCAGGTTGGCGTAGGTGTCGGCGGGGATCGCGGTCGCTTCATAGGTGGCGACCCCCAGCGTGCGGGCCGCCGTGAATGCCTCATGGGCCATGTCGACCAGCATCAGGTCCGCCTCGGCCGCGTCGACGGCGCCCATGAACCCCGTGCCGACGCCGGCCACGTAAACCAGGCAATCGGCCTTGTTGTCCTTCAGCCAGGCCACCGCCACATCGCGCCCGATCGCCTGGGTGGTGATCCGGCCATGGGCCTTGTCGATCTCGCTGAGCGCGTCCCAGGTGACGGTGCTGCCGCTGCCCAACTCTCCCACAAGCACGCGGGCCGTGGGACCGAGGCGCGCCAAATCCACGACTGACGTGACGCCGGCCCCCCGCCGGCACACCAGGTGGACAAACTCCTGATGGAGTGCCGCCGGCTCGGTCAACGGCACCTTGGAGATGCCGTACACTTGTTGATAGCGCAGCACCGCGTCGGCCTGGGCGATGGCGGCATCGCAAATGCCCTGGTCCACGGCTGACATGTTGAACAGCGAGCCCGCGGTCTCCACGACCGTGACGCTGACGCCTGTTCCCTTGGCCGCGGCCGCGATGTCCTGGCCGGCGGCATAATAAAGCCCGTCCTGCCGCGCGGTGCAGAGACGGAGCGTCGGATCGGCCGCACGGGCCAAATCAGCGGTCGGCAGGAGTGCGGCAAGCGCAAAAAGGGCAGCCTTGATCACCGATGGAGGTCCTTGGACGGTCGCACGGGTCTGGGCCGCCACTCTGCCCCGAGAGCCCCAGCCTGACAACCCCGGCCGAGGGCTGCGGCCCCCCGCCGCGCCGAGTGTGATGCGGTCCATAGCGGCTTGATTCCCCGTGTGGTTCCTTCCAGGATTGGGGCATAACACATCGGGGAGGCAAACATGCCGGAAACGCTCACGCTCGAAGTGGCCGTGCACGCGGCCGAGGACACGACCAGCGCGGAGGCTTGGGCGGCAACCCAGCGCGTTGCCGAGCTGCTGATGGAGCGGCCGGAGGTGCAAACCATCGCGCCGGTTCGGGAAATGGCGCCGGAGGGGGCGAAATCGGCCATGGACATGGCCGGGCTCGGCGCACTGTTGGTGCAGGTGGCGCCGGCCTTCATCCAGCCCCTGATCGGCATGATCCGGGAGCTGCTGACCCGCCCCGGCACCACGCCCACCAAGGTGTCGGTCAAGACCGAGGGCAAGGAAGTGTCCGTGGAGTTCGACCCCCGCCACGCCACCGAGGACGACATCGCGACCCTGACCAAGAAACTCACCGAGGCGCTTTAGTCGATCGGCGTCCCGCATTCCGGCTTTCGTCCACTGCCCGGCATGAGCGTCGACTGTTTTCGCCGGCAATCCCTTGAGTCCACGGGCCCCCGACCACATTATGGCGGTCGCGATCAGGGGGAGCCGCATGCCCGATACCGCAAAGCCGCCAATCA
>CAZUDB010000019.1:0-38095 GCA_964619055.1 uncultured Rhodospirillaceae bacterium
ACGATTGGGGACGCCGCCGATTGTTCGGCGGCGCTAAGCGCTTTAAGAGTCTGACAGCGTTGGGTCTTCACTGGGACCGAAGCGGAGCACCAGAAAGCCGCACACGGCCGATAACATCGATCCCATGATGGCGCCGAGGCGAACTGGAGCGTCGAAGTCGGCGTGTTCCCAGGCTAGGCCGCCGATGAACAGGCTCATGGTAAAGCCAATACCGCATAGCATGCTGACCCCGTAAAGCTGAACCTGTTGGCACGCTCCGGCATCGGTGCGAGGCCAAGCGGATCATGAGGTGGAGGGCTCCGAACACGCCGACCTGGACGCCTCCGGAAACTGGCGCTGGTATCGGCGGCCTGACGATGATTCCCTTTGCTCAGAACGACGTGTCAAGGGGGGGGATCGGTGGCTGGACACCAACCAGGTTTCTGGGACTTCGAGGAGCGGTTGCGGGAGCTTTCGGCGCAGGGCGATCCCTTGGAGAAACTTTCGGCGACCGTGGACTTCGAGATGTTCCGGGCAGATAATGACCAAGATAATGCCGCCCCAGGCTTCCGTGCTTAAGAAGTCTTCTTGTGCCTCGGATGCCATTCATTCTTTTTCCTAGATTTGGACGTGTCATCGACCAGTACAAGAACTGGCTAAATCGAAGTGACTTGCCGTTACCGCTCTCGCGATTAGCTTGGAAGTCCTTATAGGCATTGGGAAATCCAGCGCAAAGCCGTAATCGGTTCGCGCACAGAGCAGCCCACTCCCGTCAGGCGGGACGGCAGTGTTCACTTAGTAACTATCCGAGGATGTGGTAACCATTATCGATGTACATCGTGTCACCCGTAATCGGCTTCGCATAGTCCGAGGCAAGAAACGCTGTCGCCATTCCGACGTCCTCGATGGAGAGCCGATGGTGCAAAGGTGAGCGATCGACGGCTTCGCGCATCAATTCGTCAAAGCGATCGATGCCGGACGCTGCGCGTGTCGCGATCGGTCCCGGCGAAATGGGATGCACCCTAATGCCCTTTGGCCCCAACTCAAAAGCGATGTAGCGGGCGGAGGCTTCGAGAGCAGCCTTGGCGGGTCCCATGACGTTGTAGTGCTCGACCACCCGTTCCGCGCCGAAATAGCTCATGGTGAACATGGTGCCGCCGTCGGACATCAAGGGCTCGGCCAAGTGAGCCATTCGAATGAACGACCAGCATGAGACTTCCATAGCCATCAGGAAACCCGCCCGCGAGCAGTCGGTCACTCGACCGTGGAGATCTTCTCGTGGCGCGAACGCGATGGAATGGAGGAGGATATCGAGCTTTCCCCATTCCTTGTCGATGGTCTCAAAGACCCCTTCCATCTGCCCTGGTTCCCGAACGTCACAAGGCATGTACAGAGGATCAGGCACGTCCAGGCGCTCCGCTAGAGGTGCCGTGAATTTCCGCGACTTTTCGTTCAGATAAGTCATGGCGACGGATGCCCCGAAGGCTCGAAACGCCAGTGCACATCCGTACGCGATCGATTGATTGTTGGCGATCCCAACCACGAGTGCTTTTTTCCCAGCAAGCGGATCCATTGGGTTGTCGCGCAGGTTCTCGAAAAACGTTTCCGCCGCTGTCATGTCCGCCATTGTCATCCACTCCTCATCCGCATTCTCGGACGGAAGTCCCGCGCGTTATGCGAGGACCTGCGTCGTGTGAATGGCGATCATCCGTTCCTCATCCGTGGGGATAACCCAGGCGGAAACGGTACTATCGGACTTAGTGATCCGGGGGCCGCCGGACTCATTGGCACTCGGATCCAACTCGACCCCGAGCCACGCGGATCGTTGACAAACCTTCGACCGAATTAGCGGAGAATTCTCCCCGATACCCGCTGTGAACACGATCGCATCGAGCCCCTCGGCGGCGGCGGCCAGGGCGCCAAGATGCTTGGCGATGTGATACACGAAGAACTCGATCGCCTCGGCAGCCTCGGGCGCGGGGCTTGCTTCCAGGTCGCGCATGTCATTGGAGATGCCGGAAACACCGAGCAGCCCGGACTCCTTGTAAATCAGCGACTCGATCGCAGCCGCATCATAGCCGCGTGCCTCCATCAGGTAGAGGATCACGCCGGGGTCGAGGGCGCCCGTGCGGGTGCCCATGGGCAATCCGTCGACGCCGGAAAAGCCCATGCTGCTTTCCACGCTCTCCCCGTCGCGGATCGCGCACATGCTGACACCGCTGCCCAAATGTAGGACGACGGCCCGGCGCGTAGCGGGCGCAAACTCCGGCAAACGTCGAGCAATGTACTCATAGGAGAGGCCGTGGAAGCCATAGCGACGCACGCCCTCCTCGTGGAAGCGTCGCGGAAGTGCGAATAGTTGGGCGAGCCGAGGCTGGGTGCGATGGAATGACGTGTCAAAGCAGGCTACTTGAGGCAAATCGGGGTACTCATCTGCGACCGCCCGGATTGCAGACAGGTTGTGCGGAAGGTGGAGCGGAAAAAACGGCACCAGTGCCTCAATGCCGTTCAGAACGGTGTTGTCGATTCTGACCGGCAGGGGATAGTGCTGTCCGCCGAATACAACCCGATGGCCGGCAGCCACCACGCGAACATCCATTGCGTTGGTCTGAATCCATTCGACGATAAAGCGGATTGCCTCGGCGTGGCGCAAAGACGTCTCGTCGGACCAGTCATGACTTGCCAACAAGTCCCCCGCCGCGGTCTTCACTCGGAATCGGGGCGAGGTCCGCAAGCCGTCAATCTGGCCGCCCCCGAGCAGCGCTAAGCCGCCGTCGCCCCCACCTGCGCTGATACCATAACCGGCAAACTTGATGCTCGACGAGCCGGCATTGAGGACCAGAATTGCGTCCGTCATGGCCCCTACTCGGCGGCTTTGAGCATGGCAAGGCCCCGGCGTTGGGCATCCGCCACCAGAACGGCAAGGGCGGCAGACGCGAGGCGCGTGCGCGCGCCGTCGGCCCGGCTGGTTAGGATGATCGGCACGCGGGCGCCAACGAGCAGCCCCGCCGCATCTGCCTCGGCCATGAACGTGAGCTGTTTGGCCAGCATGTTGCCGGCCTCCAGGTCCGGAGCAACGAGTATGTCCGCACGGCCCGCCACGGGCGATGTGATGCCTTTTGTCTGGGCGGCCTGTTCATCGACCGCGTTATCGAATGCCAGCGGGCCGTCGAGGACGCCGCCTTTGATTTGACCGCGGTCCGCCATTTTGCATAGCGCTGCCGCATCCAAGGTCGCGGACATGGCCGGATTGATGGTCTCGACGGCGGCCAGGATCGCGACCTTCGGTTCGTGCAGGCCGACAGCGTGCGCCACTTCGATGGCATTCTGGACGATGTCCCGCTTCACTAACAGGTCCGGCGCGATGTTGATGGCCGCATCAGTCAGGATGATGGGGCGAGCATACGTGGCGACGGATAAGGCAAAAACGTGACTAAGACGCCGCTCGGTTCGAAGCCCGGCATCCTTGCGCAACACCTCATGCAAGAGCTCGTCCGTATGCAAGCTGCCCTTCATGATCGTGCTGGCATCGCCCGAGCGCACTAGCCCGACGCCTAGCTCCGCCGCGTGGTGGCTATGGTCCGCGTCGATAACCTCGAACCCCGAGATATCCACGCCGGCCGCGTCCGCGGTTGCTTGGATCTTAGCGGCTGGGCCAATCAAGATCGGGCGGATCAGGTTTTTTTCTGCCGCCTGTAACGCACCTTCGAGCGCGTCCGTGCTGCACGGATGAACCACGGCGGTGTTCATGGGGTCCAGACCATCGCACATTGCGACGAGTTCCAAATAACGGTCCTCGTGCCGCAAATGAACGGTTGGGAGTTGTTCAATTCGCTGTCGAACACGTTGCTTCGGCGCCAAGACCAGCGCCGTTCCGCTCAATAACTGAGCGCCAGTGCGGTCGACGCATTGGCATTCAAGCAGGATGTGGCCGTCATCGCGCTTCTCGCTCACCGTCACCGTGGCTGTGACGTGCATGCCAACAGCGATCTTGCGATGGAATCGTATGTCTGTCGCCTTGACGACGGAGCCAAGGCCCGGCAGCTTCATTCCGATCAGCGTCGAAAGCAGTGCCGCACCCCACATGCCGGTGGCACCTCCTTCTTCCAGCCTCGCCGCGTCGGCGTCAGCGTAGTTGAAGATCTGATTGAGGTTACCGGTGATTGCCGCCCAAGTTTCGATGTCGTCTTGACGTAGCTCACGGGAGACGCTGGCGGTATGGCCGACCGCGATATCTTCGTAGATCTTGTTTTCAAGGTATTGGCTCATCCCACTACCTTCCTGCACTTGTGTGGCGTGGTCAGACTCGTCCATGAGCGCCATTAGGTAACCCACGATCAAGCTCAACGATACCACGCGCATGCCGCAACCGCACCATTCGATTTTGCAACTGCGAGATGAGCGGCTAAGCGTCGTTGCGGTGCCGTCCCGCGTGGTTTGCTCGGCCGATCTGGCAATGCGTCCGAAACGTGGAGCGCCGTGATGTCTGATCCGCTCGTGCGAGATCAATACGAGGGTCATCCCTATCCGCCACGCAATCCCGCGGATGAAAAAAAGCGCCTGATAGTCGGTTCGCCGAGTCATTTGGACGAACTCAACCATTTTGTGTTCGCCGGTAGACGTGACTTTTTGCGGCCGTTTCGCGCACTGGTTGCGGGTGGCGGAACCGGCGATGCAGTGATCATGCTGGCGCAACAGCTGAAAGATGCCGGCACGCCGAGCGAGGTTGTCTACACCGACATTTCCGTGCGCTCACGGGCAATTGCCGAGGCGCGGGCGCGAGTTCGGGGCCTCACCAACATCCGCTTTGAGTCGCGCTCAATACTGGATCTGCCAGGAAGCGATCTCGGCCGCTTCGATTACATCGATTGCTGTGGGGTCCTCCACCATTTGGCGGAACCATCCGCCGGTTTAGACGCCTTGGTCGCGGTATTGGAGCCAGATGGCGGCATGGGCTTGATGCTGTACGGCGAACTCGGGCGCTCCGGCGTGTATCCCGTTCAGGACATGCTGCGGATCTTAGCGCCGGCGGACGCCGTGGCGGATAAGGAACGCTTGGCATGGACCCGGCGCCTGCTGAGCACATTGCCGGAATCGAACTTGCTTTGCCGCAATCCATTTGTTGCCGACCATCGGTCGGGCGATGACGCCTGTTTGTTCGACCTGTTTCTGCACGCGCAGGATCGGGCTTATCGCGTTCCCGAAATTCTCCATCTCGTGCGCGGCGCAAGGCTGCGGTTGCTCACGTTCCTGCCGACTGTCTTGTATGATCCGCGGCTCCATGTTCGAGACGAGCGGATGCGGGATCGCCTCAATGCGCTTTCACCCCAGGAGCGGATGGCCTTCGGGGAGCTCCTGTTGGGCAGCCTCCGCAAGCACACGTTCTACGTGGTCAAGGCCACCAATCCGGTGTCACCACCGGAGCCCGACGCTCCTAATGTCGTCCCGGTGCTGATCGACATGGACGGCGCTGTAATGGCCGATCGATTGTCCCCCGGGGCATCGCTGACGGTGACAATGGATGGGGTAACGATCCGTTGCCCGTTACCGGATCTCAGTGGCGCAATCCTGCGCCGGGTCGACGGATCTCGAACAGTCCAGAGTATCCACGAGGCCGCTCAGGCGGACGGCATTGCCGTCACATGGGCTGACTTTTCTGATCAATTTCGCCGGCTTTACGAGGTGTTGAACAGTGTTGGCAAAATGGTGCTGAGGCTCAGATCCTAGGAGGACCTTGGCCGGTCGATGGGCCGCGGCTGCGTTTGGGTCAGTCCGCTAGGCGACCGCCTCAGCAGGTCGCAGCGGTCTGTCCGCGATCGGGACATGCAAGGCGGCGGCGGCAAGACCAAGCACGATTGAACCAATCCAGATGGCATCATAGGACCCGGTGGCGTCAAACACGAACCCGCCGAGCCAGACGCCCAGAAAACTCCCGAGTTGGTGGCTCAAGAACACGACCCCGAACAGGGTGGACATGTATCGCACGCCAAAAATCTGGGCGACCAGGCCACTGGTGAGAGGCACGGTGCCGAGCCATAGCAGGCCGATGGCTGCGGCGAACAAAAGTACGACAAGCTCGGTTTTCGGAAGGATCAGGAATATGGCGATGACAAGTGCACGAACGGCATAGAACGTCGCCAGTAGGTACTTTTTGGAGTATCGACCGCCAAGCGCGCCGGCTCCCCACGTACCGATCACATTGAACAAACCGATCAGTGCCAGCGCCGCCCCGCCGAGGGATGCGTCGAGGCCAATATCTGTTAGATAAGATGGTAAATGAACGGCGATGAACACGACCTGGAAGCCGCAAACGAAAAAGCCGGCCGTCAGATACCAGTAGCCGGGATGGCGGCCGGCTTCGCCGAGAGCTTGGCTGAGGCTTTGCTCGACTGGGGCATGCTGACTGCGGCTGCTTGCCGACCGGCTGCCCAGGAGCAACGCTAAAGGGGCCATCGAGGCTGCCAGAACCGCCAATGTGATCAATGCACCGTCCCAGCCCTGGGCTGTGATCAACTGTTGTCCGATTGGTGCCATGATGAACTGGCCGAAGGAGCCGCCGGCACTGACGATACCGAGCGCCATACTCCGATGTTCGGGTGCGACAAGGCGGCCAACGGCACCAAGGACAACGGAAAAACTACAGCAACTCATGGCGAGCCCGATGAGAATGCCGCCGCCGAGGTTGAGCGACCAGGCTGACGTGGCCGAGGCCATCGTGAGCAGGCCGGCGATGTAGGCAACGGTACCAACCAGGATTACGCGGCCCGGACCCCATTTGTCGGAGACCATTCCCGTGAATGGCTGCAGCACGCCCCACAACAAATTCTGAACGGCAATCGCCAGCGCGAACGCTTCTCGGCCCGTTCCCAGGTCGATGCTCATAGGCGTGAGAAACAGCCCAAACGTCTGTCGGATGCCCATGGCGAGCGAGAGTATGGTCGCACCACAGATGAGTGCGATCAGCGCGCCTGTGCCAAGTTTCACGCCGCTTTCCTTCCATGCCGTTACCGGGCCAGATGCACGTGAAGTTGCGTCAAGTGTCCGGCGGACCACTATGGCATGGATGGAAAGCGGCCAAAACCGCTGAAGCCCCACAAGCAAGGGGCCTAACAGCGAATGCTGGTTTGTGGTCTCGCAGTGGGGGGAGATTGAGCGGAAATGGCCGAGTGGGACTGCAGCGCAGTCCCACTCGATACGTCTTGCTGACTATTGGCGATGGCGGATGCCGAAGCCCAGCAGAGCGAGACCGAAGCCCGCAAAGGCAAGGGACGCGGGGCCAGCGATTGCCGGTGGGTCGCTCGGCGGGGATGAGATGGTGAAGTCGATGCCGGCGCTGTCGGCACCCTTGCCATAGGTGCCATTGAAGAGGATCGAGAACTCCTGGTCTTGGACATAGACGCTACCCGCGTCAGAGGTGGTGACCAGGCCGACGACGAAGAGGGTGAAACCGTTCTGTGTGCCCATTCCGTCCGGTATCACCAAATCAGCAACTGGCGTGTCGGTAATCGTGAACGTCATGGTGCCCGTCTGCACGCCGCCCTCACCATTGGTGGGCATGCTCACACCTGCCCGGTCGTAAGACAGCGTGAACGATTTACCGTTGTTAAGAGCGCCTGCTTCAACGAACAGCTCCAATCCCAACAGGCCACTGGAGGCGGGTGGGATCGCCGTATTCAGGCCTTCGAATTCTCTTTGGCCACCCGTGATGGCGAGCGCTTCCATGGTGAAGGTGAAGGACGGAGGGGCAGTGACATCGCCCGGAGTGTCGGCGTTCAGGTCATCGCTTGTGATAATGCCAAGAACGCTCGCGGTCGCGGCTAGGCCGGGATCGGCAAAGTTGACGGGCAATGCCTGGGCGACGCTTGTCACCGCAAACAGGCCGGCCACGGCCGTGACAGCGGCAAAGGTGTTTGAGAGCTTCATCGTGGTCTCCTATGTGGGCCTCATCGGTCCAATGCTGGTGACGGTTGCAGCCGCCGGTCGCTTATGAGCGTCAGGTTCGGGGTATCCGCCGGTCTTGGCGGTCACGATGCAAGCTTGATGCCAGAGCAAAAAATTCTTTTTTTTCAGATGAGTAACTTCCGCAGCCCGCCGGCTGGGCGAAAAAGTTGTAAGAAATCTTGTCACACAACTTTACTGCGGGGGCTGTCAGCGATCCCGATTCGCGTGTAAGTCCCTGACACAGTGTGTCTTTTTTTTGGACTCATCTCAAAAATGCGGCTGTAAAAAATGCTGACACTTGGGCATGTTTACAGTCACTTCTGCCCGAAATGGGGCAGAAATTTGCTTTGTTTGCAGCTTTGCGCACGCCTCCACAACGGTCTACTTTGGCAAGCAGCCGCCTGCGCTAGTCGATCTGGGAGCATAGCTCCATTGAGAACTGCGGCGGCCTGAGTGGCCGCCGCATCATCTTGGATAAGGACTCTCGGTCGCTTTGGGGTCAGGCGACGCTGCTTGGTGCTTTAACGACGATAACGGCCGACCAAGCCGATCGCAACGACGCCCAGGCCAAGCAGGGCGAGGGACAACGGCTCAGAGAGTTCCACGATGTCGCCCAGATCGGGCGGCGAGAGCACGGTCATGAAAAACGGTTGTACCGCCGTGGCCCCTTTCTCGTAAACTCCGTTAATCAAAATCGAAAACAACTGGTTTTGGTTGTATACGGCGCCGCCGTCGCTGGTTGTTGCCGATCCGACCAGAACCATTGAATAGTCATTGAAGGTGCCCGTCGTCGGGATCACGACCTCAGCAGCCAGCGTGTTTGAGATCGTGAAGGTTACCGAGCCGACCTCGCTGCCGAATTCGCCATTGGTCGGATTTGTAACCGTGCTACGGTTGTACCCTAGAGTAAACGACTTTCCGTTGTTTAGGGCGCCGGCTTCAATGAAGAGTTCAAGATTGTTGAGGCCGACGGAAGGACCCGTTAGGCCTGCAAATTCGCCTTGAAGGCTGGACAATCCGTTGATCTCGGCACTGAACGTGACCGACGGCGTTGTGACCAGGTCACCTGGCAGGTTTGCGTTGAGGGTTGTCGTCGTGACGAACCCCAGCATTCCGACACTTGCAAATTCGCCCGGGTTTGCGAAGTTGACTGGGAGCGCTTGGGCCGCCCCGCCAATTGCAAACGTCAATAAGGCCGCCGCGGTGGCGGCAGAGCGGCGCACTGAGTAGTTCACGTTCATCGTTTGCTACCTTCTGATCGTGATGGCGGAGTTCGGCCATCGTCCAAATCATCCCAATCAGGGATCATTAATAGCTCATTTGGGTTATCCTAGAGCAATCCGCATGCCATTTGATTAACATATTGAAAATATTGAATTTTATTTAGAATGATCGGTCTCTTGACCCCTGAATCTGTAAAAAATCTTGACACGCAAGACCACTGAATTGGCCTAATTGGGTTATAAATATGGCCCGCAAGCGGACATAACCCGTTGAATTGGCCCGAAAAACGGCAGGCGCGTGCATGGCCCATATGGGTGTAAAAAAATCCGACAATCAAGCGGAGGGTGCCCGACGTAGCGCCACGGTCACGACGCATGGACGTGGTTTTGTGCTTAAGACTTGTGCGTACACGGCATCCAGCCATGCCTCATTCATGAGCGCGCTGGATAAAAAAATAAATTATATCAATTCGTTAAGGGAGGCGATCGGATTGCTCTCAAGGGTGAGGCGTGCAGCGCGTCGGTGACTGCGGTGGGCGACGAGTGTGTAAGTATTACCAGACGGCCGCCATCCGTTCGAGGCCTTCAGGCTGGCTAGTGGCTAGCGACAGCGGTCTCGTCGACGCCGAGCGGATAGTCAGCCAAGGCTTCATAGTGGGCGCCTTCGCGACCAAGAAAACTGCGAAACAACGTGAAGTGGCTGACGTCGAACGGCCCCGCTGCCAAGTCGTTGTGCATCTCCATAAAACTGCCGATCCTGGCTGACGTCCCGTTCTTGAAGCGCGCCAACGTCACGTGGGCTTTGAACTTGCGGCGCTCCGGTTCCCGACCAGCCCGAACCACGGCTGCCTCGATCCGATCCTGCAGATGGATCAAGCGCTCTTCCCGTGTCACACCGGCCCACAGGGCGCGGACTTTATTGCCCGTCTCAAAGCAACCGAGACCCGTCAGAGTAAGCGAAAAGCCAGTCGCGCGAACGCGCGTCAGTTCCTGGTGCAGATCCTCTGCGTCGTCCTGTCCGACCTCTCCCACAAAGCGCAGCGTCAAATGAAGGCTCTCTTCGGAGACCCAGCGTGCGCCTGGTAGGCCGCCTCGCAGGTTGCCCAGAATCTTCCGAATGTCGTCGGGCAACGGTATACCGATGAACAATCGAAACATACGCAGGCTCCGCAACAGCCGGTACATCGCTCCATGGGCTCATGGGGCGGGGTTGGGATTGCCGACATGGATAAGGTCGATCGCCTCAAGCACATCTGTGGGCAGGGTACGCTCGGTAGCGCCCAGGTTTTCCGCGAGTTGTGCTTCCGTGGTGGCGCCGATGATCACACTTGTTACAAACGGCCGCGTCAAAATCCACGCCAAGGCCATCTGTGCCGGCAGAAGCCCCGCATTTCGCGCAACCTCGACATAAGCCTGAGTCGCTGCTTGTGCCGCTGGCTTACTATAGCGCTGATAGTGTGGGAACATCGTCAGCCGTGCCCCATCCGGCCGCGCACCGTCCAGATACTTCCCGGTGAGCATCCCGAATGCCAGGGGGGAGTAGGCGAGAAGCCCGCAACTCTCACGTAAGGCTACCTCGGCCAAGCCGACCTCAAACAAGCGGTTGAGCAGGCTGTAGGGATTTTGGATGCTGGCCATCCGCGGATGGCCGTAGCGGTCCGCCAAGCCGACGAAGGCCATCAACCCCCAGGGTGTCTCATTGGAAAGGCCGACGGCGCGGATACGGCCATCGGCGATCTCCTCCGAGAGCGCCGCAAGCACTTCCTCAAACGGCGTGAAGTCCGAACTGTCATGAACATAATCATGTTGTCCAAAACGGTTGGTGGGACGTTCCGGCCAGTGGAGTTGATAGAGGTCGATGTAATCGGATCGCAGCCGCGCCAAGCTGGCATCGATGGCGTCACGAATCTGGCTCCGGCCGAATCGCAAGTCGCCGCCTCGGATATGGCCGGCAATGGCGCCGGGACCTGTGATCTTGGTTGCGACGATAACGTCGGCCCGATTGCGTCGCTTTGTCAGCCATTCGCCGACGATCGCTTCCGTCCGACCCTGAGTATCCGCCCGCGGCGGGATTGGGTACATTTCCGCTGCGTCGATCATCGTAACACCGCCGGCAACGGCCATGTCGAGCTGACGAAACGCCTCCGCGGCCGTGTTTTGCTCGCCGAATGTCATGGTGCCAAGGCAGATCCGGCTTACGTGGAGACCGGTCCGCCCGAGCAAAGCCTGTTCCATGTCGTCTCCCGCCTGAGCCCGGCCTCTTCCCGTTTTTCTTGTCCCTACACCGTTACAACCGAGCGACGCAAGCGGCGGAGAATGAGGGAACTATCCAATGTCGTCGGGAATGTGGTGATTAGCCCGTTCGACCAGTACCGTGTTCGGGATTGCCCACCCGCTGTCCCGCGATGGGCCGGGACGCGGCCGGGCACCAAGGCGGCAAACGCGATCAAAGGGCGCGCCGATTAACCTTTTTTCATCTTTGCTCCGCCTTTCTTGATCGGCCGTCGCGGTGTGCCATATTCATCGCAGAGGTCAGAAAACTGAACAAGCGAGGTTTACATGGCACTTGGACCGGATAAGCGGTTCCAGGCCCGGGTCGGAACCATGACCCGGTCCCAGGCGGAGACCGCTCAAATTGATGTGGGCCTGCGCGAGTATATGCTGCGGGTCTACAATTACATGGCTTTGGGTGTTGCCTTCACCGGCATCGTCGCCATGCTAATTGCGATGAATCCAACCGTGATGCAGGCCATCGTGGGTGGACCGTTCGTGTGGGTGCTGTTCATTGGCATCATCGGCCTCGGCTTTTTCGCGCCCAAGCTGATGATGAATAAGAGCGTAGGCACGGCCCAGCTATGTTTTTGGGTTTATGCCGCGCTGTGGGGTGCGCTGATCGCCCCGATGTTCTACGTCTACACGCATGAGAGCATTGCTCGGGTCTTCTTTATTACGGCAGGCATGTTTGCCGCGGCCAGCCTTTATGGTTACACGACGAAGAAGGATCTGACCGGCATGGGTCGGTTTTTGATGATGGCGACCTTCGGCATTCTAATCGCCGTCGTCGTCAACATCTTTCTCGGATCATCCATGCTGCACATGGCGCTCTCGATCATCGTCCCGCTTGTGTTTGCGGGCTTGACCGCCTTCGAAACGCAGCAGATCAAGAGTTGGTACTACGAAGCTGATGCTTCGGATACGGTTACGAGAAAGGCAATCTTCGGAGCCTTCCTGCTTTATGGTAGCTTCGTAACCATGTTTGTCTGGCTGATGCAGCTGTTTGGCGTCGCTAACAGCGACTAGTCCAGTATCCTTAATCCTACCGTTCAAACGCCCGGGTGGTACTGCACCCGGGCGTTTTCATTGCGGTGAACTTAAGCCGTCGACGCGAATTGGTCGTAGGCCTCCATGGCGTACGTGCCGTAAACGGTCCCGGGACCGCCGTTCATCATCACTGCCACACCAATCGTCTCAAGCATCTCCGCCCGCGTTGCACCTAGCTTAACGGCGCCTCGCACATGGAAACCAATGCAGCCGTCACAGCGAAGCGCAATGCTGATAGCTACGGCCATTAGTTCCTTGGTCTTGCCATCGATCACACCGTCGCTTTTCGCGCTATCGGCGCATTGCACAAAGCCGCGCCACGTGTCCGGTATGGCTTTGGCAACTTCCCTCATGGAAAGTCCAAGATGCTGAACGATCTCCGGGTAATTCTTTGTCGCTTGATCGGACATTTCACCCTCCTGGCGCGTTGTTAGGCTGTGAGGTCGTGTCATTCACGGCCGTATCGAGTTGCGTCAGCCAGCTGATCGTTTGTTCGATGACCATGTCGCGCCATACCTTTCGCGAGAACGCATGGTCGGCGGTTGGCAGACGTGACAGTGCCACCTGGGAGCTCGTGAGAAACTGAGCAAAACGGTGATGTCGTTTGGCAGCTGTTTCGAACTCCATCGCCGTGTCATCCTCACCACTTAGGAACAGTAAGACGGGGCCTCGAAATCGGCACAGCGAGGACCAAACCCGATCCGGCAACGGTGACGGCCCGGTTGCGCTGATGTCCTCGACGGATGTCGAGGGCTGTCGTGACAAGGGGAGCAGGGTACGCAAGCCTTGCATCATACCTGAGATACGGGCGCGAATTAGCGATCCTATTCCCGCAGAGATGTTGAAAACAGATGCAGCCAGGTTGACCTTGCCGCGGAGAATGCGCCTCCACGTTTCGGCCTGCGCGAGCTGACGACGATAGTGGCCTGACAGCGCGGCTTCCGCCTGGAGGGCTTCGGTGCGAACCCATGGGTTTGCTAGCCCGATGGCGACGACCCGCTGGTCCGTAGCTGCATAGAAAGCGATTGCCGATGCTCCATCGCACAAGCCCCACAGAACAACCTCACGCACGCCCGTCTGCGAGATGAAGCAGTCAATCGCCGCCCTGAGGTCAGCAGCGATGTCCTCAAACGTGTGCAGGGTGCCGTCCGCGTCGCCCATGCCACGATAGTCGAACCGAAAAGTTGGCCACCCGGCTCCGGCGGCCTCGCGAGCGAGGAGGAGGTACTGACGGTTGGCACCGATGCGATACTGTGGGCCACCAACAACCAAGATCAGGCCGCGTGGCTCGGCTCGAAGGTTCGGCATGTCCGCAGCCGGTGAAACCGAAGCATGGACCATGCCCAGCACCGCATCACCTTCGCACGAAAACACAATGGGCCACTCTCCGAACGTCACGCGAGAAGGGTCGGGCCTCGGGTCTGGACGCCCGGGCAACGGCGAATCATGCTCCTTGGACCCGCGATCTCCGCTGATCGCACGCGGCTCGCAAAGTGCTGATTGTTGCGATGTATCAATAGCCACGTTTTTTCTGTTCGTCGTCTGGGTGTCGATCAATCACGGTCCGGCACCATACTCCATACACACGCTATAGCGCAGCTCTGTTACGAAACCACCTCGCCATCCTAAGATCATGGTGGCTTTTGTTTTTTTGCTCCCGATCTTCGACCATTACCCCCATTGATCAATGTCAAATCTCTCTTTTGAAGACCAAAAGGAAACATATCGAGGTGCGCTAACTTCGCCCGCCGTCATACGACGCGCCGGCCACAGCTTTACAAGATTGTTACGGTACTCATAACTTACGGTGTCCTAAGCACGATGATGGCTTGGGGCGTGGCCGGAGCATAGACTGACACATGACGATCAAGATCATAACGATTGCCCAGCAAAAAGGCGGCGCCGGTAAGACAACACTAGCGGCCCAACTCGCAGTTGCGTTCAGCGCCGCGGGCCGCCGCGTGGTGCTGGTTGATATCGATCCGCAAGGCTCCCTCGCGGCATGGGACCGTGCCCGCGGAGGCGCGGGCAATGCTGCTCGCTTTGAGCTGAATGTGGTCGCGGTTTCGGGGTGGCGGATAGGGACCGAATTGCAACGCGCCGGTCAAGGCTATGACCTCGCAATCGTCGACAGCCCACCCCACGCCGAAACCGAGGCCAAGTTGGCCATGCGCTCAGCCCATCTGGTGATTGTTCCTGTGCAGCCCAGCCCGATGGATGTTTGGGCAACACGTCCCACCGTTGCTGTAGCGCAAAATGCCGGTGTGGCTGCGTTGATCGTCCTTAATCGAGTGCCGCCCCGTGGGCGGTTGGTCGACGACATGCGTAGCGAGTTGAGGAAGTTGGACACGCCGGTGGCCACGGCCGTGCTTGGCAATCGAGTTGCGTTTGCTTCCAGTATGTTGAGTGGGCTGGGAGTACTGGAAATCAGCAATGCGGGACCGGCATCGCGTGAAATCAAGGCTTTGGCCGAGGAAGTTACGCTGCAGTTGTAGGCGTTCCGTCGAGCCCATTTTCCGCGCGGACGCGACTGGCAACGTCATCCCTTGTCGAAGTCAGACGTCGGCCCGGTCAATGGTCTCCATGTCCGCATCGGAGAAGCCGAAATGGTGCCCGATCTCGTGGATTAAGACGTGACGAACCAGGGTGTAGAGCTCCTCACCGCGTTCGCACCATTCAAGAAGGATCGGAAGCCGGTACAAGAACACCATATCTGGTTCCGGCGCTACGTCCTGGAGGCTTCGCTGCTCCAGCGAGAGGCCCCAATAAAGACCGGAGAGCTCATAGGGACTGTCCAGGTCCATGGCCTTCTCGGTGGTTTCGTCGCAAAGGTCTTCGACCTGAATAACCACGCGCTCGGCATAGTCCCGCAACGGCGGTGGAATCGACAGCAACGCGTCGCGCGCCAGCTCTTCAAATTCGGCGAGTGTCGGAGCTGTCGTGAAGCTGCGTGCAGTCACGATCGTTACCTCAGCTTATCACTGCCATTCTTGATCTCACCCAGCGAGGCACCCACGTCCCCGAGAAGGTTAGTTTCGAGGGAGAATACCATGGCCGAACGTCTGTCATTGGAGGCCCGCGCGGTTGCGTTGGCCGAGCTTGCGGGTTGGTCCATTGTGGATGGCCGCGACGCGATTACGAGATCGTTCAAGTTCGCGGATTTCAATGCGGCGTTCGGCTTCATGGCACGGGTTGCTTGCGAAGCTGAGAAGAGAGACCACCATCCGGAGTGGTTCAACGTTTACAACCGCGTTGACGTAACCCTCTCTACACACGATGCCGGTGGCCTGACGGCTCTAGATGTCGACTTAGCCCGCTTCATGGACACGATCACAACAGACTGATTGGAGCCGGGCCGCCGACGAGCGGCCCGCACCCAGAAGTTCGTCCGATGAACAGGGTTAGTACATAAACTGACCACCGTTGACGGACAGCGTATCACCGGTGATCCACGCCGCCTCGTCGGACGCAAGAAACGCAACAGCGTTGGCGATATCCTGTGGCTGGCCGATACGCCCCAGCGGGATGAGCTTAACCATTGCTTCGAGCATCTCGGGCTTCATGGCCGCTGTCATCTCGGTGAGAATAAAGCCGGGTGCGATGCAGTTGACAGTGACGCCGCCGCGGGCGGCCTCCAAAGCGAGGGATCGGCTATAGCCAATGACACCCGCTTTTGTGGCTGAGTAGTTCGACTGTCCGGGCTGACCGCGCTGGCCGTTCATGGAGCTGATGTTGATGATCCGGCCCCATTTGCGTTCATTCATGCCTTTCAAGGCGACGTTACAGGTGTTGAAAACACCCCCTAAATTGACGGCAATGACTGGGTCCCAGTGCTTATCCCGGCTCATCTTGACCATGATCCCGTCGCGGGTAATGCCTGCGTTGTTCACCAGGATATCAATGGGGGCGACGTCACTCTCGATTTTCGCAAAACCCTCAGAAACCGAGTCGTAGTCCGCGACATTGATGTTGTAGCCGGCAATTCCGGTTTCGGCTTTGAAGCTCTCGATCTGCTCGTCCACAACGTCGCAAATGACAACGTTGTAGTCATCCGCCTGAAAGCGCTTCGCAATGGCGGCGCCAATTCCGCGGCTGCCACCGGTCACCAATGCAAGCCGTGCCATGCTCCTGTTCCTCCTAGGTTGTTCGGGTTTTGCATAATCTTTTGTGGACGGTGTTCAGAAGGAGCAACATGGATCTGTCCGTCCGCGCGACCCTAAATGCGCTCCCACCTCGGTTGAGACGGACACCCACAAAAACTGCGATGTGCGGCTCCCCAAGCTTCAGTCGCCTAGCCCCCGAGACTGATCTTGTCAAGGCAACGGCACCCCAGACCAGTTCAGGACGGCGTTTCTGGTGGCTTGATGGTGCCGGCCTTTCGCTCACGGTGGGCAATGTAAGCCGTTGCCGCAACGACGACGGCGGCACCGATCCAAGTCCACCCGTCGGTTCTTTCATCAAACCAGATGAACCCGACGATAGAGACGAAAATCAGCCGAGCAAAGTCAAACGGTGCCACGTAAGATGCGTCGGACGATGCAAACGCCCTGGTGAGGCCGATTTGCCCGAAGGTCGCAAACAACCCCAGAGCCAACAACCAGGGCCACAGCACCAAAGCTGGTGCCTGCCAGACGACGATGGCGGGGAAGAGGGACAGGACTGTAGCGATCAACCCAAACCAAAACACGATCGTTTCGCTGCGCTCCGTGCGCGACAGCGCCTTGATGCTGAGCATGGCCGCGGCCATGAAAAGCGCAGCAGCCACCCCCGTTAGAGCTGCGGGTGTAAATACCGCGGACCCGGGACGAAGGATGATCAGCATTCCCGCAAACCCGATAACCGTTGCTGTCCAACGTCGGGACCGGACTACTTCGCCGAGCAAAAGCGCGGCGCCGGCGGTTGCGAACAAGGGCGCAGCGAACGTCAAAGCAGTCGCTTCGGCGAGCGGCAAGAGACTAAGCGCCGTGAATAGGAAGATCATGGCTGTTAGCCCCAAAGCGGCGCGCAGCACGTGCAACCATGGCCGATGTGTTCGCAGGGCGACCAGCCCGCCACGGATCAACCATGGAGCCAGAAACAGCAAACCGAAGAGATTGCGAAAAAACACAATCTCGATCGGTGGGATGGACTGCGATAAGTGCCGAACAATTGCTCCCATAACCGAGAAGCTGGCTGCCGAAAACAGCATGTATAGCGCCCCCCGCGCTGGCCCGCTTAGGGTAGAAAACTTCGCGGCGATTGAATGAAACTTGATCATCGTGTGATTGGGGTTTCGAGCTTTTCCCGCCGATGCGGCGTCTTTGTCGGTGTTGCTCTTGCGGACGCCGGCAATCGCAATGAGGATGGCAGAGGGCGCGCGTCCACTCGGGTTACGCGCTGCAACGAAAAGTGGTCCCTGAATCGGCCATTCACAGTGTCCGATCGGGCGATGGGGGGCAAGCCAAGAGCGATCTCGTTGGCAAAGTCCACTGCCGACGCCGAGCGCCTTCGCGGCCCTACTGAACCCAACCCGAAAAATCGCATGAGATCCGGATCAAGAGCGGGGTGAGGTCCTATCCAACGCTCCACTAGCATCCAAACTGGACCACGTCGCGGGGGCTGCTCGTTCAACCCTAGGAACAGGCGCCACGACGAATGATCCCTGCACAACTGGGCCCACGATTGCAGGCCCTTGTCCGATTGCACGGCGGGTTGCGCCCATAGATCGAGAACACACCAATGTTGGATTGACGCGATAGAGATTGAGATCGGCGAGGAGCTTCTTCAAAGTCGATCAAGATCGGCATTAAAGTCGGCGGTAGAAAAGAGAAGTTAAATAATTACGAACATGGTGTGGGGTAAAAGCGAATATAGTGTTTTGGATCAATAAAATTAGGCCTTCATTTCATTGCATTCATTGAGGGTGGGGTGGGTAGGTCGGGATAAGGTGGCAAATCTGCTTCGCGTCGATTTTCGAACCATGTGTTTCCATCCATTCTTGGGTTAGTCTTGCCAACAATTATGTTGTTACGCATAACGGGCGGTGGCACGTCACGATAGTGAACGTATGCGGTAGCGCCTTTGCGATCTGAAATTATGATATTATTCTCAATAGTGGAATGATTAAATTCGTGTGATTTCTTGCCGTTTCTTATTCCAAGACCGATTCCTATAACATCTGAATTTACACTATTAGGGCCCTCATGTATTACGTTATCTCTTAAAACAATCTCCCCGCCATTGGGAATATCAATTGCCCGGCTGTCAACATGGTCCAGGGAGCCTACGACAGACCCTTCAACAACCGTTTTTGCGGCGCGGCTTTTAATGCTGTGACCCTGGTCATTTGGTCTGATGATAGTGCTGTTACGAATGATCAATGTTCCGGAACCAACATAGACATTGTGGCTGTAACCACGGCCATTTTTACCGTTGTTCTCGATCACGCTATCTTCAACAAGGACTTCGCCAGACTTGTTTCCTGTCAGGATGCCCATTTCACTATCGTGAAAATGAACCCGCCGTAGTGTCAAATTGGGTGCCTCCAGGCGGATACAGGCGCCATTGCGATCCTTCACGGTGATCCCGGAACACTCCAGGTCTTCAATGACTGTATCGCGGCCTTTGATGACAATCGCAGCTTTTCCTTGAGCGGCTGTCCCATGCAAATGTGCACCGGGTTCACCGCGGATCGTGACACCATTGGCGCGCAGAATTACGCCCTCGCGATGAAGCCCTGGCAGAATGGTAATGGTCTCATTATCCATAACCTGTTCGAATGCCGCCGCCACCGTCGCATAGATGCAGGAGTCGCCAATGCAGGCGCGTGCGTTGGAGGCTGCCAAATTGGCTCGTAATGCCAGAGGCAGACGCGGCGCCCGGCTGCTCTCCGATGAGGGCGTCGCGCGAGGCAGTTGCATCAGGTGGTCGGTAGCGTCCGCCTGCAACACGCTCGCTCGATCCTGCGGCGTTAGCGGTACCACAGCGGGGACGGCCGCCAAGTCGTTCGCCAGGGCCGCACCGAACGCGAACGCTGCCATGACGACCATAGCTACCGTCCTGTTCACCCAAACTGACATCCAGACCTCCTGACTCGTGCCGCCGCCTGTTGCAATGGGCGGATCAAAAAAACGAATACATCAGAGCAATTTAGGTGACAATGACGCGGTCCGCCAAAACACAGCAACGTGCTTGGCATGGCCGAAGACGAGGTTGGTCTCGAATACCGTTGGCTCATTCAGAGCGTCCGGTCGCTCCAGCTCGAAATGTGAACGGCCCGCGAGGCCCATCCATCATGATAGCGACGTCTCTCAAAGGCATTAAAGCCGGCCAGATTTCAAGATTTCGAGCGCTCCTAAAGCACCCATCAACACTAAACTCTGCGACCAACAAAGGATCTCGGCAAACGCTGTCCGCAATACGGCAGAGTGCAGGTTATTTCGGGGCGACTGTTTTTCGGCCACGCCAAACGCCTTCGTTCGAGCAGAGCGCATTGACACTACAAATTTCGTCTGGGTAAGCCGTGACCAGTCGTGGCGCTAAGCGCGCCCTGCCTCGCGTGCTCCGGTTCACGGGCTCGGGTCAAGCACTGCCCGCATAGGAAGCGTCATCGGAACCAGGGGCAGCCGTGGCAGACAGCGACAGCGCGGAATCTACAGCCTAGGCAAAAGGGCAACGCCGATCGTACACTCTCGGGCTTAACGGCGGCATGAAGGTGCGGCCCGCGGCCTTCTTTTGGGAGATGAGGCCATTCGATGGATCTGTGGGACTCCGCGGCGGTCGTAACCGGGGCGGCGTCGGGACTCGGGGCGGAGACGGCCCGGTTCCTCGCCGAGGCCGGGGCTCGGGTCACATTGATTGATATCGATGAGGCGCGCCTGCAGCTTGTGGCCTCGGAAATCAATGGTCTGGCAATACCCTGTGATGTGTCTGACTCGAAGGCGACGGAAGCAGCGCTTCAGCGAGCCAGAGAAGCCCACGGCGCTGCACGCATTCTTGTCCATTGTGCGGGTCGCGGATTGAGTCAGAAGATTCTGGACGGCGTTGCCCCCATGCCATTGGATGTTTTTCGCCAGCTTGTCGAGGTCAACCTGATCTCGACCTTTAACATGATCAGGCTTGTAGCCGCCGACATGGCAGCTCTTCCGTCGGTGGGACATGGCGAGCGTGGCGTGATCATTTCAACGGCCTCGACATCGGCCTATGAAGGGCAATCGGGCGAGGCAGCCTACGCCGCTTCTAAGGGTGGCGTCGTCAGCATGATGTTGCCGGCGGCTCGCGAACTAGGCCCCCTTGGCATTCGCATCGTAGGTATCGCACCGGGCTTATTCGGCACTCCAACGTTGTTCGCCATGGAACGAAATGTCGATTCCCGATTGGCACAACTGATCCCGTTTCCCCATCGTTTTGGAGATCCGGCCGAGTTCGCGATGTTGGTTATCCACGTGATCAAGAATGTTATGATTAACGGCACGGTGCTCCGCCTCGACGGCGGCCACCATCACTGAACACATGTCAAGTCTTCGCACAATGCCTGCCACGGACCAGGAAATTCACATTCATCTCGTCAGTCACGCCTCTGGCGAGATGATTGAGATGTTGGCTCGTAACGCTTGTGCCCTCTTTGACGGGGTTAAAGCCAATCGGACGCTTTGGAAGTACACACGAAGCTTAGCACAGATGCCGCAGATTTTGGCATCAATCGCGGAGACTGGGGGCTTTGTACTTCACAGTATTGCAGCGACAGATCTTCGTGCCGCATTGGAGCAAGGCTGTGAACACCTGCGGGTTCCGTGCGTGTTTGCGCTGGATCCTATCGTTCGCCAAATGTCGACCCATTTTGATCTGCCTGTCACACACCGTACAAGCGTTCGCGACGTCATCGACGAAGACTACTACCGGCGGGTTGAAGCGATGAAGTTCACGCTGGCCCATGATGATGGCCAAGCAGCTGATGACCTGAGGGGCGCTGACGTCGTTCTCGTCGGCGTATCCAGAGCGACGAAAACGCCGACATGCATGTTTCTGGCCTCACAGGGGATCAAAGCCGCCAACGTTCCACTGGTTCCCGGCATCCCGTTGCCGGCGGATCTGCGGCGGAACAAGGAGGCTCTGGTTGTCGGTCTAACGATCGATCCGGCGCGCCTCGCCTCCGTTCGGGCCGCGCGGCTGCGTGCGCTTCGTCAGGACGACGGTTTGCCCTACGCAGAAGAGGCGAGCCTTCGTCGTGAAGTACGGGAAGCAAAAATGCTGTGTCGACGTCACGGCTGGGATGTTATCGATGTAACAAATCGTTCTATTGAGCAAACTGCGGCCATGATCATCGAATTGTTGCGGCAGCACCGGGACGAGCTTAGCGTCGAATGACCACAGTTGCCCGAGGTTGCGCGGATGCAACCAGAAAAATCATTGCCACGCCTTTGTCAACTGCCTTACTTGCCGTGGTGCCGCATGGCGCTTGACCCTTTGGACGGCTTGCACACGTGATTTGCCATAGACATGCAAGCGCTGCGACACTGACACGGCATGCACCCTACAACATGTCCTGCAGACGAAGAGGACCTCGATCGCCCTATGCTTTCAGCACGACGTCTGTTCGAAGAAATCCGAGCGAACGATGACGCGTACGCATTTCTTCTCAGCATTGCCGCCAAGAACGAAGCCCAAGGTGGATGGGAGAACGAGCGTATCGCCGATCTCACGCCAGATCCTGAACTGGCCGCTAAAATTCGTCGCCATGGTGAGGATGAGGCAACGCATGGCCGGCTCTTCGCGGCGTTACTCGCGAAGCGTGGACTGTCGGCGCGTGATGTACCGCCGGAGGCTGATTACTGCATGTTGCTGGAACGTCTGGGCATTGGGTTGGCGCATGAACGTTTGTACCGAGATGATCTGATGACGGTGGATGACATCATCGTATATTTGGCCCATAGCCGGGTTACTGAACAGAGAAGCGCAGAAGAAATCGAGCTTCAGCGGCGTTACTTCGATGGTGATTCGGAACTAAAAAAAGGTCTCACGATGGTCGCAAATGATGAGGTCAACCATCTCTACTATTGTCATGAAGAATTACTTAAACTTTGTGAATCTGGTCACAGGCAGAAAATTGAAACCCTCCTCAAGGATTATGCGCGGGCCGAGGCCAGTGTTTATAAACAAGTTGGCCTGGTCTTCGTTCGACGTATGTCGACATTTCTGGGTTGGTCCACGGCCAAAACCGCTGTTTTGATTGCTGGGGTCTACATAACGTATCTTGTGGAGCGGGTGTGGCGATGGCGGCGGATGGTCCGGCTTGAAGTGCCGCCCAGGCGGAATGCTCTGTTCTCGGGCTCACAGCCGGCGGCGGCCACGTAGCAATTCGAGCCGCACACGGAGCACTCTCTATCAATGCAGATCAAACAGAACGGGGTGACCGTTCACCAAGAAAAAGCCGGCCGATCGCCCTAGACCGGATACAGAGCGCAACCCGTGTACGTTCATTGGCCGACCCTGGTTCGGGGGATAACCGCCGTTGTCCGCCGCCGTCCATTTCGCATCCGCCGGTTCTTGGCCGTGGTGTTGGTTAGCGTTGCCTTCGCGATTGTGCTCGCGCTGGTTGCTTTAGGCCGTGCCGCCGACAGGGTTCTTTATGGCGATTATCAACGCGTTGTACCGCAGGCCCCCATTTTTATCATCGCCCCCCCGAGAAGCGGGACCACTTTTCTCCATCGGTTGATGAGCCTGGACACTGAACGCATGGTCCATTTTCGGCTCATCGACATGATCCTCCCCGCGATTGTGTTCGCGCGCCTGTTTTCGGTTTTGGCGAAGGTGGACCGCTACATGGGAGGGGCGCTCGGCTGGGCGCTCCGGCGGTTCGAGCGGCTTTGCTTCGGTGATTGGGAGAACCGCCACCAAATGGGCTTCGGCCGCCCGGAGGAAGATGAAGCCCTGTTCACCCTTACGCTGGTCACCGAGGCTGTGTACCTCTTGTTCCCGTTCTTCGACACGATGCCCCAGGTTGCGTTCCTGGATCGAATGGGCTCACGTACTCGGGCTGGCGCGATGGGTTTTTATCGGACGACGGTTCAGCGACACCTTCACGCGCAGGGGCATGGTCGGACTTTGTTGGCTAAAAGTACCGGTGCGCCCGGCCGGATTCACACGCTTCTCGCCACTTTCCCTGATGCACGAATTGTTCACCTGGTTCGACATCCGGACGAAACAATACCCTCGCACTTGAGCACCTTCTACCCGTCGTGGCAGGCTCTCTCGCCGGAGATCGCAAAGGTTTCCCCAGAAACGGAAGCCTATGCTGAGATTGCCGTTGATTGGTATCGCGCCATGTATGATGCCCGCGATCTGTTTACGGAGGATCGCTATATTCGACTGCGCTACACGGACTTGATCGAAGATCCGCTGGCCGCTGTGGAATCAATCTATCGGCAATTCGGCTTGCCCTTGGATGATGCTTTTCGCCAGCGGCTGCAGGCAGCCTGTCGAACGGCGCGCCGGTATCGGAGCGACCACAGCTACTCCCTGGCGGAATTCGGATTGTCCCGCGCGTGGGTTGATGCTCGTCTTGGCGACATCATTGCGAGTTATGGACTTGAGTGCCCATCGGGTGCGGCGTCCGGACCCATCCGGTGAGGCTGGCTCTCGCTGTTCTGTGGGCCGCAGGCCTAGGCGTCGCGATCCTGCTGATCGGCTGGTACGGCTTTGCCGACGTGGCTCAAGCCATCGCCGCCGCCGGCTGGGGCCTCGTGTTGGTGGTGGTGTGGCACGCGGTTCCGCTGGCTGTGGATGCTCTCGGCTGGCGAGTCCTGATCCCAGGGCCTGGTCGGCCATCGTTTTGGACCCTGACGAGGTTTCGTTGGTACAGCGAGGCCGTCAACACCCTGCTACCCGTTGCGCAAGTGGGCGGCGATGTCCTGCGTGGCCACTTGCTCGCAAAGGCAGCAGGCCGCAGGTTTGCTGGCGGCGGACCATTGGCTGGAGCCACGATTGTTGTCGATCTAACGACGTCCGTCTTCTCGCAGTTGATCTTTTCCTTGATCGGCGTGTTGGCGTTAGTGCTGAAGGACGGCTCACGTTCGACGTCCGGCAATCTGTTGATCGGCCTCGCCGCATTTTCGGCACTCATCGCGCTGTTTCTCTGGGTTCAACGCTCGGGCTTGCTTCTGCAATTGGCGCGGCGGCTCGAGCAGAGGGCTGGGGGCAGGTTCTTGGCTGCTACCGGATGGGCGGTTCGATTGGACCTGTGCGTGCGTCGCCTCTATCGGCGCCGAGCTCAGTTCCAGTGGTCATTCGCCGCGCATTTGGCCAGTTGGTTGTTGGGCGTCGGCGAGGTGTGGCTTGCGGCTTGGGCGCTTGGCCATCCTATCAGTCTGGTGGATGCGCTAATCCTGGAAAGTCTCGTCATGGCCGTACGCACAACGGCTTTCTTCGTTCCGGGCGCTCTCGGTGTCCAGGAGGGCACATTTCTGGTGTTGGGCGCGTTGGTAGGGCTTCCGCCGGAGGCAGCGCTGGCACTGTCTCTCATCAAGCGCGTTCGTGAGCTAGCCTTCGGATTACCGGCTTTGGTCGCCTGGCGGCTTGGTGCGGGCTGGAGCGTGTTGAGCCGTCCCGCAGAAAAACCAGTGTAGCGGGATCAGGCCGCGCCTGAGCGCCGAGCCTTCATAGCGCCATCGACCAAGGCCCGCCCGTAACCCCAGATGGCGCCGAGATGCTCCGCATCAGCAAGAACGTGCTGAAAGGCGTCGATGATCCAGGTTTTGTCGGTTTCGTCGATCACAAACGGCGGCAACAGTTTGATGACCGGCAGTTCGCTTCCGGCGACTTGCGCCAAAATGTGCTGTTCACGGAACAACGGTCCCAATAGCAACTGACAAAACAGGCCTTTGCGTGCGCTTTCAATCATCTGATAGGCTGCTTTGAGTTTCAGCGGGCTTGGCCTCTTGAACTCGATGCCGATCATCATGCCCTTACCGCGCACCTCCGCAACAAAGGGTGATTGGCCAATCGAGCGCCGCAGGTCACCGATCAATCGCTCGCCCAGGTCTGCAGCGCGCTCAACCAGGCGATCCTCTTCAAGGGCAAGTAGGGTCGCCAAACCGGCCGCCATCGCCATGTCATTCTTGGAAAACGTGGAGCCATGAACAACAGCGCGGTCCATGCGGTCGAACACGGCGTTGAAGATCGCCTTGCGGCACATGATTGCGCCCACGGGCACGAAGCCACCTGACAGCGACTTGGCGAGTGTCACGATATCGGGCTCCACACCCCAGTGTTCCGATGCCAGAAACTTGCCCGTGCGGCCCAAGCCGGTTTGGATTTCATCGACGATAAAGACCGTGCCCGTCCGCCGGCAGATCTCTGCCGCACCCTGGAGGTAGCCATCCATCGGCATGTTGACGCCCTTGCCCTGGATCGGCTCGACAATAAAGGCGGCGATTTGTTTGCCGGCGAGCGCGGCATCTAAAGCGGATAGGTCGTTGAACGGCACCACTTGGCAATCACTCACGAAGGGGCCAAAACCGTCGCGGAACATGGCGTCCGCCGTCAGAGACAAGGCCCCATACGTGAGACCATGGTAGGCATGGTCGCAGTAGACCACGCCACTGCGCCCTGTCGCATAGCGGGCAAACTTGACCGCGCCTTCCACCGCTTCCGCTCCGGAATTGCAGAAGAACGCCTTTTCGAGCCACGGCATATGGGCGCTGAGCCGCTCGGCCAATAATCCGGCGAGCAGCGATATGTTGAGCTGAACAAGCCCGGCCAAGCGGGCATCAAGTGTTTGGTGCAGGGCATCCACAATCGTCGGGTGGCTGCGTCCACAAGCAAAAACACCAAAACCGCTAAGCAGGTCCAGATAGCGCGTGCCGGATCCGTCATACAGATGCGCGCCTTCGCCGCGCACAAAATTGACGTCGAACTTGAGCGTGCGGAGCACGCCGACAAGCTGGGCGTTCAAATGGGTCTCAAATAGGGTATACGTATCGTCGGAGCGGTTCTGAATGAGTGCGTTGAGGTCGAAGGTCATGAATCACCTATGCTTGCTGGCAGCGTCCCGTGCCGGCAATCAGCCAAGACCATCTTGTTGTGTGCAGGAACGATCCTTTGGTCAAGGCACGCCTCGCTCAGCCGCACGGACAGGCACGCCGTTGGACCCGTCCTTCTCGTCGCGCTAGTCTAACGGCGGTGGGAAGAGCATCGAGGCGGAGGGATGGCGGAAGGATCGTCAATTCAGACGATGTTGTTCGCCGACATTTGCGGCAGCGTCGCGCTATACGAAACACGTGGCGACAACGAAGCAAGCCGACTCGTGCTCGAAACGCGAGCGGCACTGGTGTCGATCATGCATCGTCATGGTGGTCGATTGGCTGGCACAGCGGGGGATGGTGTTTTGGGCGCGTTTCCGTCCGCTGAGGAAGCCTGCCGCGCTGCCGTCGATATGCAGAAATCGCTCCAGTCAGGCCCAATTTGCATTAAGGTGGGCGTTCATTCCGGGCCGGTCATCGAAACGGATGGCGATGTCTTTGGAGATGCCGTCAACACGGCGTCGCGCGTGATGACGCTCGCCCGTCCTTCCGAGATTCTTCTCACGGAAGAAACCGTCCAATTGTGCCGAACGGGAGCGCCGCCGAGTGCCCGCTTTGTGGAAACACGCATGGTCGATGGTCGAAGCCGGCCCGTGTCGCTCTATTCTGTCTTCGCTGAGGGTGACGAAGGCCAAAGCACACTCGTGGCCGATGCTGCGTTCGTGCGCTCGTCTCGGCGCCAGTCTAGCGTGCTCGTGCTCGTTGGCATCGATGGTCGACAGACGCTCCTCGAACGAGATGGGCAAACGGTGGTGTTGGGCCGAGATCCATCCTGCGATCTGGTTGTTCCCCACCTGCAGGCATCCAGGCGCCATGCCACCATCGAGGCCCGGCGAGGCAAGTTCGTGCTCACCGATCGCAGCACTAACGGCACGTTCATCGTCGGGCGCAACGACTCGTCCACATTCCTGCGCCGTGATACCCTGACACTGTTTGGCGACGGCTGGATAGTGCTCGGCGAAGCGCCAGCCAGCACAACGCCAACGGGGACACCGAACAGCGCCGCCGGCGTGATCCGATTTACAGTGTTTGCAGCAGAGTGAAAGCACCCAGCGACGACACTAACTTCAATCCGGAACCACGTTGCTATGCAGCCATGATGTCCTTCAAATCCGCGTCCACCGATGCGATTGGGCGGATGCCGAAGGTCTCGACCAGAACGTTAAGCACGGCGGGTGTGAGAAATGCTGGGAGCTTTGGACCAAGGCGGATGTTGCGAATGCCCAGGTGCAACAGCGTCAGCAACACCAGCACCGCTTTTTGCTCGTACCAGGATACAATCAGCGAGAGTGGGAGATCGTTAACACCGACGCCGAATGCTTGCGCCAATGTTTGAGCGACCTTAATTGCCGAAAACGAGTCATTGCACTGGCCCATATCTAGCAAGCGCGGCAATCCAGCAACCTTGCCATACTCGCGCCCCAGGACTCGGAACTTGCCGCAGCCCATGGTCAGGATGATGGCTTCCAGCGGCAGACGTTCGGCAAGCTCCGTGTAGTAATTACGCCCGACTTCCGCTCCATCACAGCCGCCAATCAACACGAACCGGCGGATCGCACCGCTTTTCACCGCATCCAAGATCGGTTCCGCGACCGACAGCACGGCGTTGTGTCCGAAACCGGTCACATGGTGACGTGGTACCGACGCCTTTGCAAACCCGGGCGCCGCCAGCGCCGCGATAATGACCGGCTGAAAGTTCCGATCTGAAATATGACGTACATCTGGCCACGCCACCAGGCCACTTGTGAACAGGCGGTCGGCATAACTCGGTGCCGGGTTCTGGATGCAGTTTGTTGTCATCAGAATAGCGCCGGGAAAGTCCTCGAATTCGGTGCGCTGTCGCATCCAGGCGCCGCCATAATGGCCGACCAGATGGGGGTGCCGCTTCAAGTCCGGATAGCCATGCGCCGGCAGCATCTCTCCGTGCGTGTAGACATTAATGCCGGTGTCCGCGGTTTGAGTCAGAAGGGCGTCCAGGTCGGCGAGATCGTGGCCCGAAACCAGGATGGCTTTGCCCGGCGTGTGTCCCATGAGAACGGGCGTCGGCGTCGGCGTTCCATATGCTCCGCTGTTCGCACCGTCGAGCATCTCCAGCACGCGAAGACCAATCTCCCCGCAACGAAGGTTGGCTTTAAGCAACTCTTCGGCCGTGACATCCGTTCGTGTCAGCAGGTCGAGTGTTTCATGCAGAAAGGCAAACACTTTTGGGTCTTCACGGCCCAGCGTCTTCGCATGGCTGGCATAGGCGGCTGCCCCTTTGAGGCCGTACGTGAGCAATTCCTGAAGGCCTGCGACATCCTCGCCGAGAGACGCTATGCGTTGCGGGATCCCCGCTGCTTCGCCCCCAGCGACACGCCCGGCCCGGTCGGGAGCGATCGCCGTTCCAGCGTCGACCAGCTCAAACACCGTTCCAGCCTCACGCGCCGCCGCCTCATGGACGGCACGGATTCGACCGTGCACGACCGTCGCCTGATCCAGCAGCGCGTCCAATCGGGCAGCGTCGAAGTTGACATTCGTCACCGTTGTGAACAATGCATCAAGGACAAATGAATCCGTTATTGCATCGCGCGTACCAAGTTGTCCGGCCCGATGGGCGTCGCGTGCGATGTCCTTCGTCGCCTGGAGGAGCCGGTCCTGCAATGCTGCGACTTCCGGTGTCTTCCCGCAGACGCCGAGGGTGCGGCAGCCTGTGCCGTGGGATGTTTGTTCACATTGATAGCAGAACATTGGAGTCGGCCTCCGGCTGGGGTTGCGCGATGGCACTCTAAACCGAAGGGGTGATGCCGCATTGACCGCGGTCAAGGCAAAGCAGGCGGATTGTGTCCGAGGCACGCAAAGCGATTGCCGTCATTGCTCGGCTGCACGATGTTCTCGTTACCTCGGGCGTGCAGACCGCGAAAGGACACTGGGAATGGCTCTTTGACGGACGAGCATCCAGACGACGATCCAAAGGCTGAGATCGGCCAAATCAATGATAAAGTTCTAAGCCTGCTGCGGTCCGTCCCCCTGTTTCAAGGCCTCACCGACGACGTGGTGCCGACATTGCTGTCAGGTGCGACCGTTCGTCAGGCCGAGGACGGGGCGATCCTCTTCCTGCAGGGCGACAAGGCCCACCAATTCTACGTGCTGCTGGACGGTTGGGTGAAGCTCTATCGCATGACCGAAGACGGCAACCAAGCCCTTGTGACGGTCGTCGCGGCTGGCGAAACTTTCGCGGAGGCCGCTGTCTTTGCCAGTGGTCAGTTTCCCGTGTGTGCCGAAGCGGTCGGCAGGGTGACCACACTCGTAATCAGTCGCAAGGCGTTCATTAAGTCTCTGGCCAGTGATCCAAACATCGCAGTAGCAATGCTCGCATCGCTATCGTTGCGCCTTCGCCATCTCGTCGAGCGGATTGAGCACTTGCAGGTCAGGTCGGCACCACAGCGGCTCGCTGATTTCCTCGTTCGCTTGAGTGCACCGTCCCGCGAGCCCGCAACGGTGGGGCTGCCGTTCGCTAAGTCCCTGGTGGCGCAACGCCTTGGCATGCGTCCCGAAACGTTGTCCCGTGCATTGGCGGTACTGCGCCGCGAAGGTGTCGTGGTCAACGGTGGCCAAGTCACCATTGTCGACCGAGAACGGCTTCAAGCCTACAGCGAGGCGCCTCGATCTCGCGAGCCGGCCAAGCGCGCACGATTTACCACTCGGCCGTAGGCTCTGGCGTTCTGAGCCCTCACCGAATCCCGCGGGCGAGGGAGGCGGCGGCAATGTCGCTTTAGGAGCGCCGACTAGGCCTTGGTAAAGCGCGCCCGGGCACTTCGCTCAATCGCCGCTGCGGCGAGTGGATCGATGCTGAGGGTGTTGCGGATCATCTCCAGCATTCGCGCTTCTTCCGGCATTATTCGGCCGTCGGCTGCTGCCACATCGCAGGCCAACGCGTATGCGGTTTCACGCAAACGCTCGGGTAGCGAGGCCTCGACCAGATCCAAGGTCTTGGAAAGCCCGTCTTCATCGTCCAACAGGTCGGCGCAGCTCGCGGCTGTCTGAGCGATCAGGTCGCGGTCGTAATCGGCGAAAACGGGCAACACCCGGATGATGCCGCCGATCATCTGTGTCTCGGCATCGGTCATCTCGCTGTCGGCGGCGGACACCAAGACCATCGTGTAAATCAAAGCGGCGTGGTGGCTGATCATGATCGGAGAATTGTTCCTCGCGGACCGTGTTTGTGTTTATGCACTTCGTCAGCCATTGACGCCCACTGGCGAAGCGCCGTCAACCCCGACGTCGCTGGCTGTTGCCACCTTCGGCAGGGGCTTGCACAATCCATGGATTCCGTTGTCTTTTACCTGCGCTGCGACAGCTTGTGAGCGCACGAACCGGACAATTGGCACACCAGGGTCGGCGACAAGCAGTTACAAACAGGGACCGACGATTAGAAACGAGTGAGCGACGGGATGTCCGGCATCGGTAAGACGATGATGACACTTGGTGTGCTGATGTTTATCGGTGCCGTTGGCTGGTGGTATGCATTTTTTGAACAGTTTCTGGGGCGTGACGTTAAGCAGGCGAGCGAGTGCTTCTACTTTACGACCGATGCCTGCAGCTGGGGTCAACTCGCCGCCCGCGTGACGGACGTCGCGAACGTGACCGACGTACCTGCATACTCTCCCGTTTTACTATGGGTGGCGGTCGGAATCTTCGTCGTGGGGCTTCTATTTATGGCGCTCGCGCCGCTGCGTCGCTGATTCCGCTGTCGGAAGACATGCTCGCCGGATCAGTGGACAAAAACCGTCTGGTTTTAGCCACGGTGTCGGCAAGGCCCAGGCGCTCGATCAAAACGTCTGCCGGAAACGCGGTGAGAAAGCGCGATGGCAGCGCTCGGTCCAGAACAACGAACACGCCCTTATCGCTACTGCGTCGGATCAGCCGGCCATAGGCTTGCTTTAGCTTCCAACGCACCAATTGCTCATCATAGGCGCGGCTCCCAAACGCATCGCGGCGCGCGCGGTGCAGAATTGTCGGCCTCGGCCACGGAACCCGGTCAAACACGATCAAGCGAAGGGAACGGCCAGGAACGTCGACGCCGTCCCGGATTGCATCCGTCCCGAGCAGACAGGCATCTTCATCCGCCCTAAAAATGTCGACCAAAGTCCCCGCATCCAAGACGTCCACGTGTTGGGCATACAGCCGCAGCCCGGCCGCATCGAGTGGCGCGGCGATGCGTTGATGAACGGCTCGCAGGCGTTGGATGGCCGTGAATAGCCCCAGCGCGCCCCCGCCCGAGGCTTCGAAGAGAACGCGAAAGGCAGCGGCGATTCGGTCGGGACTGTTCCGTTGAAGATCGTCGACGATGATGACGCGGGTGCGGTTAGCGTGGTCGAACGGTGATGCCAACGACGAAGTCTTGGGTGGGGTGGGAAGGTGGCGGGCGCCGGTTCGCATTTCAGCAGCCGCCCAGTCCTTTGACGGATCGCCGGTGTCGTCCTTTAGTGTTGCCGACGTAATCACAAAGCCGTGGGCATGACCGGCCACGGCCGTCATGAAAGGCTCGGTCGGGTCCCGCCAGTGTCGGTGCAGCCCCACATCAAGGTCGCGACCGTCGAACCGGTCAACGCCGAGCCAATCCACAAAAGAGTCCGGCACGTCGCCATCGATCGTGGTCAGCATTGCTCGCCATGCGGAGATGGGGCGCAGAGCCCTGCGGTCGAGACCACGAAGCGTGGCGTCGATGCGCTGACGTGCCGATGAGTCCAGCTTGCTGGCTTTGTCATCTAACAGCGCGGCGAGGGCGTGGACCAGCGACTGCAGAGGCTCTGCTAGGTGGCGCAATGCCTGCTCAAGGCGCTCGGCCGCTGCCACAAGGCCACCCAAAGGTGGTTGAACGTAGCATTCGAGGCTGTAACCGTGCTCGTCAGTCGGGTCGCGCGCATAAACTTGCTGTCGGATCAGGCTCAAAAAAACCTCGGCTGGGCCGATCGGTCCATCCTCGCTAATCCGGCGCCGCCAACCGGGGCCAGGCAGAGCCCTTGCCGCCACCAGCGCCGCGTCAAGGGCTTTCACCGCACTCGAGTTCTCTCCGATGAGGTCGCCAACCCGCAAGGCCAGTCCGCGGCTACGGGCCCGCCGGCGGTCCTCGGAGCCCATCAGCCAACGTCGAAGCTCCGACACCTCGCGCCCCGACAAATTGGCCGAAAAAGCAGAGTCCGCAGCATCAAACAGATGGTGGCCCTCATCAAAAATGTAGCGGGTCGGCAACTGGGCTTCGTCGCCGCCTATAGCGGCCTGGATCATGACGAGTGCGTGATTTGCAACGACGATTTGCGCGTTGCGCGCGCGTCGAACCTGTTTCTCAATAAAACACCTACGGTAGTGGTTGCACGCTGAATGTATGCACTCACCGCGTGTATCCGTAAGATCAACGGTCGTTGCCGATCCGAGTAGATCGGTAAGCCAGCTCGGGAAGTCGCCGCCAATCATGTCGCCATCGCGAGTCGCGGTGATCCAACGCGCGACTAGGCCGAGCGCCACGGTGGCGACACTGCCGCGTCCACCGCGCGTGGCGAGTACCTCCTCCACATTCAGCAGACAAACGATGTTCTCTCGACCTTTCCGGACCACCACTTTAGCGCGTTTTCGGCCAAGTTCGGGAAACAAATGGTCGAGTTCACCATCGATCTGCCGCTGTAGATTGCGGGTGAACGTCGATACCCAGACCGGTGCCCGGTTCTTCTCCGCCCAAATGCTGGCCGGTGCCAGGTAGCCAAGGGTCTTGCCAACACCAGTTCCGGCCTCGGCCAGAACCACCTGCGGCTCACCCGCTCGCTCCCGGGGGGCGAACGCCGATGAGACGTCCGTCGCATAGTGCGTTTGCTGTGGCCGAGGCTCGGCCTTGGCACCAAGCATTTGAACGAGGCGTGCGCGCGCTTCCACCGGCTCCACGGGCCAGGAGTCGGGCGGAGGCGGCGACGGTGTATCGTGCCATTCCTTCAGTCGGGTCCAGACTCGAAGGCCCCGACCAAGGTCGCGTTCACTCGGATGCTCCGGCGAATTCAGAGCTGACAAGACCGCTTGGCCCCACGCCCAACCCGCTTCGAACATGCTCCAGGCAATGCCAAGCGCGTCGGCACCAGGGGATGCTCGAAGCTCGGCGAGAAGCGCCCGGGCTGCGGACCGCAGCGCCAGTGCCTCGCCCTCAATGTCAGTCGGTCGCGCGAGCAGCAGGGCCTCGGCCAGGCCCGGAACGGTAGGCACGCAAAACCGAGCTGGCCGGACAAAGGCAAACAACTCAAGCACATCGAATCCGCGAAACGGAGGCGTGCCGATACGCCGGGCCACAGCCTTTGCGTGGCAGATAAGCGGGCAGACTCCAGCGCTGATCCGGTTGGCGGCCATTGCCAAGTGGATGCGCTCCGGCTCGGAGCCGGCCTCAAGCCAGATTCCCGTGCGAACGCCAACCACCAGAGTTGGAGCATCCGGCAGGCAAACGGGACCGGCGGCAATCGGCGGTTTCTGAACCATTGATCCGACTATACAGACCTGCCCGCTGCAAAGCAGCGGCGGCCATCGGTCACAGTGACGCGAACTGGCACGCCTCACAGGAGCATTAAGGTGGAAAACGGCCCTGGAAACCACTTCCGGCTTTCCCACATGGGGGAGTGTTGAAGGAACATGTGGAGACCAAAAAAATGGCCTACACGCTGTCGGTTAATGGTGAGGAACGAACAATCAACGTTGCGGCCGATACGCCACTGCTTTGGGTCCTGCGAGAATCGCTGGATCTAACCGGAACCAAGTTCGGTTGCGGTATCGGGCTTTGCGGGGCTTGCACGGTGCATCTCGACGGCCAGCCGATTCCTTCGTGCTCAATCACCATTGAGGACACGGCCGGTCAGGACATTCGGACCATTGAGGACGTCGCCGAGCGGCCGACGAGCCCGGCCGAAGAGGCTATTGTCGCCGCATGGGAGGATCTGGACGTGGTCCAATGCGGCTACTGCCAGCCCGGGCAGGTGATGGCAGCTGTGGCGCTGCTGTCCGAGACACCGAAGCCGACGGATGAAGACGTGGACATCGCCATGGCCGGGCACGTCTGCCGGTGTGCAACGTACGTGCGCGTTCGGGCCGCGATCCATGCCGCGGCGGAAAAGCTGGGAGGCTGATGCCATGGCTGGTCCATTGTCACTGCAAAGAAGAGTAGCCGCCGAAGAACCAATAGCGCCGAGCGCCGACGTGAGCAGGCGTTTGGTGCTTAAGGCCGGCGCTGCCTCCGGGCTCGGCCTTGTGCTAGGGGTTGTATTACCCGCGACGCGCGTGGGTGCTGCCGCACCTGAGGACGGCAGCGCCGGCCACCCCAATCCCAACGCGTTTGTCCGGATTTCCCCTGACGACACGGTTACGGTGTTGATCAAACATATCGAATTTGGACAGGGTACGTGGACGGGTTTAGCCACCCTTGTTGCTGAGGAATTGGATGCCGACTGGTCTCAAGTACGCGCGGAATCCTCACCGGCTGATGCGGAGCTTTACAACAACTTGAACTGGGGTCCCTACCAGGGGACGGGCGGCAGCTCCAGCATTGCCAACTCTTACGTGCAAATGCGGCGCGCCGGTGCGGCCGCGCGCGCCATGCTGGTATCCGCAGCCTCGGCCGAGTGGCAAGTTCCGTCTGGCGAAATTGTCATATCAGGCGGTATCGTGAGCCACCCTTCATCGGGTCGAGAAGTAAGGTTCGGTGCGCTCGCGGACGCTGCTGCCACCCTTGAGCCGCCATCGGATGTAACCCTCAAGGATCCGAAGGATTTCGCGCTCATCGGCAAGGACCTGCCGCGCCTCGATTCTTCGATGAAGACCCGCGGCCGCGCGGTTTTTACTATGGATGTCAAACTCCCGGGAATGCTGACCGCCCTGTTGGCACGCCCACCGCGCTTCGGCGCGAGGGCCATTTCGGTAGACTCGACCCAGACCATGGCCGTCGATGGGGTGGTGGACGTTGTCGAAACTCCCCGTGGTGTGGCTATCGTGGCCAATGGCTTCTGGGCGGCGAAGCTGGGGCGAGATGCCTTGGTCGTCACATGGGACGACGGGGCGTCCGAAATGCGCAGCAGCGCCGACATCCTAAGCGAGTTTCGGACCTTGGCTGATAAACCTGGCCTCGCTGCGCGGACCGCGGGAGATGTTGACGCAGCGTTTAAAGGGGCCGCCAAAGTCTTGGAAGCAGACTATGAGCTTCCTTACTTGGCCCACGCACCCATGGAACCGCTCAATTGTGTCATTCGGCTGACGGACGGCGGATGCGACATTTGGACGGGCTCCCAGTTGCAGACGGTAGATCAGCTCACGGCCGCGGATATTCTCGGACTGAGTGCTGAGCAGGTCACCATCCACACCATGCTCACCGGAGGTAGTTTTGGTCGGCGCGCTACCCCTGATGCCGATCAGGTTGCCGAAGCCTGTTTCGTGGCCAAGGCCATTGGCGGACGTGCGCCCGTTAAGGTGGTTTGGACCCGCGAGGATGACATCCAAGGCGGCCGTTACCGGCCGATGTACGTTCACCGCCTTAGGGCTGGCTTGGACGCCAGCGGTGTGTTGGTCGCTTGGCAACACCGCATCATCGGGCAATCGATCCTCAAAGGGACACCATTCGAAGGATCATTGGTCCACAACGGCATTGACCAGACGTCTGTCGAAGGGGCCAACAACCTTCCTTATGACATTCCCCACATCACCGTTGATCTCCACACCGTGGACGTAGGGGTGCCGGTGCTGTGGTGGCGCGCGGTTGGCAGCACCCATACGGCTTATGCCGTGGAGACTTTTCTGGATGAAGTGGCCGAAGAGTTGGGAGCAGATGCATACGAGTTTCGACGTCAACTCCTAAAGGGCCATAAGCGTCATCTCGGCGTGCTCGACTTAGCCGCCGAAAAAGCTGGTTGGGGCGGCCCGGTGCCTGAAGGCGTAAGTCGAGGGATTTCAGTCCACGAGTCGTTTAACTCGTATGTCGCGCAAGTGGCCGACGTGCGCATCGATGATGGTGGCGAGCTCAAGGTCGAACGGGTTGTGTGTGCCGTCGATTGCGGACTTCCCATCAACCCTGATATCATCCGGGCGCAGATGGAAGGCGGCATCGGCTACGGGCTGGGGGCAACTTTGCGCAACGCCATTACGCTTGTGGATGGGCACGTCGAACAATCCAATTTCCACGACTATGAGCCGCTGCGGATCAATGATATGCCCGTCGTAGAAGTCCACATCGTCCCATCCGCTGAGGCGCCCACAGGCGTCGGCGAGCCGGGCGTGCCGCCGATTGGACCCGCGGTTGCTAACGCCGTGTTTCGCGCGACCGGGCAGCGGCTTCGGTCTCTCCCGTTCAGCCAACACACAATCGCGCGATCGTAGCAGCGAGTATCGCTCGTCGCGAGCGCTGCCGCCGTGCATGGTTCACGACCGGCGCATCATTGCGGTCATGAAGCCGGCGGCGATAAGCACTGCTCCGCTGATGCGGTTGATCCAACGGATAGGCTGTGGTTGCTGAAACAGCGCCCGTGCTCGTGCCGCGAGCGCAGCATATGCGGCCGCGTTGGTTGCGGCGAGAACCAGGAATGTCCCCCCGAGGATCAGCAGTTGTGACACCCCTTCCCTTGTCGGGTCGATGAACTGGGGTAAGAAAGCTACAAAAAAGCCGATCGTTTTCGGATTTAATGCCGTGACCGTAAAAGCGTGCAAACCAATTACCCGCCGAGAGAAAGCCGGAGAGGTCTCGACGTCGCTGGCGCTTGCCGGTTTAGCCCGCCAAGTCTTGACGCCGAGCCAGATCAAATAGGCAGCTCCAATCCACTTCAGCACGGTGAATGCCGTCGCTGATGTGGACATCAGCGCACCAAGTCCCAAAAGCGAGGCAGTCATCGCTGCTAGGTCGCCGAGCGTGACGCCGAGCACGGTCGCCGATGCAGACCGCCAGCCGTAGTTGATGGCATAATTGGTGACTAGGAGAATTGTCGGACCGGGAACCGCGAGGACGATCACGCTGGCAACGACGTATGCGAAGTAAAGCTCCCAGTTCATGATTTTTTTGTCCTCGCCAATATTCACAGCCAGCGCCGTACAGAGCGACAATACTGCCGGTACGCGTCGCCAAATTTGCGATCCAGATAGCGTTCTTCGCGTAGTACAACGCCCCAATGCAGAACCGCGATCGCAACGGGCGCCATGGCAACCGCCCAAACACTGTCATAAGCGACGGCGAGCGCGATATAGAGCATGCTGAGGGCGACATACAGTGGATTACGCGATCGGGCGTAGGCCCCCGTCGTAATCAGGCACGTCGTCGGCCGGTGCACGTGGACGCTGGTGTCATGGCGCTGGAACGCAGGCGCCGCCCAGACAACGAGACAAAATGCAACGGCGGCAAAGACGGCAGCGAGACCATACTGAAGTCCAAAGGGCATAATCGGCAGCGGCTGGACTTGATCCGCGGCCATTCCGATCACGAACGCCGCCAAGAAGATCAGGGGGGGTAGCGCGATCGCGCGTGAATGGTCGGGTTCTTGCAACGGCATGGCCATGCCTTCAACTCCGGCGTCCGGTCAGTTCGCGATGCAC
>CAZUDB010000019.1:38195-52507 GCA_964619055.1 uncultured Rhodospirillaceae bacterium
GCATTTTCGAGATGAGGAGCGGATGATGGCCGCGCTCGATTTTCCAGGTCGGATCGAGCACGGCCTTGAGCATCAGCGACTGTTGCGCGATGCGGAGGACTTTGCCTTCAGCATTGGCAGTGTTTTTGGGCCCGTCGAATGCCTCGCCGTGGCGCGTTACCTTCGTCTATGGATGGTTCGGCATATCGCCGAATCTGACCGGGCGTTTGGCGAAAGCGCATGCGCCCGAAGCGCGTCGGACACAAGATCAAAGGGCTGATCCTTTCCAGCCGAAAATATCGGTCAACCACCCACCATTGAAACGGGGACCATGGCGCGATTGGGATGAGCCGTTTCGCACTAGTTGTTGGCGGTCACCTGTAATCCGAGCGTTTTGATCAAAACCGAGGGTGGAACCAGGTCAATGCCCTCGAAAAACGCGACCGAAACCGGAACCGGCGGTAACAGCTCGATCGTCAGCGATTTCGGCGATTCAAGGAAATCGACGACCTGTTGAGTTATTGATGGATCGACCTCCTGTGCGGTTGCTTGATGCACGATCAAAGCCCGCACATGATCGCGAACCTCGGCTGGGTCAGCATTTTGCTCCTGCGCAAAGGCTGTAAGTAATCGGTCTACCAACGACGCATCGGTATATTCCAAGCGAGCATCCGCGATTTTTGCACCTTGGATTGACTCATCAAGTGCCGTAACGTCTATTAGTGTTGTCTTGAAATTAAGCGTACCGAGTTCCGTGACCTTTAGCAGAATATCCTTGATAACAAGTTTTTGCTCCTCAGCCTTAAAGTCATAAGCGGCAGAGATGCTTATCGTAGCGTCATCCAGTCCGACATAGGCCAGTGGATTTTCAGGACCCGCCATAGCCAGCAAGTTGCTTGTCAGCGTGAAATCGGTCACGGCAAATTGACCGGCGACCGGGAGGCTGTCCTTAAATCTGAAGCTACCGAAGGATAATGCGCCGAGGCGAACGGGACCGACAGCTTCTATATCGCACTCGAAGTCCGTCATCGTAAAGCCTTCGAACCTCAAGTCATCGATCTGAGGTGGCCATTGCTCCGGGTTAGCGAGGGCTCTCTCTGCGAAGGCCCGAACATCAAACGGTTTGACGGAGAGTTTGTCGTTCTTACATTGAGCAGCTGTGCCGAAATCGTATGTGATCCCAGTTGTTGTCGAACCCTTATAGACGCCGCGATCAAAACCAGAGTCGCTGAATTGATCATAGGTGATACCAATCTGATCAGTTTCGAACGGCCACTCCTCCTCAGGAACCTGAGGGGCAGCGACGGATACGGCGATCTCGGCTAGATTCGCGGCATCATAACCGAACCCAAGATATATGGCGGCGTAAAAGTGGATGACCTTCGCAAGCATTTGCTCAGCACCTTCGGGACGAGTTTCTTCAATTTCTTCATTAATGCCCTCAAGGGCCATTGCGAAGGAGCCGCCATCGAATTGAAGGAGCGCGGCCGGGTAGACCCGAAGCCCATCGATCGTGGTCCGAGCCAGATTATATTGGATATCGGTCGTTCCCGTCTCCTGATTGGAGGCAATTTCAACAGTAACTCCTGATGCATCGATCTTATCGGCCACAGGCAGCTTGGTCGCCATGTCGAACGCGCCTGGGTCCTCGCGCGCCTGCTCAAACTGTTCAAAGAAGTCCAGCGTTGGATTGGTCAGTTCTAGCCTTGAAACGGTGGTCTTTCCTGAAGGGCTACCATCTAAAACAAGATTAACTTCGGTCAAGACGACCGTTGGAAGGGTGATCTCGACCTTGTCAATGGTGACAGGTCCCCAAGAGCCGTCGGCAGCTGCTATTGTAACACCCGATATCGTTGCCTCGTCTTGTAGGAGCGAATAGTCAGAGTTTCGATAGCTTGCCGTTATGCTATCGGGAAGTTGTTCAATTCTGGCATCGATCTCAGAGCGCAGCAATTGGCCGGGCACGTAGAAAACACCAACAGCTGCGGCCGCAGCCACGACGGCCGCCAATCCACCGACAATGATTGCCTTATTCATGAATCCCTCTTCGGACATGCGATCAACCAGGATCGGCGATCCATCACCGTCCGACCGTGACGCGCGTTTGTAAAGAACAGGTTAGCGTGGACAGACCCGAGCCAGCGTTCCTAACACGTGAGCAACGAGGCACAAAATACCACAAATGGGACATGACAGTCCAAGTGCCCTGGCGGCAGTCAGGGCCTGTTCCATGACTTCAGGTTGCGAAAGCAGCCCATACCGTCGGTTCTTTATGACGCCTTGATCAGCGTGGTCGACCGGCACGTCGTCCCGTCGCCGCCGCCGGGCGGGTTGGAGCCGCCGTCTGGCGTCGTGGGCTTTCGTCGAACAGCTCGGCGAGGTTCTGCATCATGGTTCCGCCCAACTCCTCGGCGTCCACCAACGTAACGGCCCGGCGATAGTAGCGGGTTACATCGTGACCGATGCCGATCGCCGTCAATTCTACGGGCGAGGTGTTCTCGATCCACGAAATGACGTCGCGTAAATGCCGTTCGAGGTAGTTGCCCGGATTGGCCGATAATGTCGCATCGTCCACCGGAGCGCCGTCCGAGATGACCATGAGAATACGCCGCTGTTCGGATCGACCGATCAACCGATGGTGTGCCCAAACGAGCGCTTCGCCGTCGATATTCTCTTTCAGGAGGCCCTCGCGCAGCATGAGGCCGAGACTGCGCCGAGCTCGCCGCCAGGGTTGATCCGCTTCCTTGTAGATGATGTGGCGCAAATCGTTGAGCCGACCAGGATTCTTCGGTTTGCCAGACTCCACCCAGCTTTCGCGGGCTTGCCCGCCCTTCCAGGCCCTCGTCGTAAATCCAAGAATCTCAACCTTCACGCCACATCGTTCCAGCGTGCGCGCCAGGATATCGGCGCTCATGGCGGCCACCGTGATTGGGCGGCCGCGCATCGAGCCCGAGTTGTCGATCAGCAAACTCACGACCGTGTCGCGGAACTTCGTTTCCTTTTCCTGCTTGAAGCTGAGCGGACGAAGCGGATCGGCGACCACGCGGGCGAGTCGGGAGGCGTCGAGCAGTCCGTCTTCGAGATCAAACTCCCAAGCCCGCAGTTGTTGCGCCATCAGGCGGCGCTGTAGCCGGTTGGCCAGCCGGCTGACCACACCTTCCAGATTGGCGAGTTGCTGATCGAGTTGGGCGCGTAACCGAACGAGTTCTTCGGCCTCGCAAAGATGGTCGGCGTCAATGATCTCGTCGAACCCGCCCGTAAACGCACGATAGGCCGGTGGCGCGACGTCGTCATCTTCAGGAGGCCGATTGCGCCGAGCCGAAGGACCAGCCGGCGACGTGCCGCCCTCTCCCGGAATGGGCGATTCTGCCGCTTCGCCTTCGTGAGAGTCGTCAGTTTCGTCCTGGGGCGCCCCCGACCCTTGTGCGGCCAATTTGCTCTGTGATTGACCGTCGATGCCCTCTGAGCGGGTCGCGCCGTCGCTGTCCTCACGGTCATTGCCCTCGCGCTCGACGTCGTCCTCTCCGTCGTCCTCTTTGTCATCGCGTAGCGACGGGTCATCGTCATCTATCAGCTCAAGGGCGTGGACCAATTCCGCTGCGGCCGACGCGAAGGCCCGTTGATTGTTCACGGTCTCACAGAGTTGGCGAAGCTGGGGTGCGCATCGTTCGCTTAAAACCTCGCGCCACGCATCGGCCAGCGGCAGCGTCGCCTGTGGAGCGGGGACGCCCGTCAGCCGTTCCCGGACGATCAGAGCAACGGCATCGGCCAGATGGGATGGATCGCGTTCTGTAATATCGGAATACCCGCGGCCTCGATAGGTTTGTTCGAGAAGCACCGACAGGTTGTCGGCGATCCCAGCCATATCGCGGCTGCCAACCGCTTGAACGCGCATCCGTTCGACGGCATCGAAGACCTCACGCGCTCGACGACCGATGGGAGACCGGCGTTCATGCAGCGCGGAGTCGTGGTGACGGACTAGAAGAGCCAGCGCGTCTCCGGTGCCACGCAAGACTGACAACTCCAGTGGCGAGATGTGCATGGTGGGTGAGGGCAATCGAATGCGGTCGCCGCGAACATCTCCAGCACCGGGTGCATAAACAACGCCAAGGTCTGTGCGGTGTCCGACGGCTCGCACCGCCGCCGCCGTTACCCGCTTGACCAGTGTGACCGTGTCGTCCCGCTTGGCCATGGTCTTTAAAGGCTCAGGTTTTATCCGGTGACCAATCGCATTGCTGAATCTGCCAATTCATCGCCGAAACAACGTTGATAGTATTCTGCGACGATGGGGCGCTCCAGTTCGTCGCACTTGTTGAGGAATGTTAAGCGAAATGCTGTGCTGACATCCCCAAATATCTGCGCGTTCTCCGCCCACGTAATCACCGTCCGTGGTGACATGACTGTCGAGATATCGCCGGCAACGAATCCGCGTCTGGTTAGGTCGGCCAACTCAACCATTGCCCGTACCGTTCGGCGATCTGCCGAATTGGCATACGCTGGAACCTTAGCGAGGACGATGTCCTCCTCATCTTCACTGGGAAGATAGTTCAAGGTGGCGACTATGTTCCAACGGTCCATTTGCCCCTGATTGATCTGCTGCGTTCCGTGGTAAAGGCCGGTGGTGTCGCCGAGTCCGACAGTGTTGCTCGTCGCAAACAGCCGAAAGCAGGCATGGGGCCGCATCACCCGGTTTTGGTCGAGTAGAGTGAGTTTGCCATCCACCTCCAGCACTCGCTGGATCACGAACATGACGTCAGGACGCCCGGCGTCATACTCGTCGAAGACGAGAGCCGTGGGGTTTTGCAGCGCCCACGGCAAAATCCCTTCGCGAAACTCGGTGATCTGCAGGCCGTCACGAATGACGATTGCATCTCGGCCCACAAGGTCGATCCGGCTTATGTGGCTATCCAGGTTGACCCGGATACAGGGCCAATTCAGCCGGGCGGCGACCTGCTCAATGTGTGTGGACTTGCCCGTGCCGTGGTAGCCTTGGATCAACACGCGACGGTTGTAGGCAAAGCCTGCAAGGATCGCGAGTGTCGTGTCGTGATCAAACCGATAGGAGTCGTCAAGCGCGGGAACGTGGTCGGTGGCGTGACTGAACGCCGGTACGTCCATATCGCTGTCAAGGCCAAACGTCTGGCGTACGGAAAGCCGGATGTCTGGCGCGGTCAGGCGGTGATCTGCTTCTCCCGCGGAACTCGAGCCCAGGTTGGTCATATTAATCTGATCCTCATCGTCCTTGCTCGATTACATAAGGTGTCGCGTGGTGATCTGCAGAGCCGGACGGACAAGGCTCTTGGTAATAATCGGTTTCGTGACCTTCACGCCGTGGTTAGGCTGTCCATGACGGTTTTGTAGGCCTCGCTGATGAGCTTGAAACGCTCCTCGGCCGCCTTGTCACCTCCGTTGGCGTCCGGATGGTGACGTTTGACCAGTTCCTTGTAGCGCGCTTTTACTATCGCAATCGTGACTGGCGGCTGCAGATCTAAGACGCTCATGGCCGCAGTCTCGGCTCGCGGGGCGGGTGGTGGTTCAGACTCCTGGTCGCCATTACAGAATCCGAAAGCATCTTGAATCTTCGAACGGGCATCACGCTTCGAGCCAAACCGCCAGGTCCGGCGCTGCCATACCACGTCAAACCGCAGGTCCGCCTCCACTTGTCCTTCGTCCATACCTGCATAGTAGTTCCAGGACGCGTTGTACTGGCGAACGTGTTCAAGGCAAAACCACCGATATCGCCGTAACTCACGACGGGACCACGGAGCCGGGTAAGCAGCTTCGCTGTCGCAGCCGGGCCATTCGCATGACGATGTCGCGTTGTGCGTCCTGGCCGTGTCGAGATCGGGTATTGGTGCGCGCCTCATGGTCTCAACTATGGTCGTTCACCGAATGGGAAGCAAGCAAACGGCCGCATGTTTGCCACGTTGTAGCAAGGGTTGACCCTTGACGAAATTGCCCGGTTAGCCCCAGCTAACACTTTGCACGTCAGTAAAAAGTAAACGGAGAGGGAACAGCATGGGAATGGCCGAGCGGATCAACGCCAAGCTGCGGGCTGGGCTTTCACCAAGTCGTTTATCCGTGATTGACGAGTCCCATCGTCACGCCGGCCATGCAGGGGCTTTGCCAGGCGGCGAGACCCACTTTCGCGTCGAGATCGTTGCCCCCGCGTTTACTGGACGGTCGCACCTTGAGCGCCACCGGATGGTCAATCGTATGCTCGCTGACGAGTTTCGAGACAGGGTCCATGCTCTGCAGTTGACAACCCTAGCGCCCGAAGAGGATTAGGCCGGACCACGCTGCCGGTTTTTCACGTGAAACGCGGGCCATTGCCTTTGGACGACGGGGCCGGTTGCGGCGAAGGCATGACACGTATCGATCAGCGGCGGCTTTCGGCCAACGCTTGCCTCATCATTGCCGTGGCGGCGGGCTCGTGATGCCGCGACGGTTTGGAACGCCGTCGTTGTTACGGGGCCCAATAGCAGCTCCGTCAAATGGGTACACCCCCGGACCCCGGCCATACGCTCCGACACAGCTTTTCGCCAACCGGGTCCGATGGTCAGTCCCGTTAGTTCTGAAAAGACTGGCGTGATATTACCGCATATGGAGAACGGTCCCGCGTCCGTCGCCGCTTCCGCCTTGTGGACCACCATGTCGTCATCCACCGTCAAGCGGATTGCCATGCGGTGGATCGGGTCTCCAGCATTAATGGCGCCGCGATCATGATTGGCAAACGAATAGGTTTTTGTGTCCTCCAGGGTCGCTTCTATGTCCCAAAGGCCGTCCTCCCGGCGAAACCCGCGACAGCGGATTTCGCGGTCGTGGATCCGATTTCGGGCGGTTGGGGTGCTCAGTCCCACGCGGACACCGCACCGATCACGAGACGATGGCGCACGGTTGGACAAGCCTTCATGGTTCGCTCCGAGGCAGAGAGTTTTCTTGCGACGCGAACGTCATGACCCGCTTCTGTTGTCGTCGCCCGGTGGTTTAGCCGACGGCGTCACGCGGATCGACGTAATCTGATTGCGTTGACGACGGAGAATTTCATAACGCTTGCCATGAAACAAAAAGGCTTGTCCAACCTCCGGAATGCGCCGGGCCTCATGGAGCACCAAGCCTGCAAGAGTGGCTGCATCTTCGTCCGGCAAGTTCCAATCAAAGCGGCGATTAAGGTCACGGATCGTAACGCTGCCGTCAACGATGTAGCTGCCATCGGCTTGGCGCAGAACGCCCGATGCCGGCTCGTCATATTCATCGGCAATATCGCCGACGATTTCCTCCAGGATATCCTCCAGAGTCACGATCCCTCGGTAGGTCCCGTACTCGTCAACGACGATCGCCATGTGCTCACGCCGTCGACGAAAGGCTTGAAGCTGGGCGATCAACGTTGTCGAATCCGGCACATACCAAGGTTGCGCGGACAACTCCGTTACATCGAGTGCGTCCAGGGAAACGTTATCATTGCGGATCGCACGCAAAAGTGCTTTGGCATGAATGACGCCCACGATGTTGTCGGGTTCGCCCCGCCACAGGGGAATTCTTGTAAACGTGCTGGCGAGAACCTCGGCGACGATCGTCTCAGGCGGTAGGTCCGCATTGATCGTATTCACGTTCTTGCGGTGGACCATCACCTCGCCGACCTCGACGTCGTTCAGGTCAAGGATGCTGCGCAGCATCGCGCGCTCGGTGCGGACCGTGCTTCCTGCTCCGTTCTTGGCATCGGCATGGAGCTCGATCGCACCCCGCAACTCTTCTTCGCTGGGCTGATTCTCTTGTGCTTCCGATCGATCACTCCCAAAGACCCGGAACACGAGATTGACGATGGCCTGCAACGAAAGGGTGAACGGCCACAACATCAAAACCAGCAGCCGCACGACTGGTGCGATCGCCGGAGCAATCTGGTTGGCATGACGATATGCGTATGTCTTCGGTAAGATTTCGGCGAAAACAAGGACAAGGAACGTCATGCCAAGTGTGGCATAAACAACACCTGTTTCGCCGAACATTGTAATCAGCGCACTGGTCGCAAGCGCGGAAGCGAGAATGTTGACTAGGTTGTTTCCGAGTAAAATTGCGCCAATCAGGCGATCTGTTCGCTCGCGAAGCTGATTGACGACACGAGCTCCCACATCACCGTTTTGTTCACGCTGATGCATCAGCGGCCGTGACGCGGCCGTCAAGGCGGTCTCTGAGCCGGAAAAGAACGCGGAAAATAAAAGCAGGAGAATAATGGCACAGATTGTTAGAAGCATTTGAAACTTCCCAGCCAATTATCGGCTCGTCACGCCGGATATCAGCGTTTGTCAGGTTTCCGTTGCTTTGGACAAAACAGCGAGAACGTCGGACTGTGAAACTCCCGTGTAGATGAAGGCGTCACCCAAACCGCGGGCGAGAACAAACACGAGCTCGCCTTGGCGCACCTTCTTATCTTTGAACATATGCTGCAGCAGCGACTCCGCCGTAGTAGTGGCGGGAACCACCTCACTTACTCGAGTAGGCAAGCCCGCGCCCACGACGTGGCGTTCCAAGCGCACCGCATCTTCGATAGAACACAGGTCTAAAAGAACAGAAAGCTCGAACGCGAGCACCATCCCTACCGCTACGGCTTCTCCGTGGCGAAGGGAGTCATCGTATCCTGCTTCTGCCTCAAGGGCGTGCCCAAACGTATGGCCCAGATTGAGCAGCGCGCGGTGTCCAGCCTCGCGCTCATCAGCGGCAACAATGGCGGCTTTGGCGGCACAGCATGTCCGAATCGTATGACTTCGCGCTGCCGGATCGCCGGACAGCACGGCAGCGCCGTTGTATTCGAGCCAGGCAAAGAAATCGGCATCGCCAAGGGCGCCGTACTTGATCACCTCAGCATAGCCGGCCCGCAATTCCCTGTCACTCAACGTACTGAGCGTCTCGGTGTCGGCGATAACAAGGCAGGGTTGGTGGAAAAGGCCCACGAGGTTCTTGCCGTGGGCTGTGTTGATACCAGTCTTTCCGCCGACGGAGCTGTCGACTTGCGCCAGAAGCGTGGTCGGCACTTGCACGTAGGGCAGGCCTCGCAACAGAACACCGGCGGCGAAGCCAACAAGATCACCGATGACGCCGCCACCGAGCGCCACGAGGACGGTTCGGCGATCAATTCCGGTCGCCAGAACCGCTTCACACAACGGCTCAAGGTGTGAAAAGTCCTTTGTACGCTCCCCGGCCGGTAGCACGATCGACGAAGAGCGAACGCCGGCAGCAGACAGCGACTCCAGGACGATTCCCAGATAAAGCGGGGCAACGTTGCTGTCCGAAACGACGATGGCCGTGGACGCGTTCGTCAGCGATTGTAGACGGGTTCCGAGCGATCGCAGTTGGCCCGCACCGACTATGATGTCGTAGGAGCGCTCGCCGAGTTCGATTCGCAGAGTTTCGCTGGCTTCGGAAGCATGCTCAGCAGCAGCGTTGCCGCCAACGACTTGTGACGCCGCGGCGGCGGCCGGGTTTTCATCGGTCATTGGTTCTTGAGAAATTGATATCAGGTGTGATGCAGTTGTGGCTTTTCAGGGCCTGAATAACGCGTTGAGTCGTCGTTTCGAGCGGTTCTCTCAGAGAGTCAACAATCACGTCTGCTTCGGCGTATACTGGATAGCGGGCATCGATCAGGCGTTGCAGGGTCTCACGCCCGTTTCCCGCTGACAACAACGGCCGATGACTTTTTCGCCGCGTTCGTTCGTCGAGAACATCTAAAGGTGCGCGAAGCCACACGGCCACCGCACGATTGCGAATGAGATCACGAGTCGTCGGATCCATGTAGGCACCACCGCCGGTGGCGAGCACACGCGGTGATTCCTCCAACAACCGAGCAATGACTCGCCGTTCACCGTCACGAAATGCGGCCTCGCCGAAGTCGCGAAAAATATCGGGGATCGAACGGCCCGCGGCCAGTTCGATTTCTCCATCCGTGTCGATGAACGCAACGCTGAGCTGGCGCGCCAAGCATCGTCCGACACTCGTTTTTCCGGCTCCCATCAAGCCGATAAGCACAATGGGGCGCACCAAAGGACGATAGGTGCTGATGCCCTGTTGCGTCCGACGCGCAGGCGTAGGAACGTCGTTTTTGTTTATGTTGGTCTCTGTCTTGCCCATCGCTTGTTCGCAACGCGTCCATGCCTTCAATCTGGGACCGAAAGGCCCGTCGGGCGCCCGGCCATTGAAAGCGATGCGCTGCATCCGTACAGTATCGCATAAATGCCAATGTCGAAATCCACCATCGACGTGAGCGTGTCTTGGGCTGGTAAAGCCGTCCTTCCCGGTCCCGGGGGGCAGCATATCCAACGTCTGAAAGCTCACCATTGATGGGCACGTGCGGCCTCCCGGATGCCGCTCAGCCATGCTGCATACCGGGCCCGCGCGCGTCGCCATGAGTTTTTTTGAGGGAGCAGCGTGAGAACCATTACTCGTCTCCTCGTCGGCATACTAATCATCACTGCACTTGCTGGCGCCGCGATTCTGGCGATGTGGGAACTTCCCGTTCCAGTGCAGTCTATCGAGAAACAAGTCCCGAGTGATCGATTTGCGCAATGATGTCACAGCGCGATCGTCGATGTCTCCCGCGGACGGCCGGAGTGCTGATGCCAGATTACGTTGATGGAGTTCAAGGGTGACGCGGCGATCGCACGCTGCTGTAACGTCGGACGTGCATGGGCACAGCTTGGAGGCGTTCCTCGAAATGATGGCGGCCGAGCGAGGTGCAGCCGCCAACACGCTGGACGCGTATCGTCGTGATCTCTTGGATTTTGCAGCCTTTGCAAGCGCCAATGGGGCGCAGGCGATGACGTCGGACAGCGCTGTTATTCGGAGCTACATGTCCCATCTCAGCGCCAACGGCGCGTCGTCGCGTACCGCCGCACGCAAGCTCTCAGCCTTGCGCCAGTATATGGGTTTTCTTTGCGGCGAGGGTCACCGTAGTGACGATCCCACGGCAGCCGTTGACGGACCGGGGCAGGCCCGGCCATTGCCAAAGCTGCTCAGCATAGACGAGGTTGATCGTCTACTTGCGGCGGCGTCCAAGGGTGAGGGCGCGGACAGCCGGCGTCGGCTCGCGCTTATTGAAATCCTATATGCGACGGGCCTCCGCGTTTCCGAGCTCGTCGGCCTGCCGTTGTCCGCTATTGCTAGGGATCAGTCGGTGCTGGTCGTCCGCGGTAAGGGTGGAAAGGAACGAATGGTTCCGCTGACGCCGCCGGCAATCGCCGCGCTGGCGTCTTACGCAGAGGTCCGCGAGACCTTTCTTCCGAAGGCGCGCTCCAGCCAGCGAGTGGGCTGGTTGTTTCCATCCTCGAGCCGGCAGGGGCATTTGACCCGGACGCGATTTGGACAGATTCTGAAAGAGATTGCGGTGGATGCGGGCATTACGCCGTCGCGAGTCTCCCCTCACGTAATTCGCCATTCCTTTGCAAGCCATTTGTTGGCACGCGGCGCCGATCTCCGCAGCCTGCAACAGATGCTGGGTCACGCCGATATCGCCACGACCCAAATCTATACGCATGTTCTGGACGAGCACCTTCGAGCATTGGTCCACGAAGGTCACCCTCTGGCCCGATACCAACCATCGGGCAAGCATGATTGAGCGGGGCACAACGGATCACTTCGGTGCGCACGTATCTTGACTTTGAGAAGCCGATTGCGGAGTTGGACGCTAGGCTCGTAGAGGCGCGCGACGCGGTCACCGCCGGGCGGTCCAAGGCCGGTGCCGACGTCTCGCGGCTGGAAGCTCGGCTGGAGCGCGCAATCGAGCAAACGTATCGCAAGCTTTCCGCTTGGCAACGCACGCAGCTGGCCCGCCACCCCGATCGGCCGCGTCCCACGGATTACGTTCAAAATATGGTCGAAGGGGCGATTCCACTCGGTCCCGGTGCTCGGGTTTCGATACGGTCAACGGACCATCGGAACGAATCCGAGCAGCCCGCCGAGATTTCGAGCCGTGATGGATCGCCTGTTGGAGGGGAGGTAAGGCTGGGGCGAGTCAACGGTTTTTCCGCCGTATTCGTCGCCACCGATGATATCGGCCAGTCGCCGCCCATTTCGTTGTCGCGTCTTCTTCGTCTGGCCGAAAGCTGGCGGCTGCCCATGGTAAGGATTGTAGCATCGGCCCCGCAGTCGATGGTTGTTCCGAAGCCACAGGAGATCTCGGCGGATGTTAGCGCGCTGCTTGCGACTTCAGCGCGGCTCGTGAGCGTTTGCGTTGGTGAAGTGAGTGGAAGCCATTCCGTGCCGGTCATGGCCGCAGAGACCGTGCTCATGCTGGAAAACGCCGCCTGGTCGCTGGTCGCACCCGAGGCGGCGGCCAACGATCTTTGGCGAGACGGAGGCCAAGCGAAAGTTGCGTCTGAGGCCTTGCGCCGAACGTCGGCGGACCTGCTGCCGCTACGGCTCGTGACAGCGGTGGTGCCAGAACCGCCAGGCGGTGCCCATCGAGATCCTCGGGCCGCGTTCAAAAACTTGGCCACGGCGCTAACGGTGTCGCTTGACCAGCCGGGGGACATCAGGCCCCAGGCCCTGAGGCGGTCACGGGCCGATCGGCTTCGGTCTCTCGGTGTCTTTTGATGTCGTGTCGCGTGAGCGCTTGATGTCGCGTCGAGTATGACCGTCAATCCGCGGGGTCATGATCTGGTCGCTGGGATGCTTCTAGGCCCGTCGCGGACGGGACATGGCGGCGGCCATCTGCTATATCACGCCAACATCCACAATCTTGGGCGGTTTCCCGTCCGCCATACCTCTCAAACAGCAGCGATGTTGACAAGGAAAGGCCGCGCTATGGAAGCCGCATCCAACACTCGTTCAGACGAGAAAGACTTTGTTGTCAAAGATATTGCCTTGGCCGAGTGGGGCCGAACGGAGATTAAGATCGCCGAGACGGAAATGCCGGGTCTGATGGCGTGCCGAGAGGAGTTCGGCAAGGCCAAGCCGCTGCGTGGCGCCCGTATCGCCGGTTCTCTCCATATGACCATTCAGACCGCGGTTTTGATCGAAACCCTTCAGGAGTTGGGCGCCGACGTTCGCTGGGCATCTTGCAATATTTTCTCTACGCAGGATCACGCAGCGGCGGCCATCGCGGCCCGCGGCATCCCAGTGTTCGCCGTCAAGGGCGAAACGCTGGAGGAATACTGGGACTATGCGGACCGGATTTTTCATTGGCCGGACGGTGAAACCGCCAACATGATCCTGGACGACGGGGGTGATGCAACCCTGTACATCCTGCTCGGCGCCCGGGCGGAGGCCGGCGAAGTGGAGTTGAACAATCCTAGTTCGGAAGAGGAAACCTGTCTCTTTGATCGTATCAAGTGGCGGATGGCGCAATCACCCGGCTGGTTTACGCGGGCCCGGTCGACCATTCAGGGGGTGACTGAGGAGACGACAACTGGCGTCAATCGGCTTTATCAATTGAAATCTCAAGGACAACTGCCATTTCCCGCAATCAACGTCAACGATTCGGTCACAAAATCGAAATTCGACAACAAGTACGGCTGTCGGGAGAGTCTCGTTGACGGCATTCGCCGTGCTACGGACGTCATGATGGCGGGTAAAATCGCGGTCGTTTGTGGCTACGGTGATGTTGGCAAAGGGTCCGCACAGTCGTTGCGCGGCGCAGGCGCCAGAGTCAAAGTAACCGAAGTTGACCCAATTTGTGCTCTTCAAGCGCTAATGGACGGATTTGAGGTCGTAACGCTGGAGGAAGCTGCTCCGACGGCTGATATCGTTATTACCGCCACCGGAAATCGTGATGTTGTTACGTTGGATCACATGCGCCAATTTAAGGATATGGCAATTATCGGCAATATCGGCCATTTTGATAATGAAATTCAAGTCGCAGCGCTAAAGAACTTCAAATGGCAAAACGTGAAACCGCAAGTCGATCTAATCGAATTTCCTGATGGAAAGCGAATGATATTGCTATCGGAAGGTCGCCTGCTAAACCTCGGTAATGCTACGGGTCACCCAAGTTTTGTCATGTCGGCTAGCTTTACAAACCAGGTGCTGGCACAGATTGAGCTTTGGACAAAGAGCAGTGAATATAAGACGGATGTCTACGTACTTCCGAAGCATCTCGATGAACGAGTGGCGCGACTTCATTTAGATCAGTTGGGCGCCAAGCTTACCAAACTGTCTTCTGAACAAGCTCAATACATCGGCGTTACGGAGAGCGGGCCATTCAAGCCTGAACATTATCGCTACTAATTCGATACACGAAAAGCACGGATCGGCTTTAGTCCCGGTCCGTGCTGCCTCCCCGCTGCGACATGCGATGTAATCCGCGCGGCTGTTGTTAATGATCGATGTTTTCGGTTTGTTGATTA
>CAZUDB010000020.1:0-52286 GCA_964619055.1 uncultured Rhodospirillaceae bacterium
TTGCATGCCGATCCACACGGTTGTGTTTGCTTCTCGAGGTGGCGCGCTCTGTTCTCGTTCATGATTCGTGCGACTTGGGGCGGCTTCGGTCACGACATCGATTTCCGACGGTCGGTGCAAACACGGCAGCCGGTTGACGCATGATACTCACCGTAGTCCCTACCAGAGTCGATACGCCGTGTTTATGGCTCCCAAATCCTCTGGCACTAACGCACATCGGCAGGTGGAAAATAATCGGTCAATCCAGGCTTGACCCGTACTCAACGACCGTTATCTCCCGCCCAATGAGTGGCCATTTCACTCTCTCTACTTCATCTATCAATCAGGAGAGCAGGTTATGTGTTGGAGTGGTGAAGCCTCATTGGCACTCGCATCCATCGGTTTTGCTACAACGGCTTACTCCTGCGCTCGAAAAGACCCGATGCCGCTATGGGGGACTCTCGCTTATTTCTCATTGATGGAAGCGCTTCAAGCATATACTTACTTTGTAATAGATGATTGCAGCTCACCCGCCAACCATGTCGCAACCTACTTAGGTTATCTTCATATTTGCTTTCAACCATTTTTTGCGAACTGGCTTTTTATGCATTTTATACCAAATCAAATAAGAGAACGGATACAATTTTATGTATACACGCTGTGTGGAATTTCAAGTATATTCATGCTCGTGCAGATTTATCCGTTTGATTGGGCTGGGTCGTGCACGATAGGGAAAGTCTTGTGTTCACAGCAACTATGTTCGGTCTCCGGCGATTGGCACATTGCTTGGGAAGTTCCCTATAACTCTATTGGGAGCATCACCTCGGGGATTCCAGTGCTTGATGCTGGTTTTTTTACGTACTCACTTACCGTGTTCCTAATGCCCTTTCTTTACGGCTCTTGGCGCATTAATCTTTACCACATCATCTTTGGTCCTTTACTCGCTCGCCTGCTCACGGACAACCCCAACGAGTTTCCCGCTGTATGGTGTTTACTGTCGATTGCCTTCCTACTGATCGTTGTCAAAACCCCCCTTCGAAACCTCCTGCATGTCAAGAGTTGGCCCGGTTGGCGGCCAGAAGCGCTGATCACCACACGCTTCGTGACATTCCGCCCCAAACGGCCGTCTTCGAGCAAGCCGTAGCACCGCCTCTTCCGCAGCGGTTTGAACAGTCGGAGATCAGAGCGAGACGGCTCGGCGCTCCACTTCCTGTGCCCTTTATGGGGTAAATTTAGGTTGCAAATGGGTTTCATATGGGCATCATGATGGTTGAATAGGGCTTAGGAGACTGAGGTTCTCCGTGCGCAATATGCTGTTCGTTCGCTCCATAGGAGTGCCTGCCCTCCGGGGCTGAACCACGGCCAACCAAGCGCTTATCTGAGGCCCATTGAGTTAATAGCGGCTTGTCTTCAGAGGGTCGACGACCATGGAAAAAAAACCAACCGTTCCCCAAGAATTGCCAAAGCCAAATGATTTGAGTAACCCGCCAAACTTCGAATACCCCCTCCCGTACACACAACTGTCTTCAGTTTCGGGTGAAATCACTTCGAAACCACGTGCCGATGACAACTTCGACTATGAAATTCCTAACAGTTCTGATCACGAAAATACGGTTTCAGATGTAGCGCAGCTATCTTTTTCAGTAGATCATCGGCGCCACCTCCCGCGTTTTGCTTTTACACTAGGGCAAAGAAGAACGCGCCGCAACGATCTTTGGTACAGCTTTCTATCCTACGCCGAGGCTGGACGAACAATGCCCGACCAGGAATTTGTCGAAATGGTCTTGTATACGACCGGCCGCATAAAAGACTGTAAAGATCTTGCCGCTCGGTTACTTGATCGTTTTCACACACTAGCTGGAGTCTTTAATGCGGAGTTATATCAACTACAAGATTTAGGTCCGATAGATGAGGACATAGTGAACGCTTTCCGAGCAGTTCGAGGCGTCGCAGCACACTTAGCTCGTCAGGAAATTGTATCCCAACCAATAATCAAAAACTGGGAGAAGCTAATCGTATATCTACGTGCGTCAATGGCTCACAGCAAAGTAGAGCAACTACGAGTCCTCTTTCTTGATCGCCGCAACGCCCTTCTAGCAGACGAGATGCAAAGCGAGGGGACAATTGATCATACTCCGTGTTATCCTCGCGAAGTCGTTAAGCGTGCACTTATCTTGGATGCGAGTGCTATAATCCTGGTACACAACCACCCGAGCAACATGCCTGAACCTTCAACCGGCGATATTAGCATGACAGCACAAATTAAAAAAGCCCTTAGTGCGGTGAACGTCGTACTTCACGATCACGTTATTATTACACGAGAGAGCGAAGCTAGTTTTCGTCGATTGGGCCTTCTATAATAGAATAGAGCTTTTTACATTATTTTATATGGAAAATTTCAACAATAACCATAAGTTGTCTATCTTATATTAGCCACTTTGAACAATTTTATTATAGATAATAATACCTATATGCAGTCTATTTTTGGAGAAAATTATGGCTGATAAAAACACAATGATAAATACAGTTGCCCTAATGCCTGAATGCGACCTCATAATGAAAGGTGGAATCACATCGGGCGTTGTCTACCCTAAGGCTATAACGACCCTGGCAAGAAAATATAGATTAAAGAGTATTGGTGGTTCATCTGCGGGGGCGATTGGCGCAGCCATCGCATCCGCCGCTGAATATAGACGACAGACCAATGAAAAAAAGTCTTCAATGGAAGGATTTGATATAATAGACCACATTCCTAAGGATATAGGGGGAGATATTTTAAGTTTATTTCAACCTAGCCCTAGCGTTTCTCCCTTATTTAGAATTTTTCAACATATCATTTACTCAAACACGCAAAAAAATAAAATACTATCATTGGTTTACGGAATATTCGAGGAATACAATAATACTATTGTAACAATATACGCCCTATTTGCTACGCTAGTATTTTTTAGTATACTTACGATTTTTAATACAAGTTGGTGGCTCCTATTGGCTTTTCCAATAGCGGCGGTTTTCGGAATTTTTTTTGGCACCCTTTTAAGCGCGATCGTGATTGCCAGACGACTTTATAGAATGGCTTTCCACGATCTACGCAAAAATTATTTCGGTTTGTGTACGGGACTGACCCAAAATGGTCAGGATAGACTTGCACTTACGGATTGGATGCACAGCACCATCGAAACAATAGCCGGAAATGTAGATATACGGAAAAAGCCACTCCTCATAGGAGATTTACGTAGCGTCGGGATTGAGTTAGCAAGTATCACAACTGATTTGTCGACCCAAAGACCTTATCAGCTTCCTTTTTCCGTTGCTAACCATCTTTTCAGCAAAAGTGAATTTTCTCATATTTTTCCAGCCGAAATTGTAAATTACTTGGTTGATGCAGCACCGAGCGGCCCACATGGGATCCCAAATGAATATGGCCTTACGGACCTATATGAGTTACCGGTCAGTTCAGCATTTCCAGTTTTGTTGGTAGCACGGATGAGTCTGAGCTTTCCGGGTTTAATTTCCGCAGTACCCTTGTATCGTTTGGACAAGACACTTCTCAAAGCTACCCCAGGTCTGGAGCAAGAACAAAAGCAACTTAAACGTTGTTTATTTTCCGATGGGGGAATTTCGAGCAATTTTCCAATTCACTTTTTTGACGTTTTGCTACCTCGGCGCCCGACATTTGGCATCACCCTCACCGAATATAGTCAAGAGCGTCATGGCAAAGAGCGGATCGGGTTGCGTGCTGATGGGGGCTCGAGTGACCATTTGCCTGTCCAAGCGGTGGACGGTGTCCTTAGCTTTGTTATGTCAATTGTGAACAGCGCGAAAGATTGGCAGGATACATTACAGAGCTTATTGACCGGGTACGCTGAACGAATTGTACAGATTCGGCTTTCATCCGAGCAAGGAGGCATGAATCTCAACATGGATGCAAAAGAAGTTGATAAAATTGCAGCCTATGGTGATGCTGCTGCCAAATTACTGATGGCTCATTTCGATTTTGACGAGCACCGCTATCGCCGCGCGACACTATCACTGTCGTTACTTCAGGAATCGCTCGAAGGAATTGCAAGAAATTACAATAATACCCCCCCGCACAGCAAGACGTATGAGGAAATTCTCGTCAGCCATGAAGCGAGTGCGTACGTTAATTCGCCTAAATGGCGCACACAGGTTCTGGAACCGTTTGCTCGCGAGCTTGTTCGTCTTGGTGAAGCCTCTGCCCAAACAGTCACGGATCCAACGCGCACCCGGTTGCGGGATGGTGACGTGCCGGACGCTGAGGCGGATATCCGGATTGTTGCAAGCGCCAACCGTGCCTCCGGTTCACCAATTTCCGGCTGACGCAGCCGGATACAGTGTCCTCGGCGTGCCTATGGCAGTAGGCTGCCACCTGGCTCCGTGGGTCGCCGGCAAGCCCGTCCACATTTATGCGCGAATTGGTCTTACGATCCTGACTGGGCTTTTGGCCAAGAACGCTATTCTGATAGTCGAGTTTGCAAGACGCCGTATTGACGATGGGGGGCCGTACTTTCTACGAACCGCCATGCCGCCCCGAACCGGTTAAGACCAATCGCCCATGACGGCGTTTGCACTCATCGTTGGCACGATCTCAATGATCGTGCGAAGCGGCGCTGTCGCGCTAGTCGATTGGAAAGATTGCCTTCGGTCGTATGTCGATAGTACGATACCCTAAGAAATGCTATGTTCGTCCCGTGCGACGGGCATAGCATTGGCTACGAAGGCTTGAGGCCGATCGCGCGAACCGCTAAGTTGGCAATCTACTCGGCGCTGCCTTATTAATGTCATTCCTACCAAAACGAAGTTGGCTCTTTGTAGTGGCAACGCCCCTATCGTCTAGCGGCCTAGGACGCGGGATTCTCAGTCCTGAAACCGGGGTTCGAGTCCCCGTAGGGGCGCCAGCTCTCCGAACTTCGAACCGCCCTGCACGGTATCTTCGTGGTTCGTTCGATCGTCGCGCGAGCGGCCAAAGTCCTGGGTCCGCTTCCCCTCCCCGTTACCGACGTTGGCGGAGTAGAGCGCTTGCTTCACGCCCGTGGCACGGCAGGCCACCGAGGTAAGTGAATCAGGGTGATGGGACGCTGGCACCCATCTGGAATCACTGGACGCGCTACCAAACCCACCCAGTTTATATCCCAGGATAGGTTCCATGCGGCGCATTGGGCTTTAGAGTGCCAATGAACAGCAAAATCATTCATCGGCGCCGCGGGCCAGCGGCGGCCTTGTTGTTCGCCTTTACCAAGCTCATATCCTGGGTTTGATGATTCTGCCAACCCCGGTGATCAAATCCATGGTTAGAACTCCTTTGCGAGCGTTGTTCGCAATGATCGGCGCGGTCGCTTTGCTCGCGTCCGCGTCCGTTAGCGCGCAGCAGGGACCGATGCCAGTGGATGTGGCAAAACCGCTCGTCGAACGGGTGGTGGACTGGGATGAGTTCACGGGCCGGTTCGAAGCGGTGCAGCGCGTTGAGTTGCGCGCACGCGTGTCCGGATATCTTCAGGAGGTTAAGTTTCGGGACGGTGCCCTGGTGAGTACGGGTGACACGCTGTTCTTGATCGACCGACGTCCCTTCGAAGCGGCTTATGAACGGGCCCTTGGCGAACTGCAGGCTGCTCAGGCCGAACAAACGCGGGCAACGACGGAGCTGCAGCGAGGAGAGCAGCTTGTTCGCAACCGGAACATCGCTGAAAGCGCCCTTGATGAGCGGCGTGCGACCAAGCTTCGCGCCGACGCCGAGGTTGTGATTGCCGAAGCCGAACTGCGCGAAGCCGCCCTCAATCTCGAATTCACCGAAATCAAGGCGCCATTCGACGGGCGCATCTCGGACAGCCGGGTCGACAAAGGGAACCTTATAACCTTGGGCGAGACGGTCCTGGCCACGCTCGTTTCCAACGACCCGATTCACTTAGTGTTCACGGCATCGGAAGCGGATTTCCTGAAATATTCCCGCCTCGCCCGCTACGGCACTCGGCCAAGCTCCCGATCTGCTCCGAACCCGGTGCAGGCCAGGTTGATTGACGAGGAGGGTTGGCCCCATCGCGGACGGATGGATTTTGTCGCAAACGAGCTCGACCCCAATGCGGGCACCATCACCGGTCGCGCCGTGTTCGACAACCCAGATGATCTGCTCACGCCCGGCTTGTTTGCGAGGCTACGTCTCATCGGCTCCGGCGAGTACGAGGCGTTCCTGGTTCCCGACGATGCCATCCTATCCGACCAAGATCGCAAAATGGTCATGGTAGTGGACGACGAGGGTGTCGTAGCGGCCCGGATCGTGGAACCGGGACCGCTTTATCGCGGTCTGCGGATCATTCGCTCCGGTCTCGATCCAGCCGAACAGATCATCGTCGCTGGTGTCCAGCGCGCCCGCCCTGGCGGTCAGGTCGCGCCTCAGGTAACCACGATCCACTTTCCCGACGGCGGAAGCGACACCGCGGCCGCAACGCGCTGATCATCGGGCTGTTACTCGGAAATCATGGGCCACTTCTTCGTCGACCGACCGATCTTCGCCGCGGTCATTTCGATCCTGATCACGTTGATCGGCGGCGTTGCCTATTTCAGTTTGCCCGTTGCTCAGTATCCAGAAATCTCGCCGCCGACAATTCAGATCACCGCGACATATCCGGGGGCATCCGCTGAAACGGTCGCCGACACCGTTGCCACGCCGATTGAGCAGGAAATCAACGGTGTAGACGGCATGCTCTATATGGTCAGCCAGACCACGGGCGATGGTCAGCTAAGCATGAACGTGGTCTTTCGCCTCGGCACGGATCTCGATCAAGCCCAAGTGCTGGTGCAAAACCGCGTCGCCATCGCCGAGCCACGGCTGCCGGAGCAAGTACGGCGGCTCGGCATCACGACGCGGAAGTCCTCGCCGGACCTCATGATGGTCATCCACATGTATTCCGACGACGGAACGCGAGACCAGCTCTACGTTTCGAACTTCGCGCGCACTCAGGTGATTGACCGACTGGCGCGCATCGATGGCGTTGGCGAAGCAACGCTGTTTGCGGAACGCGCTTATTCGATGCGGATTTGGCTTGATCCAGACCGGGTTGCTGGATTTGGGATGACGGCTGGCGAAGTTGTGACAGCCTTGCGCGCCAACAACGTGCAAGTCGCGTCTGGCGTGGTCAACCGGCTACCGGTACCAGATCCGGCGGCTTATGAGCTTGCCGTGGAGACACAGGGCCGTCTGGTCGACCCGGCCCAATTCGCCAACATCGTCGTCAAGACGACGCCCAACGGCGCCCAAGTCCGCGTCCGCGACATTGCACGCGTTGAGCTTGGCGCCCAGGACTATTCGACGCTTGGTTACCTGGACCGCAACGTCGCGTTACCGATCCTAATCTTCCAGCGGCCCGGCTCCAATGCCCTTTCAACCGCGGAAGCCGTGCTGGAAGCCATGGAGGACATGGCGAAAGGCTTCCCATCGGGCGTTGCGTTTGACGTTATCTACAATCCGACGTCCTATATCGAGCAATCAGTCGACAACGTTTACATCACGATCTTCGAGGCGATCGGCTTGGTCGTCCTGGTTGTTGTACTGTTCCTGCAGTCCGTACGCGCCTCGATCATTCCGATTTTGGCCATTCCGGTTTCCCTGATCGGAACGTTCGCAGTGATGGCGGCTTTTGGCTTTTCATTGAATAACTTGAGCCTCTTCGGCTTGGTGCTTGCCATCGGTATCGTCGTTGACGATGCGATCGTCGTAGTTGAGAACGTGGAGCGCTATCTGGCCGAGGGCTACGCGCCCAGAGAGGCCGCGCACAAAACGATGGAGGAGGTCTCTGGCGCACTGATTGCCATCGGCCTTGTGCTCTCGGCCGTATTCGTGCCGGCCGCCTTCATCGAGGGCATCTCTGGACAATTTTTCCAGCAGTTCGCGATCACCATTGCCGCGGCCACGCTGATTTCGGTGCTCGTGTCGCTGACGTTGTCGCCGGCACTCGCCGCTCTCCTGCTCCGACCGCATGGGGCCCCTAGGGAGCCCCGCGGCACCTTCGGACGGATCGCGCACGCTCTCTCTTGGCCGTTTGTCAAGTTCGGTGCCGCGTTCAACAAGGCATTCGGCGCCCTATCAGTTGGCTATGCGTGGCTGATCCGCCGACTGCTCCGCGTCACGGCCCTGGTGCTGGTGGGCTATACCGCTTTGGTGTGGGGCACAATCTACCAGTTTGACCGCGCACCGACAGGCTTCATCCCGGACCAGAACCAGGGCTATTTAATCACCGTGATTCAGCTCCCACCCGGCTCATCGCTGGCACGGACGGACGCGGTCGTCCAACGGGCGACAGACATCATCCTCGATCACCCCGGCACGGAGCACACCGCTGGTTTCGCCGGCTTTAACGGTGCGACCTTCACAAATGCTCCGAACAGCGGAGCAATTTTCTTCACGTTCAAAGATTTTGACGAGCTTGGCGCACTGGGTCTGACGCAGGACCAAATCCTCCAGGAAGTGCAGGGCTCATTGTTTGCCATCAAAGAGGCCTTCATTTTCGTTGTGGCACCGCCGCCGGTACGCGGTATCGGCAACGCTGGAGGTTGGAAGCTCTACGTTCAGGATCGACGCGGCCGCGGACTGGAAGCGTTGGAGGACGCGGCAAACAGCATCGCCGGGACAGCCAATCAAACGGATGGTTTGGCACGGGTCTTCACTCTTTTTAATACGGCGACTCCGAAGATCTTCGTCGACATTGATCGCGTGAAGGCGGAGCAGTTGGGTGTCACACCCGACTTAATTTTCGAGACCCTGGAGGTTTATCTCGGGTCCGCGTTTATTAATGATTTCAACTTCCTCGGCCGAACCTATCGCGTAACTGCCCAAGCGGATGGCGAATTTCGGGACGAACCACGCGACGTCAAGAATCTGCGCACGCGGACCAACGAGGGCGGCATGATGCCGATCGGTTCCGTTGCTACGTTTGGTGACATCACGGGACCATACCGGGTCGCGCGCTACAATCTCTATCCGGCTGCAGCCGTGCAGGGTGCAACGCTGCCCGGCGTCTCCACCGGTGAAGCAATTGCGGCGATGGAGGGCATTCTCGACAACCAGCTTCCGGACGGCTTCGCCTATGAATGGACGGAGCTGGCTCTGCAGGAAAAGTCGGTGGGCGGGACGGCCATCTTCGTTTTCGTTATGGCTGTGGCGATGGTCTTTCTGGTTCTTGCGGCCTTGTACGAGAGCTGGCTTCTGCCGCTGGCCGTCATCCTCATTGTGCCCATGTGTCTGCTCGCCGCCATCTCGGGGGTGATGCTGCGCGGTATGGACAACAACATCCTAACGCAAATCGGCTTGGTCGTGCTGGTTGGCTTGGCGTCAAAGAACGCCATCCTGATTGTTGAGTTTGCCAAGCAAGCTGAGGACAAAGGCATGTCCCGGATAGAAGCGGCCATTGAAGCCGCTCGCTTGCGCCTGCGGCCGATCCTGATGACGTCGTTCGCCTTTATCTTCGGCGTCGTGCCTTTGGTAATTGCCAGCGGCGCCGGCGCCGAAATGCGTCAAGCGCTCGGTACGGCCGTGTTCTTCGGAATGCTTGGGGTCACAGCGTTTGGCCTCTTGCTAACGCCGGTATTTTACGTGACCTGCCGATGGCTCGGCAGCCTTCGCGAAGCGCAAACCGATACCAGCGAGCTGCCGTCACAGAATACGTCTTCCACCCATTCTGCACACGCCGACCCATAGCGTCCAAACAGTGATATTGGCGGCTGTCCGGCCACCGGCAAGGGACGGCTTCGTGCACGCCGCGAAGCTGGGATCATGCCTCGGGTCTTCGCACCTTTAGATATCAAAAACACTGCCCAAAGCGATGCTCTAGACGAATCAAAACCGTCTTATTCGAAAAACGGCAGGACCCTCAAAGAGTTTGCTCGCCTTAGTTGAGGCGAGACCGAACTTGGGCCAGCCATTCAAGCCGGCGCTCGACCTCAGCCAAATCATGGTCGAGCCATTCAACGAGGTAGCCGGGGTCGCCGATGTGGTGTTGGCGCAAATCTTCCAGACGGGCCAACTGCTGTTCGGTCACCTCGCACAACAGGCCAAGTTGCGATATCTGGTCGGTCGTTGGCAGAAGGTGCAAAAATCGAAATTTGAGCGCCACGACCAGTTTGTTGAGGGCCGTCTCGGCGGGTCGCACATTGGCGAGTAAAAGGGTTGAGAGCTCCCGCCACCCCGCATCAGTCAGGACTAGAATGGCGCTGTCCGGATCGTCCGCGCTTTCTTCGCAGCCATGCTGCCGTTCGATCAGGCCCTCGTATCGCAACAGCTCGATCGAATGGCCCATGAGTTCTGGCGATGGCCCGATGACGCGATCGACGAAATGGCGGATGGCGATCGCCAAAGCCGGATAGGACATCGCTCGCAAGGCAAGGGTGCCGAGGGCGGCGAGCCGAACCGCCTCCTTCGGCGTTAGCGATTGATCGGCAAACATGGCGTGGTCGGTCGCCTCGTGCTTGGCTGAAATCCAAAGACGCGTTGGATGATGACGCACCTTGGCAAGCCGTGTCCAGCGCTCGTCGCGCCAGCGGGCGATGTGCCGAAAGCAATCGGCGTCTGCTCTGCGCCTGAGCTCCAGAAAAACGGACGCCGCTGCGCGCCAGAAAACCCTTAAGCGGCAGGTTTGAGCGCCAAGTCCTCCCACACCGCGCGAAGCGCCGCCAGCAGTCCATCAATATCGGCATCCGAGTGCAACGGGGTCGGTGTGAAGCGGAGCCGCTCGGTGCCGCGCGGTACGGTGGGATAGTTGATCGGCTGAACGTAGATCCCGTGTTCCAGCAGCAGGGCGTCGCTCGCCCGCTTACACAACACCGGATCGCCGACCAACAGGGGCACGATATGCGAGGGCGTCGGGATGACCGGCAGGCCGGCTTCCGCAAATCGACGCTTTAGGGTCGCCGCGCGCTCCTGATGGCGTTCTCGCACTTCGTTGTGCTCGCTGAGAAACCGAATGCTGGCGCGGGCGCCAGCGGCAACGGCCGGCGGCATGGAGGAGGAAAAGATAAAGCCAGTGCCATAGGACCGTATGAAATCGCAAAGGGCCGACGTACCGGCGATATAGCCACCAACGACACCGAAGGCCTTGGCGAGTGTTCCTTGGATCACGGTGATCCGATGCATCTGGCCATCCCGCTCCGCGACTCCACCGCCGCGCGGTCCGTACAGGCCGACGGCGTGGACTTCGTCCAGGAACGTCATGGCGTTGTATTGATCGGCAAGATCACAGAACGCTTGAATCGGCGAGATCGTACCGTCCATGGAATAGACGCTCTCGAAGGCGATCAGCTTGGGCCGATCCTTTGGAACACTGGCGAGTTGGCGCTCCAAATGCTCTGGGTCGTTGTGCTTGAAGACTCGTTTCTCCGCGCGGGAGTGAACGATCCCCTCGATCATGGAGTTGTGATTTTTCTCATCCGAGAGAACCAAGCAGTCCGGGATCATGCGGCACAGGGTGGACAGCGCCGTCATGTTGGCCACCCAACCGGAGCCGAAAATGAGAGCTGCCTCAGTGCGGTGAAGATTGGCCAGTTCCCGCTCCAAGAGCACATGATAATGGTTGGTGCCGGAAATGTTGCGTGTACCACCAGCTCCGGCACCACAACGCTCAATGGCGTGGTGCATCGCAGCCAAAACTTCCGGGTGTTGGCCCATACCAAGGTAGTCGTTGGAACACCAAACCGTGATTTCCCGCACCTCGCCATTCAAATGGCACAAGGCTCGGGGGAAGCGGCCAGCCTTGCGCTCCAAATCGGCGAACACGCGGTAGCGACCCTCCTGTTTCAGGGCGGTGATACGATCGACGAAGAAGGTCTGATAGTCCATCGGTGTTGACCCGGCGCCTGTTCTTCTGCGACTACATCGCATTGTCGTTGATCTGTCACACTACGAGACGTGGCCCCTTAAGGCAACGACGGAAGCCACCGTTCCGCATCGGGATCCTAGGTCATTCACTTAGGCGCCAAGCCTTCGCTTTGCACCCAAGCCCATGTCTCATCCAACGCCCGACCATAGGCCGCCAGCATTTCCTCAATCTCCGCTTCGGTAATGATCAGCGGCGGGGAAAACGCGATCACATCGCCAGTCAGCGAGCGGATGATCAAGCCATGGCGTTCGGCGGCGCGGACCAAGTATGGCCCGACCCCTGCCGCTGCCGGAAAGCTCTTCTTGGCATCGGGGTCTTGCACAAGCTCCGCGGCGGCGACGAGGCCAACACCGCGCACTTCGCCCACCAAGGGATGGCCAGAAAATCGAGCGAGCCCCTCTTGCAGAACGGGAGCCACGGCACGGACATGCTCGATAATATCAAGGTCGTCGTAAAGCGCGAGCGCTTCGAGGGCGACGCTGGCTGCCACTGGGTGCCCGGAGTAGGTATAGCCGTGGGCGAACAGGCCGATCACATCGCTGGCGTCAAGCATGCCATGCCAAATGGCCTCCGAGATCAAGGTCGCCGAGATGGGGAGGTAACCGGAGGACAGACCCTTGGCGCACGTAATGATGTCCGGCGACAAACCACAGGTCTCCGAGCCCCAGCGGTTTCCGGTGCGCCCGAAACCACAAATCACTTCGTCCGCCACGAGCAGCACATCGTGGCGACGGAGGACTGCTTGAACGGCCGGAAAGTAGCCCTCCGGCGGCACGATCACGCCACCGGCTCCCATAACCGGCTCGGCGAAAAACGCAGCCACCGTATTCGGGCCCTCGGCCACAATCAGCGCATCCAACTCATCCGCGAGGCGGGCGACAAACGCCGCCTCATCCTCTCCGGGCTGTGCCTCCCGCCAATAGTGTGGGCAGGAAACATGGTAAACACGATCGATGGGTAAATCGAAATGGCTGTGGTTCGCTGGCAGGCCGGTAAGGCTCGCCGTGGCTACCGTGACCCCGTGGTAGGCGCGTCGGCGCGAGATGATCTTCTTTTTGCCCGGACGTCCAAGGGCATTGTTGACGTACCAGATCAGTTTGATTGCCGTGTCGTTGGCCTCGGAGCCGGAGTTGGCGAACAGCACTTTGGACATCGGCACGGGCGACAACGCGATCAGGCGCTCGGCGAGGTCGATGGTCGGCAAAGCCGTCTTGCCGGAAAAGCCATGATAGAAAGCCAGGTCCCGAAGGGCTTTCGCACCGGCTTCGACCAGCCGGGGTTGTGCCCAACCGAGCCCCGCGCACCACAACCCGGCCATGCCCTCAATGTAGCTTCGTCCGGTGTCGTCGAACACCCGGACACCTTCGCCACGCACGATCACCAGCGGGCCGGCTTGCAGATGGCGGCGAAGATGGGTGTATGGATGGACGTTGTACGCTAGGTCACGGGCATGGGGCGAATTGCGGTCACCCAACGGCTGGGTACCATCGCTTGCAGAATCAACCAAATGTGACCTCATCAGGCACGTCCTTGACGAACAGTGGGCTGCTGGAGCTCGGTGGTTGCACTGCACATTAGCTGCGAAACCCTCGACAACCCACGCTGGCAGCGGCAAACTTTGCGCCCCTGCGCTTCACGCGCCGAGCATGGCAGAAGCGAGCATGAACGAGAGATGTTGATGCCAACTCACAATCGCGGCAGCTTGCACTATCGACGACTGTTACAAGCAGTCCAACTCGGCGTTCCGCCTTGGCGCCACAAATGGCGCGCTTTGATCAGCAGCACGCCCACATCATTTACAGGGCGGTAACCACAATCTGGAATAACCAGCGCGTCATGTCCATTGATCTCTCAGGAAGCGCTGCCGAAGCACGGTTTCCGCCAACCGACGAGCCAGTCGTTTCCATCGAACACGCGCTCGGGGTACGTCTCGTCCTGCATTCGGCAACGGTCGACTACCTGGCCTCCCGCTCCGCCGTGGCCGGCCCGACCCGCCGAGCCTTCGCCTCGGCCGTCGCCGAGGGTCGGCTTGACGCGAACAGCACTTGGGTGCTGCGACGGGCCGTTGAGCTTTACACCCTGTTCACGGAGGGCCGAAGGCCCACGGGCCCGGACCCGAGGACGCGCTCCATAACCTTCGTGGTCGGACCGCCAAGATGTGGGGGGCGGGCGGCCATGGCACGTCTGGCCGAACACAGTGGACTCAGCTTCAGTACCTTGCCCACAATCTTGGATGGTGAAGCACTGCCGGATACATCTACTGTTCTGGCCAGTCGCGGCGATCTGATCGCTTTCGCCCAGGCCCTGTTTGAGCTCGCCCAGGCGCTCGCCCTGGCGGAGTCCGTTATCCCGCCTCCGCTGCCAGTGGTACAACGGCGTAGTGCCTATGCCTTTTGGATTGAGGCGATCGAACAGTATCTCGGCGGAGCCGTGAGTTATGTGGTACCGATCCGTCACCCACTGGCGTGTGCTCTCTCAATTGCCGAGCATGCCCGTAACCGCGACGAGGATGGAGAGGGCGACACCGCTGGCCTTGGCGTCCATGCTCTCCAGGGCGAAGCATTCCAACAAGTGCGGATCGTGCGCGGCATCGATGAGCGGAAGTGGCAGAGCCTGAACACACTCAACCGGGCGCGGCTGCTGTGGGAAGCGCAACTGACTGCGGTGGCGAGCACGCCTGGCCTCGGGAAGCGTTTGGTGCCTGTTGTCTACACGTCCACCAAAGCCGGCGAGCGTACAAGCAACGGCAGCCCGACGCGCAGGCCCCGATCGCGAGGGCGGGCCCGAAGCTTGTCGCAGTGTGATCCGCGCCATTTGGCCAACGACTATGGCGCCGATCACGCCGACTTCGAGCGGAGCATCGATCGAGTCCGACGGGCTTGGCAAGGGGCCGGATATGACTTTCCGGAGATCCCGTTTGCGTAAACGGCCCCACCAATAAAGACATAAGCCCCAAAGACTGTATAGTATTCAGCGCGCGGTTGCTCCAAGCGCTTAAGCGTCCACCATGTCCACTTTCGCCATCCGATCACCACAATAGAGATCGTATAGCGTCGAAATGATGGTTTGAGCCTCGTGACCGGCCAACGAATAATAAATGGTCTGCGCCGCCCGGCGAGTCGTTACGAGATCGTCGCGTCGCAACCGCGCCAAATGCTGCGAGAGGGCCGACTGGCTGAGGCCAATGACATCCTCCAACTCGCTAACGCACTTTTCCCCGGAAACAAGCTGACATAAGATCATTAACCGGTGAGGGTTGCCCATGGACTTCAAAAGCGCGCTTGCCCGACGTGCACTCTCCTGCATCGGTCCAATGTCGAATGCTTGCAGCGGGGCGGCTCTGTTAGTCAGATGCACCGCTTCGCCTCCCGTCATGTCCCCCGGTACATCGATAAGAGCAATGCTCGGTGAGCTCTTGCCTCTCGACCATACCGTCTCTGTCGTTCCAGGATAGTTCGTTCATTCTGGTGACGCTAGAGGGTATTTCTCTCTGAACTCGCACAAGATACTGTACAATCCATCGGGTAGGATGAGCACCAATGGCTGAGCATATCTTGGACGTGAGCGGGTTGGCATGCCCGCTGCCCGTATTAAGAGCCAACAAAGCGTTGAAGGCGCTGGCGAACGGGGACCGATTGACGGTCCTGACGACAGATCCGGCGGCCCCTGCTGATTTTGTCGATTACTGCCGAACCGCGAACCATAAGCTGACAGAAAGCCGAGCGGATAACAGAACGTTCACGATCGTCATTACCAAAGGCGGATAAGCGTTCGCCGCGCGAAGAGGACACGGGCCATGGACGGTCAACCGCACGACGGCAACAGCATCCAGCGGCAGGTTGATTTGCGGTTGGGCGATGGCACTCCGGATCAAACCGGTTCCGCCGGCGAATTCGCCCGGGACGATCTTTCTGCCGCCGTGCTGGTCGGCTCAAACCTGTTCGTGGCGGGTGACGAAGGCGCTGCTATCGAACGCCTACCCCCCCCTCGACAAAGGGTGGACCGCTTTTGGCAAGCACACCAGGTTCGACCTTGCGACCCTGTTTGGCCTGGAAAGTAGTGGTGGCGAAGCGGATATCGAGGGGCTCTCGGTCAGCGCGGACGGACGTAGGCTGTGGGCCGTCGGGTCCCATAGCTTAAAGCGAAAACGCCCCAAACCCTCGGAGACCAGTGTGGACGTCGCTCTCCGAAGACTTGCGACAGTCGTGCTGGAAACCAATCGATGCTTCCTGGGCCGCGCGCCATTGGTACCCGTTGGCTCGTACGGAGATTTGGAGCCTGTCGCTCTAACGGAGACTGAGGAGCCGCCGCGAAGGGCCGGGCTGCTTAAGATCGGCAAGAACGGCAACGCGCTGCGCAGCGCGATCCGCAAGGACGATCAACTCAAGCCCTTCGCATACCTGCCGTCCAAAGAGAACGGCCTCGATATAGAGGGTGTCGCCGCTGTCGATGCTGGGTCCCAGGACGACGGTGCGAGCACGATGCTTGTTGGGCTGCGCGGACCGGTGCTGCGAGGATACGCCGTTGTCTTGGAAGTCCGGTTGCGATCACGCAAAGGTGGGCGGCGCTTTCGGCTGGAGCAGGTGGACAATGGTAGCGGCCGTCTTCGCAAGCATTTCCTCAACTTGAACGGCTTGGGTATCCGGCACTTGATGGTCGATGAAGACGACCTGCTCATCCTTGCGGGGCCGACCTTGGCGGTGAGCGGACCCTGCTCCGTATTCCGCTGGATGGGAGCAGCAAGATCACGACCAGGTCCGGATACGGCCACGGTGGTAGCGGGCCCTCCGGACCTGACCCGGATCGGAAACCTCCCGGTCGGCGATGGCTGTGACCACCCCGAGGCCTTTGTCCCGATTACGCGCGGTGCAGTCAGCAGTGACAGTCTGCTTGTTTTCTACGATAGCCCTTGCGCTGCGCGTTTGCTGGCAGGAATGGGCGTAAAGGCCGACGTCGTCTCGTTGGGATAACTAGCGGCTCCCGTTCGCGCGTGAGCAGAGGAGCGCACTGCCCTTGATTCCGTTAACCCGTTTTTACGTCTAGGCGCCGTCATCCAGCTCCCGAGGCTGCTTGGCAGGCGCTCCCGAGGTTGGGCTTCCCGTCGCCGACGCAAGCTGCGGCTGCACAGCCAAGCCGCTAGTATCTTTGATGAACACGTGGACGTCTCGCTGCGGGAACGGGATGCCGATGCCCTCATCGTCGAAGCGGAGTTTCACGGCCCGCATCACATCCCAGTAAACATCCCAGTAATCATCGGCTGCGACCCACGGCCGGCAGACGAAGTTGACCGATGAATCGGCCAGGGCATTCATCCGGACCACCGGAGCGGGGTCCTTCAAGACTTTTGGATGGCTGACCACAACGTCTTGAAGGATTTCGGCTGCACGATCCACGTCATCGGAATAGCTGATGCCGAACTCCAGATCGACGCGACGCGTATCGACGCCCGAGGCATTCGTGATCACGTCATTCCAAATGCGGCTGTTGGGAACGATCGTGAGCTTGTTGTCGAACGTCTTGATCGTCGTGGAGACCAGATTTAGCGATTCGATCTTGCCCGATGCGCCGCCTGCTTCAACGACATCACCAATGTCAAACGGGCGGAACAGCAGAATCATCAGACCACTTGCAAAATTGCCGAGAGAATCGCGCAATGCGAACGCGATGGCAAAGCTGGCCGCGCCAATTACTGCTAGGAGCGGTCCAACACTCACTTCCAAAGCCGACAAGGCCATGATGATACCGATGAGCATCACCAACCACCGGACCCCGCCGACGAGGGCGTTTTCCAGCAGTTTCGAGGACTGATTGGTGGACCTGACCGCCCGGCGGAGACCGCGACTAAGGAGTTTCGAAACGAACCATGCGACGACCAGAATGCCAACGAACAGACCAATGTTCTGCGCCCAGCGAACGCCGCCCTCTTCCGACGTCAGCCAGCCTTTGATTACGAGCCAGGCGGAGGTCGTGTCCTCCACATCTACCTTCAAACCCGTGACGCTGCTGATGTAGAGGCGATAGTCGTTAATGATGGCTTGGGTCTCGCCGTCGCCCTCGGGCGTCTTGGCAAAAAGATCGTCGATAACGGTCGTCAGATTATCAACCAGCAAGGTCCTTTCTTCACGGAGTTTGGCAGCCTGCTCCGCCAGAGCCTCCCGCGCGCCCTCGTCGGGGATGTCGGCTTGAGCCGCGAAGGCAGACTCCTGAGCGGTCTCGGTGGCGGCGGCTGTCGCCGTTGCCAACGCCTCTTCTGCAGCGGAAACGGCCGCCGCATCACCCGAAGCGCGAGCTTTGACAAGTTCCGACTCGGCCTCAGCGACGGCCGTGGTTGCTGCATCCTCAGCTTCCTTCGCAGCTTCGATGCGGTTTAGAGCCGCCGTATAGCGTCGGATTTCGATATCGACGTCCGCGATTTCCATGGCCTTGTCTTGGACCAAACCCTGCCAGCCATCCGCTTCGATGAGGAGCTCGGCCTTGGTGAGGGGCTGCACCAATAGCGCCAACTGATCAGCAGGGATCGTTGGCCGATCTATCGTGACCGGCTGCGGTGGTGAAGCCTCCTCCGCTACTACAGGCGCGACGGATGGCGCCAACAAGATAACCCAGACGAAAAAGAAAAAGGCACATCTACGCTGTACCATTCCGCCACTCCCTGTTCTTATTTTACGTACCGCTCTGCGTTACGAGCCATAGCCCATTAAGATCGACTGCAAAACTAAGGTGCATGAGTCTGCCCGCGCCAAGTAGCGGCGCAACCTGTCGTTGGTCGCACGACCCTTAAACCGTGCAGACGGATTCATTCAAGGGTTTCTCAATGGCGAAAGGGAAGGATACACCTGGATTAACACTAAAGGGTGGTGCTCACTTATGATGAGTGCTTTAGCAGCACAGTAGCAATGGCTGGCAAAGCCGTATGGACCCCAGTCCCCAATAACGAGCTCAGGTGGCTTCAACGGAAGATTAAATCAAAGCAAAATCAGCCTGCCTGAGCGCTGTCAAAACCTACGGGCAATATCGTCCTGCCAGGATCTCCCCCACCGCCGGTTCTTGGACCAATATGGCGCAGCCCATTTCCTGACCAGGACTTGGATCGGGCACGGCGAAAGATTGATGGCCACCCGCCCAGGTACCAACGCGACGCATATCCGTAACCGCGTGGTGATTAGTGAGGGTCTTGCCCTTGTTTTCTCCAGCCATGACGGCGGTGGTGCGGGCTTCTTCAAACTGCACCAACCAAACCTCTCCGGCGCCGCTGCCCTCGATATTGATGTGCACTTTCGAACCGGCGTCGGTGGCGACGTTGAGCGTCACGGTTTGATCACGCGTTTTAGCGGCACGGGCGATCGCCTGATCGACCCGTGCCTGCCGGTTACCGACGGCGTCATATCGGCCGTCGATGACCATCTGCGGCGTATAGGCGCGGCCAACGCCGAAAATGCGAGCGTTATAGGTTCGTTGCCGTTTGGTGTGGGCGGGCGCGGAAAACACGTCCTTCCAGCGGCCGGCGCGGCCGTATACCAGGTCGTCCCAGTAATCCACATGAAATTCCAAAGCGACCACATCTTCCCTTTCAGCCAACTGTCCCAGGTATGCTTCCGCCGGCGGACACGAATAGCAACTCTGCGATGTGAACAGCTCCACGACGACCGGGCTCTCGGACGATGCCGTTGCTGGCGGTGATAACACACCACCGGCAACCAATGCGGTGGCGAGGATACGTGTCGTGCTCGTCATGTTTTGCAAATTGCGCCTGCCGACACGCAGTCGTCCAGTCACGATGGGCTCACAGTCGCTCACTCCTCCTCGACGCTCGGGTGATAGGACATCACGACCGTTCCCATTCGAGGCTGTGGCCGCTATGAACAGGCGCCATGCCGTTTTGGAGCGATAACGCCTCCGGTGCGTCTCCAGAAATTCTGGATGCGCTGGTCCGGGCCAATCGAGGTGCAATGGCTAGCTATGGCGCCGATGCCATCAGCGCTCGTCTCGACGGCCTGTTCGGCGACATTTTCCAAACCGATGTGGCCGTGTTTCCGGTGGTTACGGGAACCGCGGCCAATGCGCTCTCCATTAGCGTTCTGTCGCCGCCGTTCGGGGCGGTATTCTGCCATACGGACGGCCATATGCACGTGGACGCCTGTGGTGCACCGGAGTTTTTTGCGGGTGGCGCCAAATTGGTGCCCGTTGGCGGCAAGGATGGACGCATCGATGCCGACGCGCTCGCCCAAAAGCTGGCGGAATTCCCCGAACGGTTTGTCCACATGGTCAAGCCCTCCGCTCTAACCGTGACTCAAGCGACTGAGGCAGGAACAGTCTACACTCCCGACCAGCTCCAGACGGTCGTCGCAGTAGCGCGGTCCAGGGGCCTCGGCATACACATGGATGGTGCGCGGTTTGCCAACGCCATCGTTCGCGTGGGTTGCAGCCCGGCGGACGTGACGTGGCGGGCAGGCATCGATATCCTGTCCTTCGGCGCCACCAAGAACGGGGCATTGGCGGCCGAAGCGGTGGTCCTGTTCGGTCGGAACCTGATTGCACGTCATGCCGAACGGCTCAGTTATCTGCGCAAGCGGTCCGGCCACCTCCTCTCCAAGCTGCGCTTTGTTGCGGCACAATTGGAAGCTTATCTCGCAGACGACCTGTGGCTGGCCAATGCGATGAAAGCCAATCGCGCCGCCGAGCGGCTCAGCGCCGGTCTCAGCGCCCTGCCCGGCGCCACCCTTGTGCACCCGGTGGAGGCCAACGAGGTATTTGTATGTTTGCCAGAGGCCGTCATCACAGCCCTCGAAGTGGCCGGGTTCGGCTTCCATCGCTGGCCGCCAAAAGACCGGCTCGGCTCGCTGGCGATCCGCATGGTGACGTCGTTCAACAGCCTTGACGACGACGTGGATGCACTCATCAACACTGCCGCAAACGCGACTAATGGCTGATCTTGGGCTCCATCGCCTTGGCCTGCTCGATCCACTTCGTGACCTCGCTGGCGCTGGGAGCCCGCCGGGTGCGATTGTTAATGTTGTGCATCTCAGCCATTTTTGCCGTCAGATTGTCAGCGTTGCGGGTTGCCAACTCCTTGACCGTGTCGACACCCGCCGCTTCAAGCAGGTCCGAGTACTCCTCGCCGACGCCGGAAATCCGCATCAAGTCAGCCAGGTTGGCCCACCGCAACAGGTGCGCTTTTGAAATGCCGGTGGCTTCGGCGATCTGACCGCGGCCTTTGGCGGTGGCACAGTGATCAAGCAGGTCATCCGTGGTTTTGATGCCGGCTGGCGCCAGCTTCTCGGCGTAAGCAGGGCCGATACCCTCTATTTTCTCAATAGGATAACTCATGGACGCACGCCTCCGAAGCGAATGGTTACAATTGCCGCAATCGTAGCCGATTTCGCCTGATCGCCAAGGGGTTAAGTGCGCGGTTTCCGCAGCCGCTCCGGAACAGCCAGGCTGAGTTGACGTCTCCAGCCGGGATAGTCCTTAGGGACTTCTGAACTCTGATAGACTGCGAGCGTTCCGAATGCTGAAATCAACAATCGGGTGCTGGCAAAAGCTCCAGCTCGATCAGACGGACGGAAAGCGAAAAATCGCTAAAGTACTGCAGAATATCGCCGGCGACGCCATCGTCGCGGTAACGCACGCCCAGTTCGAACTCCGGTTCCGCCGACGCAGAGCCAACCGGGAAATACGCAATCTGTGCCCACCACACCGGCCGCGGCGGAAGTTTCGCCGCATCCGCGATGCGCCGCGCGTCAGCGTCGTCGCCAATCCCGATTTCCGCGTGGACAAGGTACGGGTTATCAATGCTGGCACCGTCGAACATGATTTTGTGAAGTGATGAATCGCCTCGCTCCGCGGCTGCGACCAACAACGCCACATGCTCCGTCGGAAACACGGTTCCCGGAGGCAACTCAATGGTGCGTTCCTCCGGCTTTGAGAATCGGGCAACGCCCCCTTCATCGTCAGCACCGAGCCGGGCATCACCGGCAAGCCGCTCCAAGGTTTCGCCGCCCTCGGCGAAGTTGGCGCGAAAACGAAACAGCCGGCCATCGAGCGATTCCCAGCTGCTGAAAGTCCAAACCGTATCCCTCGTGAGGCCATCCTCCTCATAGAGGCGAAGGAACGTCCGGTTTTCCACGGTCCAGCCGTTGCAGAGGCGGTCAAAACGATACTCCATCAGGCCGTCCGCGCCGATGATGCCCGACGATGGGTCGGCGTTGTGCAAACGCAACCGATACCCGGCCTTGTGGGGCAACAACTCCTCGGTATTCGGCGACGGCGGCGCGGGCGGCGGAACGGCCGGAGCCGATCTGGCGGACTCGAAGAGCGAACCCGTGCCGGCAAGCAGTATAGCCATTGCGAACGCGATGTGGCGGAGCCCCACCAAAATCGACCTCCCGTCAGAAAACCAAGATGTCATCATGACATACGGCGGTTGGCGGCGATCGTCCACTCCGAGTCCCAGGTCCACGCCCTTGGCCGGGTTGATTTTTCTGCGGATGCGGCAAATCCGGCGCAGCGATCGGCAAAGCTTGCCCGCCGACGTTGCCGAAGAGCCTCTCCGCTGGCCACCAGAAACGGCGGTCAGGCCCCATCCGCGCGCTTTGGCGCGATCTTTGCGTCAATCTTCCTGGTGACCGGTGTTTTCGGATCAAAGGTCGCGGAGCAGCAAGCCGCGGGGGGTGCCCAGATCCGAAGCGCTGCCCCCGAGGCGTCCAGCCGACACCAAACTGGGAGACGAATCGTGCTAATCACCACCGACACCAACCTGGACGACGGCCACGGCAAGCCTTTGACGGCGTGCTGCCTAAGAAGCTTATTGGAAACGGCGTTGGCCCGGACGGGCGGGCCCGCCCAACGGGAAGCGGAGAAGGCCGCGCTAGCTGCTGCCATTTGGGCGGATTCGGAAATCGCCCGATTAGGTGATCGCTTGGCGCACATGCGGCGCCTGGCCCTTACCGATGAAGTGACGGGGTTGCTGAATCGTCGTGGATTTATGCGTGAGTTGGCGCGTGCGCTTGGCCATGGCAGGCGTCACGGCGAAACCAGTGCGCTGATCGTAGTTGACTTGGATAACTTCAAAGCTATCAACGACACCTTCGGACACGGCACCGGAGATCAAGTGCTTCGCCATGTGGGCGGCCTGCTGCTCGACTTCGTCCGGGCCACCGATGTGGTGGCACGCTTGGGCGGTGACGAATTCGCGTTGCTCTTGTTGCGTAGTGAGGCGGACGGGGCGCACCGGCGGGCGCGCGCGCTGACTGAGTTTCTGAATCGGCAGCCCCTCACATCTGGCGAGGCAACCATCGCAGTGAGGGCGAGCGTCGGCTGTGCGGACTTTACCGGGGAGGAGGTGCCGCTTGCCGTGCTCAGCAAAGCCGACGCGGCAATGTATAGGCAAAAACGACATCGCCGGAAGGACGGAACCCAGGCTGCGATCGGTGTCGACACCCTCCGCACTGTGCAGGCTACCTCCGCTTTAGGGTCTGGAGCGTGATGGCGTTGGGCGCTCTCGGTCTTCTGATGTGGCTCGACCGGGACTCATGGTGGCCCGACCGCTGTGGTCGGCATGTGAAACGGCCGTCGACGGCATTGCTGGAGCCCGTTACCGCCGGCACACCGTCCCAGGAGCAAGGTCGATCGCGCTGGGCCGGACCAAGCCGAAGCTCACGCGCCGATGCTGGCGCGCGATGGACTGGATCAGGGGAGTCCGACCAACACTGCGGATGGCAACGAGCACCCGCAGCCGACGATGCGTGGTTCGTCCTCAGCCGAGAGGACAACGCCGTTCGGGGCAACGATACAACCGTCCGATCACGGCGGTGGTGGCTGACGCCGCGTCAAATGGCTGAGGTGAGCCTGGACCTGTACCTGCGAGGTCTCGTGGGCGCCGATGAGTATCGACTCATGGCCTACCAACCGGAGCTCGATCCGGCGTTTGCGTGTACCATCGGCGCACTGACAGGACGATCCGCGAAGCCCGACCATCCGCGCGACTTCGCGCGGGAGTGGCGAGCCCGCCTGGCGTTCGAAGCGTGCCACGGCTTGGCGGATCCTCCACGCCTCCGCCAGACCCGCGCGGTCGTTGCTGTGCTGGAGCACCTCCAAGCCGACGTCACGACCACCGAACAACGAGCGGCCGCAGCGTGCGACCAGCGCGTCGCTGCAGCGCAAGCGCGGTGAAGGTAGGCCTTTGGTCTATGGATTTGTCCCCTTCCACACTGGGCCAAATCGTTTTGCAGGCAACGAAAAATCGGTGTATGCGGGGCAGGCATGATCGTAAAGGGATAGGGAATGGACGGCGGTATCGATCGCAGGATCGACGTTATCGACGATCGGGACGAGCCCGTCCTGCCGGATTACCTCGTCAAAACATATACTTGGGCCTACCTTCGGCCCGGGAATGTGCGACTACTCGACAACCCTGTCGTCGTATCCGGAATCCTGTGGGGCAATTATCGACGCCTCGTGGAGGCAGCACGCCAGGAATTCACGGCCGGCCAGCGCGTTCTCCAGGCGGCCAGCGTGTACGGCAACCTGTCGTCTACGCTTGCCAAGACGCTTGGCGACATGGGTCACCTGGACGTGATCGACATCGCGCCGCTGCAAGTTTCCCATTGTCGCGCCAAGCTAAGGGACCGTGCGAACACGCAGGTTCGCGTGGCCGATGCGGCTGATCCGGGACCCGAGCTTTACAACGCCATTTGTTGTTTTTTCCTTCTCCATGAAGTGCCAGACACCCTGAAGCGCTCCATCGTCAACGCCCTGCTTAGCGCTCTGCATCCGGGCGGCAAAGGGGTTTTCGTTGACTACCATAAGCCTACTCGCTTGCACCCGGTTCGACCCATCATGAGTGCCGTGTTCCGCTGGCTGGAACCATTCGCCAACGGCTTGATCAATGCGGAGATCCGTGATTTTGCCGACGACGCGGATGCTTATGACTGGTCGAAGGAAACCTACTTCGGCGGCCTGTATCAAAAAGTTGTCGCAATTCGACGGCCGCTGTCTCCCCGCTCTGCAGAGGCGGCACCTCAGCGCCCTTAGTGCTTCCTGCCCTCATCAACTGAATGTGGGCCACGCGGACGCTCCACGAGGGGCAATCGGGGCTGCTCATCCATCTTGCGTTTGAGGCATATTGGCTTTTGCGTTTCGCCCAATCTGCGAAACGCCTATTATCACCCAAACGGGCCCAACAAACAGGACTTGAGACCGGAGTTGGCCGGTGACCTCGATGAGCACAGATGGAGCGGTACGCCTAGACTCCTGACGGGGATCGGGCGGACATTGGCAGCCGAGCGCGATCGCTGGCCGCTATGGTTCCCCGTCGCTCTCGGTATCGGCATTGCGGTTTACTTCTCCTTGCCATTCGAGCCTCCTTTGTGGCTGGGACCGGCTGGCCTCGGCCTAATCATCGCGGGTGCCACACTAACACGATGGCAGACGGAGGCACCGACCCCGCTTTTCCCTCTCATGCTGCTGTTTATCGCTGTAGCTCTCGGTTTTACGGCAGCACAAGTCCGCACCATCACGGTCGCGCCGACAGTGCTAACAACCAAAAGCGGTCCTCTGTGGATTGAGGCACGCGTCGCCCGCGTTCAGCTCCGCAGCGACGGCTTAAGGCTCATTCTGTCCGACATGCAGAGTAGTAATGATGAGGGCGCGCCCATGCCCGAGCGTGTCCGCATCCGTTTCCGCGGTGACCAGCCTACCGTCGAGGCCGGGGATCGAATTCGGGCGCGCGCTGTCCTGCTGCCGCCGCCGGCGCCCGCGGCACCGGGCGCCTATGATTTCCAACGCCAAGCGTTCTTTGCTGGCTTAGGTGCGGTCGGCTATGCTCTCGGGCCGTTGATGGTCGTGGAGCATGACGATCACGCCTTCCAAAACCTGATCGGCCGCGTCCGAGCGCTCCTCCAGAATCGCATCAATGCAAGCCTAGAAGGCTCAACCGCCGCCCTCGCAACGGCGCTCCTGACCGGTGAGCGGGGCGCGATCGATCCGGCTGTCATGGCGGCCATTCGTGATTCCGGCCTTGCCCATCTGCTCGCCATTTCCGGACTGCATATCGGACTGGTGGCAGGTGTGCTGTTCGTGGGAACCCGCTCCTTGCTGGCTTTGATTGCACCGCTGGCGCTGCGGGCTCCCATCAAGAAATGGGCAGCAGTGGTGGCGATCCTCGGTGCTGGCGGGTACGCCCTTCTGGCCGGGGCGACGGTGCCTACGCAACGGGCTTTCCTGATGATCGCGCTGGTGTTTATCGGAGTTCTGCTGGATCGACGAGGACTGTCCATGCGCATGGTGGCGTGGGCCGCGACCGTCATCCTCCTGCTGACGCCGGAGAGCCTGCTGACGGCGAGCTTTCAACTATCTTTCGCAGCCGTCACGGCGCTGATCGCCGTCTATGAAACCGTCTCCGCACACCGAAGCCTTAAGGGGAACGCCCAACGCCTGCCGCGCCGGGCCGGTGGTTACCTCGCCGGGGTTGCCCTGACGACCGTCGCGGCCAGTTTTGCCACGGCTCCCTTTGTGATTCATCACTTCAGTCGGGTCGCGGCGTTTGGACTTGCGGCCAACATCATCGCCGTCCCGATCACCGCGCTGTGGGTTATGCCGCTGGCCGTGGTGGCCGTGATGCTGATGCCATTTGGGCTCGAAAGTCTGGCCCTGGTTCCGATGTCCTGGGGGCTTGAGGCGGTGACCGCCGTTGCCACGGCCGTCGCCGGATGGCCTGGTGCCGTCACTTTCCTTGCGCCATTGCCGAACTGGGGTATTGCGGCCGTCACGTTTGGCGGCCTATGGCTTTGCCTATGGCGACGGCCATGGCGCTGGCTGGGAACGGCCGGTCTTGCCGCCGGGCTTGTGTCCGCCGCAACTACCGCACCACCAGATATTCTGATCGATGATCAGGGTGAGCTGATGGCGGTGCGAACGGCTGCTGGCGGGCTTGCCGTCTCGGTGTTGAGAAGCGGGCGGTTTCGCCGCGAGCTATGGACCGTCCGCCACGGACGAGGATACGATCCCGAACTGTGGCCCGAAGGTACGTTCAGTCGCGACGGCCGGCTCGCCTGTGATCCCTTGGGCTGCCTCTATCGTGCCCGTGGCCAAGTGGTGGCGTTTATTCGACGGCCTGAGGCAGCGCTCGAGGATTGCGCCCTAGCCGATTTGATTGTTGTGACCATGGTGCGCCTACCACCGCAGTGCGCGCGCGGGCCCATCGTCATCGACCACTTCGACCTCAAACGGGGTGGTGTCCACGCGGTCTGGTTAACGCCGGAAGCGGTCCGCATCGAGACCGTCAATGGTCTACGCGGTCAACGGCCGTGGGTCCTTCGCGACATGCCATCGCCAAGACGTCCGCGCACCGGATCGGCAGAGCGTTCCGCAGATATGAGGCCCGTCCTCGGTGGCGAACGGTCCGTCGGAACCCTGGGCGGCCGGGTCTCCGCTCCGTTGGGTATTAATAGCGGCGAATTAATCCCACTAGGCGGCCCTGCACCGACACCTGGTCAGGTCCGCAAATGCGCGTCTCGTAGGCCGCATTCGCCGGCTCCAGCGCGACCGAATGGCCGCGCCGCCGAATGCGCTTGAGCGTCACCTCCACGTTGTCGACGAGGGCAACGACAATGGAGCCGTTTTCGGCCGTGTCACAGCGGCGGATGATCACAGTATCGCCATCGTGAATGCCGGCCTCGATCATCGAATCGCCCTCCACCTCCAGCGCATAGTGGTCGCCGGACCCAAGCAGCGACGGCGGCAGCTCCACGTATTCCGCCGGATTGGCCAACGCCTCGATGGGGGTCCCGGCCGCGATCTTGCCGTAAAGGGGGAGCTGAAACCCGTCGCCCACACTGTCCGGCGGCGATGGTGAGCCTCCTCCTCCGAAGACTCCGCGCACGACGTTAGGCGGCAGTGGCTCCCCCTCCAGCGCCGACGGCGACCGTGCAGCCGCCATGTTCTCGGGCATTCGCACCACTTCCAACGCACGCGCACGATGTGGTAAACGTCGGAGAAAGCCCCGCTCTTCCAAGGCGGTTATGAGCCGGTGGATGCCCGATTTGGACTTGAGGCCCAGCGCCTCTTTCATCTCGTCGAAGGACGGCGATACGCCCGCCTTTTTCAGACGTGCGTCGATGAACATCAAAAGTTGATATTGCTTTCGCGTCAGCATGACTGGAACCTCGCCCGACCACGACCGTGCATGGCCTGATCCCCCCGTCCTCGTCGGCACCGTCATGTCGAATCCGCCACCACACCTGCGGCTTCCAACGCTCGAACGAGCCGCAATTTGCGAGGGTGAACCTCTCAAGAACAAAACACGTACCAACATTGACGTTCTACTTTGGTTCCGGCCTGGCGTCAAGCCCCAAACGGACGCTAACGCGCGCTCATGCTGCCGTTAGACGAATAAGTGGCCGAAGCGCAGCGGAATTACGGAAACGCCGTCACCCACAGCAAGCGCTGGAGCTAGGGGCGGGCGGATCACAAGCCCATCAGCCCGGGCAAACAGCGCCAACATGGAGCTGTCCTGCCGATCGAAGGGGTCGGCGATAAGATGGCCGTCGTCGCCCCACTGGAGACGGGCACGCAAATATTCTTCGCGTTCATCATTTGCTGAAACGGGGCTGCCGAGGCGAGCGTGCCAGACTTCGGCGTCGGGCTCGCGGCCCAGCATCAGCTCCACAGCAGCACGCACAAACAGTACAGTGGTGACCCCGACGGACACCGGATTGCCGGGAAGGCCAAGGACCGGAACATCGCCAAGCCGGCCGAACAAGAGCGGTTTGCCAGGCCGCATGGCAATACGATAAAAACCGACATCGAAGTCCTGCTCGCCCAAGACCCTGCGCACGAGGTCATGATCCCCGACAGAGGCACCGCCCATGGTCACGAGCAAATCGCTGCCCTTTGCGCCTTCAACGAGGCTGCGGAGCGAGTCTAGGCTGTCCCGAGCGATGCCGAGGTCGATAGGGGTGGCGCCAAGTGCCTCCATGTATGCGGCGAAAGAAACGCTGTTGGAGCTGATGATCTGATCGCGACCAAGGGGGTCGCCGGGCATCACGACTTCGTCGCCCGTGGCAACGAACGCAACCCTCGGTTTGCGCCGAACGCGTAGCCACGGCACATTGATCGCGGCGGCTAAACCAACATCACGAGCCGTGAGGCGCTGACCTGCGGTCAGCATTGTATCACCAACATGAAAATCGAGGCCTGCCCTGCGAATCCAACGACCTTCCGCTTGCGGCTTCAAAACTGTGACCCGGTCCGCGTCTCGGCGAGCCTCCTCCTGAATGACGATCGCGTCCGCGCCGTCCGGAACCGGCGCACCGGTGGAGATCCGGACCGCCTGGCCCGCCTCCAGCCGGCCCTTATATCCGCAACCGGCGGCCGATTCTCCCACAAGGTGGAATTTCACAGGCTTGGCTTCGTCAGCCGAAACGGTGTCCTTAGCCCGGACCGCATAGCCGTCCATAGCCGAGACATCCCACGGTGGCTGGGTCACTCGCGCCGCAACGTCGCTCGCCAGCACCCGGCCAGCGGCGGCGGCAACGCTGACTGTCTCCGCCGCCACGGGCCGGAAGGCCGCGCATACCAGCGCCTTGGCTTCGGAGACAGACAGCATCACGGGGCCTCGAACGTGCCCGACTTGCCACCCGCTTTGTTGATGAGGCGCACATCCGTGATGCGCATGCCTCGATCGATGGCTTTGCACATGTCGTAAACCGTGAGAGCCGCCACAGTGACGGCCGTTAGTGCCTCCATCTCAACGCCCGTGCGACCTCTGAGCTTGGCCGTCGCCGTGATTTCCACCGCATCCCGCTGCGGCACAGGGATTAAATCTACCGTGACGGAGGTGAGCGCCAGTGGGTGGCACAGCGGGATCAGGTCCGACGTGCGTTTGGCTGCCATGATCCCGGCAAGGCGTGCAACACCCAGGACATCTCCTTTGGCGAGCCCGCCTTCCTGAATCCGTGCCAGCGTCGGCGCCGACATCAGAACGAGGCCGCGGGCGGTGGCCGTGCGTTCGGTTACACCTTTGTCAGAGACATCGACCATGACAGCCTTGCCGTCCGCATCGAAATGGGTCAACCCGGCCACGATGTCCCCGCGCTGCTCACTGGCGGAGCCCAATCGGTGCGTCGCCCAGCAAAGCCCGCGTTGCCGCGGCGACATCCGCCTGTCGCATCAAGGCCTCGCCGACAAGGAAACAGCGAACGCCGGCTTCCGCCATTCGATCCAAGTCATCGCGGTGAGCGAGGCCGCTTTCGCTGATGACTATGCGGTCCGCCGGCAGAGCCGGCGCCAACTGGATCGTGGTCGTCGTATCCACAACCATGGTTTTCAAGTTGCGGTTGTTGATGCCGATCAAGCGCGTTTGCAGCGTAAGCGCACGAGCCGCCTCCACCGCGTCATGGACCTCGACGAGAGCATCCATGTGATAATGATGAGCGGCATCGGCGAGTTCGCGGGCGATACCGTCGTCAAGGGCGGCCAGAATCAGCAGCACGCAATCGGCACCTAGCGCCCGGGCTTCGGCGATTTGATAGGGGTCCAGCATGAAGTCCTTGCGCAACACAGGAAGGTGGACCGAGTCCCGGGCCGCCGTTAGATGCGCGTCTCTGCCCTGAAACCACGGCTCATCGGTCAGAACGGAAAGACAGGACGCGCCGCCCGCCTGATAGGCCCGGGCCAACGCGGGCGGATCGAAATCCTGACGGATCAGCCCCTTGGATGGCGACGCCCGTTTGATCTCAGCGATCAAGCCATAGCGGCCTTCGCCCAGAACATGGTGGAGCTGGGCCGCGAACCCGCGCGTGGGCGGGGCACTGCGAAGTTCCGCCTCCACCGCGGACAAGGGCCGTTCGCGCTTGCGGCGGGCTACGTTCTCACGCTTTATCTCGCAAATATCTTTCAGAACCGTCATGACCGGGCCTCGCGTGACGCGCTCGCCGGCGGCGATGCCGCGGTGATTTCCACCAATCGGTCGAGGACGGCCAGTGCCGCGCCGGTATCGACAGCCTCAGCCGCTCGTTCGACACCGTCGCGCAAGGTCGCGACCGTATCGGCGACGACAAGGCCCGCAGCCGCATTAAACAGTGCCACATCCCGAAACGGCCCCCGCTCCCCGCCCAACATGGCGCGCAGAGCGACCGCGTTGGCGGCACCGTCACCGCCCTTCAGGTCCTCCGGCCGAGCCGTCGGCAATCCGGCATCAGAGGGATGGACTTGCAAGCAGGTGACGGTCCCCCCTTCCAGAGCTGCGACCGATGAGGCGCCGGTCGTGGTCAACTCATCCAATCCGTCCGATCCGTGGACAACCCAAGCCTTTTCCGAGCCGAGTCGTCCCAGCACTTCAGCCATCGGCACGATCCAAGCCTCGGCAAACGTGCCGGAGAACTGACGCAGAACGCCGGCCGGATTGGCGAGCGGACCAAGCAGATTGAAGATTGTGCGTGTGCCAAGCTCCACACGGGGACCGGCCACGTGGCGCATGGCACTGTGGTGCCGGGGTGCCATCATGAACCCGATCCCGGCATCCCGGATCGAGCGCTCGACACTGCCCAGATCCGCCTCAATGTTCACACCGAGCGCCGTCAACACATCGGCAGAACCGCTTTTTGAGGACAGCGCGCGGTTGCCATGCTTGGCGACGGGGACGCCGCAGGACGCGACGATCAAAGCGGCGGCCGTGGAAATGTTATGGGTGCCCGACGCGTCACCACCGGTGCCGACGATGTCGATTGCGCCAACGGGCGCTTGAACCTTCAGCGCCTTAGCACGCATCACCCGGACCGCACCGGAAATCTCCTCGATCGTCTCGCCGCGGACACGAAGTGCCATCAGAAAAGCGCCGATTTGCGTCGGCGTGGCATCGCCGGACATGATGATCTCAAAGGCTGCTTCGGCTTCGGGCTCCGCAAGCACCGCACCGCCGGCAACCTTGGCCAGAAACGGCTTGATCCCCGAATGCCGAGCCGGCTCGGACGTTGCGGTCAAGCTGCCCTCCGGTCGCCGCGGGCAAGTTCGAGAAAGCGGGCAAGCAGCGCGTGGCCGTGTTCCGTTGCGATGCTCTCGGGATGAAACTGAACGCCATGAATGGGCAGAGTGCGGTGCGCGAGCCCCTGAATGACCCCGTCGTCGCTTTCAGCCGTAACCTCCAGGCAATCGGGCAAACCGTCGCGGGCCACCATCAGCGAATGGTAGCGATTGGCCGTAAACGGCGTCGGCAGACTCGCAAAAACGCCGCTCGCCCGATGATGGATGGCACTAACCTTGCCGTGCATGCAATGCGGCGCTCGCAACACCCGACCGCCAAAGGCTTGACCAATGCTCTGGTGCCCAAGGCAGACACCAAGTGTCGGCATCCGTACTTGGGCAGCCTTTGCGATCAGGTCCAAGCAAATCCCTGCCCGGTCGGGATCGCATGGGCCCGGCGAAATGACGATGGCCTCTGGCGCCATCGCTAGGGCTGTCTCGGCGCTCAACGCATCATTGCGGCGGACCTCCACAACAGCGCCAACCTCCCCCAAATAGTGGTAAAGGTTGTAAGTAAAGCTGTCGTAGTTATCGATGAGCAGAAGCATGGTTGTCAGCTCAAGGGCGTGCTCCGAGCGCTGGTCGGGCAGGCTTCGCGGGGCAACTCAGGATGTCGAGCATCACCATGGCCGGGCCCGATCCAAGCGTCAAGCCTTGGCCCCGCGCACACATGGCCCTTACATCAGTCGAGCTTGATGAATGCGATGTGGTTCTAAAGGTTTTGAACGCGGCCCGCGCGCGGCCTTGCGAGTACGTTGCACGTCCCGTCGCGAAGCACCTCAAGGGCCGGGCTGGAAAGCCGGTAACGTGCGCACGACGGCGCAGAGCCGTCAGGGCTGGGCACGGTAGCGGCGAAAGGCGAAAACCGCTGCGCCAAAGCCGACGGCCCCAGCGGCAATGGGAACCATGCCGGGCGCCAGCATGACGACCGTGGGGCCGATTTGGTTGTCACGCAAGTCCGCGTTAACAACGACGGTGGCGTCATTAAAGTCTTCGTCGCTGTTGCTCGTGCGCATTATATCCTCGAAAGTAAACAAGGTCTGCGTACCATCCGAGAACGAAAGCACTTGATCATATCCGCCAGGGTTGGCGGCAGAAACCGAGAACAGCGGTGGCAGCTTGTTACCGGCTTCTGAATAATCGTTTGGATCATTGAGGTAGTCGTCGAGCTTATAGTTCGGCAAGAAGAACAGCCCCAGGACGGCCCCGGCAACGACGGAGATGGTCTTTTTTGCGCCCGGTTTTTGTTCGTTATTTTGGGCCTTTCTACCCTCCTGAAATAGCAACGTTCCCGTGGTTATCGCCTGTTGAGCATAAAGGTCACGCTCCAGCGCCGGATCCGCCGTGACGTTGCGGACGTCGTAAATACCGAACGAAAATTTGTAGCCGCCACTTTGCTGCAGGAAGTGGAACTCCAGATCGACAACGCCGGTGCCTCCCGGCACGGAGAAAGTCTCGGCCGTGGTCTCGAAAGCGGTGGGTGTCATCCCGGCCAGTCCCAAGATTCGGTTCGCTTCGGAAGCGGCTCGGCCGCCAAAATCAGCGAGGGCGTCGGCCGCCGCTGGGCTCGCCAGCAAGAATGCAGACAGCCCAATTGCGTGCGCGTGGACCTGTGCCATTACGGGAACCTTCCCACCTGTGCATTGCACCACAGCCGTGGCCGAACCCGTGCCGTGATCCTTAGGACAGCGTAAAGGACCCTGATTAGCGCTCGGTTAAGACGCAGCAGGCAGACTGTGGGTCATCCGCAGGATCGCCAACCTGGCGGCACCATAAAGCCGCTCATCGATGAGTGCGTAGCCAGACGGCAATGAAAGCGGTTCCTGCGCGGCCACCTCGACAACGACGACCGCTCCCGACGCAAGCCAACCGCGGCAAGCGAGGCCCGCAAGCGCCGGCACGGTCAAACCCTGGTTATAGGGCGCATCGAGAAATGCGGCCGTAACGGGAGCGGGTACCGACCGTGGCGGCACCGCGAGCCGACTGGCATTGAGCCGAAGGCAAACAATCCTGGATGCCTCCCCCATCTCCGCCGCCGCACGTTGGACGGCCTGAAGGACCAATGCGTTGGTATCCACGAACGTGGCATGCGCTGCCCCCCGAGATAGGGCCTCCAGGCCCCAGGCACCCGTGCCGGCAAACAGGTCAACGATCGCAATGCCCTCAAATCCGGGCCAGTCGACACCGTGATCAAGAATGTTGAACACAGCTTCCCGAACCCGGTCGGCGGTCGGCCGCAGCCCGGCGGCCGACGCCAACCGAAGTCGCCGACCGCCATGGCGCCCGCCGATGATCCTCACCCGGCGAGATCCGGGCCAAGCTGTTCCCGCAGGACCTTGCGGGACACCTCTTGAACCTGCCCCGAGCCCAATTGGCCCAATTGGAAAGGACCGAACCCGGTCCTGATCAGGCGATTGACAGTCAATCCTAAAGGTTCCAACACTCGCCGCACCTCGCGGTTTTTGCCCTCCTTGATCGCCACGGTCAGCCAAACGTTGTCGCCTTTTCGCGAGTCGACCCGTGCGTTTACCGGGCCGTAGTTGACGTCATCGACCTTGACGCCCTTGGACAGACGCGCCAGAGCCTCATCGTCAGCGTATCCGTAGGCGCGCACGCGGTAGCGTCGGGTCCACGCCGTAGCAGGAAGCTCAAGGCGACGTGCGAGCGCGCCTGAGGTGGTGAGCAAGAGCAACCCCTCGGAAGTTAGGTCGAGCCGGCCCACGGAGACCACTCGGCCAAGCTCCTTCGGAAGGGCAGCAAACACAGTCGGTCGGCCCTCCGGATCGCGGTGACTTGTGATCAATCCTACCGGCTTATGGTAGCGCCAGAGCCGCACCGTCGGCTGGGTCGACAGGGCGATGCCATCGACCGTCACGATGTCGGCGGGCATCACAAGCACGGCAGGCGTGGTAAGGATCACGCCATTGACGGCAACTCGGCCTTCACCGATCCGACGCTCCGCTTCCCGTCTTGAGCACAGCCCGGCCGTGGCAATCCGTTTTGCGATGCGCTCGCCGCTCGCGGGCACAGGTTCGGCTTTTGATCCAGGCATGGCCGGCACGCTACACATCCCCATTCCGCAGGGCAATGGGTGGGTGTGGGCCCGCGCCGGATCGGCGGCGGGCAGGACCAATGCTCGGGTCACGGAGCGATCAGATGAGAATATCGAGGCTCGGAGTCTTAGCGGCGCTTGGGGCCGGCGCGCTGCCGGGCAGGTCCAGCGCCTGCTGTTCGGAGGCGGGGCTCGGGGTGCTCGGGCTGGACGTGCCAAAGTCGTTTTGAGCGGCATCGGCCTTGAGCTCGCCGGACAATCGGACCTTGTCGACAACCCCAAGATCATCGTCCACCTCGTCTTGGCGAGGCTGGCCTGGTAACGGTTCGCGCCTTTGGTCGGCCTTCTCGGCCTTGTCTGCTTCCTTCACGGCTTTCTGCACATCGATGACGAATTTCTTCTGGGCCTCGGCCGCACGTTGCGACAAGATCAGGGCCGCCGTCCCCGCAAGTTGGACGCGGCCCTCACTTCCCTGACCCGTCGATACGTTGGACTCAATCACGGCTCGTCTCCAGGGTGGCCGGCCATCGACCACGGACCCCACCTCAGCGCAACCCGCAATAAGGGTTTCGGGCGATAATTGCAATTTTCTATAGTTTTGTGAGGCGATGCAACCTAAAAGTTTTGTTGCGAAATGTAGGTTATTTCAGGTTGTTTACGTTGGAGTTGCTCCGAACTTAGTACCTCTGCCGAGGTTGACTTAGCCGTCCTCCGGACTGACGGACGGATGCACCGGTCCAAGCATCGCGCCCGTCACAATCCGGACTGCCCGAAATGACCGAACCATGTCATCGACTGCAGACTCTTCCCAGTCGATCCGCCCTTTCCCGCGCAGAATGTTTGTCCAGATCTCGGGCATCACCGGCGCCAATCGCTCCGGAGCGTGAATACCACGTCCCTCGAATCCGAGCGCATGGAGGTTGGACTGCGCCAAGCGAACGCAAATCTGCTCCCTGAGATGAGCCAAGCGCTGATCCATCCGCTCCGACTGAATAGCCAACCCCTGCAAAACGGCGAGGCTCTCGGCCCGATTTCGTAATGGGTTGTGGTGCTCCAAGCGCAGCCGCTCGTACGCAGCCTTAAGGCGTTCCGCATCTGCAGCCCACTCTCGCCCCTGCTGTGACGCCAGCACGCTCATCACGAGCGGGTGTCCCCGTTGCCAAAGCCAAAACGGCGTCATGTCAGAGGAACTGATCCGGCCGTTCACGGAACGCAGCGCGCTCGGTCGAACGGGTTGCCTCGCCGTAGTCGCATGAGTAGTGTTCGTCCGTACGATATACCAATCACCGGCTGGTCAATCGCCGGTACGCTTCGTGTTTGTGTTCCCCGCCGCACCGAAAAGGAAATGCGCCCATGAGCGATCATTCGACCCACATTTTTGCCGACGGCATCACGAGCGTCCGCCTCGCCAACGGTGTCGTTCGCGTGAACTTCGGTTCCCTGGATGCCGACAACAAGTTGCAGCCCGCCGGCATGCTGATCCTGCCCGTGGCCCAATTCCATCGGACCGTGCAAAACCTTGCTAACGCCGTCAACGACTTGGTGGCCAAGGCAAAAGATGCCCAGGCGCAGCAAGGGCAAGTTCAGGAAGCCGCGGTGGAGGCCGATGCCGGCTCATCCGATGGTGGTACAACGCACTGAGTGTTGTCGTACTCATGACGATCCTGGCTGGCCGTCCGCGGTCGACCGAATGGAGGTTTTTCTAACGTGAACAGGCTCACACGTCGCTTGAGACATCCTCGGCCTCGTCGCGAGCCCTAGCCGCATTGCGTTTGACCTGGGTCGAATACCACTGGCAAATCCCTCGCTTGCTCGACCGGATGAACGCGATCATCTCCCGCGTCTCGGTGGATGCGGGTGTTTGCTCGAGCGCGTCGAGGGACTGAAACAAGGGGCGTTCGGAACGAAAGATCTCCCGGAACGCGCGGTCCAGATCAGCCAGCGTGTCGCGGCTAAAACCGGCGCGGCGCAAGCCCACCTTGTTCAGCGTACGTACCGTGTTGGATTGATCCACAAGTGCGAACGGAACCACATCCTTTCCAAGCGCGGTCAACCCTCGAACCATTACCAGCCGGCCAATGCGGACAAACTGGTGCACCACGCAATTCCCGGAAATGAAGGTACGATCGCCGATCTCAACATGGCCAGCGATCAGCGCGCCATTGACCAGAATCACATGGTCGCCGAGCCGACAGTCGTGTGCGACATGGCTCGAGCCCATCAGATAGCAATTGTTTCCGATGATTGTCTCGGCGCCCGACGTCATGGCGCGGTGGAGGCTGGCGTACTCACGCACCGTGTTGCCGTCCCCAAGCACAACGCGGCTGTCGCAACGCTCCCAGCTTACCACCTGAGGCTCGCCGCCGACCTGAGCCGCAAACCCGATCCGGTTGTGGCGGCCCATGACGGTATGACGACCGACAAAAGCATGCGGACCGATCTCGCAGCCGTCGCCGATGGTCACATCGTCCTCTACGATGGCGCCGAGGCCGATGCGTACCCTGGAGCCAAGCCGAACCCGTTCACCGACGAATGCGCTCGGATGAATGTCGAGCGTGCTCACCGCACCCTCCCTAGTTTTACCCGATTCCGTTGGCGGAGTGTCCAACGGCCCATGGGTCAGGCGCCGGTCTCGGTAGGATAACGGCGGCGACGCCAACCGTGAAAGCCGCCCTTGATGACGGAAACGTTGTTGAACTTGGCCTCTCGCAGTGCCCGCGCCCCCCGTGCGGCCCGCAATTCGCCCGTGCAATGAACGAAAACAGGGTGGTCCTTGAACGCCGCCAAGTCTTCGTCCCGCGACATCAAGCGGGATTTCAAGTCCGCAAGCGGAACATTGACGGCACCCGGAATATGGCCGCCGCGTCCAGCGTATTCGCTCGGGGTTCGCACGTCCAAGACGACCACGTCCTCGCCCGAATCGAGGCGTCTTTTCAGATCGTCGGAGCTAACGAAGGGAGACCGTGCCTGCCAGCGCGGCATGTAGCGGTAGAAAAACGCAGCCGCCATGACCAGGACAAAGGTCCAGACCGTGGTGTCGTCCCATTCCGTCATCGCCCGCGTCGATTGCCTCCGTTGCAACAGTTCGAGCGCTACTTTACGTCAGGAGCATGAGTACACAATACGAAGCTACCACTAACCGCCAACGCGTGACCGCGCCCGTTCACATTGTCGGCGGCGGACTGGCCGGCTGCGAAGCGGCCTGGCAGCTGGCCCGGGCGGGCGTGCCCGTTATCATTCATGAGATGCGCCCGACCCGCACAACGCCGGCGCATCAGACGGCAGGCCTGGCGGAACTCGTATGCTCAAACTCGTTTCGGTCCGACGATGCGTATGCGAGCGCCATCGGCTTGCTGCATCACGAGATGCGTTGTCTCGGTTCACTCATTTTGCGTGCGGCCGATGACCATCGGGTACCGGCGGGGTCAGCCCTTGCCGTGGATCGCTTAGGCTTCAGCGCAGCAGTCGATGCCGCACTCGCCGCCGAGCCCTTGGTTGAAATTCGCCGTGAAGAGGTCGCAGGCCTGCCACCCGAAACATGGAACAGCACGATTGTGGCGACAGGGCCGCTGACCTCACCGGCCTTGGCTGAGGCACTGCGCGACGCCACGGGTGAGGATGCGCTCGCATTCTTCGACGCCATCGCGCCGATTGTTCATCGGGAGTCCATCGACTTCTCGAAAGCCTGGATGCAATCGCGCTACGACAAAGGGGACGGTGCCGACTACGTGAACTGTCCACTCAGCGAAACCCAGTACGACGCCTTCGTCGATGCCCTCCTCGCCGCCGAAGCCGTCGCGTTTAAGGAATGGGAGCGAAACACGCCCTATTTCGAAGGTTGCCTGCCGATCGAGGTGATGGCCGAGCGCGGACGCAGGACGCTGACCTTCGGTCCCATGAAGCCGGTCGGCCTCCGCAATCCCCATGACGACAACCGGCGGCCTTTTGCCGTCGTCCAACTACGTCAGGATAATGCGCTCGGCACCCTGTTCAACATGGTCGGTTTCCAAACCAAACTCCGCCACGGCGACCAGGTGAGGATCTTCCGCACAATACCTGGTCTGGAACGGGCGGAGTTTGTGCGGCTCGGCGGTATTCACCGTAACACGTTTGTCAACAGCCCGCGCCTGCTCGACCACACGCTCCGACTGAAAGCTCTGCCGCATCTGCGCTTGGCGGGACAAATCACCGGCTGTGAAGGCTATGTGGAAAGTGCGGCTATCGGCCTTTTAGCAGGGAGATTTGCCGCAGCCGAGCGTCGGGGCAAGGAGCCGCCCACCCTACCGCCGGCGACCACCGCCCTAGGCGCCCTGCTCAGTCACATTACCGGCGGTGCCGACGGCACAACCTTTCAGCCCATGAATGTCAACTTCGGACTTTTCCCGCCCTTGGATGCGACGCCGGGCAAGCGAGGGCCACGAGGCGCGGATCGCAAGAAAGCGCTGGCCGCCCGCGGACAGGCGGATCTGCAGAACTGGATCAATCTGAAACCGGTGGACAGCGTTGGCGCCTTGATCGACGGTGATCCAACAGCGCTTGAGCGCTAACGCGCTTTGGCTGCACCAAATCCGCCGGCCGACGCACTGCAACGTGGAATGCCGTGATCGGTCAACCCATTAGCCTTCTCGGCGAGCGCCGGGAAGTCACCCGGGCCGGCGGCCAGAGCCTCATTAAACAGCTGCTTGTTCTGTTGGCAATAGCTTCCTCGGTTGACGCTAGCTCGTCGTGCGGCCTGGTTGGCCAAACGGGTTTTCAGCTTCTCAACCTCGCTCTTGCCGCGACCGCCATAGTCCTTGCGATAAAGCTCCTGCAAGAACCGCCCCTCGCTTTGCAGCTGACTGCGGTACTTGCGGTAGAACGATTTGTAAAGGCTCTTGTTGCCGCACTGTATCGCTCCGACCATCAGCTCAATCTGCAGGACACGGGCGTTGAGGGCACGCTCACCCTTGCCATCGACGCACCCCTTGAGGGCATCCGCACTGGTCGGAAGGAACAGCATAGCAACAGCGCACCCGGCGGCGATCAGCCATCCCTGACGACGGGCCATAGTCATCGATTTTCACCCCGTTGGTTGCTCACGGCACGAATTATGTCACCGTAAGTCAGCAGGGTGGAGGCGGCAAGTCCGGAGCTAACGGCGATCACCGCGTAAACCCCATCGGCTACCCCTTAGTCTCTGCACCAGCGCGCGGGAAGCGACCGATAACCGGATAGCGGGGATCGGTATAGCCTGGTGTGGAGGGGTGGCCCGGTGCCACAAGCCGATCGAGAAACGCCTCGTCCTCGGCCGTGAACGGATAGTCCAAGGCCTTCACATAGGCCATCCACTGCGCGACCGTGCGCGGACCGGCGATGACGGATGCCACAGCCCGGTTGTTCAGCACCCAGTTGACGGCAAACTGCACGGCCGTGATCCCGCTCGTCTTGGCATGGGTTTCAATGGATTGGGCATGAGCGCGTGATTCAGCCCGGAATTCGGTCTCCATCATCCGCGGATCCTGGCGGCCCGCCCTGGTCGTCGGGTCCACGGCATCTCCCACACCGTACTTACCGGTCAGGACACCCCGTGCGAGCGGGCTGTAGGGCACAACGCCGATGCCGTAGTGGTGGCAGGCAGGGAGGATTTCTACCTCTGGCATGCGATTCATGGCGTTATAGTAAGGCTGGCAGGCCAGTGGCGGCGGAACGCCAAGTTCATGCGCGGAATGGACCAAGGTAACGATCTGCCAAGCGCTGTGATTGCTGATCCCCCAATACCGGATCTTGCCGGCCCGGATTAGGTCGCCCATAGCCACGACGGTCTCCGCGAATGGGGTGCCGCGATCCTGAACGTGAAGGTAGTAAAGATCGATGACGTCCAAGCTCAAGCGCCGCAAGCTCGCCTCGGCCGCACGTTGCAGCCAAAGCCGGCCCAAGCCGCGGGCGTTGGGATCGCGGCGACGAGCTGCAAACGGGTTACCGGCTTTGGTTGCGACCACCCACCAGTCCCTGTGGTCGGCAATTGCTCGACCGACCACACGCTCGGACTGACCGTGGCTGTAGACATCGGCCGTATCGACAAAGTTGACACCTGCGTCACGTGCGAGTCCGACGATCCGAACCGCCTCGCGCTGATCGGTACGATCACCGAACATCATCGTTCCGAGGCAGAGGGGCGAGACGTAAACGCCGCTCCGTCCCAGCCGCCGATACTCCATGGTCATTCCTTCCCCAGGTCGGCTCGTCAACCGAGACCCGCTTGTTGGGTTTTGCTACTCTCTCGGAGTGGCAACGGCAACAGGAACCACCATGATCTCTGGTCCTTCCCTCACCACCAACGGGCCCCGGCGCTCCTGGTGCGATCGTGTTGACATTTGGTGCCCCCGGTTAGCAATCGTCCTGACTGCAATAGTTCTGGGTGCTGCGCCTGCGTCGAGCCAGCCGGCCCCCCCCACCGCAAGTCCCGCGCAGGGCGACCTTGTTCCGGCGCCGGCACCCGCGGCAGTCGATCCGGATCGCGCCCTCATGTTCGATGCCACGCGCGACCTGTTCACGGCCGTCAGCGCCAACGATCTGGAAGGGGTGCAGGGCGCGATCAGCGCCGGCGCCGACTTGGAAGCACGCAACATATGGGGTATGACACCGATCGATGTAGCCGTCGACCGCAGCTACTATGACATCGCCCATTATCTGCTTTCGATCCGCAACCAGGGCGCATCCGATGCACGTTCACCGACCGGTCCCGGCGGTGCAAGATCGCAAGCCTCGCCGCTATCGGTCCTGATACCAGGCGGCAGCGATGCGGCGCGGGCAGCGGCGGCAAAGGCGAGCCGCGAAGAACGCGCGCGGGCGCGATCAAGTCGGCGCGATGAGTATGCTTGGCCGCGAAACCGCCCCAACCCCTTCAACCCTTCCGAGCCGGCTCCGGGCGCAATTCTGCCCATCGAACGGGTCGTCGAGGTTCCCTGAATAAGGCCTGTCGTTGCTGGGGTCCGATCTTCCCAATCGGTCGGAAAACCTGCGCTCAGTAGCGATTGGTGAGAGCTGCTGCGGCGAGGCGCGCCATCCGGATCGGCACGGGGATCTGAGCAACCTCGGCACGAAACGGATCGAAGCCCGCTCGCCGCAACCGGCCCAGGCTAAGATCGGCCAAGGTTGCCGGCAGCAGCGCCGGCAAAGCGCCGCGAGCAACCGATGGGCGTGCTGAGCGAGCCGCATCGAGCCGGAGCGCCGCTGCGGCAGCGACCGACTCGACAGCCGCTGCAAGCCCATCGGTAGGGCCGCGCTCATAGAGCTGCTGCACATCCAGGCCCGCAGCACGATTGACCTCCACGGGTAGAACTGTGCGGCGATACCGGCGATAAGTAGGAATGGCGCGAAGCAGGCCCAAAAGGCCGAATGCGGTCGCCGCATCCATTGCCGCCCATCGGCTCGCTTGGTCATGGACACCGAGGATAGTCAGCGATAACTGTGACAATGTCCCGGCCGTCGCATCAACGTAGGTCAGCAAGTCGGTGAGCGTTGCCGGCGGCGTCGCCTCCAAATCGCGCGCCCGAGCATCCAGGATTCGCTCCAAGTCGTCGCGCTCAAAGCCGAAGCCTTGCTTGGCAGTTGCCAGTGCCGCGGCGACTGGATGGCGCGGCGGCCGGCCCGCATCGATCGCCTCCAAGGTGTCCCGCCAGAATTGATGGCGCATTTGCCCTGCGAGCGGCTCTCGGACCATTTCAGGAATGCGCGCCAACTCAAGATTGAACGAGAAGATGGCTTGAACAGCGTCACGCGCCTCGGACGGCACAAACAGTGAGCAGAGAAAACGATCGTGATCAAAGCGGCGCAGTTGATCGGCGCAATAGCTGAGTTTTGGCACGGCACCTTTTCCCTCCTGGACCCGGCCGTGATATGGGGTGCCGGCAAGCGGCCGAGGAGCCGCAGAGGGAGGAAGAGGGGAGCGACGCCGTGAGCATCCTCGAGATCGATTTATTCGACCTCGACAACGATCACGATTTTTCTTTGGTGCCCGGGCTGTTCCCCCGCGCGGTGCGCGGCCACGTCCGCGCGTTTGGCGCCTTTGTCCGGACCGTCGATGAGATCGCGGACGATCCCCGGATTAGCACGCAAGAAAAACTGGCGCGTCTCGACGTCTTCGATGCCGCCCTCGATGGCTACGGCTGGATCGGATGGTCGGAGCGGGACTCGGCCGCGGCAGCGGCGATGCACGCCAGCGTGACGGAGGGCGCACCGGCAGATCATGCTCGCTCCATCGTCCGAGCCTTTCGCCGTGATGTGGCCGGAGCCCGTTACCAATCCTGGAATGACGTGCTCACCTATTGCGAGCAAGCTGCGGGTCCGGTCGGACGCCACCTTTTGGACCTGCTGCATGAAGACACGGTCGCCCTTGGACCGCAAAGTGACACCTTGTGTGCAGCGCTTCGTATTTTGAAACGCCTCCGCAAAAGCCGCGATGAAACGCTAAAGTTCAACCGCCTGTGCATTCCTGAGCAGTTCCTGGAGGACGCCATGGTGTCCGTCCGCCAGCTGCGCGCACCGTCGGCGAAGGGCCAGACCCGAGCTGTCATCGACCGCGTGCTGGATGGCGTCGACCGGATGCTCCACCGCGCCCAAGATCTGCCGGACCAGGCGGCCACTGGCAGTATCCAACGCCACACCAGCATCATGATGTGCCGTGCACTCAAGCTTGCGGAGCGGTTTCGCGAGGTGGATCCCCTACAGCAGCGGGTCGCGCTCAACCGCGGTGAGCGTCGCGCCTGTACCTGGAGGTCCATCGCCCGCTCGCTCATGAACAGTCGTTGACCACCGTCGCCAAGAAGGTGAGGAAGCGTCGAAGCCCGCACCGCTCTTTTTTGCGCGAGCTTCAGATCTATATTGACAATCACACCAAGCACGGCGCGGGCCTAAGCATGGCCGTCGCCACTTCAATCCCGCAAACCATGTAACGGACGCCCAGAGAGGACAATTATGGCATTCGAACTACCGGCCCTGCCTTACGACAAGACCGCGCTTGAGCCGCACATTTCGGCCAACACGCTCGATTTCCATCACGGAAAGCACCACAACACCTACGTCGTCAACCTTAACAACCTGCTGAAGGACACACCGCAGGCTGACCAGCCGTTAGAGGATGTCATTCGTGCTGCCGCTGCTGACGCGGCCAAGGCGGGCGTTTTCAACAACGCCGCTCAAGTGTGGAACCACACTTTTTATTGGCATTGCATGAAGCCGAGCGGCGGCGGACGACCCACGGGTGATCTGGCATCCGCCATTGATGGCGCTTTCGGAAGCTTCGAGAAGTTTCAAGAGGAATTCAAAACGGCATGCGTGACCCAATTCGGCAGCGGCTGGGGCTGGCTCGTGGCCGAGGGGGGAGCTCTGAAGATCGCCAAAACTGCCAACGCTGACCTGCCCCTCGTCCACGGTCAAACCGCTCTGCTCACTTGTGACGTCTGGGAGCACGCCTACTATCTGGATTTTCAGAACAGGCGGCCCGACTACGTGCAGTCGTTCCTGGATAATCTCGTCAACTGGGATTTCGTCGCTGAAAACCTGGCCAAGGCCTGATTGCACGCCTCGCACAAAGGCAAGGGGCCCGGCAGTCGCCGGGCCCTTCGTTTTTTTTGACCGTGTCATTCTCTACACACCCGGGTGCGCAATGTGATTGAAGCGCGCCCGTCAGACCGCGATCAACGCAGCGGCAACCGGACGATCTTCGCTAAGCAGCACATTGAACGTCCGGCACGCAGCGCCTGTGTCCATCCACTCCATCATGACGCCCCGCTCCCGCAGGGCCGCTGCCAACGCCGTCGGCGGGGCCGTAAAACGCTGTCCACAGCCTACTAGGAGAACCTGAACGTTTTCTAATTCGTCCAAGATCGGCTGAAAGTCGGTAACAGAAATCCCCTCGACGGTGGTGGCAACCCATGGCGACGTTCGATCAGGCAGCACGAGGCACGAACCCGTGTGCTGCTCGCCGGCGATCCTAAAGCCGCCATTGCCATAACGCTGGATGATCTGGCGCGTGGCGGGAGTGGGTGGCGTGGCGCTCACATCCGACATGGCAACCCGGCCGTCCTCACTCGGCATGCTCGCGCGGCAATTCCTCCGGCTTATCATCAGCGGCTGTCTCCGACGTGACCGGCGCACGACGCAGATCAAAATAGAGGAGCAATGGCACAGCTAGGCATACGGAAGAATACGTTCCGACGATCACGCCCCAGATCATGGCGAACGAAAAGCCACGGATGACCTCGCCGCCAAGGAAGTAAAGCGCCATCAACGCAAGCAGTGTGGTAACACTGGTGATTACCGTGCGAGCTAAAGTTTCGTTGATCGAGCGATTGAGCAGCTCCGGCAATGGCAGTTGTTTGTAACGTCTTAGGTTCTCACGGACCCGGTCAAACACCACAACAGTATCGTTGATCGAATAACCGGCGATGGTCAGAATCGCCGCGACTGTGGTCAGATTGAATTCCAGACCGAGCAGCGCAAAAATGCCGATTGTGGTGACAACGTCGTGGAACAACGCAATGACAGCGCCCAGGCCAAATTGCCATTCGAACCGCAGCCAGATGTAGAGCATGATAGCGATCAGCGCCGAAGTGACGGCGTAGACACCATCCCAGAACAGCTCCTCGCTGACCTTCGGTCCGACGAACTCTGTCCGGCGGTTTTCGTAACTGCTCCCGAGTTCCTCTTGAACCAATCGGACCGCACGCGCTTGCGCTCGCTCTCCGCCGTCCTGTTTTTGGATGCGGATCAGCACGTCCTCGGGTGCGCCGAACTCCTGAAGCTGGATGTCGCCGAGCCCAAGGTTGCCAAGGCGCGAGCGGAGGTCCGCCAAGTCGGCCGGACCGGTCGTGCTCCGCACCTCGATCAGGATGCCACCCACAAAATCGATGCCGTAATTGAGGCCCCGGGTCAGAAACAAACCGATAGACGCAATAACCGCTATCGCCGAGAGCGTCAAGAACACGGCCCGAAACGACATGAAGGGTACGTTGGGACGCGATGGAATGATCGCGAAGCCGCGCATCATGGCAAAGGTCCCTAAACGGGCAGCAACGTCGGGCGACGCCGACGCAGCCATGTAACCACGAACAACCTTGTCAGCATCATCGCGGTAAACATGGAGGTGAAGATACCGATGGCGAGCGTGACAGCGAAGCCGCGGACCGGTCCGGAGCCAAAGGCAATCAACAATAATGCCGCGATGAGGGTCGTGACGTTGGCATCGACAATCGTCGAAACGGCGCGTGAATAGCCCGCATCAATCGCGTTTATCGGTGTTCTCCCGGCCCTCGTCTCCTCCCGGATACGCTCGAAAATGAGCACGTTGGCGTCAACGGCCATGCCGATGGTGAGCACGATACCAGCGATGCCGGGCAGCGTTAGGGTCGCCTGCAACACTGACAGCAATGCGGCGATAAGCACGAGATTGAGGAGCAAGGCCACGGCGGCAAAAATGCCGAACAAACCGTAGTAGATTGACATAAAAACAATAACCGTGGTGAGCCCAATGATCCCGGCGATCTTGCCGGCCGCGATCGAGTCAGCACCGAGACCAGGCCCGACGGTCCGTTCCTCCAAGATCGTGAGCGGCGCCGGCAAAGCGCCGGCACGGAGCAACAGTGCCAAATCATTGGCGGACTCGACCGTGAAGCTGCCGCTAATGATCCCCGAACCACCAAGAATGGGCTCGCGGATGCGAGGCGCACTGATGACCTCACCATCCAGGACAATGGCGAGGAAGCCGCCGGAATTGTCGGTCGTGGCCTGACCGAACTTGCGACCGCCCACTGTGTCGAACCGGAAGCTGACCACGGGTTCGTTCGTGCGCTGATCGAACGTCGGCTGGGCATCGACCAGGTTCTCGCCGCTGACCACGACCCGACGCAACAACAAGTGTTCAAACGGCTGACCGGTGACCGATTGCTCATCGGCCGAAGGCACAATACGGCTGCCCGCCGGGATGCCGCTCGTTCTCGCCTCGGCCGCGGTCATGCGGGTATCGACGATGTGAAACGTCATTTTGGCGGTCTTGCCGAGAATGTCCTTCATGCGTTCGGGATCGTCGATGCCGGGAAGCTGGACCAGAATGCGGTCCGTGCCTTGAGGCTGGATCGTCGGCTCACGAACGCCGGTTTCATCAATGCGGCGGCGAATGATCTCCACGGACTTCTGGACAGCCGAGCGCTCCCGCTGGGCCTGCGCCTGTTCGGTCAACGCCATAGTAATGCGGCCGTCGTTCTCCACCGATACGGTCATCTCCGCTTCCAGGTCACGGAGCAGACCGGCCGCCTCGTCGATCCGGTCGGCATCAAGAATCCGGACGACAACGTTATTCCCATCCACTCCAAGGCCACTGTAGCGAATTCTGGCCGCCCGTAGCTCGGCACGAACGCCATCCACGGTCGCTTCCAAGAGCTCGCGAATGACCGTCACCGTATCGACCTCCAGTAACAGGTGTGAGCCGCCTTGAAGGTCCAGGCCCAGGTTGATCTGCTGATGCGGAAGCCATGAAGGCAGGCTCTCAGCGGTACGCCGGTCGAGAAGATTGGGTGCCGCATAGAGCAGCCCGAACACGCAGACGGCCAACACCAGGATAACTTGCCAGCGGTCGAACCGAACCATCTGCCTACGCCAGACCTACTCTATTGGCCGTCATTGCTCCCGCCCACCAAGGAGCTTCTTGAGCATTGACCCACTGGCTTCCGGTTTGGTCGGCGGTTCACCCTGCTGCGGCTCCGGTGCGTGATCCGCCTCGAGTTCGTCTTCCGGCTCGGGCTCCTGGCTGCGCTGACGCTTGCGTCCACGCTGGCCGCCGCTGGTGCTCTTGACCTCGTCCGGCACCTCGGTTCGGGCCAGCACTTGAGCCACCAGGCCCCGTTGAACGGTCACACGAACGCCTTCGGCGATTTCCACCTGGATTTCATCGTCCGCTACAATTTTTGTGACACGTCCGATGATCCCGCCGCCAGTAACGATCCGGTCACCGCGGCGGATCGCGGACAAGGCATCACGATGCTGCTTCATCCGCTTTTGCTGCGGGCGGATGAGAAGGAAGTAAAACACGACAAAGATGAGGATGATCGGCGCAAAGCCGAGAAGCGTTTCTGACACTCCTGCCGATCCGGCAGCACCCTCCGCCTGCGCGAAAGCGGGCGAGATGAACATAAGCGGCTCCCAATTCCGGTGGCCAACACGCGGGGACAGGGACTATACCCGGCCCCGCAATCATTGCAAACGGCCGAGACGCGCCGAGCCGCGCTGGACCGAACGCGAACGCTGATCTAGCGATGCGTTGTTAACTCTGGACGTCACGGCTATTCCCGGAGCCGCCCATGACCGACCCCGAGCTAGTCACTCTTGTTCAGCGCATTGCCGACGCGCTGGATCGCCTGGCTCCGGCCCAGCCGAGGGATGCCACACTCGACGACGCAGATGCGTTCTTGTGGGACGCGGACACGGGCCGTTTGCGTCCAGTCGCTGTTGTCAATTGCGTGGCACTCGCCCTGCTGAAGGGGATCGATGCCCAGGCTGAAATCCTCCTCGCTAACACCCGACGGTTTGCACAAGGCCTGCCCGCCAACAACGCCCTACTTTGGGGCGCGCGCGGCACCGGAAAAAGTTCGGTCGTCAAAGCGGTGCACGCGGCCATCAACGAAGAAACACCCCACGCGCTCGTGTTGATCGAGATCCATCGCGAGGACATTCCTTCTTTGCCGCAGTTGCTTGCCAGGCTGCGAACCGCCCGGCGTCGCTGCCTCGTGTTCTGCGATGATCTGTCCTTCGATGCCGGGGATGCTTCCTATAAGTCCCTAAAGGCGCTTCTTGAAGGTGGCATCGAAGGTCGACCAGCGACCGTGCTGTTTTACGCCACGTCAAACCGACGCCATCTTATGCCACGGGACATGATCGAAAACGAACGCTCCAGCGCCATTAACCCCTCCGAGGCGGTTGAAGAAAAGGTGTCACTTTCCGATCGGTTCGGCCTTTGGCTGGGCTTTCACCATTGCGACCAAGAAACCTATCTCGCCATCGTCGAGGGCTATGCGACGTGGTTCGGTCTAGAGATGGAGCAGGCGACTCTTCGTTCCGATGCCATCGCATGGGCGGTACAGCGGGGCGCGCGATCGGGACGGGTGGCATGGCAGTTCATACAGGATGTCGCCGGCCGCTTGGGCAAGCCGCTACCGTAATAGTCCCCCCCAAGTTGGGGCAGCTCAAGAACTCAGCAAACTCCACGAACCGAAAGCTCTCCGGCGGCACGAGAAGCGCCGAGTGGAAAAGCAATTGTAACCTTCACGTCTAAATCTGCAAAAAAGTCACACCTATTTACTATTTTGCAACCGACAGGTTCGCAGCAATCATACTTTTGCCTTAATTCCAGGCATCCTCAGGTGAAAGACACACGAATGGGGAGAAAATCATCATCGTTACGTACCATTATGTGTGCGTCAAAGAAGACAACGCACGCAATGGTAGGAGTTGTGATTGATGCGCATGTTTAACGATAGATTTCGGTCGCGCGCGCCCTATGATTCGGCTATAAGCTTGAGTTGAGACCAGTCTGAACAACGACACAGGAAAGTAAAGCTGTAGGGAAAAATAACCAAACCTACAGAAGTCACTCGTGGTGATTGGGTTAACCAATCCGGAGCACTAAGGGTGGGCCATCCACCCGTAATCAGGTTCGTTTGGGGAATTCCTTCAGAGTCAAAAGTCGAGCGGCCACTGCGAACGGCAGCAGGGCATCTTGTGCGCTGCCAATCGCGTTGCAGCAAATGAAATAACGGCAGGTGATTTCGACATGAGCTCTGAATCAAGTCTGAAGGGGATTCATACCCTCAAACTCTTTACCGGCGACAATCAGCTGTGGTCGGTGACTTCTATGGACATGGCCCTACACAGTTCATGGGATGGGTTATTTCTTGATGACGCCGATGCGCTCACGAACAGCACCGAAGATTTGGCTGCGGGGTTCGGTGGGCGGAGCCCACGGGACGAAAACTCCGACCCGGGGTTGTCCTTGGATCTCACTGCCGTGACCGGATTGGCGCAAGGCGTCATCGCCTGGTCCTCCGATCTCCTCGACGACGACGGCGCGGCCACGCACGGCCAATCCACATTAGCGGATGTGCCGCTGGGCGGAACTAGTGCGGATCTATTCATTGACTTCAGTGACCCAAGCGTGGCTCCGAGCCCAATTCATCCGGGGGTCGTTGAAGCGGCGGATATTAGCGTCCCGGGCCGCCTTTGGCACCTGCACAATCCAGACGGCATTGATATCAATGTCCAATCGGTTTGGCCGGATTACACCGGCGCCGGGGTTAAAGTGGCTGTGGTTGACGATGGCTTCGATCCGAACCACCCGGAGATCTCCCACGCCTATGATACGGGTGCGGACATCGATTTTCGCGCTAACGACAGCGACTTTACGGACTATGACCTGGACGCCTCGGCACGCTCAGGGGATTATCACGGCACGCACGTCGCTGGGGTCATCGTCGCCCACGAGACCGTGTCAGCTCCCAACGCTAATGGCAGTGTCACGGACGCCATCGGCGTTGCCTTCGATGCAACGCTGGTAGGGCTTCGTATCGGCTTCGGCTCAAACGGGAATTTCTATCAGATCCTGCAGGCATTATCGGGGGTTGTCGGAACCGATTTCGACAACCCTAGCGTGTCTACAGAGTTTGATATCTCCAACAACAGTTGGAGCTACACGACACCATTCGCGGATAACTACAATCGGGATTCGTCCTACGCAGCCATCGGTGAAGCCATCAAATGGGGCGTCGAGAACGGGCGTGACGGACTTGGCGTTGTCTATGTCTTTGCTGCCGGCAACGAGGGCAGTTCGGACAACGTCAACTATCACAACATCCAAAACTCTCCGTACACGATCACTGCTGGCGTTCATGGCGACAACGGCCAGTTTCTGAGCTGGCAGACGCCCGGCGATGCTGTTCTTGTATCTGCCCCGGGCTCTTCGATCGGCACGGTCGATAACCGGTCAGCCGTCGGCGGCGGCAAGAACGGCAGTGATTACGCCTCCAACAACGGCACGTCCTTTGCCGCTCCAATGGTTTCCGGCGTTACCGCGCTCATGCTGGAGGCCAACCCCAATCTGGGCTACCGCGACGTGCAGGACATCCTCGCCGCATCGGCACGCAAGATTTCGCCGAATGATTCACGCTGGCTGGAAAACGGCGCCGAGACCTGGAACGGCGGCGGAATGCACTTCAATCATGTGGTCGGATTTGGCGCGGTCGACGCGCTCGCTGCCGTACGCCTTGCCGAAACTTGGACCCAGCTGCAAACCTACGACCCTGCATTCGAGGATCCGCTGGCGGTCAGTAAACTGGGACCCAACGGGGCGACAATCCCAAGCTCAAGCGCGGGCGTGATGGTTCAGAGGCTGGAGATCAGTGAAGACCTGCTGATCGACACCGTAACCATCGATGTCAAAATCACCCACGAGGATCTAAGCGATATCGAAATCGAACTGGTCTCGCCGGACGGTACGGCGAGTTTATTGTTCGACAATCCCTCGAGATTCCCCTCATCGTATTACAGTCGGAATCTCGACTTTCAATTCAGCAGTAACGTGTTCCGCAATGAAACCAGTGCCGGCACCTGGGAACTGCGGGTCGGGAATACTCGAAACAATACAACAGGCGTCTTAGAGGAGTTCTCGATCGGCATCCATGGGGATCCGGTCACGGACGACGATCATTACATCTTCACCAATGAGTTTGCGGTACTATCGGGCTCCAATCGCCAAACTATCGCCGATTCTGCCGGGTCTGATACGATCAACACTGCGGCCGTAACCAGCGATGTGGTGATCAATCTCAATAGCGGCGAAACCAGCACTATCGCGGGTCGGCCAATGACGCTCACCGCTGGAGATCTTGAGCACGTCATCGCGGGAGATGGCGATGATCGCGTTATCGGCACGCCCGACGACAACACCCTGAACAGCGGTCGCGGCGATGATGAGCTGTTCGGCGGCGGCGGCAATGACACGCTGACCGGCGGTGCTGGCAGCGATATCTTCCACGTCGACGTTGCGACTCCGCTCTCCTACACGATTACGGATTTCGAGAACGGCGTCGACACGATCGACCTCACGTTTTTGGGCGTCACGGCAGCCAATTTCCCGTCCATGGTCACCTTTGGTGCCGGCAGCACAACGATCACCGTTGATTCCAATCACGTTATCCGCCTCAGCGACGTCAGCCTGAGCGCCGGCCAACTCGATAACGATGTGCGGTTCGCGGCAGCGCCTAGTGGTTCACCAGTCTCCACCCCATCGGACGTCAACTCGGCCGCCAACCGGGTCGATGAAGGCGCCG
>CAZUDB010000021.1:0-50364 GCA_964619055.1 uncultured Rhodospirillaceae bacterium
CCCCGGTGTGACGCCCTTACTCTACCCACACGGGGGTACAAGCCGCCCGCCCCCCCCCCCCCCCAGCCTGCCAGCCCAGCGCCATAGCGTTTGGCCGGGCGTTGCTCCTTCGCTAAGGTCCCTTGAAGGATGTCACCAGGAGGGGGAACGTCAGGACATGGTCGCGCGTGTCGCCACGGTGGCCTTTCAGGGGATCGACGTTCTGGATGTGGACGTGCAGGTCCAGATTTCCGGCGGCATGCCAAGTTTCGCCGTTGTCGGCCTGCCCGACAAGGCCGTAGCCGAGAGCCGTGAGCGGGTTCGCGCGGCGCTTGCCGGGCTCGGCCTGTCGCTTCCGCCCAAGCGCATCACCGTCAACTTGGCCCCCGCCGACATCCAGAAGGAAGGCAGTCATTTCGATCTGCCTATCGCCATCGGCCTGTTGACGGCCATGGGTGTGGTCCCGGCGGACGAGGCCGATCGTTACCTGGCCCTGGGTGAGCTGGCGCTCGATGGTGCGCTGACCGCCGTGGCCGGTGTTCTGCCGGCGGCGATCCATGCCAGCCGACGCGGTCTCGCGTTGGTCTGTCCCGAGGCCCAGGGTGGGGAGGCGGCCTGGGCTGCCGGCGTCGATGTGCTAAGCCCCGGCTCGCTCCTCGCCTTAATCAATCACGTCAAGGGCCTGCAAGTGCTGCAGGCGCCGACCCCGAAGGTGGTGGACGCGAGCGCGGCCGCTCCTGATCTTGGCGACGTCAAGGGCCAGGAGACCGCCAAGCGCGCCCTGGAAATCGCGGCGGCCGGCAATCACAACCTTCTCATGGTCGGCCCGCCCGGCTCCGGCAAGTCCATGCTCGCCGGTCGCTTGCCAAGTCTGTTGCCAGCGCTTGATCCGGCGGAGGCGCTGGAGGTCAGCATGATCCACAGCTTGGCCGGCACGCTTGCTGGCGGCGGGCTCATGCGCACTCGGCCCTACCGGGACCCGCATCACTCCGCCTCGACTCCTGCCTTGGTGGGTGGCGGCTTGCGAACCCGGCCGGGGGAGGTCTCGCTCGCCCACCTCGGCGTCCTGTTTTTGGATGAGTTGCCGGAGTTCAGCCGCGGCGCCTTGGAGGCGCTCCGCCAGCCGTTGGAGAGCGGCCGGGCCACCGTCGCTCGGGCCAATGGGCATGTCACTTATCCCGCCCGCTTTCAGCTCATCGCCGCCATGAACCCGTGCCGGTGCGGCTTTTTGGATGATGCGGAGCGCGCTTGTGGACGCGCGCCCCGCTGCGCGGTGGATTACCAAAGCCGCATCTCGGGTCCCCTGCTCGACCGGATCGATTTGCATGTGGAGGTTCCCGCCGTGGCCGCGGCGGATTTGTCCTTGCCGCCGGCGACGGAGGGCAGCGCTGTGGTGGCGGCTCGGGTGGCGACGGCCAGGGCCTGCCAGCGTGATCGCTACGCACATGACGGGGCCGCCGACCGGCCGATCCGCACCAATGTGGAGGCCGAAGGCGCGCTTTTGGACAAGGTCGCCACGCCCGATGCGGCGGGCCAGCGACTGCTCACCGAAGCGGTCGATCGCCTGCGCCTAACCGCGCGGGGCTACCACCGGGTGTTGCGGGTTGCGCGCACGCTTGCGGACTTGGAGGGGGCGGGGCCGGTGCGCCGCGTCCACGTGGCCGAAGCGCTCAGTTATCGCCGCGTTCTGCCCGGCCGCTCGGCGGCGGCGTGACTGGAGGGCGAGCGGTGTGGAGGCAAAGAAGGGAGGCAAGATATGACCTTGATCGCATTTCCCAGCCCGACGCTCACCGAAGCCGACGAGGCGTCCATCGTGGAGTGGGCTTTGGCCGGTGGCCATTATCTGTGCCGACGGGAGACGACCGAGGACGGCCTGCCGATGCTCGCCCTTCTGAATCGTCAAAATCAGCTGCGTGGGCGGGTCACCAAACGCCATGGCGTTTACGCGATCCAGGACGCTCGCGGCAAAGTCGTCGTCGAGAGCCGCCACCTCCGCGACATCTTGCCAGTCCTGGCGAAGTAGCGGTCTGGTGACGTCCGTTCACGCGATTTCGCTCAATGGTTACAAGAAAAAGCAATCTTTTGGAAACCAAGCGCTAGAAAAATTCGAACTCAAAAAAACGATAAGGCTCAACCAAACATCAGCATATATTTTCGACCGCCATGTGGATGCATAAAACGAAGATGCGGCTTATGGGCGGCCTTCTTCCTTTCGGATAGGCTTAATCTATCAAAATTTTATCTCTTAAGCGTCGTTGCAAAGAAATTTTTCAAATAAAGGCTTCCTATTTTTTCAATTCATTAAGACGCTCTCGCAGTTCATTTTTCTTGACTCTGAGTTCTTCGATTTTTTCAAGGTTGTGCATTCGATCGTGCCCCTCGTCGATCCTTGAATGCCGACGGTCGATTTCGTCCTGAACGTACGTCAGTTCAGCTTCGAGGCTGTTGATTTCGTCCTGGGTGCCCATGGCCCTATCTCCAGTCGCTTGATGCTCTTAGGAATTACGAAGTCGAACTTCTAGCCCGAGTCTGACCATGCCCTCTCTTAGTCGGTCATTGGTGGCGATCAGAAACGCGCGGATGATACGGATGATTGAATCGATGGCAACCTCCAAATCTTGTGTCAACGAGACATGCACTCCGGTCCGTCGTCGATCCCCACAACGCGTGCCGCAGCGGCACGCTGCCTTGAAGCCCATCCCCGTTCTCGTCAATGATTAGGACGACCTAAACGAAGATCATACAAGGCGAAAGATCGTAGGCACGCCTTATTCACAGATGCTAGATCAAGGGCTCGCGACCGTCTGACCGTGGTCTGAGGATCGGACCCATGGACGGGGGGGCGTGTGTTGGGCCATCTCGTGGCGTGCTGTGGGCATGTCAGCGTAGGAGCCTTCGAGGTGCGTGAATGAGTGAACGGCAAGGCGCCGCTCATGCCGGGCTGCCGTGGCCGGAGAGCTATGAGGAGCTTCGGCCGCTCCTGCGGGAGCGGTGGGGCATTAGCGACGAAATCTATCTGAACAGCCAGCTGAGCGGCAGGTCCGGGGCCCTCGTTTATGCCGTCGATGTCACCAGCCCCGACTACACCGGCCAGGCAATACTCAAGCTCGATCAAGCTTCCGATCCGGAAGGCCGCACGAAATCCGAGGAGCAGCGGCACCAGGAGGCGTGCCAGCGTGCGCCGACGTATGCGGCCGCGCACATACCGAGGCTTCTGCATACCCTGCACCAGGGCGACAGCGTCGCAATGCTGTATTCGATCGCCGGCCACGGGTTGGAGTACGTGATTCCGTGGGCGGAATGTGCGTATCATCGTCAGTTGACCGTGGTGCGCCTGACGTCGCGCGAACTCCTTGAGGATTGGAACCGCGATTACACCGTTGCCCCGGGCCTGCATCTGCCGCAGGACCTTCTGTACGGCTGGCTCGGCGATCGGCTCGATCCGGCCAAGAACCGCCTTCACCACTTCCTCGCTGAGCGGAGCGGCCTTACGGCGGATGCGCCCAGTTTCACCATTGCCGGGCGTTGGTATCCGAATCCGCTCGCCTTCGCCGCCAATGCGGCGACACTGCCCGATCGACTCCTGCTTCGAGCCATTATCGGCAACGTTCACGGCGACCTGCATGGCTTCAATCTTCTGGTCGGCGGATCGGACCGGACACGGGATGGCTATTACCTGATTGATTTCGCTCGTTTCCAGGACAGGCAGTTTCTCTTCTACGACCATGCCTATTTGACGTTGAGCCATCTGTTGGCCGAACGGCAGCACGCGAGTCCTGCGAACTGGCTATCGATCCTCGATCACCTGAGCCCTTTGCGTCTTGCGAGCGAACCGGACGAGCTTCGGGGCGACGATGTGGGCTTGGTTGACTTGATTGCGGCCCTGCAGCAGGCACTGACGGATTGGGTCGACGACCACGAAAGCAACCGGCTGTCCTATATGCAGGCTCAATCGCTGCTCGCTGGTGTCGCTGTGGGCTTGAAACTCGCGAACGCCCCCCTTGCCGATAAGCTCCGCTGCATGGCGTTCGTTTATGCCGCAGCCAACCTGCGGGACTATCTGAGACTTTACGAGCTGGACTGGTCGGCCTCGGGACCGTCGCTCGACATCGAGCGTGACATTCCGCCGCCGGGAGGGAGTGTTCCGGTCGCACATTACGACACGGACGTGAGGGAACCCTCGCTGCCGGAGAAGCCCACTGTGGTGGTTCTCGCCTTTGACAACCTGACCGGTGATCCGAAGCAGGAGCTGTTCAGTGACGGCGTTGCCGAAGAGATCATCACCGTGCTCTCGCGAACCGACTGGCTTAACGCCGTCTCCCGAGCCTCGTCCTTCGCCTATAAGGGCCAGGCCATTGATGCCAAGCGGATCGGCCGCGAACTGGGGGCTCACTACATCGTCGAAGGGAGCGTTCGCAAGGCGGGCAGCAGAGTGCGCATTGCCGCCCAACTGACTGATGCTGAAAGCGGCCACAGCCTCTGGGCCGAGCGCTTTGACCGCCATTTGGATGATGTCCTCACTCTTCAGGACGACATCGCCGAGGCGATCGTCGGCCACATCGATTGGGAGTTAAAGGTTGCCGAGCAGACCCGCGCCCACCTCATGCCCGTACGGGTGAGCGGCTATGACACCTTTGAAAACGGGATGTGGCATTTCTATCGATATACGGAGGAAGACTCCAACATTGCTAAAGAGGAACTACACACGACGATTGCGAAGTTGCCGGACTATGCCGTTGCCTACGCAGCACTGACCCTCTTGGAGACGCGATCCATTACCTTCGGCACAACGTGCTCGCCCGAAGAGGCTCTGCAACGGGCCCACGGACTTGCCGTCAAAGCGGTGGAGCTCGATGAGCACCGCAGCATGGCCCGCACGGCCCTCGCCCGCGTTTTGACCCTTCAGGGTGACCACGACCGGGCGATCGAAGAAGCCGAGGTCGCCATCGATTTGAATTCGAGCTTTTGGTATGCGCATTTCGCGTTGGCGAAGGCACACCTTGCGGCGGGACGCCCCGTCGATGCCCTGCCGGCCTTCGAGCGGTGCGTCCGGCTTGGGCCGCCGGGCCACTTCCTCAAAGCGAGACAGGTCGGCCTGGCCTTCTGCCACTATCTCGCCGGGAATCCGGCCGAGGCGGAGCGGTTTGCCCGCCCAACCGTGTATGGGAGTCTGACGGGGTTCGCTGGTCGGCTGGTTCTTGCCGCCGCCCTGGTCCAACAGGACCAGCGTGATGAGGCCCGAGCGACCGTCTCGGACGCGCTGCGGATTAGACCCGATCTGACGTTGGCCGTAGCCGGAACATTGTGGCTCGGCCTTATCCGCTGCGAACTTGACAAGGTCCTGGGCGACCTGAAAACGGCCGGGGTCCCGGCGTAGAGCGGGGGCCCGCAAGCGGCGCCGAACGCCGCTCTAGGATGGCCCGGCGAAACATCGCCGCGGCGTCCCAATGCTAAGGTCCAGGTCTACGGTCCGGACCCGACCCTACGGTCGAACGCCCTCTAAAGATGCGGTAAAATAAAAAATATATGACCTTGTCTTATTCGAGACTGGCTTCCATTCAATTGGATACCGGCAACGATGATGCTTGGTGGCGTTCTATCGAAGGATGCTTTGTAAAGAAGCATGGAGATATTTGATATAGATATAGATTAGAAATTAGAGCCTAGTAGTTGGTGCTCGGTGAACATCACTTTCAGAAACAAATATAAGAATAACAATAAAAGTAGGAGACAGCAACTATGATGAAGGTAACTACCAAGCTGGATGTCGAGCCGATTATTGAACCCGGGTCATCAGCGGCCGATGCTATCGGCCAAGCCCTTGATCGCGCGCAAACACAACGCGAGATCGACGCAATCCTGATACGGGAAATCCCGTACACGACCACAATCACGGACTTTGATCGGTTGGGCCGGATCAAGAGCCGTAATGGCGGCGTAAACGATCGTTTCGATCAAAAGCCCGTGGAAGTCACAATCACGGATAGCATCGTGCGTGGAATCACCAACACGGTGTCGACAAGTATTGGCGGGTCGTTGAGCGCCACCGTCCAGTCGGGGATCAAGGCGGGCATTCCCGGCGGTGGCGAGGCCAGCGTGTCAACGAGCGTTACGGGAACCGTAGAGGCCTCGAAAACCGTGACCACGGCCGTCCAAACGCAGCTCAGCCGAAGTGTGGGCATCAAGGAAACCCTGGATGTTACGTTCCGCGCCGAACCGTGTTTCGAGCGCAACAACCCCTATGGTCTGTGCCTCGAGATCACCGTCACCGGCATGATCCAGTTCAAGCAAGACGCAAGCCTGGTGCGCGGCAGTGACGGCACGGCGCGCTTCCGGCTTCAGAACTCGGGAACGATCATTGGCCTGTCCGTTGACGACGTGGACGTGAGCCTTGATCCGTGCGTGATGCCGGACCCGTCCCCGAAGCCGATTCCAGGGTGCAAGCAGTCCGAGCGGGTCGCATTCCGCCTGCCCCTCGACAAGATCGACGGGATCGGCGACACGCTGGCCGGCAAGCTTCGCGACGACGGCATCTTCACGATCGATGACTTGGCCACCATTGATGTGGGACGCACCGTGGACGGCATTCCGCGCACGACGCTGCTCGCCTTGCGCGCCAAGGCGCAGATGGTGGCGGCCACGGGGGCAAGCGTGCGAATGCTTGGGCCGGTCGCCGATCGAACGGTAGCGGATATCCTGAACGCGCCACCGGAGATTCTGACGGCTGCCATCGGTGACGATGTATCCACGGACATGCTGAACGACGCCCGGGATCAATTGTCGACGCTCCTGGTGACGATGGACTCGGCCGCCGTCAGGGACATGCCGCTCACCGCGTTTCTCTGACGATCAGGGGCTAAGCGCCGGAGTCGCCATCCGTCTTACGTCCGTTCGCCCGGTGGCCGTGCGACCGCACGACGTCAAACGTTCGCAGCGGTGCGGTTTTCGCCGCCACCGCTGCGTACGCCCGAAACAGGTGGAGAGCCCCGGTCACGGGGTCATTGATCAGCGCTCCGCGCGCGCCGGCTGCGTTGCCCAGGCGAGGGCGTGCTCTAGCCGGTCGTTGCCCCAGAACAGCTCATCCCCGACGATAAAGGTGGGTGCGCCGAAGATGCCGCGCGCGGCGGCCTCTTCCGTGTTGGTGCGCAAGCCCTGCCTCCAGGATGGTGCTTGGGCCGCCTGCAGGATCGCCGGGCCGTCCTGGTCGAGCGCCGCCAGGATCTCGGAAAGGGTCTCGGCCTGGGAGATGTCCCGATCTTCGGCGAAGTTGGCCGTGTACACCGTTCGGATGAACGCCGTGGCCCAGGGGCGCTCTTCGGCCAGGGCCATGATCGCGATCCGCGATGCCCGCACCCCGTTCTGCGGAAAGATCGAGGGGCGCCGCAATGGCGCTTTCAGGTCAGCACAGATCCGCTCCAAGTCCCGCCACATATAGCGTCCTTTGACCGGATAGATGTTGAACGGCGAGTCGCCCCAGCCTTGGGCCTTGAAGATCGGCCCAAGCAGGAACGGTCGCCAGAGGACCGGCACCCCGGCCGCCCGGGCCGTGTCCTCGATCCGCCACACCGTGGGGTAGCTGTAGGTGCTGGCGAACTCGAACCAGAACTCAAGGGCCGGAGCGGACGCGACAGGCTCCTCCAGTGCTGTCGGCTGATCTGACGTCATCGGTTGGTCCTCCCGCCGGTCCTAACGTCCCATCCGTTTAACCGATTTGGGCGGGCTTGGGGGCTTTCCAACTCACCCAGCGCGTGAAAGCAGGACAAAAGTCTTCCATGGCCGATCGGGGCAGCGTCGAGCGCAATCTAAATCGATCCTGCGCACAGCCAAAACACGTATTGACCCTCTACAGTGAAAGGATCAATAAAGCAAAAAATCTGTTTGGAAAAAATAAAAAGAACCTTATTTTGACTCTTCAAGTCTTACGTTGACTGCAGCAGCGATGCAATCTTCGTACAAAAAAACTTGGAGAAACCCGTATCGATCGCCGCACAGATTCTTACAACAAGTCCAAGTAATGTAATCCCGGTGCCGCTTTCTCTTTTCCTTCTGGCAGGAGGACTTGTGGCTGTCGGGTTGGTACGTCGCCCGAAACGCTAACTTCGCCCAAGTCGCACAGTAAACCGGTGGCGGCGGAAAATTTGTATCGGGTTTTCAGTGCACTATCGAAAATCCTAGAGGGGTTCTAAAGTGTTTCACGTGAAACACTTTAGAAGCAATGTAATGTTTCGGCTAGGGTGCTGATTTTGAAGCGGGAATTTCAAGGGATGGCGAATCAAGGGTCGAAAAAATGACCCAATTGCGGCCCTAACCCGTATCTTTCACGCCTTGAGGCTGTAGAGGGAACGGACCGCATCCCGCGCCGGCACCGCCAATCCCACGCCCTCCAACGCTTCCCGCATCTGCGTTACACCCCGCTCGAAGGAAAAGCGCTCGCGCACCAGCGCCTTGGCGTTCTCCGCCAATTGGTTCCATAGCACCTCGTTGGCGTAGAGCCGGGCGACAGCGTCCACCCACTGATCCCCGCTCTCGGCGATCAGGCAATCGTAGCCGTCGCGCACGCCGACCCCCTCGGCCGCCACCGGCGACAGCACGCACGGGATGCCATGGGCGAAGGCGTCGATCACCTTGCCCTTGACCCCGGCGCCGGAGAGGAGTGGCGCCACGAACACCCGCGCCCGGCCGTAAACATCGGCCACATCGGCTACATAGCCCTCGATGGCCACGCGCCCGGCCGCTGCCGGCGCGTCGCCGAGGGCGCGGACGGCGTCCGTCATGTTGCTGCCGAACACTCGGAACACCGCATCTGGGATCGTCTCCGCCAAACCGGGCATCACCTCGGCCACGAAGAAGCGCACCGCCTCCAGGTTCGGCGGATGGGCGTAGTTGCCGAGAAAGGCCAGGCCCTCGCGTTCGGCGAAGTCCGGCCCGTCTTCCTTGACCTCGATCACCCAAGGGCATGTGAACACGGTCGTCCGCTCGAAGTTGTGGCTTTGGATGATGGCGTGCTCGATCGGGTTGTAGCTGAGCGTGGCGTCCGTCTGGCGCATCACCGCCAGCTCCCGCTCGCGGACATCGCGGACGCGGGCCAGTGCGGCCTCGCGGTCTGGGCTCAGCAGGGCCGCGCGCAGCTCCCGCAGGAAATGCAGGTCGCAGTTGTTGAACAGCACCTTGGCCTGCGGCGCGTGGCGGCGCACGGACTCCAGGCAGCGCTCGGCCAGGTAATAGCGGGTCAGGTACACGAGGTCGAACTCGGCCCCGCGGCTGCGCAGCAGGTCCGCGACCGAAGTTACGAACGGGGCGAACACGGTCTCGACGCCGCGCCGTTGCAGGTCCTCCGTGTAAGCGCCGGCCCAGGCCATATTAGTGGGCACGTAGGTCACTTTGTAGCCCAATGCCTGGACCAGTCGGATTTCCTGGACCATGGCGTAGCTGCCGGCGTCAACGTCGGGCCTCGGCACGCCTTCGCCCACGAACAGCGCGCGGCCGACGATGCCGCGATCCTTGGCCAAGTCCGGCGCCACCGCGGGTGCGCCGTTGTCCTTGCAGGCGTCGAGCCACTTGGCCTGGAACTTCGGTTGGTTCACGGCCTGGAAGCGCTTGGCGCCGGCGCCGAGGTCGGTGCCGGACGTGAGTCCTTCGAAGTGAAAGACCACAGCCCCCGGCACGTAAACGGTCTTGTAGCCCACTGCCCGCACCTTGAAGGCCAGGTCCGTGTCCTCGAAGTAGGCGGGCGCAAAGTCGGACCCGAAGCCATCGACCCGCTCCCAGACATCGCGATGGATCATCAACGCCGCGCCGGACACGTAGTCCACTTGGCGGGTGTAGTTAAAGCGGGGCTCGGCCGGGTTGCCGTGACGGCCGTAGTTCCAGGGCTCGGCGGTGTTCCAGACAATGCCCCCGGCCTCCTGCAGCGTGCCGTTGCCGAACAAGAGCTTACAGCCGGCAAGGCCGACGCCGTCGAACCGGGTGAAGGCATCGATCAACGCATCGAGCCAGCCGGCCGCGGGCTCGGTGTCGTTGTTGAGGAACACGAGATAGCGCCCGCGTGCGGCGGCCGCCCCGCCATTGCAGGCGGCGACGAAGCCCTGGGCTTGCTCATGGCGAATGTAGCCCACATGGCTGATGCGATCGGGAATGGAGGTGGTCTCGTCCGTGGAGCCATCGTCGACGACGATGACCTCAAAGGTCGTCCGGCACCGGGCCAACAACAGCGCGCACAGGCAGTGGTAGGACACAGCGAACTTGTTGTGGGCCGGAACGATGATCGAGACCTCCGGGTCGGCCACGGCGGGAAAGGTGAGGGCGCGGAAGTCCCGATTGGTCTCGAAGCCGCGAACGATCACGTCATGGGCATGCGCCAATTGGGCAAGGTGTGCCGCTCGTTCGTGCTCACCGCTGCCCTGAAGTCCGGCTTGGCTTTTCGCCTCCGCACGCAGGCTTTCGGTCAGCGCCTCATAGCGGTTGGCGGCCGCCGGCGTCAGGTGGTCGGGAACGGGCGGGGGGGTCAGGCTGGCCTGGGTCGCATCGGTGGCGGCACCGGCCGTCAGCAGCGCGAAGCTCCAATCCAGCACGCTCGTGCCGAGGGCGTCGCGCAGTTCGATGTGGTGGTGGCGATCGTCCGGATACTCCGGTGGCAGATCGACGCGAAACCGCCACAGCCCGCGGGACTCCGGTGACGTGGGCACCACAGCTACGGGCTCGCCGTCAATATCGACGCGAATGAACGGAGGTGCGCTGCCCTGTTGCGCCTCCACCCAACCCCCGACAGCCCGGGGCTCGATCCTGTCGATACGCCCGCTAAGGCCGGCGAGGCGGATCGGGCTACCGTCAACGGGAGCGCTGCGGCGCCGGTCGATCACCGCCACCTCCATCAGCCCCGAGGTGATCACGTCGTCAGGGACATCTGCTTCAAAGACGCGTCCACTCGCGCTGGCGGCGGTGGCGGCAAGCAAGGCGGGGACCCAGGGCGCCTGTGGCCTCCAGGTCTGCGCGTTCCCGGCAAACAGCCCTAGGCGTGCAAAGAACACATAAGAGCCCATGGGTTTGCCGGCGCTCTCGGGGACATGGGCGGTCTTCTCGATCGTCACCCGAACGAAAGCGGCCTGCTCTGGCGTGGTGACTTGCAGTCGGACTTGGTCATAGGACCCTGCGTCGTGGCCGCCGATGCGATCGGCGTCGATTTCGCACACCTCCGTCGCAATGGGCGCTTCGCGATCATCGTAGAAGGCGAGGGCGAGGGCCGCGCGCGCGCGATGGAGGGCGAACAGACCAAGGGCGGTGTAGCTGCGCCCGGCTTGGACAGGCAGCAGATCGCCGTAGCGGGGATCGCGATAGGCGACGGTGGCGGTGTGTTGGTCCGGCCGCTGCTGCAGAAAGCCGGTGTGCCCGCCGGCCAGGGTCCAGGCCTCGGCCAGGTCGACACCGAGCCGCGCGCCCTGGCTGGAGCGGGTCAGCACCCAGCATCGCGTTCCCTCCATCAAGTCGCCGCCGGTGAGCAAGTTCTCACCTTGGAGCAGGTCATCGACGTCAAGGTCGCTGGACTCGAAGGCTGCTTGCGTACTGCCGCACGACAGTTCCAAATCGTTCGGCGCCGTCGTGCTGAGCGGATCCCAAACAAGCACCGAGCGGCCTCGGTGCCCCACCACCAGCGGCCGGGACGGAACGGCCGCGGCCAGGGTCCGCGCGCGCTCGTCGGCGGACAGCCTGTCCGGACCGCGGCCGACATGCGCTGCCGCTTGACCGAGGGCACGGCGTCGCGCCCCCAGCCAGTACGCCGCTGTCGCGGCCGTGCGTCGGCCCGGCAGACGCATCAGCCGAGCGTGAGGATGCGGTCGTAGGCCGGCAGAGTCAGGAACTCGACGAAATCAGGTGGCGTTGACACCTGCTTGAACAACTCGATGGCCTCCTGGAAGTGTCCGCCATCGAAACGTGCCTCACCCAGGGTCGTGCGCAACGTCGCCATCTCGTCGACAAGCAGGCGGTTGACCAGCGCCTGATCCACCATCCGGCCATCGTCGAGCCGGGCGCCATGCTGCAGCCACTGCCACACCTGTGTCCGGCAGATCTCGGCCGTCGCCGCATCCTCCATAAGGTTATAGAGTGGCACGCAGCCGAGGCCGCCGAGCCAGGCCTCCAGGTACTGGATGCCAACGCGGATGTTCTGGCGCAGGCCCGCTTCGGTGATGCTGCCCGACGGGACCGCGAGCAAATCACCGGCCGTGACCCTGACATCTTCGCGCAGCCGGTCGACCTGGTTGGCACCCGGCATTCGCTCGTCGAACACCTCCTTGGCGATCGCAACCAGGCCCGGATGGGCAACCCAAGTGCCGTCGTGGCCGTCCTCGGCTTCCCGCAGCTTGTCGGTCCGGACTTTGTCAAGGGCAGCGGCGTTGGCCTCTGGATCGTCCTTGATGGGGATCACGGCGGCCATCCCGCCCATGGCGTGGGCGCGGCGGCGGTGGCAAATTTGGATCAGGAGCTGGCTGTAGGCGCGCAGCGCGGGCGACGTCATTGTTACCTCGCCGCGGTCGGGCAGAACAAAATCCGGAACGTTGCGGAACTTCTTGATGATGCTGAAGATGTAATCCCAGCGTCCGCAATTCAGGCCCGCGGCGTAGTCCCGGAGCTCATAGAGGATTTCTTCCATCTCGAACGCGGCGAGGATGGTCTCAATCAACACCGTTGCGCGGATCGTACTGTGGTCCAGGCCCAGAACATTTTCCGAATGAGCAAATACCTCCGCCCACAGCCGCGCTTCCAGGTGACTTTCCATTTTTGGCAAATAGAAATATGGGCCTGTGCCGCGGTCCAGCAGCGTGCGCGCGTTGTGGAACAGGTAGAGGCCGAAATCGACCAGCGCTCCGGAAGCCGGATTCCCGTCGATCAGGAGATGGCTTTCAACCAAGTGCCATCCGCGCGGCCTCACCACCAAAACCGCCGGATTATCCTTCAACGCGTACCGCTTTTCGGTTTCCACATCTGTGTGCGCAATTGTGCCCGCAGCCGCGTCGCGGAGGTGGATCTGGCCTTCGATGACGTTGGCCCAGGTGGGCGACAAGCTGTCCTCGCAGTCGGCCATAAACACGTTGGCGCCTGAGTTGAGCGCGTTGATGATCATCTTGCGGTCCGTGGGACCGGTGATTTCGACACGGCGATCCTGCAAGTCCGCGGGCACCGGAGCCACCGTCCAATTGCCGCGGCGGATCTGATCCGTTTCGGGCAGAAAATGCGGCCGCTCTCCGCGGTCAATCCGGGACTGCCGATCGGTCCGGGCCGACAGCAAACTCTGCCGCGCCGCGCCAAAGCGACGCTCAAGATCGGCAACGAACGCCAGGGCCTCGGGCGTCAGGATGGACGCGTAGGCGGTGCCAAGGGGACCGCGGACCTGGACGCCGCTCGGCTGGGCAAAGTCGGTGGTCTCACTCATGCGTGCTCTCCCACCGGGCCGATGGGGGTGTGTTATTGACGGCTGGTCGAGCCCGGCACAGTGGGACTAGCGGCCTTGGGCGGCCGGCACAAGAGCCTCGCGCGATCGCGGCCTGACAGCGGCACTGATCTCGCCCGGCGGGACAACGATCCCCTGTGAAGACGGATCGCTGGCCGGATGTTGCGAGGGCGCGCTGAGAGCGAGGCTGATCAGGACAGCAATGGCCGCGAGCATCGCCAGCGCCACGACAGCGAGCACGAGCTGGCCCCGTGGGCCGGCCGGACGTGGCGGGGTGGACGATGATGGATAGGACCAAGGCATGGTTGCCCCCTGCGGCATTCAGTCGTTTCAATGGATCGGAGCGGTGCGTCGATGGCGCAACCGAGCCCAGAGACTACGCACACCTTCGCCGCCAAACTGTGAAGTGGATCAACATTTTTACCAAAATTCTCACGGTACTGGCGCGGGCGAGGGCGACGCTTTTTCCGCTGCAAGTCTTTGTTGGCGGCGGGCTCGCGGCTATAAGGGGGCCGGTTGTCCTGACCAAAATGGGAGTGAGCGCCATGTCCGCCGCCTTTGACCTTGTCTTTCGTGGTGGCACCTGTGTGATGCCCGGCGCGACGGTGGTTGCCGATGTTGGCGTCAGGGATGGTCGCATCGCGGCCATTGGCGACTTAAGTGCGGCGGCAGCGCCGGATGTCATCCCCTGCCAGGGTCTCCATCTGCTGCCGGGCGTCATCGACAGCCAAGTCCATTTTCGTGAGCCGGGGCTGGAGCACAAGGAGGATTTCGCGACCGGAACCGCCGCGGCGGCGATGGGCGGCGTGACGGCCGTGTTCGAAATGCCGAACACCAAGCCGGCCACCACCTCGGCCGAGGCCTTAGCGGACAAATGCCGACGCGCCAAGAACCGGGCATGGGTGGACATGGCGTTCTTCATGGGCGCCACCCCGGACAACGCGGACCAACTCGGCCAATTGGAGCGCCTGCCCGGATGTTCCGGCGTCAAGTTGTTCATGGGCAGCTCCACCGGAGACTTACTGGTCTCCGAAGACAAGGATGTCGCCCGTGTGCTTGCCTCCGGCGATCGTCGGGTCGCGGTCCATGCCGAGGACGAACGACGGTTGAAGGAACGATTCGCCATTGTCGCGGGAGGGGCTGAACCCGAGCAGCACCCCGAGTGGCGGGATGTGGATACGGCACTCACGGCCACGACACGGCTCCTGGCTTTGGCCGCCGGTACGAGGCGGAGAATCCATGTACTGCACATTACCACGGCCGAGGAAATGGCGCTGTTGGCGGCGCATCACGATCTGGCGACCGTGGAGGTGACGCCCCAGCATCTCACGCTGGCCGCGCCGGACTGCTACCGGGAGCTGGACGCCTTTGCCCAGATGAACCCGCCGATTCGTGAGGCCCGCCACCGCGAGGCGCTGTGGGCGGCCGTGACGGCGGGCTTGGTGGACTGCATCGGCTCCGACCACGCGCCCCACACCCGACAGGAGAAGACGAAACCCTATCCGGAGAGCCCGTCCGGCATGCCGGGAGTGCAGACGCTGGTTCCCGTGATGTTGAACCACGTGGCCGCAGGGCGCCTCACCCTCGAGCGCTTGGTGGACCTGCTGTCCGCCGGCCCGGCGCGGATTTACGGTGTTGTCGGGCGCGGGCGGATCGCGCTCGGATATCGCGCCGATTTTACCATCGTCGATCTCGATCACCGCCGAATGATCACGCATCAGTGGATTGTCAGCCGCTGTGGCTGGACCCCGTTCGACGGCCTGACCGTCCAGGGCTGGCCGGTGATGACGGTGCTGAAGGGACAGGTGATAATGCGTGATGGTGAGCTGTTGGGTGACCCGGCCGGTGAGGCCGTCCGGTTTTTGGAGTGCCTGTGAAAATCCTGGGAACCGCCTCCCAAGGCACAATTCGGTCCGTCATCACACATCTCCATATGATTCAACCGCCGTCGGACATTGGAGAGGCCCATGACCCGCAGCTTTCCGAGACAGGGCATTTCGTCGAACGGGCCGATGGCATGGGCGTTGCCGATTACCGGGCGCTCTATCGTGCCGTTGGCGAGCGTTGGCTGTGGTGGGAGCGCACGTGCTTCAGTGATACCGAGCTGGCTGAAGCGATCGCGCCGCCGGGGGTGGAAATCAGGCTCCTAAAGCGGGGAGGCGGCGCCGATGCCGTGCTCGGCTACGCCGAACTGGATCGTCGACGACCGGGTAATGTGGAGATTGCGTACTTTGGCCTGGTGCCGGAGGCAATCGGCCGCGGCTTGGGGCGTTACCTCATGACCGTGACGCTGGCGGCGGCTTGGGCGGGCCATGGCGACACCCCGCGGCCGCGGCGAGTATGGCTGCACACCTGCAGCGAGGATCACCCAGGCGCGCTGGATTTCTATCACCGCGCCGGATTCCGTATTTGCGGGCGTGAGATGCGAATCATCCCGGATCCGCGACGCGCGCGAGCCGATGACTGCGTTGGCGGCACCACTGGGCCCGCGGAGCAAAGCACCAAATGTTGGGTTAACGCTCCGCAGCTGTGTTGATGTTTTGTGGGCGCTGGAAGAATTGCGGCCCTAGACAAGCAAGTGGCCTTGACAGCGGACGGCTAGCTATTGCCTGGTATGAAGTGTTGTGAGTTCAATCGGTTATTGTCCCGTTCTTGCCTTGCGAACAGTTGGGCGATATCATAGTTATAGAGAGCAGAAACAAATCCGTTCACCAACTCATCGAACCGAGTATGCTCTTGGTGACGGACGAAGGGAACACCATCGTGAAACCTCCTAAGCTCCTGTTGGTTTTCGTGCTCGTTCTGGGCGCCATGGCGGCCTTCGGCAGCGGCCACTTCGATACGACGCCGGAAACGCAGATTGCGCGCGAGCAGTGCGAAAACTGCCGCTGACCGCGACCGGATTTCCTGATCACGCCTCTTGAAGCACCAGCCGCCGCTCCTGAGCGGTGGGCTGTCGGCTTTCATTCGCGCGCTTTCCCGCACAGGTGTCCAACGAACGCCGATGGTTGAGCGGTCCGAGCGGCAGGGCCAGGCCGCGATGGCTTCGCGTGTCTAGGCCAGGCGCGCGAGCATAATCGGTGTTACTTACCAGCATAAATAGTATTGTGATTCTGAGCGGTTCATGGCGTGTTGGAGTCAAGAAAACGGCTGTTGTATGATGCAAATCACAGTTTCAGTGGCGGATCCGCTGTAGCGTGCCTTCGATGAGAGTTGACGCTTCATTTAGAGGTTTGTCACAAGGAGCCACGCCATGAACACCAAACGCCTGATGTTGGTTGCCGCGATTGTTGTCTTGAGCGGATTCCCGATGCAATACACGGCCTGGAACGGCGCTCTTGATGTGGATGGTCCACGGGCCTCCAAGAACGATGTGGGCGCGTTTGCGCAAACCCAAACCATGGGGGTCGGGCAGTCGCGGGTAATCTATCGTGATCAGTGTGAGAATTGTCGATAAGTGCCGTGATGGTTGACGACGACCCAGTTAGTGTTTGTTGTGAAGATCATTTTTGGGATGGTTTCGCGCCGTTTGCTTTGTTGCGGGGATGACAAGACGGGGTAGATCATAGGCCGTATTTATCGATACTTCGTGCGATCCAGGCGGGGGACGGTTCGCGAGCGATCATAGGCCGGGACACCATCGGCGGGGGAGGCCATGGGTGAGGTAGCGGCGTGTGGACGCGCCGTTTGGTGCGTGATTTGGCTAGCGATCTGCTTGCTGTTCGCGGCGGGTGTCGCGGCGCAGGAGTCGAAGCCGCCCGCTCGTGCTTGCGATGATCACACCAGCAAGTGCACGTGCGCGGACATCCTGGCGTGGAAATCCTGGCAGGAGGTCCAACGCTCGTCCGAATTTTTGTTCGAAGCTCCGCAGCACGCCCGACCCGATACACTTTGGAGCCGGCTCAACGAGCCGGCCATTCAAAAATTCTGCCAACGGCTTCGAGACGGGGGAGTCCAAATCGGCGTTGCCAAATCAGAGTCTTTGGGCTCTTCTGGAAACGAAGATCAGTCTTCTGTCGGCCCGGCCACGAGAAAGGTGGAGTTGCACGAAACCGACGCCGGCGCGCTTCAGATTAACTTTCAAAATCAAAGATTGCCGCCCGGCGCAATCGAGGAACTGGTGACATTGGAGGACCCAATAAGGTCCTATGCTTCACCGGGCATCATTTTCGAAAACTTCATCGTAGAGAGTACGAGACAGAGGCCCGCGATTAAGTTTCTCGGTGCCAGCATTAGAACGCGATTTCTTCTTAAAAACGGCAAAATCGGTTTTGTTGACGCGTTGGGGCGGTGCGATCCAGCGGGATTCAGCAAAGGCCGCGCCATTGAATTCAATAGCGTTTTTGTCGCCAAACCGTTCGCTATCGAATCACAGCTGAATCATATCCTGAAAGTCACTGGCGTCGTTTGCGGCCGCATTGAAGTGACGAACAGCCACCTTGACGGCGGCTTTAACCTCCTTGGTCCAGGCATTTTCAAGCTTCGTGGTCAAATCAATGGCTTGGATCGTCGAATGAAGAGCGGAAAGCTCCTGATCCACCGCAGCCATTTCGACCAACAATTAAAGATTAGATCAGTAGAGTTCATCGGAAAGAAGAATTTTGAATCTGTTCAATTCAGAAGAAGTCAATTTACGTTTGTGACCTTTGATAATGTGTCATCTAATTTAGAAATAGATATCAAGTTCAGCAAGTTTCAATTCTTCGATATTCTAAATGGGTATTTAAAAAATCGTTTTTTTTTCCTTCAAAACCGTGTCGGGCGCGATGATAAGCCGGGTGCTTTCCGAATCCAGGCAACGAAGGCACTGCTTGATCCAGGATCACCAGTTGTAACCACTGACAAATATGGAAAAGGCGCCGGCTGGATTATCGATCACAGTAAAATTTTCGGCAAGCTTGACGTATCGATTGGAGAAATCCAAAGCTCGCAGTTCAATTTTCAGATCAGCGATTCGGCTGTGTTTGGCCCTGCTCGACTCGTTGTCCCCGATGACGCCATCTTCAATCAAATTTCCATTGTCCGTTCTGACTTTCCGAAATCTCTAGAACTTCGCCTGGGACAATACACGGACTACGCTTGTTACGATGATGGCACAAACCAACCTGATAGCTTTTACGATTTGGTGCCATTGGACTTTGGCTACTCTGGGTTGACACAAGTATTTGTGGAATCCGCATGGCCGATGGTTTGGAAGCCCATGAAGCAACCAGGCGGATCCGGTTTTCAGGGCGACAAGGTGGTTTGCGTCACCATTGAAGCCGGTACAGGGCTGAGCGCACGACCAACGCTCCCGGTCGATGGGTGGTGGCAAGCCCGTCGCCAATCGCTTGAAATCGCGGATCGCAAGGCGGCGGCGCTGATCGATATGTCGGGGACGACGGTCAACACGTTGGTCTGGGGCCTGCCGTTCATTACAGACTGGCACGAAGAGATTTACCCGCGGCCGGATGAGATTTTCCCTTGGATTGAACATGTCCCAAACTTCGGCCGATGGCTGGTCAAACAGCCGCCCAGGGTCGCCAGTGATACCTGGGGTCGTGATGCTTCGGGCGCGCCAAGGAGCGCCGCCGGGTTCGGGCTCGCGGACGCCGCGTACGCCCGCGCGCAAGACCAGACCATTACCGTTGCGCAACAGCAATCCTCCGGCGATCGAAGCACGGCCACGCACGAGCTGTTCATGCGTTGGATCGAACCGCAGAAGGATCGGCCACCCAGTTCACTGACCAAAATTGCGGATTTTCTGAAACGCGACGGCCGGATCGAAGACAGCCGCGAAGTGATGTTTCAGGCCCGCATGCTGATTTTCGGCGTTCCCGACTGGCTGAGCGGCGTCCTGTACACCCTATCCCCGACCTTCACGATCGGTAAGATCCTGGATTGGGTGAGTGTTATCACGGGCGCCTACCCCGACTACGCGATTACATGGTTTGTATACGTATGGGCGTTCTGTACGTTTTGGTATTGGATATACAGCTTTCAATACAAACTCGAGACGGGGACGGACGACCCGGCCCCGCCGGCCGCCGCGGGGAGCGGGTTCTCGGAGGTCCTGAACACCGAGGAATTCAGGTTTGAGGAACCGAAGCAGGACGAAGGCGCATCCGTGCCGGCTGCCAAGAAACTCAGCAAGATTCCTGGGTTTGCCGCCAAGGATGAAAACAGTCCCGATCGGTTTTCGATTGCCATGTACAGCTTCGATGCCATGGTTCCGTTCATTAATCTGCATTTGTATGACAAGTATGACCCGGTGGGTAAGATGACCGGCTACGTTGCCATGGGGCAGCATTTGGTCGGCCGCGTCCTGGTGACATTGCTGCTCGCCACAGTCACCGCCCGGCTAAGCGGTGCGCTGTAGGGGAACCAAGAGGAACGGATCAGCGCTTGAGCGCAGTGTCTAGCGCGCCTGGATGAGATAGCGGTTGGCCCGCCGCTCCAGGAACCGGAAGGCACGCGTGATCAGGAAGGTCAGGATCAGGTAGATCACGCCGGCGGTGAGAAAAAACTCCACGGGTAGATAGGTGCGCGCGATCACGGTACGCGCCATGCCCGTCAGGTCCAGCAGCGTGATGGTGCTGGCCAGTGCCGAGGCTTTCAGCAGCAGGATGATCTCGTTGCCATAGGCGGGCAGGGCGATCCGCACAGCCCGCGGCAGGATGATTCGGCGATAGCGCAGCGCCGTGCCCATTCCGAAGGCTTTGGCGGCCTCGATCTCGTTGGCCGGAACGGCCTGGATAGCACCGCGCAGGATCTCAGCCACATAGCCGGCCGTGTTGAGGGCGAAGGCGATGATGGCGCACCAGTAGGGCTCCCGCAGGAAGGGCCACAACACGCTTTCGCGCACGGTTTCGAACTGGCCAAGGCCGTAGTAGATCAGGAAGATCTGCACGAGCAGGGGGGTGCCACGGAAAAAGAACACATACCCCCACGCCGGCATGCGCAACCACATCGGCTCCGCAACGCGGGCGAGGCCGATGGGCAGTGCCAGCAAACCCCCGATGACGACGGCGAGCGCCAGCAACTCCACCGTCAGCAGCGCCCCCTCGAGCAGCCGCGGCAGATTCTGGACGATCACCTCCAGGTTCATGACCGCTGATCCCTCACGATCCGGCCCGGCCCGCGCGGGACAGACCACGGCCTGCCGAGCGCTCCGCCCAGGCGAGGCCGGCCATCGTCACCACGGTCATGAGCAGGTACAGAACGGCTGCGGCCAAGTAGAAGGTGAAAGGCTCGCGCGTGAAGCCGACGGCGATTTGGGATGCGCGCATCAACTCGTGAAGCCCGATGACCGAAACGAGGGAGGTGTCCTTGAGCAGAACCAGGAACAGGTTGCCAAGGCCCGGCAGCGCGATACGCCACACCTGCGGCAGAACGATGCGGCGAAAGGTGAGCAAACCTGACATGCCGACCGCACTGGCAGCTTCGATTTGGCCTTTCGGGATCGCCAGGATCGCACCGCGGAACACCTCCGTCGCATAGGCGCCGAAGGTCAGGCCAAGCGCGATCGTGCCTGCGGCAAAGGGGCTCAACTCCACGAACCCATCATGACCTAGGGCACTTGCCACGGTTGTAAGGATGCCGGCCGAGCCGAAGTAGATGATCAGGACGACAAGCAACTCCGGCAAGCCGCGGATCACGGTCGTATAGGTCTCTGCGACACCACGGGCGAGCCAGAACGGCGACAGCTTGGCGGACGCACCGAGAAGACCGAGCACGAGGCCAACGCCCGCTGCCGACAGGGCCAGCAACACGGTGACACCGGCCCCCATCAACAGGCTGTCGCCAAACCCTTGGAGGTCAAACATTGGCGCGTTGGCGGGGTGACAAGGGCTGGATCAGTGGTTTCGAGAGCGGGTCAGTAAATGTCGAAGGGGAAGTATTTGGCGTTGATCCGCTCATAGGTGCCGTCTTCGCGGATCTCTGCCAAAGCGTCATTGAACCTGTCGCGGAGGTCGGTGTCGCCCTTACGAAGCGCAATCCCGATTTTGTCGTCGATGTCGATGGGCTCGCCCACAAAGTCATAGCCGTCTGCGGCGTCGCTTTTCAGCCATTCGGCGGTGACAAGCTTATCGGCCAGGACGGCGTCCGAGCGTCCCGAGGCAAGGTCGAGATAGGCATTTTCCTGGGTGTCGTAGAGCTTGATGGTGACCTGGTCGGCCAGATTGTCCTCAAGATACTGCGCGCTGATCGTGGCTCGCTGAGCGCCAATCGTCTTACCCTCGACGTTCTTGGGATCGAACTCAGAGTCGATCTTGGCGACGTACTGCAGCTTGTTGGAGTAGTAGGGGTTCGTGAAGTCAACGGCCTGCTTGCGTTCCTCGGTGATCGACATGGAGGCGACGATGACGTCGTACTTGCGCGCGAGCAGGCCAGGGATGATGCCGTCCCAGTCCTGCGTCACGAACTCACACTGCACCTCCATCTGTTTGCAAAGCGCCTTGGCGATATCGATGTCAAAGCCGATCAGGTTGCCGTCGGCGTCGATCTGGTTGAAGGGCGGGTACGCGCCTTCCGTCCCGATGCGGATGGTTTCGGCGGTTGTTGCGGTCGGGGCAGTGGTAGATAGGGCGGCAACGGCGATGGTCAGGGCGGCGAGCAGCGGGCGGATGGGCATGGTCGGGGCTCTCCTCTCTCGACACCTCATGCGAGGTGTGGGCACGGCGGATGTCACGATACCATCTGCATAGCGACAATCCAGCGCTGTTGACCCGCCATTACATGCGGCCGCCGGGATCGTCGAGCGCGCTGGCGGTCAGTTCCCGCACGATGGTGTCGAAGGCCTCGTCAACGCTGTCGCAAGTGAACACCAGCTCGATGTCCTTGGCTGCGATGGTGCCGAACTCGACCATGGCGTCCAAGTTTAGCACCGAGCGCCAGTATTCGCTGCCGTACAGCACGATGGGCAGATTTTTGCGCAGCTTGCCCGTTTGGATGAGGGTCATGATCTCAAAGAACTCATCGAGTGTGCCAAAACCTCCAGGAAAAGCGACGAGCGCTTTCGCCAGATAGACGAACCAGAACTTGCGCATGAAGAAGTAGTGGAACTCGAACTCAAGCTGGCGCGTAATGTAGGGGTTGCCGCGCGCCTCATTGGGCAACGAAATGGTGAGGCCGATGTTGAGGCCGCGCGCCTCGGACGCGCCGCGGTTGGCGGCTTCCATGATGCCGGGACCACCGCCCGTGCAGATCACGAAGCGCCCCCGCTTTTCCTCCAGCGTTTTCGACCAGACCGTCAGTCGGCGCGCAAGCTCGCGGCAATCCTCATAGTATTGCGCCATCCGAACCATCTGCTCGGCCTTGGCCACATCGCTACCGGTTTCCCGCGCGCGGCTCAGTTCGGCTTCAGCCACGTCGCGGGGCAGAAACCGGGCCGAGCCCCAGAACACGATCGTGTCGGATATTCGGAGCTGGTTGAAGCGTGCTTCCGGTTGGAGGTACTCGGACAGGATGCGCAGCGCTCGGGCGTCCCGGCTTTCGAGAAAGGCGTTGTTTTTGTAGGCTTTTTCGACCCGTCGGTCGTCGTCCTTCATGTCATCGCCCTTCGGCAGTGCGGTTGAGGAAGTTATGCGCCACACCACCGCGCGGCTGCATCAGCTGCCTTCATACCACCAGGCCGGTCAGGTTCGAAACGGTTGCTGTTCCAGGCGGGAACGGGTTCGGATGGCCATCGTGCACCCGGCCGAGGAACGCGAGGCCGCAGTTGGTCGCGGCATTGTAGTCGGTCATGGCATCGCCGACGAACAGAACCCGCTCGGCCTTAAGGCCATGGCGATCAAGCAGCTCGCGGATGTGGGGCACTTTGCTCGGCGGTGAGCCGCGCACTTCGACAAAGTGGCCCGGCATGCCTCGGTGCTCGACGATGTGGACCAATTCCTCATGGGGCGTACCGGAGATGACGAACAGCGGCACGTGGCCGGTCAGGCGATCCAACAGCGCCTTGGAGCCGGGCACGTCGTCACAGGCCACAACCTCCGATACCACCAGATTTGAGAACTGGCGGGCCAGGTCGTCGAGTTCGGACTCGGTGAGGCGAATGCCGAGAAGCTGCTTATGGCAGTAGCGGATCTTCTTGCGCCGCGAGACACCGCCGTGATGGACGTGATGGGCGACCACGGCTTCAACCACCTCATCGCCGTGGTCTTGGTACAGACGGCGAAAGGCGCGAATCTTGATGTCCGTCGATTCGACCAGGACGCCGTCGAAGTCAAAAAAAATCGCATCGTATGCGACCACCGATGTGTTTCCCCCGCTTGATTGGGCTTGTCGGTCCGGACTGCTGGATTGCCGAACTGAACGGTGGGGCGAATGCCGAAAGAAGTAACGATCCGTTATGTCCATGACTGCCAGGCGGCGGCGGCGCGGGTGTCGCTGTCGCGGGCCTCGACCCAGCGGTCACCGTTCGGCGTTTCCTCTCGTTTCCAGAACGGAGCCTTGGTCTTGAGCCAGTCGATAAGGAACCGGCAAGCCTCGAAGGCGGCGTCGCGGTGCCGGGAAGCGGCAGCCACCAAGACGATACGGTCCCCGGGCTCAAGCCGCCCCACCCGATGGATAATCAGGGTGGCGGACAACGGCCAGCGCTGCAGCGCTTCGGCTTCGATCCGAGCGAGCTGATTTTCGGTCATGCCCGGGTAGTGCTCCAGCGTCATCGCCGAGATGGTGTCATCGCTGGCCACGTCCCGCACCATGCCGACAAACACGGTAAGCCCACCAATCTCGGTGGATCCTTTCGTGAGCGCGGCCAATTCGGCGCCGACGTCGAAATCGTCCTCCTGGATACGGATCATGGCGCGGACCTCATCTCAAGGGTCAACCGCCGGTCACGGGCGGAAAGAACGCCACCTCTGACGTTGGGCCGACGGGATGATCGTCGTCGCGGCTATCGAGGGGAACATATTCCTGATCCACCGCAATCCGCACGGTGCCCAAATCCGCCAGCGCCGATGCCGGCCCGCCGCCGCGGGCGCGCAGCCAGTCGATCAAGGCCCACAAGGTCAAAATGTCGCCCGGAGGAGACACATCCTCACTGGCTACCCCGGCCTTGTCGCGTATTGCCGCAAAATAGAGGATCTTCAACGTTCTCGCCCCTCATGCTCAATACGGTTATGGGTTGACGGCGGGCGGAAATCAACGGGTGCTGGCATGCCGCGCGGCGGCTCGCAGGTAGCTCCAGCCGGTGACGGTCGTAATGACGGCGGCGAGCCACAACAGGGCTAGGCCGACACTGTGCAGGTCCGTGTCGGCAATGGCGGGTGCGGCGGGGCCCAGGAGCAAGAGGCCGAGGGCCAGCATCTGCGTCATCGTCTTCCACTTGGCCAAGCGGGTCACAGGAATGACAACCCCTTTGGGCGCCAAGTGCTCCCGCAAACCTGAGACCGCGAGTTCGCGCGCGACAATGACTACCGCCGGCAGCAGGTGCCACTCCGGCAGGCGGCCGATACCGGCCAGGACGATCAGCACGCCGCCGACGAGCAGCTTGTCGGCGATGGGGTCGAGCATCCGCCCGAACTCAGAAAGCTGATTCAGGCGGCGGGCCATAAATCCATCCAGATAATCAGTGACGCAGGCGTAAGCGAAAGCGGTAAAGGCCAGGATCGACGACGGCACCGTGTCGATGGCCAACGGTACGCACACCAGCGGCACGGCCGCGATGCGCGACAGGGTCAGCAGATTGGGAAGGCTCAGGCTCGACATGGCGGTAAGCAAGCACGGTTTGGCGCCGCAGGGAAGCATCGCGGGACAGGTTGCCGGCGCTCCGCATGTTTGTGCTGACACTGGGAGCCGAGCTTGTTAAACATTTGAAAAATGTAGTATATATCCAGAGTACACCAAAGTATGATAGAAAACAAATTAAATACAAAAACAAGTTGTGTTTTGTTCCGTGGCAGGTGTGGACCCCTGAGATCAGGGACGCGCACGGTAGGGCTGCCAGGGTGTTTGTGATGGAAGGAGCGGATGGCGATGGCCACCGGCAAGACGGCAAGGAAGGGCGTTGGGCCACAAGTGGTGACGGCCAATCGGTTGGCCGATGGCGCGGTCGTCTACCTTGCGGACGGCGGCTCCTGGGCCGAGGGCATCAACGACGCCGCCGTGGCCAGGGATCCGGATCAGATCGCGGATCTGATGGCGAAGGCCGATAAGGCCGTGGCGGCGCGCCTAGTCGTGGCGCCCTACACGATCGACGTGGCCCTGGACCGCGAAACGGTCCGCCCGACCCGCTATCGCGAACGCATCCGGCTGGAGGGACCATCGATTGACATGCCGGGCGTTCCCGCCGGTGAGCCCTGGCCATCAAGCCGTCCCGCCACCAAGTCATCGCCGGCGCCGTGAGCAGCGCGAGCGAGCCGAAGGAGGCTTAGAGCCGTGTACCGATACGATGAGTTTGATCACGCCTTTGTTCACGAGCGGGTGGCGCAGTTCCGCGATCAGGCGGCGCGCCGGCTGGCTGGGGAGCTGACCGAAGAGGAGTTCAAGCCGCTCCGGCTGATGAACGGGCTCTATTTGCAGCTCCACGCGTACATGCTGCGGATCGCGATCCCCTACGGCACCTTGTCGTCGACGCAAATGCGAATGCTGGCCCATATCGCCCGCCGTTATGACCGCGGCTACGGCCACTTCACGACGCGGCAGAACATCCAGTTCAACTGGATCAAGCTGGAGGAGACGGCCGATCTCCTGATGGATCTGGCAACGGTGGAGATGCACGGCCTGCAAACCTCCGGCAACTGCATCCGCAATGTGACGGCCGACCAGTACGCGGGCGCCGCTGCCGATGAGATCGAGGACCCGCGCGTTTGGTGCGAGATCATTCGTCAGTGGTCGACCCTGCACCCCGAATTCTCGTTCCTGCCGCGCAAATTTAAGATCGCAGTGACGGGCGCCGATACGGATCGCGCCGCCGTTCGGGTTCATGACATTGGGCTCAGGATGGTGCGAGGCGACGACGGCGAGGTGGGCTTCGAGGTGATTGTCGGCGGCGGGCTGGGCCGCACACCCGTTATCGGCAAGACGATCCGCCCATTCCTGCCCAAACGCTATTTGCTGTCCTATCTGGAGGCCATTCTCCGCGTCTATAACCTGGCCGGGCGGCGCGACAACATCTTCAAGGCCAGGATCAAAATCTTGGTGGATGCGGTTGGCGCCGATCAGTTCGCGGACATGGTTGAAGCGGAATGGCAGCAAATCCGCGAGACCCCGGTGGACCTGCCGGACGGCGAGCTGAAGCGCATTCTCAGCTACTTTGCGCCACCGGCGTTCGAGCCGCTCACCGGCAATGACCCCGCCTATCGCGCCGCGCGCGACGCCGACCCGGCGTTTGACCGCTGGGCCGAGGCCAACGTGATCGCCCACCGGATGCCCGGCTATGCCATCGTGAATCTGTCTTTGAAGCCCGTGGGCGGGATCCCGGGTGATGCCACCGATGCGCAAATGGAGGCCCTTGCCGACCTTGCCGAGCGTTACAGCTTTGCCGAGATCCGGGTCACCCACGAGCAGAACCTGGTGTTGGCGCACGTGCGCGAGGCGGACCTCAAGGCCCTGTGGCAGGAACTGGGTCCCTTAGACTTGGCCACGCCAAACCTTGGCCAGGTGACGGACATCATTGCCTGTCCGGGTCTTGATTACTGCTCCTTGGCCAACGCCCGCTCCATCCCCGTGGCTCAGGGGATCGCCCAGCGCTTCGGCGACACGCCGCGCGCGCGCGCGCTCGGCGAACTGAAAATCAAGATTTCCGGCTGCATCAACGCCTGTGGCCATCACCATGTGGGCCACATCGGCATCTTAGGTGTCGATAAGAAGGGCGAGGAATTTTACCAGATTACCCTCGGTGGGGATGCCACTGATACGGCGGCGTTGGGTGACCTGGTCGGACCGGCTGTGCCCTACGACGCGGTGCCCGATGCCATTGAGACGCTGGTTGCCACCTATGAGGCCCACCGGCAGGACGGGGAGCGTTTCCTCGATACCTATCGACGGATCGGCATGACGCCATTTAAGGAGAAGCTTTATGCCGCTGATCAAGCAGGGTCGGATTACTGACGATCCGTACATGATGCTGGCCGATGATGCACCGCTGCCAGCCACGGGTGCGGTGATCGTCTCGACCACGCGCTTCGCGGCGGAACGGGATGATCTGTTTGGGCGCGGCGCGCCCTTGGGCGTGCGTTTGGCGGCCGGCGAGATGGTGGACTTGATCGCCGGCGACGTTGATCGCCTGGCGGTCATCGCGCTGGAATTTCCCCTGTTTCGCGATGGCCGGGCCTATTCCAAGGCTAGGATCCTGCGCGATCAGCTTGGGTACCGGGGCGAGCTCCGCGCCGTGGGCAATGTGCTGCGCGATCAGTTCCTGTTCATGGACCGCTGCGGCTTCGATGCTTACGAGGTCGCCGACGCGGCGGCAGCGGAAGCCTGGCAGACGGAGCTGGAGCGGTTCTCCGTCTTTTATCAGCGGGCCTCTGACGCCCGAGCGTCGGCGGCCGAGCGGCGGACGCGTGTGCCGAGGGCAGCTGAGTGAGCGCGCCCACAACCGCGGCGGCTGTGGCCGAGCGCGACGAAAGCCATCGCGGCGATACGGGCGCACCGACGGCCGCTGAGATGCGCGCCCAGGCGCTGAATCGGCGCTTGCACGGCGTGGGAACACTCGACCTGCTGCGCGCCGTCGTCTCGGAGGAGTTTCCCGGCAAGATAGCCCTCATCTCCTCCTTCGGGGCGGAAGCGGCCGTGCTGTTGCATATGATCAGCTCCATTGATTCTTCGACCCCGGTGATCTTCCTCAACACGGGCAAACTATTCGGTGAAACGCTCCGCTACCGCGACCAGCTCATCGAGCGTTTGGGCCTTGAGGACGTGCGCTCGGCGGAGCCCGATCCGGCCCGCATCGAAGCCCTCGATGGCGACGGCATCCTCTGGTACGCCAACGCGAACCTGTGCTGCCACATCCGCAAGGTGGAGCCCATGGGCCGGGCCCTTGACGGGTTCGATGCCTGGATCACGGGACGCAAGGGCTTTCAGGGGGCCGCGCGCCAGAACCTGCCCCTGATCGAAGCCACGGACGACGGCCGCATCCGCGTCAACCCCTTGGCCGGGTGGAGCAAAGCCGACCTTGATGGGTATTTTGAGACCTACGAGCTGCCGCGTCATCCCTTGGAGGCCGACGGCTTTCTGTCCATCGGCTGCATGCCGTGCACGGATCGGGTCCGGCCCGGTGAGGAAATCCGCGCCGGGCGCTGGCGCGGCCGGGGCAAGACGGAATGCGGCATCCACCTGCCGCTCTCGAAAGCGCCACCGGAGCGGTTCAAGCCGTTCGGGATCGACTAGGCCTTTGTTGAGGCTAGGCGCTAAGCCGGCGCCTATCAGCTTTCAGGCAACGTCGCTGAATAGGATTTGCGGCTCGAGACGGCATTTCCAGGCCGCGGATTGACCGGCGACGCTCTTCTAAGAATAGTGGCGCCCATGCATCTGCGCGGTCTCGATAACTGGGCACACGAACATACCTTCGGGCAGGACCGCGTCCGGCGGGGCGAACGGCGCACGCTGATTGTCACCATCCTGACGGCCGTTACGATGGTCGTCGAGATTGCGGCGGGGCTGGCCTTCGGCTCCATGGCCTTGCTCGCGGACGGTTTGCATATGGCCTCGCATGCAGCCGCTCTCGGTATCGCCGTCTTCGCCTACGCCTATACAAGGCGGTTCGCAGCGGACCCCCGCTACAGCTTTGGAACCGGCAAAGTGAACGCGCTGGCGGGTTTTACGAGCGCCATCCTGCTCGCCCTGTTCGCAGTCGGCATGGCCGTGGAAAGTGTGGGGCGGTTCATCGATCCCGTTGCCATTGCGTTCAACTCCGCGATCTTCGTCGCCGTGATCGGACTCCTGGTGAATGGCGCGAGCGTTCTGCTCCTCACGGTTCCGCACCACCATCACGACCACGACCACCACCACCACCACCATCACGACCACGGCAGTGGTGACCACAACCTGCGGGCAGCTTACCTGCATGTCCTCGCCGACAGCCTGACCTCGCTTCTCGCCATCTTCGCCTTGCTGATGGGGAAGTACGTCGGCGCGGTCTGGATGGACCCGGCTATGGGCATCGTTGGTGCTCTGTTGATTGCACGGTGGTCATGGGACCTCCTGCGCTCAACGTCTCACGTGTTGCTCGACAGGCAGGCTTCGGAGGTCATCAGAAACGACGTGCAAGTCGCGATTGAGGCGCGCGACACCGACCGGATCGCCGACCTGCATGTGTGGAGCATCGGGCCGGACATTTACGCCGCGGAAATAGCCCTGGTCAGCGATGATCCGCAGCCGCCGGATTACTACAAAGCCTTGATTCCACGAGACTTGGGGCTCGTCCATGTGACGGTGGAGGTCCATCGCTGCCCCGTGTGACAAACGGAGCGGCGAAACGGATGGTCCGCTTCTAGCCTCAGGCCAACGCTTAAACCTGATCAAATTGCTACAGTGGACTGGTTTCTGAGAGGTCGCCAAGAGTGAACCAATGCGGGTCCATGTTTATGGGTATACACATCGGTAAGCAATCGAGTTGTTCAGGAGGTAAGGCGCATGAAGATGAGACCCATGATCAAACGCGTTGGCGTTATTGGCTTGGCGGTCCTGCTGTTCTCACCGTCGGCGCTGGGCCAACCCTCGGATCTTTCCATCCAGACCTTCAAGTTGCGACAGGACCTTTCATCCTACATTATGAACGATCTGTGCCGCGAGCGCTGCCCCGTGTTTCAAAAACAAGTTCTTTACGCTTTTTGTGGCAATCTCGAACGCACTATTGAGCTGGCAGATGAAGCGGCCAATAAGGCAATTGTCCAATCTGCCTTGCAAAAATATGAAGAAGAAAAGTCGATACCGTTAGACGGACGTGACAAGTTTGCTGCCGTTGGACATGTGGTTTCGATGATGATTATGTATAAAACTGGTTACCACGCGGCCCTCGACAACTTCGTGAAAGATGAGGACAAAGAGGTTGTGTGCCAGAACCTTGAACGCCCGTGATCTGAGAATCTCTCTGCAAAGCCTCGGTCTTTCGAGCGCCCGAAGCCGCTTCCTCCCGCGCAGCCCCCAACGCGGCCAGGATTCACCGTAAACGATTTTATAGCGTGATCCTTAGGGCGTGGGTTCCGGTCCGGTCCGGCCGGGAGCGGACAACGGGCCCATTCGCATCGGTCGATCCTGGTGTCGTCGAGCTTTCGGCCAGCGCGATCGCTTTGACCTGAACGAACACACGCTCACCCACGGCAAGGCCCAGGCGATCCCAGGACCACCGCGTAATCCGGGCCAACACCGGATCGCCCTGGCCGTCGGTGCCGAGACGGACCGCGACGTCGACATGGACCTCATCCTCTCCTCCGGCCTCTACGGCGACGACGCGGCCGGGAACGGCGTTTAGGATGCTGCAATCGAGCGGCGGGCGGCGGGCGAGGCTGACGTCCGTGGCGGTGATGACGACCCGGTGGCGACTGCCAGCAGCGCCCAACTCACCCGGAACCGTCAGCCGGGCGCCGCTCACTGCCAGCGTCGAGAGACCATACTCGGCGTCGTAGGACGCCACCCTGGCATCCAGTCCAACGGACGGATCGGCCCGGTGGGCGATCGGTGATGCCGGGTCCGCCTGAACGTCTGCGAGCGGTCCTGCAGCTTGGACGGTTCCCCGGTCCAACAACACCACGTGATCGGCCAGCCGCTCGATCTCGGCCAGATCGTGGCTCACGTAAAGAACGGGAATGGCAAGGTTGGACTGCAATCGGTCAAAGTAGGGCAGGATCTCGTCCCGGCTGGCGCGGTCCAGCGCCGAGAGCGGTTCATCCATGAGCAGGAGCGTCGGCTGGGACAACAGCGCCCGGCCAATGGCGACCCGCTGGCGTTCGCCGCCGGACAGGCGCGCTGGTGACCGATCGACAAGGGCGCTGAGCCCGAGCAAGTCCACAACGTCCTCGAACCGGATGCGGGGCGTCTCACGGCGCTTCTGGCCGGAGCGCTTGAGACCGTAGGTCAGATTGCCGCGAACCGTCAGGTGCGCAAACAGGCTTGCCTCCTGAAAGACATACCCGATGGCGCGCTTGTGCGGCGGCCGGAAGGTGCGCTCGCTTTGCCACACCTCACCGTTGACCGTGAGATGGCCGTCGCGCAAGCGTTCCAGGCCGGCGACGCAGCGCAGCACGGTCGTTTTGCCGCAGCCGGATGGCCCGAACAGGCCCGTGAAGCCATGGCCGGGCACCTCAAAAGCCACATCCAGCGGAAAGCGCCCGAGCATTCCGCGAAAGCGGGCGCGCAGAGCGGGTGTGTCCTGGGCGGCTGGTGCCATTGGCCGAGGAAGCGGCGTGGAGTTGGGCGGTGGCGAACCCGGTGATTGAATTTTGCGAAGAGCGATCATCATTGGGCATCCCTGAAGGCGCGCTTCTCCACCACCATCATGGCGAAGATGACGATAAAGGCGAACAGCACCATGCCGGCGGCAAGCACGTGGGCTTGGTCCCATGCCAGCGTTTCCACATAGTCATAGATCAGGATCGACAGCACCTTGGTCTCGCCCGGGATGCTGCCGCCGATCATGAGGACCACACCGAACTCACCGACAGTGTGGGCGAACCCCAGGATCGCACCGGCGAGAAAACCGGGACGGGCAAGCGGCACGGCGACGCTGACGAAGCGGTCCATTGGGGCAGCGCGCAGAGTGGCGGCCACCTCCATGGGGCGATCTCCAACGGCTTTGAAGGCGTTGCGGATCGGCTGGACCACGAACGGCAGCGAATAGATGATGGAGCCAATGACGAGGCCCTCGAAGCTGAACGCGAGGGTTGTTCCGCCCATTTGGCCGGCGATCCAGCCACCAGGACCGTTGGGGCCGAGCGCGATCAGCAAGTAAAAGCCGAGCACGGTGGGCGGCAACACGAGCGGCAGCGCGACGACGGCGGCCGCCGCCTCTTTCCACCAGCCGCCGGGGCGGGCCAGCCACCAGGCAATGGGTGTGCCGACGATGAGCAGCGCCACCGTTGTCACGGCAGCGAGTTCAAGGGTCAGCCGGATCGCCTGCCACATTGCCGGGTCCCAAACGGAAAGCTCGGGGGCGGTCATGATGTGATCCTCGCGGTTTCGAGAACCATGCTAAGCGAGACCGTCATTTCGCCGCCACCGTGTCACCGGCCCCGTAACCGAAGCCCTCGATCATTGCCGCCGTTTCGGGCTGCCGCAGGAAGTCGAGAAAGGCGACGGTCGCAGGGTTGTCGGCACCGCGTTTCAAGAGAACGGCCTGCTGATGGATCGGCGTGTGCAATGTTTGGGGCACGGTCCACCAGGAACCGTTGTCGATCGCTACCACCTGGGCCAAGGCCAAGAACCCCAGCTCCACATTGCCAGTGGCTACGAACTGGTGCACTTGCGTGACCGAATTGCCGTGAACGATGCGGTCCGCGAGCGCGTCGCGAACGCCGAGCGCGGTCATCACCTGAAGTGCGGCAGCGCCATAGGGAGCCGTGACCGGATTGGCGATTGCGATTGTGCCACGCAATGTCGTGCCGAGTGTCCGCTCGTCGACAACGCGTTTTGGGTTCGGGCTCCACAGCGCAAGTCGTCCAACGGCATAAGTGAACCGGCTGTCGGGATCGGCAAAGCCCTCCACGACCGCCCGCTTGGGACGGGCGGCGTCGGCGGCAAGGAACGCATCATAGGGTGCGGCCTGGGTGATCTGGGCGTAGAGATGCCCAGTCGAGCCGAAGCTGAAGGTGGTGGTGTGACCTGTCGCTGCCGCGAAGCGCTCGGCAAGAGCATTGGCCGGGCCAATGAAATTGGCGGCGACGGCGATATTGGTTGTCGTGGCCCCGGCCGAGGTGATCATCAATATGGCCGTGATCAAGACCGCAGCCGCGAGCCTGACCGATGCCCAGCCGAACGAGCCGGTTGGTGCGGGGCGGAAGCCACCAGCGGTCGGGTTCGTGCGGCTCAAGGTCACCACGGTCAAGTCGATATCACTCCTCGCTTCAGATCTGGGTCGGGTCGTGGCCGCGCAACACCTGTCACGCCATTGTTAGCAAGCTTCGTGCCATCCTGTAACTGATTGAAAGGCATAGCAATCGTGGCGCGCACGTCGCGACCGGTCGCGACAAAGGCAGCATCGTTGTCGCGGATGTGACGGGGCCGACACTCGAAGGTTGCCCGACGACCATCAATACCTGTTGCCAAAAAATAACCCCGCCGTTCCAAAGACCGGCGGGGCCCAGGCTCGAGGAGAAAGCGAAACAAACGGTTACGAGGAGTAGTACATCTTGAACTCAACCGGGTGCGGCGTGTGCTCGAAGTTATAGATCTCCTCCCAGCGCAGTGCCATGTAGCCGTCGATCATATCGTCGTCGAAGACGTCACCCTTCTTGAGGAACTCCCGGTCAGCATCGAGCGCCTCCAGGGCTTCGCGCAGTGACCCGCACACCGTGGGTACGCCGGCCAATTCCTCGGGCGGCAGGTCGTAGAGGTTTTTGTCCATGGGGTCGCCCGGGTGAATCTTGTTCTGAATACCGTCGAGGCCGGCCATCATCATCGCCGCGAACGCCAGATAGGGGTTCGCCGTCGGATCGGGGAACCGGATTTCGACGCGCTTGCCCTTTGGGCTGGTGGCGAACGGGATGCGGCAGGAGGCCGAGCGGTTGCGCGCCGAATAGGCCAGCAGCACTGGTGCTTCAAAGCCCGGGATCAGGCGCTTGTAGCTGTTGGTGCTGGGGTTGGTGAAGGCATTTAGCGCGCGCGCGTGCTTAATGATCCCACCGATGTAATAGAGGCAGTTGTCCGACAAATCCGCGTACCCGGTGCCGGCGAAGGTCGGCTTGCCATCCTTCCAGATCGATTGGTGGGTGTGCATGCCGGAACCGTTATCGCCAGCGACGGGCTTCGGCATGAACGTGGCGGACTTGCCGTAAGTTTGCGCCACCATGTGCGTGCAATACTTGTAGATTTGGACATTGTCGGCGCTCTGGACCAGCGTGCTGAAGGCTAGGCCCAGCTCATGCTGGCTGGGCGCCACCTCGTGGTGGTGCTTGTCCATAGTGAGGCCCATCTCGCGCATCACCGTCACCATCTCGGCGCGGAGGTCGTTGGCCGAGTCGACCGGCGGCACCGGGAAGTATCCGCCTTTGACGGGCGGGCGGTGGCCGGCGTTGCCTTCGGCGAGGATCCGACCCGTGACGTACGGCCCCTCATCGGACGTGAATTCGTAGAAGCAGTTGTTCATCTGGACGTCGAAACGGACGTCGTCGAAGACGAAGAACTCCGGCTCCGGGCCGAAGTAGGCCGTGTCCCCCAGGCCCGTCGAGGCCAGGTAGGCTTCCGCCTTTTTAGCGATGGAACGTGGATCGCGGCCATAGGGCTGGCCCGTCGACGGCTCCATCACATCACAGAACAAAATCAGCATGGGCTGCGCCGCGAACGGATCCATGACGGCGGATGTAGCGTCTGGGATCAGCGACATGTCCGACTCGTTGATCTCTTTCCAGCCGGCGATGGAGGAGCCGTCAAACATGATGCCGTCCGTGAACGAGTCCTCGTCGATGAACGGTGTTGTCATGGTCAGGTGTTGCCACTTCCCGCGGGGATCGGTGAAGCGAAGATCAACATACTTGATCTCCCGCTCCTTCAGGGCTTGGAGAACGTCGGCGGGGGTTTTGCAGCCTAGGGACATGATACGCTTATTCCTTCTCGTCCGGGGGCGTCGGTTCCGGTTGTCCGTCTGGCCTCAAGCCCCGCGGGCTGTGTTGACGCCGTGAGGCCGGACAGGGGTGTCGATGGGCGGCACGGGCGGGGTGTTTTGGGCCGGGTTGCCAAGGGCCATTCGGGAAATAAGGAAGCATGACGGGCCGATGGGCTTATATGGCCTCCACGCCACGCTCACCGGTGCGAACGCGGATGGCATCGTCGATGGTGGCGATGAAGATCTTGCCATCACCGATCCGGCCGGTTTTGGCCGCCTGCGTGATCGCCTCGACCGCCCGCTCGACCATGGAGTCATCGCAGACCAGTTCGATCTTCACCTTGGGCAGGAAGTCGACAACGTACTCAGCGCCCCGATACAACTCCGTGTGGCCTTTTTGGCGGCCGAAACCTTTTGCCTCCAAGACCGTGATCCCCTGCAGGCCGAGTTCATGGAGGGCTTCCTTCACCTCGTCCAGCTTGAAGGGTTTGATGATCGCTTCGATCTTTTTCATCGGTCGGTGCACCTCGTTTGCGGTTGGCGGACCCAGCGCCCCCTTCTGAGCGCCGGCGACGGTGGAACTGTCGCTGCCCCAACACACGAAGCACATGGCGTGCCAATCGGGCGAGAGTTCAGCGACGGGTTGAAAAGCGACGCGTTTCGTGACCGACCACGCCGCAAGCGGGTCAAGGGCCGTTGGGCCTGACTGCCCGGGCTTTGAGCGAATGCCTAAAATATCGGCAGGAGAGTGCCCCCTTCCGCCGCCAGTGTCGAGAGGGTTTCGGGATCTCGGCGCTTGCGCTACCTACGGACCATGAAACCGACCAACGCGATCCTGGGCTCATACGGCACAACGATCTTCACGGTGATGAGCGCGCTGGCCCAGGAGCACGGTGCCCTCAACCTTGGACAGGGATTTCCGGATACGGAAGGCCCGGAGGATGTGCGACGGTTGGCGGCTGAGGCCGTCCTGGCGGGGCCGAACCAATATCCACCGATGATGGGGCTGGCCGAGTTGCGTCAGGCCATCGCCGAACATGACAGGCGGTTCTACGGTCTGGAGCTGGATTGGAAAACGGAGACCATGGCCGTCTCCGGTGCCACGGAGGCCCTCGCGGATTGCTTCCTCGGGCTCATCGAGCCGGGTGATGAGGTCGTCCTGATCGAACCGCTGTATGACAGCTATCTGCCCATGGTTCGCCGTGCGGGCGGTGTGGCGAAGCTGGTGCGTATGGAGCCGCCGGACTGGGCTTTGCCATGGGACGATCTAGACCAGGCTTTTTCGGACCAAACCAAGCTGATCGTGCTCAATAGCCCGCACAACCCCACCGGTATGGTGCTCGGTACCGACGACTTGGCCCGACTGGCGGAGCTTGTGCTGACCCATGATGCGTACGCCGTCTGCGACGAGGTTTATGAGCATCTGGTGTTCGACGGCTGCCGTCATGTTCCGTTGATGACGATGCCGGGTATGCGCGATCGCTGCGCTCGGATCGGCTCCATCGGCAAGACGTTTTCGGCCACGGGCTGGAAGGTGGGAACGATCACGGCGGCCCCGCATTTGCTGAGCGCCGTTGCCAAGGCGCACCAATTCCTGACGTTTACGACACCGCCCAACCTGCAGCGGGCAGCGGCCTTCGGCCTCGGGAAACCTGATCAATTTTTCCGAGCGTTGGCCGACGAGCTTCAGGCCAAGCGGGATATCTTGCGCCGCGGCATGGAGGAGGCCGGCTTCGCCGTATTGCCGGCGGCGGGGAGTTACTTCCTCACCGTCGACATCCGCTCCATTGGGTACGACGGCACCGACCTGGCGTTTTGTCACCACATCACGACGGCGGCGGGTGTTGCCGCCGTGCCGGTGAGTGCGTTCTACGCCAACGACGCCGACGGAGAGGTTCCGTCAAACTTCGCGCGGTTTTGCTTCTGTAAACGGGACGAGGTGCTTTCAGAGGCGGCCAGGCGGCTTAAACGCCATTTCGCTTGAGGGCCGTTTCGCTTCGGTGCTTGGTGCGCATGCTGTCTTGAGCGTGTGGGAGGCCGCATCGGCGGACGCCCCCGCTTTTATATGGGCGCAAGACTTGGAGGGTTAGCAGGGTTCGTGAAGGCCAAAGCCCATGCGACAGGCAATCACGCTAAAATAGCCAAACGCATTTTTTTGAGTAAATAGGGGCCAGTCTGTTGGTACACTAGAGTAATACATAACAAAAAATCTTGAACACACCTTACAAAACGAAAAATGTGTTTGCACGGCTTGGTCTTCTTATTAGCAAGCAGCATCTCGAAATTTGAATATTTTCAGTATTTTAGCTTCACGCCTGGTGCCACAAACGGGGATCTATGGTCAAGCGAAGGCGGTCAAGAAAGGCTTTCAGCAATCGTTCTGGTCAGGTGGTGTTTAGTCGCCGGGCTCTGCTGGAGGGGCTGACCCCACTTCCGCGCCGGCGGTCGCGTCGGCGTCTGTCGCCGCAAGACCGCCCGTGGTCTCCGTCTCGACCGACACGTCGCTTGAGGAGCGGTCGATGGAGACGGCCGTCGGATAGCGTGCGGCGGTGCCGCGGTTTTCCTGAACAGTTACCGGTCGGTCCAGCGCGGGTCCGCAGGCGCTCCGCAAAATCGAACAGTCCCAGCGATATGTCGCCGGCTTTCCGGTGATCAGGCCGCCCTGCTCGAAGATGCATTCGCACATGCGGCCAGCATAGCACACGGTGGCACCGAGCACGTGATCCCAACAGGGGGGGATATCGCCGGCGCGGGCTGCGGGCGTCAACGCGAGGAAAAAGGCGACAAACGAACCGATCACGGGCGCAAAGCGGACAACAAGCATGGATTAAGCCAAAGCAAGGTCATGGGGATCCGGCCCCAAGTCTGATACTCAAACGTTGCCATCGCGTTTAGAGGGCGTTGGCTTTGACGCGCGCCGAAACCAGGACTGGTCATCCACTGGCACCCTTTGCAAGCGCGTGGCGGGCTCCAATGATCGGCGTCGGAACCGATTGACGTGCGCGGGTGTTGGTTTAGAACACCAACAACAGGAAGTGGGGTGGAGCGTCTGGACATGCGCGTCATGCTGATGACGAACGAATACCCGCCGCATATTTACGGTGGGGCCGGTGTTCATGTTGAGTACCTGACGCGTGAACTCGCCAAACTGTGCCCCGTCGAGGTCCGGAGTTTCCATGACCAGGCCTCCTTGGAAGGTCAGTTGACCGTGCGCGGGACAAAGATCGAGTCATCCCAATTTGCCGGCTGTCCCGTTCCCTTTGTCTCGCCGCTGAAGGCACTGGCCACGTGTTTGGCGTTCAACGGCCAGGGCATTGATGCCGACGTCGTCCACTGCCACACGTGGTATACGCAGTTTGGCGGCCTGCTCGCTAAGATGTTGTACGGTACCCCGTTCATTTTGACGGTCCACTCGCTGGAGCCGCTCAGACCGTGGAAGCGCGAACAGATCGGCCGCGGCTACGACCTCTCTAGTTGGGTGGAGCGGACTGCGCTCGAAATGGCCGATGCCATCATTGCGGTCTCGACGGCCACCCGTGACGACGTGTTACGGCTGTTCGATGTGGATGCCGGCAAGGTCCACGTAATCCCGAACGGGATCGATACGGAGGAGTATCGCCCGGTCAAGCGCCTCGAGGTGCTTGCCCGTCACGCGGTTGACCCGTCACGCCCGTATGTTCTTTTCGTGGGTCGGATGACGCGGCAAAAGGGGCTTTACTATTTGCTGCGGGCCATCCGATACATTGATCCAGCGATTCAGGTGGTGCTGTGCGCCGGCGAATCGGATACGCCGCGCCTGCAGGCCGAATTGGAAGCTCTGGTTGACGACGTGAAAGCAGACCGGGATGGTGTGGTGTGGATCCCGGAAATGCTGAGCCGGGCGTCAACCGTGGCACTCTATGCCCACGCCTCCGTGTTTTGCTGCCCGTCCATCTATGAGCCCTTCGGAATTATCAATCTGGAAGCGATGGCGTGCGGCACGCCGGTGGTTGCCACGGCCGTTGGTGGTATTCCGGAAGTGGTCGTGGACGGCGAGACCGGATACCTGGTCGACGCGCGCCTGTCTGGCGAACCGCCCCATGACCCGACCGACGAGGATGGGCTGGCGCGTGACATGGGCCAAGCCATCAACCGCCTCGGCCTCGACCCGGACTTAAATTCGCGGATGGCCGAAGCCGGGCGCCGCCGCGTGATGGAGCATTTCAGTTGGGAGAGTATCGCTCGCCGGACGTTGGCGATTTATGAGAGCTTGACGACCTGACGTCATGCGATGTGCGGACCATGACCGAATAACCGCGCTATAATCTATCAGGGGCGACGCAGGCTCGGCTGAGCATAGATGCCCTGCCGGGCCTTGCGAAGCCTGCGGGGGCAGCAATACGAAGAGTTTAACAGACGACTGGATGAGTGATTGTACAGCATGAACAAAGAGGGCGTCCGAATTTACGACATGTTTCCGACGTTGGTGGGAACAGTCGAGAAATGGAAGTCGCAAGTGGACCGCATTGCGGACATGGGCTTCAATTGGATTTTCGTCAATCCATTTCATGAAACGGGCGCTTCGGGCAGCCTTTATGCCGTTCGCGATTACTTCAATTTGAATCCAGCCTTCCGCGGCCGCTCCCGAAAAAGCAGCCAGGAGATCCTTGCAGGCTTTGTGGCGACGGCCGAGAAGCGTGGGTTGGGCGTCATGATGGACCTGGTGATCAACCACACCGCCTTCGATTCCCCGCTGATCAATGAGCATCCGCAGTGGTACGCGCGCGAGCCGGATGGACGAGTGAGCCAGCCTTTTGCCATCGACCCGGCTGATATCAACAAGAAAACCGTATGGGAGGATTTGGCGGAGCTCGACTACACCGATCGGCCGGTGCGGCCAGAGATGATTGACTACTTCGCCGGTGTGATTGAGTTCTATCTCGCCGCCGGCATTCGCGGGTTTCGTTGCGATGCCGCCTATAAAGTGCCGATGGATGTCTGGCGAGCCCTCATCGATCGCACCCGTAGCCGGGCCAATGGCACCGTGTTCCTTGCCGAAAACCTGGGTGCGCTGATGGAGCAGGTGGAGGCGATGCGGGGCGGCGGCTTCGACTACTTGTACAACAGCGCCAAGTGGTGGGATTTCGAGCAGGGCTGGCTGTTGGAGCAGTATGACAGGTTCGGCTCCATCGCACCGTCTATCACCTTTCCCGCGACCCACGATACGGAACGTCTGATCACGGACCTGGAGGCAAGCGGCATACACGGCGTGCCGGAAGTTGAGCGCGCCTATCGCCGCGCTTGGCTGTTCTCGACGCTGTTTTCCACTGGTGTCATGATGCCCATCGGTTTCGAGTACGGTTTTCGCAAGAAGCTCCACGTCGTGGAAACGACACCCAACGATTGGGAGGAGCCGGCGTTCGATTTGTCGGCGTTCGTGGCCGCAGCCAACCAGATGAAAGCGAGCGCCCCCGTACTGAATGAAGAAGGCCCCCAGCGCCGTGTGCATTTCGACGATAATCGTGTCTGTTGTTTGATGCGGCGCGGTCAGAGCGACGGCTCCCGCTGGGCCGTCAGCCTGATCAATCGGGATTTGCACGCGAGCGTGACCGTGAACGTCCATGGCGTTGACGGCGATGTGCATGGCGGGCGCGAGATCACTCCCGGCCGCGGGGACGGAACTCTCACGGCTGGCGATAGCGTGACCCTGGAACCCGCTGAAGTCCGGGTCTTCATCAACGGCTAACGAAACGACCGGGTTTGCCGACACCGGTTGGCAAAAGAAGGGGACTGAAACTCATGGCCACCTCGACGCCCCCGACGCGCTCGGGCCGTACTGCAACGCCGAACGCTGCCGCCGAACCTACACCTACACCGGCTGCGAAACCGGACAAGGCGGAGCCCCCCGCTGCGCCGAACACGGTGGGTGCGGCCAAGACAACGGACGATGACGCGCCCGTTCAGCACGATGCTGCCACTGGGGCTGCAACTACGGCTGAAACGACGGCGTCAGGCCCCACGCAGGCTCCCTCCCAGGATCCAGCACCTTCCGCGGGTCAGACAGCGCCCGAGGTCACGGCGGCCACACACCATGACCACCCGAAGACCCATAAGGATGAGTCCGCACGAGGGCGCGGAACCCGCTTGTTCATGGACTTGGACCGCCCGGTGCACAGCCGATCCGTCGTCATCCAGAACGTCCTGCCTTGCCTCGACGACGGTCGGTACCCAATCAAGCGCATCAAGGGGGACACGCTAGAAATCTCGGCGGAGATCTTTCGTGAGGGCCACGACAAGCTTTGCGCCGTCATCCTCTATCGTCCGGAAGGCGGCACGCTTTGGCGCGAAGCGCCAATGGAGGAGCAGAACTTCGGGCTCGCCAAATGGACCGGCAGCATCACGCTGCCTGAAATCGGGCGCTGGCTCTACACCATCGAAGCGTGGACCGACACGTACGCCTCCTGGTGCGCGGAAGTGGAAAAGAAACGCGGCGCGGGGCAGGACGTGACGCTGGAGCTCATTGAGGGGCTCGAATACCTCCAGGAAGCCGTCAAGCGTGCCGGCACCCAGGACGCCAAGTGGCTGCAGGCCACCTTAGATATGCTGCAGGACGGCGACACCAATTCCCGGGCCAACTTCATGCTGGGCCAAGAGATCAAATCAGTGATGGCGCGTTGGCCCGACCGAAGCACGGCCGTTCGCTTCGATCGTGAACTGCCGGTGATGGTCGACCGCAAGCAGGCCGTGTTCTCTGCCTGGTATGAGATGTTCCACCGCTCCCAGGGGACGGAGCCGGGCAAGAGCGCAACACTTAAGGATTGCGAAAAGCGCCTGCCGGCCGTTCGTGCCATGGGATTCGACGTCATCTACTTCGTCCCCATCCACCCCATTGGCCGCACCTTCCGCAAGGGACGCAACAACAGTCTGGAGGCGGCACCGGATGATCCCGGCAGCCCCTATGCCATCGGCGGGGAGGAGGGTGGCCACACCGCCATCCATCCGGATCTGGGCACGCTCGAGGATTTTCGCGGATTCGTCGCGGCCTGTCATGAGCACGGCATGGAAGTTGCCCTCGACTTCGCCATCCAATGCTCGCCGGACCATCCGTGGATCAAGGAGCATCCGGAATGGTTCCTGTTCCGCCCCGACGGCAGCATTAGGTATGCGGAAAACCCGCCCAAGAAGTACCAGGACATCGTCAATGTGGATTTTTATTGCGACGATTGGCACTCATTGTGGGAGGAGTTGAAGGGAGTCGTCGAATTTTGGGTCGAACAGGGCGTCAAGATCTTCCGGGTCGACAATCCCCACACCAAACCGGTGCCGTTCTGGGAGTGGATGATCTCCGACATTCAGACCCGCCATCCCGATGTGATCTTTCTCGCCGAGGCATTCACGCGCCCGCCCATGCTGTACATGCTGGCCAAAGTCGGCTTTACGCAATCCTACACGTACTTCACTTGGCGTCACAGCAAGGCCGAATTGACCGAGTATCTCACCGAGATCACGCAGTCGTCCGTCAATGACTACATGCGGCCGAACTTCTTCGCCAACACCCCGGATATCAACCCGCCCTTTCTGCAGGCCGGCGGTCGACCTGCCCATATGATACGCGCCGTCTTGGCGGCGACGCTGTCGGGTGTTTATGGTATCTACAACGGGTTTGAGCTGTGCGAGGCGACACCGATCCCCGGTAAGGAAGAATTTCTCAATTCCGAAAAATATGAATACAAGGTTTGGGATTGGGATCGGCCGGGGAACATCAAGGAATACATCGCCAAGATCAATTGGGTTCGTGGCGAAAATCCCGCCTTACAAGAGCTCCATAACCTCCGCTTCTATCTGTCTACCGATGATAACATTCTATTCTACGGCAAGATGACGGCAGATCGATCCAATATGGTGTTCGTGGTCGTCAACTTGGACCCATACGCTCCGCACGAGGCGTTCGTCGATTTTCCCCTTGAAGATATGGGACTGGACCTCAATCAGCCGTTCGTCGCACAAGAGCAGTTTACTGGGCGTAATTTGGAATGGCGCGGCGCACGTCACTGGGTTCGGCTGGACCCTTTCCTCAATCCTTGCGAAGTGTTTAAAATTGTCGTGCCCGGCCGGTAACGGACAATCGTGAGCACGGTTCGACAGGCCACGGCCCCTCCCGCGGGGCCGATGTCTCAACACGATCCTCAATTTCATTAACGCACTGATCGAGAGCGTCCGGCATGAGCGACAGCGATCCTCTATGGTACAAAGACGCTATTATTTACCAGCTTCACGTCAAAGCATTTTTTGATTCGAGCGGGGATGGAGTCGGCGACTTTAAGGGATTAACGCAGAAGCTCGACTACCTGGTGGACTTGGGCGTTACCGCGATCTGGCTGCTACCGTTTTACCCGTCGCCGTTGCGCGACGACGGCTATGACATTGCCGACTATCGCAATATTCACCCCGACTATGGCTCAATGCAGGACTTCCGCACCTTTGTGCGCTCCGCCCACAAGCGGGGCCTCAAAGTAATCACGGAGCTGGTGATTAACCATACCTCGGATCAGCATCCTTGGTTTCAGCGCTCCCGCCGCGCCAAGCCCGGCTCGGTCGCCCGTGACTACTATGTTTGGAGCGATACGGACCAGAAGTACGCAGATACTCGGATCATCTTTTGCGATACCGAGGTCTCCAACTGGGCCTGGGACCCCGTGGCCAAGGCCTACTACTGGCACCGCTTCTTCTCCCACCAACCGGATCTGAATTTCGACAATAAGAAAGTGTTCGACGAGGTCACGTCGGTTATGAAGTTCTGGTTAGATGCGGGGGTCGACGGGTTGCGCCTGGATGCCGTGCCCTACCTTTGCGAGCGCGAAGGCACCAACAACGAGAATCTCCCAGAGACGCACGCAGTCATCCGCCGGCTGCGGGAGTGGCTGGACAGCCATTTTGGCGACCGCATGCTGTTGGCCGAAGCGAACCAGTGGCCTGAAGACGTCCGGCCCTACTTCGGCAATGGCGATGAGTGCCATATGGCCTTTCATTTCCCTGTCATGCCGCGGATTTACATGGCGCTGGCACGCGAGGACCGATACCCGATTACCGACATCATGCGCCAGACGCCGGACATTCCGGTGAATTGCCAGTGGGCCATATTCCTTCGTAATCACGACGAGTTGACCCTCGAAATGGTTACCGACCGTGAGCGCGACTACTTGTGGCAGTTCTACGCCGCCGACCCGAGGGCCCGCATCAATCTAGGCATTCGCCGCCGACTGGCGCCGTTGCTGGAGCGCGACAGCGCCAAGATCAAGCTGCTCAATAGTCTGCTGATGTCGATGCCCGGCACGCCGATTGTCTATTACGGCGACGAAATCAACATGGGCGACAACATTTTTCTTGGCGACCGCAATGGTGTGCGCACTCCCATGCAGTGGTCGCCGGACCGCAATGCCGGGTTTTCTACGGCGGATCCGGAGCAGCTGTACCTCCCGCCTATCATGGACCCGATCTACGGCTATCACTCCGTTAACGTGGAGGCGCAGTCTCGACGATCCACATCGCAACTGAACTGGATGAAGCGCCTGATTGCGGTCCGCAAGGACCATCAAGCCTTCGGTCGCGGTACGCTGACCTTCATCTATCCGCGCAACCGAAAGGTGCTGGCCTATTTGCGCACCTATGAAGACGAGACCATTCTGTGCGTGGCCAATATGTCGCGGGCACCGCAGGCGGCGGAACTGGACTTGGGTAGCCACAAGGGGCGGGTCCCCGTGGAGCTGTTGGGCCGGGCGGCGTTTCCGCCGATCGGCGATCTGCCTTATTTCATCGTGCTGCCGGGGCACGGCTTTTATTGGTTTGTGCTGGCCGATGAAAGCGAAGCGCCCCGTTGGCATGACCCCTATGAGGTCACCATGCCGGACCTGCAAACCTTGGTCATGCCGCGGGGCTGGCAGAGCCTGTTTGACGACGCCAACATGACAATGCTTACCGGCCGGATCCTCCCAGGTTTTCTTCCCAATCGCCGGTGGTTCGCGGGCAAGGGCGCGCCGATTCAGCGGATCTCGCTCGCCCACGAGACTGTCCTCGACGAGGGCCGCACCGGTTTCATGATCGCCCTGTTCTCAGTGGAAACCGCTGACGGCGACGAGCAGCGCTACCACATTCCGCTCGCCCGGGCATGGGAAACCGCCACTGATGACCCGCTGCAGCGCCTCCACGGCGGGACCCTCGCCAGGGTGCGGACAGGATCCAAGGTGGGTGTTCTGTACGAGGCCATGGCTGACGGCGCATTCACGGCCATATGCCTGCGGGCCATTCGGGCCAGCCAGGACCGTCCCACCTCCTCCGGGGCGCACGTTTATTTTCGTCCGACCACCGCGTTTTCCGAAGATGTGGCGGCTGATCTGGACATCGAACGCATGGGCGGTGAGCAAAGCAACACGTCCATGAGGATCGGGGATTCCCTGATCCTGAAGGTCTATCGCCGCCTACAACCGGGCATCCACCCGGAGGTGGAGATGGGACGCTACCTCACCGAGCAGGCGAACTACCGCAACACACCGGCGCTGTTGGGGTCCGTGGAGCTGGTTGATGCCGGTGGTGAGCCCACGGCACTGGCCGTGCTGCACCGCTTCGTCCGCAATCAGGGCGATGGTTGGTCGTTCACGCTGGACTACCTGGACCGGCTGTTGTCTCGCCTAGAGGTCATGGCGCCGGACCAGAGCGACGACGAGGACGAGACCGGGCACGGCTTTTATGCCGTGCTTGCTGAGACCCTGGGCCAGCGGATCGGGGAGATGCACCGTGCGTTCGCGTGCGAGGGCGATGATGAGGCCTTCAGCATGGAGGCGGCGGGCCCTGATGACCTTGCCAGCTGGGGTGAGCGTGTGCGCGCACAGGCGGTGGCAGCGCGGCGGGCCCTTGAGGCCGCCGAGGCTGGCGGTCACTTGGTCGGGGATCTGGTCGCGAGCGTCGCAAGCTTGCTTGCCGACTGGCCGCATGTGGACCGCGCCATTGATCGGCTGGTTCCCACCGGCCTGACGATCAATATGTCACGCATTCACGGCGACCTGCATCTCGGGCAAGTGGTTGTGGTGCGTGAGGACTTTTATGTCCTTGACTTCGAGGGCGAGCCGGCCAAGCCGATGACCGAGCGGCGCATCAAGCAGTGTCCCGTCCGGGATGTCGCCGGCGTGCTGCGGTCCTTTGACTATGCCGCTGCCGTTGCCGTTCTGGGCCGCCGTTTGCCCGACGCCCGCGCTGAAGCGATCCACGACTGTGTGGGCAGTTGGAAGGCCGTTGCGACAGAGAGTTTCCTGGCCGGCTATCGGGCAGCCGTCGGTGACTGTCCAACGGTGCCGGCGGATCCTGCAGCGTTCGAGCGCTTGTTGGATCTGTTCACACTCGAAAAGGCGCTGTACGAAATTTGCTATGAGGCAGCCAATCGGCCCGACTGGCTACACGTTCCCGTTGGCGGTGTTGTTGGCCTGACAGTTTCAAGCGCTTGAAAGACGGACCGCGACCTGTGCATGATCGCAAGTGATGCGCCAGGACCCGAGCACAATCGCCAAAGGACTTGAAAAAGCCATCGAGCGCATTGTCTCGGCCAAGCACGGCGATCCATTCTCGTTTCTTGGCATGCACCGGGTTCCGGGCTCGGATGAGTGGGAGGTGCGGGCTTTTCTGCCCCAGGCTAAGAAGGCCTTCGTGATCGACACCGAACGCGGAGAAACGCTGGCTGAACTTAAGCGTGTTCATCCGACAGGGGTATTCTCGGGCCGAACCGGCCGAAGCGGCCCGGCCTTTCGCTACCACCTTAAGATCGTTACCGAGACAACCGAGGTGGAGTTCGAGGACCCCTACCGATTTCCGCCGATCCTCGATGAGCTGGACGTTTTCCTTATCGCCGAAGGCAAGCATCTTCGCCTCGACGAAAAGCTTGGCGCGCATGTCATGTCCGTCGACGGTGTTACCGGGGTCGGGTTCGCGGTTTGGGCGCCCAATGCGGCACGGGTCAGTGTCGTCGGAGACTTCAACGGTTGGGACGGCCGGCGCAATCCCATGCGGTTCCGGGTCGAGTGCGGTGTTTGGGAGCTGTTCCTCCCCAACATCGGCGAAGGCTCGCTCTACAAGTACGAGATTGCGACGCGCAAGAACGAGCTGCTGACGCTGAAGCTGGACCCCTTTGCGTTCCAGTGCGAGCAGTCGCCGGGTTCATCGGGCATCGTGTGTGAGCTGCGTCGTTACCGCTGGCAGGATGGCTCCTGGATGAGCCGACGCGCTGAAACGATCCGCCGTGACGCGCCGATCAGCATTTACGAAATGCACCTGGGATCATGGCAGCGCAACCGTGACACCGGCTCCAGCTATCTGAGCTACCGGGAAGCGGCGGAGCAGGTCGTGCCGTACGTTCGGGATTTGGGCTTCACCCATATTCAATTGTTGCCCGTCGTCGAGCACCCGGTCGATGGTAGTTGGGGGTTCGAGCCCATCGGGCTCTACGCGCCGACCAGTCGCTTTGGCCGACCCGATGACTTCCGGATGTTCGTCGAGCGCTGTCACGAGGCCGGCATCGGCATCATTATGGATTGGGTGCCCGCCCATTTTCCGGGCGATGCCCACGGGCTCGGCTATTTCGACGGGACCCACCTGTACGAGTACAGTGACCCGCGGCAGGGCCGGCGCCCTGAGAGCGGCGCCTTGATCTACAGCTACGGCCGCTATGAAGTGTCCGACTATCTCATCAACAACGCGCTGTTTTGGTTGCAGGAGTACCACGTGGACGCGCTTCAGGTGGATTCTGTAGCCGCCATGCTCTACCTGGATTATAGCCGGCGCAACACGGACTGGGTGCCCAACCCCCACGGTGGCAATGAGAACCTGGAGGCAATTGCCTTCCTGCGGCGTTTCAACGAGGTGGTTTATGAGCATCACCCGGACTGCGCCACACTCGCCGAAGAAAGTACGTCCTGGCCCATGGTATCCCGTCCCACTTATCTGGGCGGGCTCGGTTTTGGCTATAAGTGGAACTTGGCCTGGATGAACGACACCCTGGCGTACATGAGCCGGGATCCTATCTTCCGCAAATATATGCATGATCGCCTCACCTTCGGGATCATGAACGCGTTCAGCGAGAACTATGTGCTCGCGCTCAGCCACAATGAGGTGGTCCGCGGAAAGGGCTCGCTGATCAGGCGGATGCCCGGCGACCGCTGGCAGCGCTTTGCCAACTTGCGCTGCTACTACGCCTATATGTTCACCCATCCCGGCAAGAAATTGCTGTTCATGGGCAACGAGTTTGCACAGGAACGGGAATGGGACCATAACGGCAGCCTGGACTGGCATCTTCTTGACGACCCGCTACATGATGGTGTGCGCCGTTTGGTGCGGGATTTGAATAACCTGTATCGAACTGAAGCCGCTTTGCACGTTCTGGATTGTGAGCCGGGCGGGTTCGATTGGATCGACTGCACCGATATTGAAAAGAGCGTTTATTCATTTCTGCGCCGCGGTGCCGAAGGGCAGGGGTTTGTTGTGGTTGTTTGTAATTTCACGCCCGTTATTCGGCGCGGTTATCGAATCGGCGTTCCCGAGGGGGGGACGTACCGCGAACAGCTCAACACGGATTCCGCTCTTTATGGTGGCAGTGACGTGGGCAACGCCGGCGCCGTGCAATCCCGGTCCGTGGAGTGCCACGGCCGGCCGTTTTCCATCGACCTGATTTTGCCGCCCTTGGCGACGATCGTCCTCAAGCCGGAGCGGTAGGGCGAACAATCACGGTGCGTCGGCGGACTCGGCCGCCAACTGTGCGACGACAAAGTTGCGATGCGCCTCCAGGGTCTGGCCGATCTGATCGGCAACTTCGAGGGCGTGTCGACCGTCTTGTCCCGACACTTTGGGCGGTGTTTTGTTCAGGATGCAAACCAGGAAGGACTCGATTTCGGCGCGGAGGCTGTCGCTTTCGTCCACCTGCCGTTGGTCGATGGTGATATCGGCAAGCCCGGCCGTGTTGGTGGCGCCGGTCTTGCGCGCGATCAAAACCGAGCGTGCCACGAAATCCACGGCAACATAAGCATTGGACTGAAAGATCCGCATCTTGCGTTCGCTCTTGGTGGCAATGCGGCTTGCTGTGATGCTGGCCACACAACCATTGGCAAAGCGCAACCGGGCGTTGGCTATATCCTCTCGGCTTGACAGCACAGGCGCCCCGGCGGCGTCGACACGTTCGACCGGTGCCGCCACCAAGCCCAGGATCAGGTCGATGTCATGGATCATCAGGTCCAGGACGATGGAGACGTCGGTACCGCGGCCACGGAAGGGGGAGATCCGGTTGGCCTCAATGTACAGGGGGCGGCTGACAACTTCGTCCATGACCGTCCTGACCCCGGAAAAGCGTTCCAGATGGCCCACCTGCAGAACGGCGCCGGAGCGTTCGGCCACGGAGATCAGATCGGCGGCGTGACCGATGTCCCCGGTCATCGGCTTTTCGAGCAGGACATGGACGCCTGCCTGCAGGAAATCGCGGGCGACGGCGTGGTGGGCGTGGGTTGGAACGGCGATACTCACCGCGTCCACCCGTCCAATCAAGGCCCGATGGTCCGTCTCCGCTGGCACCTGAAGCTCGCCCGCCACCTCGGTGGCGCGATCGGGGTTGCTGTCACAGACGGCCACCAACTCGGAGATCGCCAAGTCCCGGTATTTTTGGGCGTGAAAGCGCCCGAAATGGCCAACGCCGATGGCGGCCGTCCGCAAGGTGGTTTTCTCTCCTGTGTCGGCCGAAGGGCCCGCCGCAACTGCCATCACCACACGATCTTCGTTACCGCGGATCCAATGTGACCCGCTGATCGATCGTCGCCACCCGTCACGTGCGCTGGGCCAGTGGTTTGAAGGGGCGGCGGACAGATCCGGTGTAGAGCTGCCGGGGCCGGCCGATTTTCTGAGTCGGGTCTTCGATCATCTCGTTCCACTGGGCGACCCAGCCAACAGTGCGCGCTACGGCGAACAACACGGTAAACATCGAGGTCGGAATGCCCATGGCCTTGAAAATGATTCCCGAATAAAAATCAACATTGGGGTAGAGTTTCTTCTGCACGAAGAAGTCATCCTCCAATGCGATTCTCTCCAGTTCCATCGCCAGACCCAACAGCGGCTCGTCACGGACGCCAAGCTCGTCCAAAACCTCATGGCAGGTCTCGCGCATAATGCGTGCCCGCGGATCGTAATTCTTATAAACGCGGTGGCCGAAGCCCATAAGCCGGAACGGATCATTCTTGTCCTTGGCGCGGGCGACATATTC
>CAZUDB010000022.1:0-49653 GCA_964619055.1 uncultured Rhodospirillaceae bacterium
CTAGTACGGCCAGTCGGAGTGCGGCTCCCGCCGGTCGAGTCTTACCCGCGCCAAAAGGCGGGCGACAGCAGTAGCAACACAGTGAACAGCTCAAGCCGACCAAGCAGCATGCCGGCAGACAGCAGCCATTTGGCGCCGTCCGGTAGCGACTCAAAGGTGCCAGCCGGTCCAATGATCGGGCCCAGCCCCGGTCCGACGTTGCAAATGGCCGTCGCTGCGGCGGAGATCGCTGTGACGAAATCCAAGCCGAACATGCCGAGACCAACGGCAAGCAGTGCGAACAGCACACCAAATACAAAGAAAAAGCTCAAAACGGAGGTGATCACATCCTCAGGGATCGGGCGTCCCTGGTAATAGGGAATGAAGACGCCGTGGGGTCGGATCAAATGTAGAAACTGGGTGTTGGCCGCCGCCCACAGCACTTGGAAGCGAAAGATTTTGATTCCGCACGAAGTCGAGCCCGTGCAGCCGCCAATGAACATGATATAGAAGAAAATCGGAGCCGCGAACGAACCCCAAAGCCAAAAATCGGCCGTTGCATAGCCTGTGCCCGTGAGTACCGAAATGACGTTGAACGCGCCGTAGCGCACGGCGGTTAAGGGGTCATAGTCAGCATCCTGCACCAAGAATAGGGTAGCGGCGAATACGGCCGCCACCATAATCGCCAGGAACCAATGCACCTGACTGTCGTGAATCAACACGCTAAGGTCGCCCTGCAAAGCGCGCAGCAGCAGCACGAACGGCAACGAGCCGACAATCATGCCGGCCATGATGATCACATCAATGACAGCGCTGTCGAAATGGCCAATCGATCCGTCGGACGTCGAATAGCCGCCCGTCGCGATTGTCGTCATGGCGTGGACCGACGCTTCGAGGCCGTTCATCCCAGCACCGTAGAGCGCCAAGGCCCAGACGAAGGTCAAGGCCACGTAGACCAGACTTAGCAGCGCGGCGATGCGGGTTGCGCGCGGCAGGATCTTCTCGCCCGCTTCGAAGCCTTCCACTCGGAACATCTGCATGCCGCCGACACCCATCATGGGAAGCACGGCGACGGCCATAACGATGATCCCGAGCCCGCCCAGCCACTGCAAAATTCCACGCCACAGCAAAATTCCCGGAGGTGCCAGGTCAAGGCCGACGATCACGGTCGACCCGGTGGTCGTGATTCCCGACATGGCCTCGAAGAACGCGTCCGTGAATGACATCTCCAGTTCGGAGAACATGAACGGCAGTGCGGCGAACAGGGTCAGAGCAGACCATGACACCGTCGTCATCACGAATGCCTGACGAACCGACAGGCGAAAACGCCCCGACCGACAGGACAGGGCCAGGGCCACGCCGACAAACATGGTCACGCCGGCGGAAACGGTGAAGACCTGCCAATCAGGATTGCCTGCGATCAGGTCTACGAGCGCCGGAACCCCCATAAACAGCGACAACAGCGTCAAGAACACCCCAACGACGAGCAAAACCGGACGAAGATCGATCACAGTCGTGTCCGTTTGCCGAGATCAGCGCTGGCAGCGAGGCGGGAGGCCGCACAGTCGCACGCCAGCAAACGCGTCGATACTATCGTCACCGCCGACTATATTGCTCCGAGTTGTCGCCACACAGGACAGCGGCGTTCGATGATCCGAGCGACATCGGCGCGTAGGGTGTCTAGCGCCTCGGCCTCTGTTTCCAAGACTTTGCCGTCCTTGATAAGACGTTCGCCGGCGGCCTCCAATGGCGCGTAGACAAGCCGGGCGAGCGCGTCCAAGTCCTCCCCTAATCCATCCAAGAGGCCGAGGTAGGTTCGGATTTCCAAACCCGTGGCAGGCACAGCGCTCCCGAGCTCGGCGGCAGCGAGGGCAAACGTCCGGCCGATCGGCTGTGCAACGGCGCGGCTGGCAAGAGCGCGGTTGAGCCGTAACGCCGCGTCCGCCGGTGGCACAGTTGCAAGCGCCTTTGCCGGCGCTCCTTGATTGGAGCCCACAATTAGGCCGGCAATTTCGATCGCCTTGGAGCCGTTCTTGTCCGGCGTGTTCGCGACCTCGAGCAGGTCGGCCATGGATCTGGCGCCGTCGGCCAAGGCGTCGAACACCGGGTCGAAGACCTTTCGTTCCACCTGGATTTCGCCGATGGGCACATTCAGCGTAACGGTGGCCGCATCCCGCTGCAGCGACAACGCCAAGCGCATATCCTTAATCAGCGCTTCCTGGTCCGGCACCGTCAGCCGCCGGGCCCCGCGCACGAACACGTCCTTGCGCAGCAGCCTGGGGGCGAAGTGGTCCTTCACGGTTTCCTTGAGCGCTGGATCGGTGATCCCAGCCAGCAACGCTTGGTGTTCAGCCGTCAGGTTTAAATCCAAAAAATTGGCGATGGGATTGGAGGAGCCAACGAACTGGAGTTTGGCTCCGGCAAGCTCACGAACCACATCAGCGTGGAACATGGGGTGCCAGTTGCTGTTCATGTACTCGTGAGTCAGGTAGGCCAACATGCCGTCCTGGTGGGCGTTGACAATGCTGTCAAACAGCTTGCTGTCGTGCAGGTAGGGTGCCCCAGCGTCGCGAAGCTTGGTGGCGAACGTGAACCCGTGCTCGAATTGGCGGTCGCTGCGCTCCGGTGCCGAGCGGCCTACGTCACAAATCAGGCGTTGCAGGACCTGGCCACCGGACCACGCAGGTAGAGCATTGTAGCTCACGTACGCCACGCCGCCGGGCTTGAGGTGACGGCGCAGGATCTCGACGATGCGGCCGCGATCCTCGAGCGTGATCCAGGTATAAACCCCATGCATTGTAATAAAATCGCAAGCCGGCACCGTGCTCTCGGCAAGGACCTCTTCGAAGCTCCGCTCCGCGAAGTGGACATTGTCGAGCTCGGCGTCGGCCGCCAGCTCCTGAGCGCCGGCGATATGGCTTGGGTTGAAGTCGATGCCGTAAACGGTTGCCTCCGGACAGGTGGCAGCGATGACGGACGCAGTCACGCCGAGGCCGCAGCCGAGCTCCAGATACGTGAACGGCCCGCTAAGAGTCGGTGGATGAAAGCCGTTCATTAAACAGATCAGGGCAAGGTGCTGCGGAACCTGGTCTGCGAAGAACGAGGCCGTGTAGTTGACATCGGCCACATAGCCGGCGGTCCAGTCCGTCATCGTTGCGTATCCATCGTTTCTTATGTCAGCCCAGTCGCGCGGACCATACCAGGAAAGCCGCGGCAGAACAGGTGGATCGCGCCCGCGCATCGTTTGCCCGACAACGGGTCCAGGGATAAGCTATTGAGACGGGTTGTGAATGTGGTACAGGTCGAGTGTGGTTTGTGCTCGATTGTGTTGCAGGCGACAGGGCATCAAACGGGGGGATTCTGACCACGACAGCCGCCCCGGGCGTCAACGTTGAGGGCAGGGAGGCAGCATGGCCCAAATCGATGCAAAGTTGCTGTTCAGCAAACTCAATCGGCCCTGCCGGCAAGCCCTCGAACAGGCGCTCGGGCTGACCCATTCCCGGACTCACTACAACGTCGAAGTCGAACACTGGTTGCTCAAGCTTCTGGAGATCGATAACTCCGACCTTCAGGTCATTTTGCGCCAGTACGACGTCGACACCAGCCGACTCCAGGCCGACGTCACCCGCATGCTGGACCGGCTGAAGACAGGCAACAGCCGTACACCCAGCCTCTCGCCCCACGTCATCGCCTGGGTGCAGGAAGCGTGGTCTCTGGCGTCGCTGCAGTTTGAGGCCAATGCCATCCGATCCGGACACCTCATCACGGCTCTGTTGACCGACAAGGCGCTGTCGGCCATGGCCCATGAGGCTTCATCGCAGTTCGCCCGTATCAATCCGGAAATCCTCAAGGCCGATCTCGCCAAGCTGATGGAGAGCAGCGGTGAAACGGAGCAAGCGACAGGCTCCGACGCGGCGCCCTCAGAAGCGGTGAAAGGCCGCCCCGGCGCATCATCCAGTGGCGCCCTTGAGCAGTACACCATCGACCTCACGGCGCGCGCGCAATCGGGCCAGATCGATCCCGTTCTGGGCCGCGATTCCGAAATTCGCCAGATTTGCGATATCCTGTCGCGGCGCCGTCAGAACAATCCGATCTTGACCGGCGAGGCAGGCGTGGGCAAAACCGCCGTAGTCGAAGGCTTCGCCATTCGCGTCGCCGCAGGCGACGTGCCGCCGCTGCTGCGGGGCGTTACCATCCGCACCTTGGATCTAGGCCTGCTGCAGGCAGGCGCGGGAGTACGGGGGGAGTTCGAGAACCGGCTCCGCGGTGTCATCGACGATGTCAAGGCATCGCCGGCCCCGATCATTCTGTTCATTGATGAGGCGCACACCCTAATCGGCGCCGGCGGTCAGGCTGGACAGGGCGATGCCGCCAATCTGCTTAAACCAGCTCTAGCCCGCGGCGAGTTGCGCACGGTCGCCGCGACCACGTGGGCGGAATATAAGAAGTACTTTGAGAAGGATGCTGCCTTGGCCCGCCGGTTCCAGGTGGTCAAGGTCGAAGAGCCGTCGGAAGCCTCGGCGATCGAGATGATGCGGGGCCTCGTCGGCACGCTTGAAGACCATCATGAGGTGCGGATTCTCGACGAGGCCGTAGCCGAATCCGTGCGGTTGTCGCACCGCTACATCGCTGGGCGCCAGCTCCCCGATAAATCCGTGAGCTTGCTTGACACCGCTTGCGCCCGCGTTGCCATGAGCCAATCGGCGACTCCACCGGAAATCGAGGATTTGCGCCGTCGGATTGAACAGATCGATGTGGAACTGGGCATTCTGCAGCGCGAATCAGCCACAGGCTCCGATCATGCCGAACGGACGGCAGCCAGGATGAGCGAACGGGCCGAGGCCGTGGAGTCACTGGCCGCCCTTGACGAGCGCTGGGAGCAGGAGAAAGCGCTGGTCGCGGACGCGCGCCAAGTCCGTAATCGGATCGAAGCCGCTTACCATGTGGCCGATGCGGCCGAGACTGAGCCGTCAGCAAAGGGCGCCGGAGATGCGGGCGTTGTCCCAGCGGAGCCTGAGGGTGTCGCCGAAGATAAGTCGCGGCTGAGTGCGCTCAGCCATGAACTGCATACGCTGCAAGGGGAAACCCCGCTCGTTCATGCCGTGGTTGACGGGCAGGCCGTTGCGGCCGTGGTGGCGGCGTGGACCGGCATCCCCGTGGGTCGCATGGTCAAGGATGAGATCGAGGCGATCCTCTCGCTCAAAGAGACCATGGAGCAGCGAATCATCGGTCAATCGCACGCGCTGGACGCTATCGCCAAGGCGATCCGGACCTCCCGCGCCCGCTTGACCGATGAACGCAAGCCCATCGGTGTCTTCTTCATGGTGGGTCCCAGTGGCGTCGGCAAAACCGAAACGGCGCTCACGCTCGCCGATTTGCTGTACGGCGGCTCCGATGCCGTCACCGTCATCAACATGTCCGAATTCAAGGAGGAGCACAAAGTCTCGACCCTTATGGGCTCGCCGCCCGGTTATGTCGGATATGGCGAAGGCGGGGTGCTGACTGAGGCCGTGCGGCGAAAACCTTATAGCGTCGTCTTGTTGGACGAGATGGAGAAGGCCCATCCCGGCGTTCAGGATGTGTTCTACCAGGTGTTTGATAAGGGCATGCTCCGCGACGGCGAAGGTCGTGACATCGACTTCAAGAACACCGTCGTGATCATGACGTCCAACGCGGCTTCGGATCACCTCATGAGTCTCTGCGCGGACCCGGAAACGATGCCCGATGCCGCCGGTCTGGCCGAGGCCATGCGTCCTGAACTCCTCAAGGTCTTCAAGCCTGCGTTCCTCGGCCGGGTCACGCTGATCCCTTACTTCCCGCTCAACGACGATGTGCTGCGCCAGATTGTCGGGCTGAATCTGGAGAAGGTGCGCCGACGCGTTGCCAGCAATTATCAGGCCCGCTTTGATTGGTCGCCGGACGTGGTCGATGGCATCACGAGCCGATGCCAGGAGACCGAAACCGGGGCCCGCGTCATCGAGCACATTTTGAGTGGGACCATGCTGCCTGAATTGGCTGGGCATTTCCTGTCGGCCATGGCCGAAGGCAGACGCATATCTGCCGTGCAAATTTCGCTGGACGAGCACGGCAATTTCGCGTATTCCTTGGGATAGTCGGGCTTCAAGCTCGCACTCTTGGCCTCAACGGCCCGCTCTTCGTATCCGTGCATTATTGGGAAGGGATCATCGACGCGCTCACGCGTGTCAGTCCCTGAAACCTGTCTCGATCGGCGCCCATGGGAGATGAGCGCCGACGGGAGTTTATTGTCCCTGCGCGAACAGGGAGGAGATGAGTCATGGCCATTTATCTGAAGTACGGTGCAATCAAAGGTGACGCCACCCATGAGGAGCACAAGGACTGGATCGCGTGCGATTCCGTTCAATGGGGTGTCGGTCGTTCGATCTCAACGCCGGCTGGTGCCACGGAAAACCGTGAAGCATCCGAGCCGTCAGTGAGCGAAGTGACCTGCACCAAGCCGATGGACATTGCGTCCATTCACATCTTCAAGGAAGCCTGCACAGGCAACGAGGGTGTCGACAGCACGATTCACCTGGTGCAAACCGGTTCACCGGGGCGCTTGGTGTGTGAGTACAAGCTTACCAACTCGCTGATCAGCAGCTATAGCGCATCCAGCGGCGGCGACACTCCTTCGGAATCGTTCAGCATCAACTTCACGAAGATGGAGTTCAAGTACGTCAACTACGATCCCAAGGGTGCTGCGAGCCCGGCATCTGCTTCCTACGATCTGCAGACCACGAAAGCCGGCTAACCTTAGTCGCACCGGCCCGGGCATTCGCCCGGGCCGGGCGCGCCCAAGCAATATAAACTGTCGTATACAGGTAAGAGCTGTGTAGGCTCCAGTGTGCGAGGGCCGCCTCCAATCAGTCATCCAATTTTAGTAATGATCTATGCGGATGTCGCCGATCAGGATGGCGGCGCGATCTTTACGGTGGCGCTGTCGGCCGTGAGCGGAATATTCCCGTCACTGTCAGGCGTAAGCCGTCCGATCGAGTCTCGGAGAGCCTCCAGGTAATCGGCGGTCTTTTCGACCTCTTCCCGACCATCCCGGAACAACGGCGTTCGTGATGCCATGGCCACGAGCAGCTCGTCACCAAAGGGCGGGCCGACAACGAACTGGCCGCTGCCGCCGCCGCGACCGATGGATTTGCCGGTAACGGGCGGAAGTGGTTCGTCTTCCGCACCCGGTCGTGGCCAGAGATGAACCACATTTCCATCCAGGGTGAAGTAATCAACATACAGGTGGGCATCATAGCCGGGGCTGCGGGCATCAACGATCAAGTAATCGCCCTGCTGAAATACCGTTTGCGGCGTTGAGATGCTCACCTCACCGTCCATCGCACGCGCTTGGATCACCAGCGGCCTATAGACATCAAGCGGAGCGCAGTGGGCTTCGCTTAACTCCACGGCCTGCCAGTCTAGCTCTTCAACCCCCGGGGACGTTAGCAAGCGGGATCTGACTGTAGTCACGGGTGTATCAGGACCGAACGCACCGCGCACCGTGACGCGGCGATCATCGACGCTCACATCAAGAATGGAGCAGGCCACGTCCTCAACGAGCGGCAGCAGGCCGGTACGATCCGGACGCGGATCAGGCGATTCGACGGTGATGCGCACTCTGGCGGTCCCGCGTCGTCCCGTATTGTCTTCGATTGTATAGGAAAAGCCGTCTTCCCCGGAAAAGCCGGATCGCGGCCGGTAGATCACGGTCCGACCGCCGGGTGCTATCGCGGCAAAGCCGCTTGCCCCAGCCCGGTCAACTTTGACCACCGTTAGCGGATCGCCGTCGGGATCTACGTCATTGGCCAAAACGTCGACAGTGATGGCCTGGTTGCGCACCGTCGTTGCATGATCGTCACGGGCTATCGGCGGCGCGCCGCCCTCCGGGACGACTGTGACCGTCACCCGTGCTGAGGCGGTCTGCCCGTCGGAGTCTTTCACGCTATAGCGAAAGGAGTCTTCGCCCACATACCCAGAGTTAGGGGAATACCGGATCGTGCCGGGTGGCAGGATCGTGGCCTGGCCGTGTGTCGGGGCCTCCACGATCTGGTCCAGCCGAATTGACGCGCCCGATGGGTGGCTGTCGTTCTCTAGAGGCCGCAGATCGACGGACGTGTTCCGTACCGTGATGACGCTGTCGTCCTCTGCGACCGGGCGGGGCGGCGCTTCAATCGGTCCGTCAACCGGCACCACGACAATGCGCAGCTCCGCAGTGGCACTTCCACCGCGGCGCCCGTCGGAGATCGTGTACGTGATGGTGTCATCGCCGATATGGCTGGCGTGTGGTTGATAGAAGATGGTGCGCTGGCCACGTTCGATCCATGCATCTCCGAAGCGCGGTGCGACGATCTCCATAATCGTCAGCGTGTCGCCGTCAGCGTCGGTGTCATTTTGCAAGACCTCGATCTGCTTAGAGTTCCCCTGAAGTATCTCAATGCTATCGTCCCTGGCGACCGGGCTCGTGTTGAACAAGTCCAGTTGGCTGTTGATAAGCCAAAAGCCGATGCCCGCCACACTCAAGCCGGCGGCAATCGAGCCCGCCAAGATCGCAGCCTCATGGCTGCCTTTTCCGTCGCCCTTCAGCTCTTCGAGGAACACTGCGGCAGATGCGGTCCGGGCACTGCGCTCAAAGGCGAGCGCGCGCTTGATCGCGGACCACGCCGGCTTGTTTAATCCTGTTGGGCATTTCGGTTTGAGCCCCAGGTCGCGCGCCTTAGCGGATCGCTCGCGATCGAAGGGGTGGCGGCCCGTCAGCAGCATGTAGGCAACACACCCAAGCGCATAGATGTCGTCCCGTTGGTCCGGTGGCAGACCCTCCAGCATCTCAGGGCTCGCGAAGGCTGGGCTCAACGCAGGCACCAGCATGCCAGGCATGATTGTTTGGTCGCCGTCGCTTGCACCTTCTGCCTTAATGGCCCGTGCAATCCCGAAATCGATCAGCTTCACGGGGCCATTTTTCGTACAGAAGATGTTGCCGGGCTTCAGGTCATAGTGGACGATCTTACTGCCGTGAGCGTACTCGAGTGCTGCGCAGACCTGTTCGAGGATCGTTGTAGCCTCAGCGAGTGGCATTCCCGCAAAACCCTGTTGTTTAATGATTTTTTCTAACGGCTGACCTGAAAGATACTCCATTGTCATGTAAAAAACATCTCCATCCTGGGAGAAATCATATACACGACAGATATTGTGGTGAGTTAGTTGCTGTGCTTTCCTCGCTTCTCTTTGAAATGCAATGAATGCATTTGGATGTCGGCGAAAAGCATCACCGAGAACTTTAATAGCGAGATACTGATCCCGTTCACTGAACTGGGCTTTGACACGATCCACCGCCTTGAAAACTTGGCCCATGCCGCCTTGGCCAAGGATTTCAACCAGCTCAAAGCGGTTGTTGAGGACGTCGCCGACGTTAACATCCCGGCCCTGAGCTTCGGGGAGGAGCGTGGCATCGGGATCGCTAACCGTATATTTTTTAGGGCCGGTGTAACCAGGAGCACCGCCAGATTGAATGCCGCCGCTTCGTTCCGGCGACGAGCTAACCGTAGCGCGTCGTTGTGCCAAACGCTGCGCGATCGTGGTCTGCAGCGCGACGGGTAACCTGCGTACACCAGCCATCTCCAGCTCAGCGTTTAACGCATCAGGGCCTCCGCTAAATCTGTCCACGGCGGTAAGCACATCTTCAGGCGCGCAGTCACCGCGTAAGAATGCCGTTATGATCCGAGATAACTCGCTCATCGCCCCTTTTGCTCAACCACCACACCCGGCGGGAGCATGGACCAAGCGCATAGGTTGCCGCAAGCCCGAGGGCCGCACCGAGACACTGCCCCCCTCCAGTTGGGTTACGATAGCGGCAACTCTACGGCCAGAGCCTGCCGGCAAACGCGCGAATGGGAATTGAATGGTGACGGTGCCGTCGACCCGCAATCAACGCTGGGTGGCCGCGACGTAGCGTTGTGGCTGTTCGTGCTGCACCCAATCCGCAACTTCGTGCAGATAATAGCCATAGCCGCTCTTCTCCAACGGCTTCGCCAAGCGCAACAGCTGTTCGGCGTCGATGTAGCCCATGCGGAACGCGACCTCCTCAACGCATGCAATCTTCAATCCCTGGCGCTCCTCGACCGTGCGCACGAACTCCGCTGCCTGAACCAGGGACTGGAAGGTACCTGTGTCCAGCCAGGCGAAACCGCGGCCCAGTCGTTCCACCGAAAGCTGTTTCATCTCCAGGTAGCGGCGATTGACGTCCGTAATCTCCAACTCGCCTCGCGCCGACGGGGTAATTTCGGCGGCTATATCCACAACCTGATTGTCGTAGAAGTAAAGCCCGGTCAGTGCCCAATTGGATTTGGGGTCCTTTGGCTTTTCCGTCAGACCGATGACCTCCCAATTGGGGCCGAACTCCGCAATACCATAGCGTTCCGGGTCAGAGACTTGATAGGCAAAAATCGTCGCTCCAGTTTTTCGCTCGCACGCGATACGCAGGTATTTGCGCATGCCGTGGCCGAACAAGATGTTGTCGCCGAGGATTAGGCTGACCGAGTCCTTGCCGATAAAGTCCCGCCCGATTGTGAAAGCCTGCGCAAGGCCCTCGGGCCGTGGTTGAACGGCATATTCGATGTTTATACCCCACTGCGATCCGTCGCGCAGCAGCAAGCGAAACTGGTCCTGTTGCTCTGGAGTCGTGATCGCCAAGAAGTCCCGGATGCCAGCGAACATCAGAACGCACAGCGGGTAGTAAATCAACGGCTTATCGTAGACCGGCAGAAGCTGCTTGCTCACGGCGGTCGTTACGGGAGCAAGGCGCGTGCCGCTGCCACCTGCTAAGATGATTCCCTTCATGGCGTGCTTTCCAGTCCTTGCTCGGCGAACAGATCCGTCAAAATCGCAGCCAGCGCGGGCCGCCACGCCCGCCGTTCAACCGCGAACACCCGCTCGATTCTTGAGCAGTCCAGCACACTGTTGGCGGGGCGCTTGGCTGGAGTCGGGTAATCGCTGCTTGGAATCGCGTGGACCACGGGCGCGCGACCCCAGTGGTCCCGGGCCATCTCGAAAATACCACGCGCGAAGCCGCACCAGGAGGTGGCGCCCATGTTGGCATAATGAAAAGTTCCGAGGCGCTCGCTATTTCTTGCATCGGCACCATCAGCGATGATGTTCTGGGCGATCATGATCAGAGTGGACGCCAAGTCCGACGCCGCGGTGGGCAGGCCAATCTGGTCATCGACCACCCGCAGTTGGTCGCGTTCGGCCCCCAGTCTCAACATTGTCTTAACGAAGTTGTGACCATGGGCTGAGAACACCCAACTTGTTCGAACGATGACGTGGGCGCCACCGGCATTGCGCACCGCGTCCTCGCCGGCGGCTTTCGAGGCGCCATAGACGCTGAGTGGTGCCACTGGATCATCCTCTCGCCAAGCCGTGGCACGAGTGCCGTCGAACACGAAATCGGTGGAAATGTGGATGATCGGAATGTTGCGTGAGGCACACTGCCGCGCGAGCACACCAGGTGCGGTAGCGTTGACCGCATAGGCTTGGTCGCGGTCCTGCTCGGCACGGTCGACGGCCGTATACGCCGCTGCGTTGACGACGCCGTCCACGGTCGCGACCGCGGACCGCACGGCATCGGCGTCGGTGATATCCAAGTCGGCGCGGCTTACCGCATGAACGATCAAGGGATCGCCATTCGCCGAGCTAGCGCTCAGCCCCTGGGCGTGCCGCTGCAGTTCGGTTCCTACCTGCCCATGGGCGCCGGTGACAAGGAGGCGCGGCATGTGATCCTCAGCCGCCCGGAGCCGCGGCCGTGGCGACGCCGAGCCCGAGACGGTGCCCTGCATAAGTGCCGTCGGCGATGGTCTGCCACCAATCGCGATTGTCCAGATACCAGCGGACGGTTTTTGCAAGCCCACTGTCAAACGTTTCTTTCGGAGTCCAGCCTAGTTCCACCTCGATTTTGCTGCCATCGATGGCGTACCGGTGATCGTGGCCCGGTCGATCCGTGACAAACGTGATCAGGTTGGCGTGCGGCTTGTGGGGCGAAACTGGGCAAAACTCGTCGAGCAGTGCACAAAGCGTGTGCACCACCTCCAAATTGGTTTTTTCAGAGTTACCGCCGATATTATAGGTTTCGCCGATAAGCCCGCGACGCACCACCAACAGTAGGGCCTCAGCATGGTCTTCTACGAACAGCCAGTCGCGGACATTATCGCCCCTACCGTACACGGGCAGCGGCTCTCCGCGCAGACCCTTGATAATCATCAGTGGGATCAGCTTTTCGGGGAATTGATAGGGCCCATAGTTGTTGGAGGTGTTTGTCAGCAGCGTTGGCAGGCCGTAGGTTTCGTGCCACGCCCGCACCAAGTGGTCGGACCCCGCTTTGCTCGCCGAATAGGGCGAGTTCGGCTGGTAAGGTGAGGTCTCGGTGAACCGACCCGTGGGACCGAGGGACCCGAACACCTCGTCCGTGGAGATATGGTGGAAGCGAAAGCGATGGCGGTGATCGCTTTCGAGGCCCTGCCAGTAGCCCAATGCAGCATGGAGCAAGGTATAGGTGCCTACGATGTTGGTTTGGATGAACGTGCCGGGCCCCTCGATGGAGCGGTCAACATGAGACTCTGCCGCCAAGTGCAGGATCGCGTCGGGGCGCTCCTCGGCCAGGATTGCAGCTACGGCGTCCGCATCGCAGATATCTGCCGCATGAAAGCGGCAGCGCGGTTGGCCGCCCCACAGCTCCTTAAAGGCTGGATTGGCCGCGTACGTCAGCTTGTCCAACACCACTACCCGGTCTTCGCTGGCCTCCAGAATGTGCCGGACGACGGCGGACCCGATGAAGCCGGCACCTCCCGTAACCAGAAGCGTTTGACTAGTGTTTGCCTGCATCAGAGTGCTCGTTTCATGAGCGGGCGCGTGAGTCGGCGGCGCCCGCTAAAAGAAGTCTGTCAAATCGGAAAACCGGGGCAAAACTTGGTCTTTGGTCGATACGCTTGCCGTATCGGGGGTTACGGGCCAATCGATGCCAAGATCCGGATCACTCCACAGGAGGCCGCGATCGTGAGCCGGTGAGTAGAAATTTGTAACTTTATACAGCACTTCAGTATTAGGCTCGAGCGTACAGTAGCCGTGGGCGAACCCGATGGGGACCAGCGCCCATGTCCATCCGTCGGCGCTCAAACGCATCGTCACATGCTGCCCGAACGTTGGGGAATCACGTCGGATGTCCACAGCTACATCAAGGATTGCGCCACGCGTGACGCGAACCAGCTTATCTTGTGCAAACGGCGCGGTTTGGTAGTGTAACCCTCGGATAACGCCAGCGGCACCGGTGTACGCGTAGTTGTCTTGGACGAAATCCAGTGTAACGCCGGCCGTAGCGAAGGTCCGTTGGTTATATATCTCTGAAAAAAAACCGCGATCATCCCCGAATTTCCGGGTGGTCAGCAGCTTCACTGCGGAGATGGCGGTCTCGACGACGTCCATGGTTTGACAGTACTCTCCCCATCGTGGTCGCGGCTCGACCATAGGCCGCAGTCTCGTTGGCGCCGCCCGATTCGGCTCGATCCTTCCACCAGCAGCCCCTCGGTGAATCGCGTTGCCGGAACCGATCTTCGTTTAGGGCGGTGTAATGATTCGTCGACAGAGCTTGCAGCGGTGAGGCGGTGAACGCGACCAACGGTCAACGATTAGGTTCGTAAGCTCCTTCGCACCTGCGGTCAAGATGGCATTACAACTCACCGGTCCGAGTTGGGATCGGGCGCTGTCCCGCCCGTGGCGAAGGGATTTTGATGGCTATGGCGGGTTTTTGTCCCTGATCTCGCACAGCACGCCTCGAGATAGTGGTTGCACCGTGTCACGAGTTGTGAGTAGGAAAGTGGCACCCGGAACTGCCAGCGCTTCCTTCGTCATGCCGACCGCCGATGGTGGCATTCCTATCCAGAAGGGGGAATTTTCGGGGTTATGCGTCTCGTTCTCTCTGTTTTTCTAGGCGTCGCGCTGATGTTGAGCGTGAACGCATGCACGAATTGGCCTCGATCAAGGGTCATGGCGGAGCCGCCGGTGCCGCCGCCGCCGCAGCCGCTGGCACTCCGTGAGTTTCTGCAATTCGTGGAAACCTCGGGCCCTGGAGCGACGCGGTCGATTCGGAGCGAGTCCGGAATAACCATCTACGTTGCACGCATTGAATCCGTCTACCAATCCGCCAGTGGTCATTTATGTAAGCGAACGACCGTTTCAGGCGCGGGAGCACCCTCCGTTCGAGTGGCGTGTCTCAAGAGAAATCGTTGGCGAATAACCCCACCGCTCATCGATGACGGCGTGATCGGCATTCTTGATAATCCATCGGCCTAGCACCGAGGTTCACATGTATCGGCCTGCTGAGAATCCTCTAGCAATACAGATCCGCGTTGTGGGCGCGTTAATGATGCGCGACCTCGTTGGAAAGTATGGGCGGGCTAATCTTAGTTATCTTTGGGCTTTCGTGGAGCCACTGGCATTCATCGCACTGATGTGCGTCATATTTTCTTATCGGCGCGGCGACTTGATGTTTGGGATGCCCAGTGTTCCTTTTTTTGCAACCGGTATTCTCACGTACAAGGCCTTCCGGGGTATTTTCAATCGAATGTTGCGTATTCCCGGTCAAATCGGATCGTTGTTTTTGCATCCTCAAATCAAGATTTTCGACATCATGGTTTCATCCGTTATTATGGAGGTGATGACTGTCTTCACCATTTTTACAGTTTTTTATGGCTGTATGGTCTTTTTGGAATTAAGTCCTATTATGCAATCAATTGTTGGTGTCTTTAGTGCGCTGTCTTTGGCGATTTTACTCGGATTGGGGTTTGGCTTAATAATTGGCTCCTTGTCTCTGGTTTGGCCGGTTGTGGGGCGTTTTATCGAGATCGCCTTGCGGCCTTTGATGCTGCTTTCCGGTGTATTTTACACGATGGGGAGCTTGCCAAAACAAGCCCTTGATATTCTATGGTGGAATCCGGTTTTTCATTTGGTTGAATATATGAGAGAAGTTTATTTTTCTTCGTTCACATCCCAGCATGTTGATTTATACTATGTTTATATATGGGTTGCCATATGTCTGCCCCTTGGCTTGTTGGTGGAGCGTATGACGAGGGCGGTCAAGCCAAAACGATGATCATGCTGGAGCACGTTTCTAAGCGGTTTCGGACCCGCGATGGATGGAACGTTATCTTGGACGACGTATGGGCGTCCCTGCCGGCTGGAGTGAACATCGGAATACTGGGACGGAACGGTGCCGGCAAGTCAACGCTTTTGCGTATGCTAACCGGCGCCGAATACGCCGACGCTGGTTCGGTTCATCTCAATGGCCTGCGGCTGTCCTTTCCAATCGGCTTCAGCGGGGGCTTTGTGCCCACGCTCCCGGCCGCCGATAACGTCCGCTTCTTTTCCAGAGTTTACGGTGCGGATTGGCGGAAGGTGATGGCGTTCGTCGCGGATTTTGCTGAGCTGGGCGATTATCTTAAAATGCCGGTTGAAAGCTATTCCTCCGGTATGAAGTCGCGATTGGCATTCGCGCTGTCGCTCGCCATCGACTTCGATTGTTATCTGATTGATGAGGGCCTCAGCGCCGGCGACTATCGGTTTCGCGCCCGCGCAAAGGAAGTTCTGGAGGCCCGTAAACAGAGATCGAACTTGATTCTGGTGTCCCACAACCCGTCGCAAGTCCGCGCCCACTGCGATGTGGGCTACGTGCTTCAAGACGGCAAGCTCCGCTATTACGACCGGGTTGAGGCCGCCATGGAAGCCTACGAACATGCCTGACACCACGCCACCGGTTGTTGCCGAGACACGAACACCGGTCATTGTCGACGGCGATCGGAAGGTGCCCGATTTGCCGCGTGTTTACGTGCAGACGCCGGAGGTTAAGCGCAAGCGATACTGGCTCCTGGTGCAGTTTCTCATTGTCGTTGTTCTCCCGACTGTGGCTACGTGCGGCTACTATGGCCTGATTGCATCGGACATCTATGAGACCGAGACAAAGTTCTGGATACGCGGTCAGGAGACGGGTGCGGCCGGCGGCTCGTCGTCCACATTGGCAGCCTTGTCCGGTGCTCGCGCCTCGCGGGAGGAGGCAAGAACCGTCGCGGACTATTTCCTGTCGCATGACGCGGTTCGCAGCCTGCAGAACTTGGTGGACCTGCGCAGCATCTACGAGCGTCCGGAGGCGGACTTCCTCAGTCGCCTCAGCAGCGATGCCTCGTCCGAAGACCTCCTCAGCTACTATCAGGGCATGGTGACCGTGAACCCGGACGTTCAGTCGGGCATGGTCACGCTCAGCGCTCGGGCATTTAGGCCAGCCGATACCGTTGCCATCGCCGAGGCGCTGCTGTTACAGGGCGAGCTTGTCATCAATGATCTCAATGATCGGGCCAACGAGGACCTTCTGGCTCTGGCGCGATCCGAACTTGCGCGAGCCGAGGCTCGTCTTCTCGCCAACCGCGAAGAGTTGGCAGAATTTCGCCAAAGTTATGACCAAATCAATCCGGAAAGTTCATCCGAGGCCGCCCTGGGATTAATCGCTACCCTGAAACAGCAGGTCGCTGCCACCGAGGCGGAGATCGCTGAAATGCAATCCTTCATGCGACCGGACAGTCTGCAGATCCAAGGCAAGCGTCAAAGGATCGACGCTCTGCTGCGGCAAATTGAAAAAGAGCAGCAAGCACTGACCGGCAACGATGCCGAGATGGCCAACATACTCGCCGAGTATGATCGCTTGCTGCTTGAACGTGACTTGGCCAACCGGGTCTACGAATCGGCACTGGCCTCGCTGGAAAGCGCTCGCGTCGATGCTGTCCGCCAGCAGCATTACCTGGTGCGGGTCGTCTCTCCCGATTTGCCGGACGAAGCGGAGTATCCACGACGGCTCCGCAATTCGATGATTGTGTTCGTAGGCTCGCTCCTTGTGCTTGGTATCGGCCGTCTGATTTACGCCGGGATTAAGGACCATGTAATGACATGACGATCCGCCTGTGCCGGATTGCCGGCTGCACCCGCTGTTCGCTGCTAGCCGTTCTCTTTGCCTTTTGCGTGGCCTTAAGCCTCGTATCCCGAACTTCATCAGCTCAGGAGCGCTCCGTAACGTCGCCCACGGCGGTTCCGGAAGCGGAAGAAACGCTCGTCGATGAGGACTTCGAGGAGACGGTCAAACGGCCTTTCGGCGCGACAATGTTTGACGGTCGGGCGACGGCCGGCGGTGAGGGTCCCAATCCGGAGTACCGGGTCGCGCGCGGCGACCGCGTTGCCGTATTTGTTTGGGGTGCGGTCACGATAAATTCGGTCGGGGAGGTCGATCCGGCCGGCAACATATTCCTGGAAACGATCGGGCCCGTTCCCGTTGCCGGTGTCCGCAGCGCCGACCTGAACAATCATATCGCCGAGTACGTTCGGAACCTCTACCAGGAAAACGTCGATATTTACGCCACATTGATCGACTCACGCACCATCGGCGTGTTCGTGACTGGGTTCGTGCAGCGACCCGGACGGTATCCGGGCGCCCCATCGGAGTCGGCCATCGACTTCCTCATCAAGGCTGGCGGAATCGACGAAACCCGAGGCAGCTTCCGCGACATCTCGATTAAGCGCGGCAACAGCGTTGTCGCCCGGGTTGATCTCTACGATTTCCTGCTCCGTGGTCGGTTGCCGCAGGTGCAGTTTCGCGAAGGGGATACGGTCCTGGTCGGCGCCCAACGTGGCACGGTCACCGTCGACGGTGACATCCGAAACGATTACCAGTTCGAGTTTTCGCGTGCTGATAAGATGTTTGGTCGTGAGCTAATCGACCTGGCGCGCCCGCTGCCCGGGGCCACGCACGCACTCGTCGCCGGAACCCGCGCGCGGGCACCCTACTCGGGCTACTTCACACTCGGGCAGTTTGCCAGTGTTGACCTGCGTGACCAGGACCGAGTCGTTTTTAACGCTGACGGTCGCCAGGAACTGGTCACGATTACGATCACGGGCAGCTTCGAGGGCGAATCCGTCGTTGTCGCCGACCAAGACACCAGTCTCCTGCAACTTTTAGATTATGTTGCTGTCAATCCAACGTTCGCGAACGTGCAGGCTGTGCACCTTCGGCGCAAACGGGTGGCACTACAGCAGAGGCTAGCTCTGAACGATGCCTTGGACCGCCTGGAGCGCACTGTTCTCACCTCTACCGCACCTACAGATGGATCCGCGCGAATCCTCGAAACCGAGGCCAAGCTTATTGAAACCTATCTGGAGCGGGCGCGAACCGTGCAGCCCCAAGGCATTGTTGTGTTGGCGCGTTCCGACGGAACGCTGGCGGACGTTCGCTTGGAGGACGGCGACGAAATTGTGATCCCCTTGCGCAGCCAAGTGGTGACGATCAGTGGTGAGGTCGTGGCTCCGCAGACGGTGGTTTTTGAAGAGAACCTGACTTTTAGGCAGTACGTCGAGCGTGCCGGCGGCTTCAGTGAAAGGGCCGACGAGAGCTTTGTGATCATTCGGCGAACGAACGGCCATGTCGTGGTCGTTCAGACGGATGATCGACCGGAAGTATTGCCGGGGGACGAGGTGATTGTGCCGCCGGCCGTGGGCGGCAAGGGCTTTCAGATCGTCAAAGACCTGATGCAGGTAATTTTCCAGGCAATCTTCGCTGGCGCCGTTATTTTAAACTGAATGCGGCCGCCGCCGCGCAGTGTGCATGCCCTCGCATCGCTTTCTTTTAGAGATGATGGGTCGCAGATCAGCTGGGTCCATGGTGGTTCCGAGAGCAGCGCCGGGACGCGATCCACCCTCGGGCGTCGTCATCCTCCATTTGGGCGCGAATGCATCCGTCGATTATTATCTTCGCCCGCGGGTGGTGGCATCCGGCTATTCACGCACGAGATACGTGGATATGCGCGCTGCGGTGCCGTCGTCGGACGTGTTTGCCGCCGGCGATGCCGTTGTTATCTGTCGCTACGTGACACAGGCCTGGCTTGCGGCTATTGCCGCGGCACGACCGACGCTGAGCCGGGTTGTCCTGTTCTTGGACGATGACTTGGCAGGTGCGACCGTGGACCGGTCGCTGCCAGCGCGCTTGAGGCTGAAGATCTGGCGGTTTTTCGGCCGTCATGTCAACGTCTTGTCAGAACTCTGTGATCAGATCTGGGTCTCTACGGAGGCTCTGGCGCACCGCTATCCGGACGCATTGGCAGTGGTGGTGCCCCCGGTCCCGGTAGCGCTCGACCGGATCGCGACACCGAGACTCGATTGGTACTCCTACCACGCGTCACAGTCCCACGCCTCGGAAGTTCGTTGGCTCCAAAGCGTGATTCGCGACGTGCGCAAGCACCAGCCGTCGGCCATCTTCGAGCTTGCTGTCGACCGCATGACAACATGGCGATTTCGGGCCGCAGCCGGCGTTCGGCTGGCGCCCGAGCTGTCATGGCCCGATTACTTGGAGCGTTCAGCGACCGTTGGTGCAGTTGTTGGTCTTGCGCCCTTGGTTGATGCGCCTTTCAATGCCTTCCGAGCGCCCGTCAAAGCATTTGATATCACCCGAATTGGCGCGGTTGGCGTGTTCGCCAACCGGACTCCTTATCGCGACTTCATCCGCAACGGCCAGGATGGCGTGCTGCTTGATGACGCGCCGCGGGCGTGGGCGGAGGCAATTTGCAACTTCTTGCAAGAGCCAGATCGAGCACGCGATTTGCACCGATCCGCGCTGATAAGATGGCACAATCTGGCCCGAATGAGGCTCGCCGACACGCCTTTGAAGACGCTACTAAACAGATGATTGGATGCCTAGGTGCAACTCGGCTGCACACGACCGAAAAGCCGCCATCTTTCGGCGGCTTATCCTCTGTGCAGTGCGTGAACAGTTTTTTTTGCGAACCGCAAAAAAGTGGTCCGCCCTATCGACGAATTGTCAAAATTACCGGGTATCCTCTCACTCAATGCTATAAAAGGCATACGAGGCTAAACAGGCATAATCCCAAAAGAATCGGGCGATGCTTGGATAAGAAAAGCGAGGTGGGAGGGTGATCACATATCGGTCGGGTACGACGCAGCTAGGGACATGCAGCGGTGCGACTTACAAAGATCACAGGGCGACAGCCTTCCACGGGGGTTCGGGAGCGCCACATCGCCATCACTGGTGCCAGCAGTGGCATTGGCGCCAGTTTGGCCGAGGCCTTTGCGGCACCGGGCGTTCGTCTTTGCCTTTCAGGGCGTGATGGCGATCGTCTTGAAATCACCGCCATGGCGTGTCGCCGGCTCGGTGCCAGCGTACAAACAGACGTCGTTGACGTAACCGACCGCGACGCGATTCGCGACTGGTTGGCGGCGGCTGACAAGAAATCGCCGATAGATTTGGTTATTGCTAACGCCGGGCGGACGAGCGGACCGCAGCCTGGCGAGATTTTAGAGGATAGTCAGGCGCTGCGAAGCTTGTTTGACGTCAATTTTCATGGCGTCGTGGATACTGCGGCGGCGGTACTGCCGATGATGCGGGAGCGTCGGTCCGGCCATATTGCCATTATGTGTTCGCTGGCCTCGTTTTGTCCGATTCCGGGTGCTGCTGGATATGCAGCCAGCAAGGCTGCCCTGAAGAGTTGGGCGGATGCGTTGCGGGTGCGGCTCGCCGACGAGAATGTGGCAGTATCAGTGATTATTCCTGGATATGTGGACACACCCATGAGCCGCCAGCTGTCCGGATCGCAGCCCCTCCGCGTCAGCGCGCGCCGTGCCGCTCGTCGCATTCGCGACGGCCTTGATCGCCGTCGGCCTGTCATTGCTTTTCCCGCACCTATGGCGCTCGGCGCACGTCTACTGCCGCTCGTTCCCGCCTGGATTGCCGACCGGGTGATTCGCCAGGTTGATTACACCGTTGAACCGAATCCGGAACCTGGCTCGGCGCTCCATTTGCCTCGGCGATCAGCGGCCGGGGTTGGACGGAATCGCCGTATTGCGTGATCGCATGCTGCAAACCTCATGTCAGGTAAGCGTACCCGCTTGGTTGGGCTCAAGTGTCTTTTCGGCCGACTACCAGCACGGCGCTTCACGCCACGATTCGTCGAGCCGCTACCTCAATTGCGACCTCGGTTTATGGCGCTCGCATGGATGGTGATGGCATTAACGATACGCTTTGCCATGCGTTCCGGTCCACTCTGCGGGTCGATGGCTTCAGCAAGCGGCCCCGTGTGTTCCTATTCCTGCAAGGTCCGATCTCACCGTTCTTTTCCGAAGTCGCTGAGGGTCTTGAAGCGCGCGGTCACCGGGTTCTCCGGGTCAATCTGAATGTTGGTGACTGGCTGCTGTGGCGGCGTCGGGGGGCCATTAACTTCAAAGGTCGTCCGGCGGACTGGCCCGCGTTCGTCGCCGAGCTTCTGGACCGCGAGGGTGTGACCGATTTGGTGTTGCTGGGTGAGCAGCGCTTCTATCACCGTGAGGCCATCAACGCGGCGAAAGCCCGGTCTTTGACCGTAGCGGTGACGGACTTCGGATACATCCGCCCCGACTGGATCACGCTTGAGCTGGATGGCATGACGGCTCTATCGCGGTTCCCACGTGATCCGGAGCAGGTTATGACGCTGGCGGCGGAATGTGTGGAACCCGACCTGTCGCAACGCCACCGCGACAGCTTCTCGCTCCAGGTTGCTTGGGACATGACCTACCATCTGTCGACGTCCTTGCTCTGGTTTACTTACCCATTTTACCAATCCCATCAGGTTGTTCATCCCGTTCAGGTATACTTGGGCACTGGCTATCGGCTGTTCTGCCGAAAATTGTGGCGCAACCGCCAGTCCAACCGAGTTATCGACGCTTTGTTGCAAGATGGGACTCCCTATTACGTATTTCCTTTGCAGCTTGAGAATGATTTTCAGCTGCGCGCCTATTCGCCCTATGATGGCTTGATTGCCCCGATAAACGAAGTAGTCGGGTCATTCGCCCGCCACGCACCGAAGCAAACGCGGCTGATGATCAAGATCCACCCCCTCGACCCGGCAGTGCGCAATTGGCGCCGGATCGTTGCGGAAGCCGCGGCCGACGCCGGCGTGACCACGCGGGTCGATTACCTGGACTCCGGTGCCCTCGATCGCCTCATCGACAACTCCGATGGCGTGGTAACCATCAACAGCACGGTCGGCCTTTGGGCTCTGCGGACGGATCGGCCCGTGAAGGTGCTCGGTGATGCTGTCTACGACGTGCCGGGCTTGACCTTCAGCGGCCCCTTGGACCGCTTTTGGACGGAGGCAAGGCAGCCTGACAAGGCGTTTCGCGAGGCTTATCTGCGCGCTCTCGCCGGTACTGTCCATGTGCGCGGCGTATATTACCGTGGCGAAGGTCGTGCGGTCGCCGTTGCTCAGGCCGTGGAGCGGCTTGACAACGCACTCGTCAACGTCCCTTGGCCGCAATCGGCGAACGCGCGCTCTACGGCCGAGGTAGCGGCGGTCAGCTCAACGCCGGCGCGCTGATCGATCCGAAAAGGTCACTAACCCGCCAGAGCGCCACGCCGCGGCGACGCAGTTCGGCCAAGGTGCTGCGGTCAGGGAACGTCCTGTCTTCGCCGATGCCTTGAGGAGCGGCCGTCGTAAGCCGCTTGGGCAGGTCGTCCAGAAGGGCATCCAATAGGTTAAGGCCGGCCGCGAACGACTGCCGCTCTCGTGCGAGAATGCTGCTTCGTTGGTCAAAATTGAGGGGGCAGGACGCTAAGACGGCGCCCGCATCGATCCGGCTGTCTTCAATGCGATGGATCGTCGCGGCGCCGCGCTCGCTGCCTGTCGTGGCCAAATCGACCAGCGGGCATGGACCGCGAAATGCCGGCAGCGGTGCTGGATGGATATTGATGGCGCCGTGAGCAGGTGTAGCGATGATCGGTTCCCGGAGGATTTGATCGAAGCACGCTGTTAGAATTAAGTTCACCCGATGCTCTGTCAAGAGGTCGCGGAAAGTGCCTGCGTTCACGTCCCGGCAGGCAACAAGCGGCACGCCGTGGCGCTGGCACACGCGACGTAAGCTCTGCCGGGCGCGGCCGCCGCCGGGCCGTGGCCACTGTGGCCCAAGCGCGTAGGACAGGGTCAGAAAGGCCAGGAACGAAAAACCGCTACGACGCCAGTGGCGCGCTGCTTGGCGCATCGCGCCGCCCCGTGCGCGAGTGGCATCGGAGCGCGCGACGACTGCCACCATTTCTGCGCGTCGCTTGATGAAGTCGGCCACGGCTGCGTCGGCCGGCAAACCGCCGATTGTCAGGATGGCCAGTCGCAAATCCTGCTGTGGCGCCTGGTCCAGGTGTCAGCCCGCCTCAGTCCGCGCGGAGTCGGCCCAAACGGGTGAGTTCTTCGGCCGTGGCCGCGGCGGCAAAGGCGAGTTGCTCATCCGTATGTCCGGCGCCGAGGAAAAAGCGCAAGCGCGAGCTGCGTTCTTCCACGGCCGGATAGAGGATCGGCTGCACGTTAATCCCCCGTTCAAACAGTGCGTTGGACAGGCGGCTCGCCTTGATCGAGCTGCCGACTATGACCGGCACGATGTTGATGCCGGCGCTCAATCCGGTGTTCAGGCCATGTCCGCGCAACAGCTCCAGAAAGTGCTTTCCGCGATCATGGAGGGCTGCGATGCGCTCCGGCTCTGCCCTCATGACCTGGATCGCGGCCTCGGCGGCAGCTGCGGCCGGCGGCATCAAGCCGACGCTGTAGACGAAGCCGGGCGCTGTGCACTTCAAGTAATCGATGAGCGGCGCACTGCCGGCGATATACCCGCCGCAGGCCGCAAAGCTCTTGGATAGTGTCCCCATCCAGAGGTCCACTTCGGCCGCATCGATATCAAAATGCTCGCGCAGTCCGCCGCCGGTCGCCCCCAGGACGCCGATCGAATGGGCTTCGTCGACCAGCAGCATGGCGTCGTGGCGACGGCAAACGTCGATCATCCGCGGCAGGTCGGGCACGTCTCCATCCATGCTGTACATGCCTTCGATGGCGACAAGAGCCCGTTTGGCATGGGGACGCACGGCGGCGAGAACCTCGTCCAAAGCCTCCACGTCCATGTGCGCGAACGCGCGCCGGGCCGCACCCGACAACTGTGCCCCCTGAACGATCGAATTGTGGGCCAGGGAATCATGGACAACGACGTCGCCGGTACCGATAACGTGGCCGATCACGCTGACGTTGGTGGCATGTCCGCTCACGAAGACGACGCTGTCGTCTGTGCCGGTCAGCTCCGCAATAGCGCGTTCTAGCGAGCGGTGTAGCGGGCGCTCGCCGGAAACCAACCGACTTGCCGATACCGATGTTCCATAGTCGTCGATGGCAGCTTTTGCGGCCTCAGATACGACCGGATGTCCGCACAACTCAAGATAGTTGTAACTGGCGAAGTTGATCAGGTCCTGTCCGTCGATGCGTGTTACGGCACGGGCGATGCCGTCGTGAGACCGGAAATAGGGGTTGGCAATGCCAAGGCGCTCAGCCGCGGTTTTTTGGGCTGTCAGCATTGCGAAGCCGGGCAGGTCCTCCAACCGTCGGCCGGGTGTCGAGGATGCGCGCAGATGGTCGGAGCCGTGTGCCGAAACCGAGTTGTGTCCGCCGCCGCGGGCGGGCTCAGCAGCTTGCGCTTCCGCGGACTTCAGGGCCCGAACTTCATTTAGTGTGCGCAGGTGTTGCATCAGCCTCTGCTTGGCTATGCCGGTCGCACCGAACAGGGATGAGCGTTCTGCGGTCATTAACCCGGTCGGTTTTCGAAGCGGTCGGGGCTGTTACCCAAATCGCTGATGGCGGCCAAATCGGCCGGGTCGTCATGTTCATCGACGTGCTGGCGCATCAGCGTTGCCACCACGTCGCGCCCTTTTGCCTCCGCGGTTTCCGGCTCGATCGCACCGGCCAAGCGGTCGGCAATCTTGGCCGCCAGCGTATCGACCGATGTTCGTTCGCCCAGGCTGAAGTCCGGTAGTCCAATGCCCAAAGCCCTTTCGACCGCCATGCTGAGCTCGAGCCCCATCAGCGAGTCCATGCCAAGCTCCATAAGGGAGCGGCTGGTGTCCAGTCTATCCACGGGCAGGCGTAGGATAACGGCCGCTAGTTCGGCAATGGCGCTGCGAACCACGGGCAGAGCTTCGTGGGCGGTCATGCCGGCAAGCCGTTCGCAGAGGTCGTGGCCGACGCTCGGTTCGGCCGTATCATCGACGGCACGCAGGACATCGTCGAACGCCCGTGTCGCCATAATGGGCAGGTCGCGCTTCACCGCGCCCCAATCCAGGTCCATAACGCTCACCACCGGCTCCCCCCCTGCAAGTAGATCATCGAGGGTGCCGAGCGCCTCGGCAACGGAGAGGGGGCGGCGCCCAAGCCGTTTGCTTAAGTGGTCGCGAACAGTCGTGTTTGCAGCCAGGTAGCCCGCGTCACCGATGGGGCCCCAACACACGGCTAACGCCGGCAGGCCTTGGTCATGGCGCCACCGGGCCAGCTGTTCCAGCGCCAGATTGGCGGCCACATAAGCCGCTTGACCTGGGTTGCCGAACACCGTGGTCGCCGACGAAAAACAGATAAACAGATCCAGCGGGAGGGCGGCCGTGGCACGATGCAGGTTCCAAGCGCCTTGAACCTTAGGGGCCAGCACACGCCTCAAGCTGTCGTTGTCGATGCGATCCGCCGTTCGATCGTCCAAGACCATAGCGGCATGCACGATACCGCGCAGCGGTCGTTCGTAGGGAAGAGAGGAGACCAGAGCAGCAACCGCTCCGGCGTCGGCCACATCGCAGGCCCGGCATTGAATAGCGACACCGCGCGCCGTGAGATCGGCAATCGCAGCAACGCCTTCCTCGGTCGGTACCCCCGACCTGCTCGTAAGCACCAAGTTTTTCGCTCCGCGCTCCGCCAGCCACGCGGCGGTCTTGAGGCCGAGCCCGCCGAGGCCACCGGCAATCAGATATGTGGCACCAGTAGCGAGGGCCAACTTAGGCGCTGTCTTATGGGCAACGCGCCGCCGGCTCGGCGGTTTGCTCACGTCGATAACGATCTTGCCGATGTGGCTGGAATGCTGCATGAGGCGGAAGGCCTCGACGATCTCATCGGCACGGAACACGCGGTGGAGGAGGGGGCGCAATCGCCCGTCGTGAATTCTGGCGATGACGCTTTCGAACAAAGACGTGGACAGCCCGGGCTTTTGGACGAGAAGCGCATCCGCATCAACGGCGAAATAGGAAATGTTGCGCCGTAGCGGGCGCAGGCCGATCCGCGTGTTGGCGACAAAATCCCGCTTGCCCAGCTCGACAAACCGACCGAACGGGGTCAGGAGCTCCAGGCTGCGGACAGCGCCTTCACCGGCCAGGCAGTTGAGAACCACATCGACGCCCTTGCCGCCCGTGAGATGCCGGACTCTATCGGCGAAGGCCAGGCTACGTGAATCGAGAACATGGTCAACACCAAGCAGGCGTAACACGGTTCGCTTGCTGTCCGAGCCGGCTGTCGCGATAACTCGTGCCCCACGGGCATGGGCGATCTGTAGTGCCGCCAAGCCGACGCCACCGGCTCCGCCGTGGATGAGAACTGTCTCGCCCTCCTTCAGATCGGCAAGATGCTCTAGCGCGTAGGCGGCCGTGAAAAACGCCACGGGCATGGTTACCGCGGCGGTGTAAGCAAGATCGGACGGCATCTGCCGGACCGTGTGTGATGGGGCCGTGACCAGCGCGGAGAAGCTGCGAGGCGCCATGCCGACGACGGCATCACCGACAGCGACGCCCTCGACGCCGCTGCCGATCGCGACAACGTCACCGGCACATTCCATGCCGAGTGTGGCCCCGACGAAGCCGTCCTCGACGACGGCGTCTGGCAGCAAGCCCATGGCCAACATGACATCGCGGAAATTGAGACCCACAGCCCGGACGTTGATCTTGACCTCGCCCGGCCCAGGCGGTCGGTGCTCGACGTCCGTCCAGGCGAGCCCATCCAGCGCTCCAGATTTGGGCACCGGGAGAGCGTAGGACGTGGCGTCGTCGTGGCTCTGGTGTTTGTTCGTGCCTATCACGCCGCGATCGCGGACCCGGAGGGCCCGGCGCCCCTGTGCGGTCAGGAGTACTTCCTGCTCACCGTCGGCCAGCAGCGTCTCGTCGGCAAGGCGCTCGACCAGGTTGCTAAGCGCGTCCTGGTCTGTCGGCTCCGTTTGGACATCAACAAGTGACCATTGGAGATCCGGTGTCTCGTTCATCAACACGCGGACCAGCCCCCACATGGCAGCCTGCTCCGGCTGTGCCTTAGGACTCGGTATGGCCGCGCCGTTCGTCGGTCCGCGGTCAAGCACCATGGCGCCCGTGGTTACGACTCGAATGATCGGCGCTGACGGGGACGTTCCATCCTGATCATCGATGGTGTCACGCTTCGATCGCATCTCGAACAGGGCTGCAACGAGGCCGAGAACACCAAGGCAATGATCAGTCGCGGGCGACAGGAGATCATCGCTGGCAACCTTGGGCCGGTCCAGCGCCGTGAGGTCGATGAGCTCAAGGTCGGCCGTGTCGGCACTATCCGATCGGAGCGACAAATCAGGAGCGAGGCGCGCGCGCGATGATCGTTGAGTGGCCACGCCCGCAGCGCGCAGCCGCTCGACCAGAGCCGCCGCCACCGCGTCGGCGACACCGCCCGGATCGGCAAGGATCACTCGAACGCGTGGCGGGTCCGCGCTGGTACCATTCCCAATGACGGATGGATTGACGGCGATCGCCAAAACCGCGTCCGAGCCCTCGGGTTCAGCTTCGGGCTCGTCGCCGACAACGGTGGGCGGCGCCTGGAAACCGGCATCGCCCAGCAACACCTTCCACTCTCGCGTCGAGCGCATAAGTGCCGCGGGGATCCGACCGCGGTCATCGGCCTGCCACCAATACGGACGGGCGCCGAGGATCAGATCGGTGAACCTGTCGGCCCGACGATGGGCCAGCACAAGTGCACCTTGGCAATGGAGATGGCTGCGCAGACGGCGCAGGGACGATGCCAGATTGGGCGACACGTGCGCCATCGTCGCCGACACGATCAGATCGAAGTGCTCGCCGGCAAGCCCATCCGCATCGCCATCGGCCGCAAGGTCGAAGACAGCGAAGCGGACAAAGGCTAGATCACCAAGTTCGGCGCGCGCCCGCGCGATCCCCTCGTCGGTGACATCGGTGTACAGGTAGTCACAAGGGATGTCCGCGAATGCGGTCATGAAGCGTCGGTCAATGCGCCCAAAACCGCTGCCTATTTCCAGGATGCGCAGCGGGCGTCGCCCCGGCCAACGCTCAGCGATGGCGTTTGCCATTGCGACCAGCGCGCCATTCAAGACTGCGTGGCTCGGTCCGCTTCGCGTAAGCTGATCCACCATGGCCTGGGTATCGTCGGCATCCATGACGGCCGAAAGCGCTGCTCCGGTGCGGGCGTTTGCCAGGTTTTCTCCGGCCCGACACGCCAGCACCGCCTCGGCCGACCAATTAGGATGCTCGGCGACAAGGGTTCTCCAGATTTCTCCCGGCTCTAGGTGAGCATCGATATGCGGCGATCCATCGGGAAGGAGCAAGCCGTCAGCCACCATCGCGTCCTGCAAGCCGGTTAGCATGGGGCCGGCCACAAGTGGGTCCAGGGTAACCGGGTCTCTACGGGTAGTTCGACTTGCCGCCTGCGATGATGCGATCGCGCGCAGCGCATAGGCCGTCGCCAACCCTTCCAGTAGGACGGGCGCTTCCTGCGCCGGGTCGCTGTGACGCAACGACACTCGGGTGGCAGCCACGCCCGCGCGCGCGGCTGAAGCCAGTTCCCGCGGGTCGAGCACTTCGTTCAGGTCGTCGCGGCGCGGGCGTTCCGCCGGGACGCTCACGTGGCGGGTCCGCACCTGCGTTCGTCGTGCGCCGGCCGCTTCCGCACGAATGAATCGGCAGCTTTCCGCTCGCACCAAAATGTCGCCAGCAGCTGTAATGAGTTCCACATCTGCCACGACCGAGCGGCTCGCCGTGGCCTCCAGCCGAGCCGTCGCAAAGGCTGCCTGTCCGGGAGCACGGCCGATTCGGACACGGTCCATTTGAACAGGGAGGTACAGCGGGGGGCGGTCCTCGTCCTCGCCCGAGCTTTGTGTCAGGATCGCAATGAGGGCCTGAAAGGCGGCGTCCAAGGCGAACGGGTCCAGCGGATCCGCGTTGTTCGCGGCCTCGGGGGTATCCGTAAACTCTGCGCGTGCGAAGTTGCCATCAATGCGCACCCGTGCGACGCGACGAAAGGCCGATCCATACTGAAGTCCCAAATCCTCCGCCAGCGCGTAAAGCGCTTCGCCCGAAACATCGACGCGGGCGTGTCGAGGTTGCAGTGGGTTGCCTGAGCTGGCGTTTTCGCGGGCCGTGAGGGGCGCATCGGCCAGCGGCCAGGAGCGCTCGCTGATGCGCGCTTCGGCGTGCAAGGTCCAAGGCGGGCCGGACAGGCGGTCACGGCTTCGGATCAACACCCGGTCGTCGACGATTTGTACCTGAACCACGCGTGCGGCATCCGATGGCAGCACTAGGGGTTCACGAATGTCTAGCTCGAAGATGTCTATGCCGGCCCGCGACCGTGTGGCAGCACCATCGTCAGCCGGCGTGGGTTCGTCCGTGCGAAAGGATGCCTGGGCGGCTGCTGCCGCCAAGGCTGCAAATCCCGCTGCTGGAAACAGGATCCGCCCGGAAACCCGATGATCGGCATATGCGGTCTGTACGTCGGCATCGAGATCGTTTTCCCACGTGTTTGTCATGTGTGGCACCGCGTATCCCAGCAGGGGGTGCACGCGACGCCGGGCAACGGCGTCGTTGCTCTCGGTGCTCGGCGATGGCCAATGGCGATCGCGATGCCACGGGAATGGCGGCAGGTCGACGCGCCCACCGGGCTCCGGAAACACCTTGGTCCATGCGAGCGGACAGCCGACCGTGTAGGTGGCCAACGCGGCTGCGCTTAGGCGCGTCGCACGTCCATCGCCTTTGGTGAGGCTGTGCATAACTGTTGCCGTCGGGTGCGTCTCCCGAACCGTCTCACGCATCGCCGCCTGAAGGATCGGTTGCGGGCCCACTTCCAGGAAGGTGTCGATCCCGGCGTTGGCCAAAGCGGCGATGGCGGAGCAGAATCGCACGGGCTCGCGGATGTTCTGCCACCAATAGTCAGCGTTCAATGCGTCACCCTTCAGAAGCCCGCCGCTGACGGTCGAGGCGAAGAGGAGGCGGTGGGGCCGTGGTGCGACATCGCTGAGGTGGTCGAGAACGAGGGAACGCACCGGATCCATGGACCGGCTGTGGAACGCATAATCCAGATCCAGAACGCGGACATAAAGACCACGATCTCCGCATACCTCGCGCAGCCGGACGATCTCAGCGGCCAGGCCCGAAACAACGGTCGAACTTGGACTGTTCAGGCCAGCGATCTCCAGATCGATACCTGTGTCCTCTAAAAGATCGGCGACGAGGGCCTCCGAGCCGCCGACCACGGCCATCAGACCCGCGCCACGGGTCAGGTTCTGGGCTCGGCTGCGGTCGACGATAATACGAACGGCATCGGTTAGGCTGAGGCAACCGGCCACATGGGCGGCGGCGATTTCACCAACGCTGTGGCCAACCGTGGCCTCGACACAGACACCCGCTTGGCGCAAGACAGCGGTAGCCGCCAATTGCAGCGCAAACAGCAGAGGCTGCGCAACATCCGTGGCCGCGAACCGCTCGGCATCGTCGTTTGCGAACTCGGCGGCGATGGACCAGCCGGTCAGTGGCTCGAAGATCCGATCCACACGGGCCACGACGCGGCGCGCGAGAGCGCTCTCGGCCAGAAGCTCGCGGGCCATCCCGTGCCATTGCGCACCGTTGCCCGAGTAAACCAGCGCTAGGCGTCCTAGGCGGCCGCCAGACCGGCCCGAAACAACACCGTCCGATTGCTCACCGGCGGCAAATGCCCCGAGCCCGCTGACAACGGCGGACCGATCTCCGGCCGTGACGGCGAGGCGGTGATCGCCATGGTCGCGCTTGATCGCGCGGGCATAGCAGACGTCATAGCTGTTGACCTCGGGCTCGGCCGCGAACAGGTCCGCGTACTGACGAGCCAATGCCTGCAACGTCTCGGCGCTGTGGGCGGACAACAACAGCGGCGCCATTCGGGGCTTGGACACCCGTCGATCCAACACAGAATGGTCGTAACGCGAGAGAACGGCGTGGGCATTGGTGCCGCCGAAGCCGAAGGAGTTGACGCCGATCAGCGCGGCGCCGTTGGGCTTCGGAAGGGTCAGAGGCGCGTCCAAGACCTTCAGGTTGAGGCCGGTAAAGTCGATTCCGGGATTGGGCGTGCTACAGTGCAGGGACGTCGGCACAACCCCATGGTTCAAGCTTAAAACTGACTTGAGTACGCCGACTAAGCCTGACGCCGGCTCTAGGTGGCCCACATTGGATTTGGCTGAGCCGATGGGAAGGGGCTGTGCGGTCGTTCGTGGCTGGCCCAGGACCGCACCGAGGGCTGCGGCCTCGATTGGGTCGCCGACGGCTGTCCCGGTGCCGTGGGCCTCCACATAGACCACGTCGTCCGGCGACAGTTTCGCACCCTCGTAGACGCGCTTAAGGAGCGACGCCTGGGCCGCTTCGTTGGGCATGGAGAGGCCAGTGGTTCGGCCGTCCTGATTCACGCCGCTAGCGCGGATAACGGCGTGGATCGGATCTCCGTTGGCGATAGCGCGCTTCAGCGGCGCAAGCAGGAAAACGACACCACCTTCGGAGCGGACGTATCCATGGGCGTCGTCCGAAAACGCCTTACAGCGCCCTGCCGGGCTCAACATCGAGGCCTGTGAAAAGGTGATGAACGTGAAGGGGGAGATCAGAGTGTTGACGCCGCCGACGATGGCGAGCTCCGCTTCCTCCTCGCGAAGCGCCTGCGCCGCCAAATGCAGAGCGACCAGAGAGGATGAACAGGCCGTATCGACAACCAGGCTCGGCCCGTGCAGGTCGAGACAGTAGGAAACCCGGTTGGCGATGATGCTGAGCGCGTTGCCGGTGCCTGTGTAGGCGTTGGCGGAGGCCGGATCGCTCCACCGCAATGAGATGAAATCTGTCGATGAGACGCCAACAAATACGCCCGTCTCACTGCCCGCTACCTCGCTGCGCGGCCGGCCGGCATCCTCCAGTGCCTCCACGGACAGTTCCAGCAACAAGCGTTGCTGCGGATCCATTTGGGCGGCCTCGCGAGGTGAGATCCCGAAAGCGGCGGGATCGAAGCGATCCCAATCCTCAATGACGCCGGCGCTCCAGGTGTAACTCTTGCCAGGCTCACCCGGCCGTGGATTGCCGAGGAGATCCTGGGACCAGCGCTCCGCCGGTATGGAGCCGACTGCGTCGGTCTCGTCGGTGAGCAGGCGCCAGAAATCGGCCGGGGTTCGTGTTCCCCCCGGCAGCCTGCAGGCCATGCCGACGATGGCGATATCGTGTCGAGTGCCTCTGGCCATAGCGGTCATTGGATCCTCACGGCCCGACTCTTCGTCCGCATCTGAGCGAGTCTACACCCACGCATGACATACTCGGCACGATCGCCGGGGCCATTACGCCCTGCTGCGACCCGTGCAAACACCTTGCAACTCGATGGGGAGGTCCCCTCCGAGCGTCGACCACCGTCCCTTTCCACGCCGTGTCGCCGACTTGGGCAGATCGCTCCGTCACGCACGTGAGCGATTCGCACAAACCGGCGCACGCATTGGCGCGTGCTGGGGCCGCTCACTCCCTGTCGCCGCTGCTGGCTCTGAGAACACGCAATCCGCGTGTCATTACGGCCACGGTCTTTCGACGACAGGAGCACTCTGCCTGCTAGCCCGTGAAAGTCAAGATGTTGATGCAGCGCGCGATATTCCCTATGGCGATGGTAGCGGCCAATGCCTTGGTTTCGCCCGAACAAGCCTCCGCTGGGTATCCCAATTCCGAATACTTGAAAGCCGGCCTTGAATTGTCGATCCCCTTTCGGCGACCTTCCAGGAGCCATCGGCGAGAGCGGTGGCAAGCTCGCTTCGGTTGCGAGAAAATGGCGTGTTACTCCAAAAACTCTCAACATACCGTTCCCGAAAGGACCGGATCGGTAAGCGGAAATGGCAAATACAACACGACCTAGATCCCCACAAGCATCCACGTTTGCGGCCCGGACGCGAGGTAGCAAACACAAGACGCCACCTCGGACCGATGCGCGCAAATGCGCCCCTGCGGATCGGCGCCGTGAGCGACGACCTCCGGCTGCCGCGCCGCGCCGATCCATTCTCTCTAAGGTTCTCAAAGCTAGTAGCGTGGCGGGAATATGGTTGGTGATTGCAGGCACCGGAATCTTGGCTTGGCAGGCCACGGATTTGCCCGACCTGGATGAGGCCATTGCTGCCACTCGACGCCCGGCGGTGACCATTATTGCCGCCAACGGCCGCGAGCTTGCAACCTCAGGTGATCTATTTGGTGTGCCCGTGCAGGTGGACGACCTGGCCCCAGCGGTGCCGCTGGCCGTGATGGCGATCGAAGACCGTCGGTTTCGGGATCACTGGGGGATCGATATTCGCGGGCTGGTACGGGCCGTTTGGGCCAATCTGCAAGCCGGCGGAATTGTCCAAGGCGGCAGCACGATCACGCAGCAGGTGGCCAAGAACCTGTTTCTGACTCATGAGCGCACAATTAAACGTAAGCTGCAGGAATTCATGCTTGCGCTTTGGTTGGAGCACCGGTTCACCAAGGACCAGATTCTCGCCCTTTACCTGAACCGCGCCTATTTTGGGGCTGGGGCTTACGGCATCGATGCGGCTGCGCGCAAATACTTCGGCGTGCCGGCAACTCGTGTATCGACCTACCAGGCTGCAGTTCTGGCGGGCTTGCTGCGGGCCCCCTCTCGTTACAATCCCCACGCCGATGGTGATCTCGCCGACCGGCGGGCGCGCCAGGTCCTCAACAGCATGGTCGAGGCGGGCTTCATGACCGCCGCGGAAGCCAAGGCTGCGTACGCCCACAAGGGTCAGCGGGTGGCGACTTCAGGCCCCAACCTGGGTAGTCGCTGGTTCGTTGACTGGATCCTGGATCAGGTTCCCCATTTCGTTTCAGCGGGCGACCGCGATCTGATCGTGACGACCACCTTTGATCCGCGCTTGCAAGCGATCGCGGAGGCCTCGGTCCGCTCCACGTTGCAAGGGCCGGCAGCGGATGCCGGTGCCGGCCAGGCCGCATTGGTGGTCGTGACTGCCGACGGTGCGGTCCGGGCCATGGTAGGCGGACGCGACTATGGAGAAAGCGAGTACAACCGCGCTGTCCAGGCCTTGCGCCAACCTGGCTCGGCCTTCAAGCCCATTGTCTACACAGCGGCGCTGGAGTCTGGGTACCGTCCCGAGACCGTTGTGGTTGATGAACCAGTCAATGTGAACGGCTGGCGGCCGAAGAATTTCAATGGGCGCTACGCTGGGGAGGTGACCTTAAGCGAAGCGTTGGCTCGGTCTCTGAACACCGTTGCCGTTCGGGTTAGCGAGCAGGTCGGGCGTGACCATGTGCTTGCGACCGCCGAGCGCCTCGGCATAACGACGGATCTTCCGTCGACGCCGAGCTTAGCTCTCGGCGTTGGTGAGGTAACATTGCTCGACCTAACCGCTTCCTACGCAGTCTTTGCCAACGGCGGTTTCGGCGTGTGGCCACACGGCATTGTCGCCATCCACGATGCCTCCGGTCGGTTGTTGTACGAGCGTGCCGGGAACGGCCCCGGCCGCGTTCTGGAGCCGTGGGATGCCGCAGATATGACGCGGATGTTGATGGGGGTGGTTAGGCATGGGACCGGTCACGCGGCGCAATTGCGGCGGCCGACGGCGGGTAAGACGGGCACCAGCCAGAACCACCGCGATGCGTGGTTCATAGGGTTTACGCCGGAGATCGTAACGGGTGTGTGGATCGGCAACGACGACGGTACGGCCATGCGACGCGTCACAGGTGGCGGGTTGCCGGCCAAGCTGTGGCGGGCTTTTGCTGATCGCGCCCTTGCGGGTCAACCGGTTCGGTCGTTCGCTCACCTGTCCCCGGTCCGGCCGCGGTCAGCGCCAACGCAGACTGCGGATGCCCGGGACCGTGACAGCCTCCTCGATCTTCTGCTGGAGGTATTGCCCGATGAGTAAGCCGAGAGCCAGTGGCGCAGCCTGCAGACCCGAGGTTGCGTAAACGATTGCTAAAACCATCGTGCGTTAGCCTCCGCGGGAACGTCGCTGTCGTCGGAGGGGTCGGTTGCCCAAGCATGCATCGCCACCTGTTCACCTGCGTCGGCAACGCCCAGCGATGCTCCGGCCCGCTTGGCTTGCCAACCAGTCGGGAGCCAATTCGCCTTTTCAGACGAGCTTAACCGACTTGCTCCGCCGGCTTGAGCACATGCGCGCGTTGATCACGGCCGATGCGACTACGCCCATCGCCGGCGAGGTCGCGGATTTCGCCGAGGCGGCCATCCGGTCGTTTGGTCCGTTGGGGTGGGTCGAAGGCACCGCCGACCTGGGCGGCAGCGCCACGGCACAACGTCGCTCCGCCGTACTCCGGTCGCGCCTGACCGCGATTCGTGATCGGGCCGCCGATCAGGCCGGCATCACACGGTCGGCCGATTGCGTCGACGCGTTGAGCGCTCTGGTACTGGCGGTGGTGGTTGCGGCGGAGCGCAGGGGTGCGGCGTGCCCGTCAGGGAATCAGCCCGCCCAGCCGGACTGATCCGCGGTCTCAGGTTGCAATCGCGGCGCGTTGGCGCAGGAAGCCACCTTCTGCATGCGGCGCATAAGCCCTGGCGCGGTCCCAGAACGCGGCAAACGAGGCGTGGACTTTTTCGGTAAGCGGGTCCTCTGCACCAATCTCGCGCCACACCGCCTCGGCGTGCTCCGCCATCGTGGCCACAATGCGTTCATCGAACTGGCGTAACTGGACATTGAACAGAGTCACTAACGGCGTCAGTGAGATCATGTTGTTGTAAGTAAAATCAGCTAGTGTTTCGTGCGCAATGGCGGTCGCTGCAACATCGATGGCGGCGCGATGTTCGGCTGATAGTTCATCCCAAGTGCGGCTGTTGACGATGATTTCTCGGCCGGGACCCGGCTCTAGTGGTCCCGGCATGTAATAGTATTTGGCGCCACGATAGAGCCCGAAAGCCATGTCGTTCCAAGGGCCGATCCATTCGGCGCCGTCGATGGCGCCGTTCATCAGCGCGGGTCCGATTTCCGCCGGCGGCATGACCACGGGTGTCACGCCCATGCGCCGCAGAATTTCGCCGCCGAGACCAGCGATGCGGAACTTAAGCCCTCTAAGGTCATCCGGACTGTAGATCTCGCGCCGGAACCAACCACTGGCCTGGGCACCGCTGGAGCCGGCATAGAACGGTATCACGCCGAAGTCTGCATAGACCTCGTGCCATAAATCCAGCCCGTCGCCGAAGCGCATCCAGGCCGCCATTTCTTGGGCGGTCAATCCGAAGGGGACGCCTGTGAAGAAGTGCAGGGCCTTGTGCCTACCGGTCCAGTAGTACGGCGTGGAGTGGCAGAGATCGACCGTGCCGGACGACACCGCGTCCAAGGATTCGAACGCTGGCACTACGTCTCCCGCGCCGAACAAGCTGATCTTCAATGTGCCGCCGGTGATCGCGGTGACATGGTCGACGAACCGGGCGGCGTTGACGCCTACTCCAGGCGTGTTCTTCGGCCATGTCATAATCATCGTTAGGTCGCGTGTACGCGCAATCGCTGGTGCGGAAATGGCGGCTGCACCTGTAGCCAAGGCCCCCGCGGCACCGCCTTTGACAAACGTCCTTCGATCCATGGGCCACCTCCTCGGCCGACCGGTGCATCATCGGGCCAGGGCGCGACGGGCCGCTATCCTCCAGTGTGCAGGAACTTTCGTGTGTTGCCGGACAGCACCAGGCAGGTCAAGCGATCACTGAAGTAAGCGCCGGTGTCTATGCCGATCCTGTTCGACCGCACCTGCGGTTTCGATGAGATGGTGTGGCCATGCACCACGACATAGCCGTGGTTTTCTCCGGCATTCAAAAAACGATCGCGTATCCAGATCATCTCGGCCGGATCTTGATCGGGCAGCGGTACGCCAGGGCGAATGCCGGCATGGACAAAGAGATAGTCCCCGATAACGTGGAACAGTCGCAGTGACTCCAAGAAAAAGCGGTGGTGCTGAGGCAGAGCTGCCTCGAGGTGGCAGCGGAGCCGCTCAAAGGCGGCCGGTCCTACGTCCGACCACACGATGGGAACGCGATAGCTGAGGAGCGTCTGATCGCCGCCGTTGGCAAGCCAGGTATCCGTAGCGGGCCCCTCCAAAAAACGCATCATCAGGTCTTCATGATTTCCCATCAAATGGACAGCTTCGAAGCCGGGTAGGCCATTGTTGATCAGGATTTCCAACACGTGAGCCGAATCGGCACCGCGATCGACATAATCGCCCAGGTAAACAACGGAGTGATGAAGCGGGAAGCTGCCGCCACGCGCAGCCGCATCAGCGTCCACTAGAATGCGATCGTGCAGGTTCATCAGCAAATCGGCACGGCCGTGAATGTCGCCAATCACGTACACACGCTGGCCGTCGGGAATCCGGGCTTCCGGCGCGGGCGCTGCTTTGGGTTTCAAGAACCCCATCATGACGGCCTCATCATCGACTTGTCCGAGATTGGAATAACGCAACAGTCACACAAGTTGCGGACAGGCGGTCAAGGTCCTCTTAATCGATTGGGGCATAACATAACCATGCCCGTACTCCTCATTGCCGTTAGGATCGTCCCTGGTGCCGCTCCAAGCCGCCGTTGCAACCACGAGCGATACGCGCTCTTTCGACGACACGCCGGAACGTCTACTACTGCGCCATTTGCAAGGCCTCGTCGATTGCAGTAGCGAATTTTTCGCCGTCCATGTGTTGTTTTCCCATCTAAGCGGACCCAACGTCCCGTCCGGAACAAGAGCAGCGGCAGCTCGACCATTGTATCGGGTCGCCGACTGCCACGACGTAACCGTATTCGCGCTCGCCAATCTCGATCTCGTACTATTGTGTCGGGAAACGCCGGTCGAAATCATCGAACGCGCGTTGACCGAAGCGGCCCGATTGGCACCAACCCCATCATACGGCCGCGCACTTGCCGATGAGAAGTTAGCCTCTTGGTACGATTTATCGAGCCCCGAGGCTTTCCAACGCCTGATCGATTTGATCGGCCGGATGGATTGCCGTTATAGCGGGTCGGCGCAGGCGTCCGGGATGCGCCCCAAGACTCTTGTCCGACCCATCGAGTGCCATGACCTCGTGGCACTTCGGTCCCAGCTGCGCGCGGTGACGTTTGACGATCTCATTCGCCACCAGACCGCGTTGACGGTGAAGCCGGGCGAGGCGCCCCTCGTCATCTTCCAGGAAGCCTACGTGTCGATTCCAGAGCTTCGCGCCCGGATCCGATGTGAGATTGATCTAGTCGGCACCACATGGCTGTTTCAGGGTTTGACGGACATCCTAGACGCAGGGGTTGTTGCGGCGTTAGGGGCCAAACAGCGTGGCCACAGCGCCCCGGTGAGCCTCAATCTCAGCGTGCGTTCGATCCAGACTCAAGTGGTCCGAACCTTTTTGCAGCGGATGGCCGGGCTCGGCCAACGGGTCTATTGCGAATTGGCCTTTCCCGATGTGCTCAGTGATGCTCGTGAATTCGAACGAGCAAGCGACTGGGTCCGCGGGCTTGGCCACGGCGTCATCATCGACGGCGTCTCGCCTCACGCATTAACTCTCCTAAATCTGGGATGCCTTGGCCCGGATTTCATCAAAGTGCTGTGGTCGGATGACAACGCTGGGACCGGCGCCCGTGTTCCATTGGAAGCCGTGCGCGCAGCCGTAGCCGGTCATGGTCCGGAAACAATCGTCCTGGCCCGGGCGGAAACGGAACAAGCCGTGGGTTGGGGCTCCGCCTTGGGCATCACGCGGTTCCAGGGATTTTTCATCGATCGGGTCGTGGCCGCTATGCGGATCAAGGATCTGATCTAAGACGCCGCCGGGGACCGATGGCAACGGCAAACGCAATGTCGCTGACGCAGTTTTCCGCATCCGCTGCGACCGGCCCGCCGGACCGGGCTGAGCTGCTCCTGCATGAGTACGTTCGTGCACTGATCGATCATCGCCACGGCCGCCAGGTGGTGCATGTGCGGCTGTCGGCCTTGCAGGCCTACAACCGCCGCCAGCAACACTTGCGCGCAGCGACCAGTGGTTTCGAAGCCTTGGTGAACGCGCGCCTTGGCCAGCTTTTCGTGCTCGCCAGCACGGACCTATTGTTCTTTTACGAAACAGACTTGGCCAATCGCGTTCACGAAGAGGTTGAGAAGATTTTCTTTCTGTTTGGTGACGACCCGCTGCTGCGTGAGCCGTATGGCCGGGACGCTTTCATCACGGTCGTGGACTGTGACGCCGGCTACGATGACGTCATAAGTCGCGTACGCCGTCTTGCTGCGGAAGCTGCACCCCGCCGGGTTGCCGACGAGACGCGCCAAGCATCCGAAACCCGCTACCGGCTGCGTCGGCGCCAGCACCACGGCGAGGAACTATCACCCGAGATGCTGGAGCGCATCGAGGCCACACTACATCACGCCGACGTCTCGAACCTAATCCGTCGACAGATGGTGTGTGCGGTGACGCCGCAATTGACCGTTAAGCCGAGGTTTGCGGAGCTGTTCATTTCCATCCACGACTTAAGCGACGCGGTTTTACCAGGGGCGGATCTGGTTGCCCATCCGTGGCTGTTTCGCCGACTCACGGAAAGCCTGGACCATCGCATGCTGGCTCATCTTAGCCTTTCAGAAAACACCAAGCTGGAGCAGGAAACCAGCGTCAATCTCAATCTGGCAACGCTCTCGTCGCGCGAGTTTCAGGCCTTCGATGCCGCGCTGACCACCATGCAGATCGGCCACCTTCTGATCGAGATTCAGGCTAGTGACGTCTTCGCCGATCTGGATGCCTTCCTGTTCACGCGTGACCTACTCCAGGGCAAGGGCTATCGCGTTTGCCTCGATGGCTTGAGCTGCCGGCATCTGGCGTTGATCGACTGGAGCGCGCTGGGCGCTGATGTCGTGAAAGCGATCTGGGATCCAAGGTTGGCTGATGATGCGGCTGGGATCGATGACTTGCGCCGCCATCTGCATGAGGTAGAGGCAGACCGGGTTGTCCTGACACGCGTCGATTGCGAGCAGGGCGTTCGACTGGGTCAGGACGTGGGCATAAGCGTGTTCCAGGGCCGATTCATCGATCTACTTGTTCGCGACGACCATCGTCGCCGACAACTGGCCAGGTTGAAACGGCTCAACGGCCACGACACATAACGAGGTGTTAGGGCCGCGATCCCGGTCACGCGCCTCGTCTCAAGTCCGATCCAGCTCGTCATGACTCAATCCGCCGTTCCGGCCGCCGTCGCTGTTACGGGCTTGACCAAGCGGTTTGGCCCTGTGACCGCCATCGATGGCCTCGACTTCGCCATTATGACCGGGACGATTACGGCACTGCTCGGCGGCAACGGTGCGGGCAAAACGACGACGTTGTCCTTGCTGCTCGGGCTGCTGCTTCCGGACGAGGGCGAGGTGTTGGTGTTGGGAGAGGACATCTCGCGCAACCGCCACCGTGTGTTGCCGCGCATGAATTTTTCTTCTCCCTACGTCGATCTGCCGAAACGGCTCAGCGTTGCCGAAAATCTGACTGTCTATGGCCACCTCTATGGCGTCGCCGATTTGCCGCGTCGGATAATCTCGCTGACCCACGACCTCGCCTTGGACGGCCTGCTTGATCGCCCCTTCGGCAACCTCTCAGCCGGGCAGCAGACGCGGGTCGCGCTTGCCAAGGCCCTGCTCAATGATCCGGAACTTCTACTGTTGGACGAGCCGACCGCATCACTGGACCCGGATACGGCCGACTGGATACGTGGTTATCTCAAGACTTGGCAGCAGGATTCCGGCGCCACTGTCGCTCTGGCATCGCACAACATGACCGAGGTGGAACGGATCTGTGACGACGTGTTGATGATGAAGGGCGGACGCCTAGTGGACCGTGGGATGCCAGTCGATCTGCTCGAACGTTACGGCCGGGTCACGTTGGAGGAGGTTTTCTTGGATATTGCCCGCGACCGGCGCACGGCCGATGGAGCGAATGTCGTCGAGGCGGTCGACGCGCGAAGGGTTTCGGCGAAATGATCGGTTCGTCGTCCATCTTTGCCGAAATGCGGTCACCTTTTTCTTGGCGGCGGGTGAGGGGCGTGTGTTTACGCCACCTCTATGTGCTGCGCCGGTCGTGGCCACGGATTCTCGATCTGGCCTATTGGCCAACGGTGCAGATGGTTTTGTGGGGCTTCGTGACGACGTTTTTCCTCAACCACAGCAATTGGGTTGCGGAAGCCGCCGGGGTTTTGATCAGTGCTGTATTGCTATGGGATGTGCTGTTTCGCGCCAATCTCGGGGTGGCACTAACCTTCCTTGAGGAGATGTGGGCGCGCAACCTGGGTCAGTTGTTTGTCAGTCCGCTCACGCCCCTGGAGATGGCGGTTTCCATGATGCTGTTGAGCTTGATCCGAACGCTGATCAGCGTGACCCCGGCCGCCTTCCTGGCACTGCCTTTCTTCGACGTTTGGGTGTTCTCATTGGGACCTCCGCTCGCCCTGTTTTTCGCCAATTTGATGCTTTTCGGCGGCATCCTCGGGCTTGTTGTGTCCGCCGGTGTGCTTCGCCTTGGCCTTGGTGCTGAGAACCTCGCCTGGGTCGTGATCTTTGCCATCGCGCCGTTGAGTGGCATCTATTATCCGCTGGCCACGCTTCCCGATTGGCTGCAGCCGGTGGCTTGGATGCTGCCTCCCGGCTACGTTTTCGAAGGCATGCGTGCCGTATTGTTCGACGGCACCGTTCGTTGGGACTTGCTCGCCGGTGCGGTGGGCCTGAACATTCTCTACCTCTGCGCAGCGCTTGCCTTCTACCTCCACATGTTTCATGTGGCGCGTCTAAGAGGTTTGCTGCTGCAGCAGGGTGAATGATGCCCCTGTCCAAGCGTTCGGAGGGATGGGCTAGGGCTCAATTAACTCGATCTGGCGCGGATCGGTGACGTCGATCTGCGGACCGTTGAAGGGCTGCACCCACCCGCGCACGCGGATGAGTTGTCCCTCAAGTTCCAGTGGGTTGAGGTTGGCCGCTTCGAACCGCTCCAATGCGTCCGCAGCGATCGTCACGGTGAAATCGGTGCGATAGTCATGGCCAAAGTTCAAGTAGATCCGCGCCCGAACGCGGGCAGCATCGACCACGCGGCCCTGAACGATTTGGAAGCTGTGCAGGTGGCGTACGACGGTCTTCGGCGTTCGGACCGCATGGTCCATGCTGGCCCACAAGCCGCGTCGGGCTTGTCGCGCTTCTTCCTCCAGGGCCAGCAACACCGCACCGTCAACAGGGCCGCCGGCCGCAAAATCAACCCGCGCCCAACCGTGGCGCACCAGGTCGCCCTGGACCCATCGGTCGTCGTCCACCTGGACGGAGGCGAGCAGGCGGCCATGGCGATCAATGGTGGTACCGCCGCCACGTCTTCTGGTCCGTTTGTCGATCGTCAGGCGCACTGCTTGACCCACGACAAGCGTCGCCAGGGCATCTCGCGCGGCGGCTGCGAGCGCCGACGCCGACGCGTCCATGCCACCGTCGCCGAAGTCGATCGGCTTGGGGGCGCGAATGCCGGCCAAGCGGACGCCGTCCGCGCCCTTGATCGGCTGATCGAGCGTGAACGTCTCCCCGCTCTCGACGGAACGCACGATCGCCACCGCTTCATGTCCGGAACCGTCGGCACCAGCGGCCAGTCGCATCGCGCCGGCTGCCACGCCGACCACAAGAATGCCCACGCTGGCCCCGCGGAGTGCCAGGCCCGACCAGGAATACCGCCCGCTCCCTTGACCGGACGCCCTCTTACCTGCGATGCGATTGCCAGCCATTGTGGTAAGGATGATGGAAACGTCGTAGCCGGTCCAGAGGTGGCGCGGCGGACGTCGCCGATCGAAGCACGCCAACCTACGGCACACGCCCAGTACAAGGCGCGAACGGCCGCTGATCAGCCTTTTCGCCGTCGAAAAATGCGCTCCCTATGCGGGAGCGCGATGTGAGGACGAGAGCCAGTATGGACGTCCGAATTGAACGCTCAGAGTTGTATCCCGAGATCGAGCCCTTTGAGACCGGCGTGCTGGCGGTGGATGGCATCCACCGGCTTTACTGGGAGCAATCGGGCAACCCGGACGGGATGCCCGTGGTGTTCCTGCATGGTGGACCCGGTGCGGGATCGTCGTCGGCACATCGCCGCTTTTTCGATCCGAAGTACTATCGGATTGTGGTCCTCGATCAGCGCGGCTGCGGCCGCTCAACTCCCTTTGCCGAGATCAAGGACAACACCACGGATCATTTGGTCGCGGACTTGGAGCGGCTTCGCCAGCACCTGGATATCGACCGCTGGCTGCTTTTTGGTGGCTCTTGGGGATCGACGTTGGCCCTTGCTTACGGCATCCAGCATCCGGATGCTTGTTCCGGCTTCATCCTGCGGGGCGTGTTTCTTGGCACTCGGCGAGAAATCGAGTGGTTTCTCCACGGCATGGGTACGGTGTTTCCGGAGGCCGCTCGGGCGTTTCGCAGCTTCCTGCCCGCGGCCGAGCGCGATGACCTGTTGGCTGCCTATTACCGTCGGCTGACCGATCCCAATCCCCGGCGCCATCGTCCGGCAGCCATGGCGTGGAGCCGCTATGAGAGCAACTGCTCCAACCTGATCCCTCGCACCGAGGAGGCCGCAGCCACCTTTGATGGCGCCGCTCTGGCTTTGGCGCGGCTTGAGGCCCACTACTTCATCAACAGCGCTTTTCTTGCCGATGGCGCGCTGTTGACAGGGGTGGAACGTCTGCGTCACCTGCCGGCGACCATTGTCCAAGGGCGATACGACATCGTTTGTCCGATGGTGACAGCGGATACCCTCACGCGAGCCTGGCCGGAAGCGGAGTTCGTGATCGTGCCCGATGCGGGCCACTCCGCCCTGGAACCAGGGATTCGGGCTGCTTTGGTGCGGGCTACCGAAACCATGAGGCTACGCGTCGGCTGAGCGGCCCCCGCCTCCGATCGGCATGACGCACGCGTTTCAAGCCTTTCCAGCATGAGATGTCCGCGCCGCCGGTTCGCCCGCTTGCGCACGTCGGGCGAAATGGCGATCGTGCAACATGGTTTTTCGTTCTTGCGCTCTGGCGTACTTCCCGTTTGCCATTATCCTTGTGTTCGTTGCTTTGTCGGTTCCCACGCCTGTCATCGCCGATGGTGACGCGAGCGGCCGCAGAACCCGCGACGATCCCGCTTACGTGACCGGTTCAGTGGGCTGGTACGACGTTGGTGGTGACGACCAGGCTGCGGAGTTCCGGCTGGAGTTCCGCCCCAATTTGGCGCTCTGGATTTTCAAGCCCTACTTGGCGTTAGCGGGAACAAGCACGGGCAGCTTTTTCGCCGGCGGCGGTATCCTGGCAGACATTGGCATCACCGACCGTTGGGTCGTTGTCGGTAGCATCGGCGCCAACTATTACCGGCAGGGCGGTGCCGACCTGAACCTGGGCGGGTCATTTCAAATTCGCTCGCAGGTGGAGGTGGCGTATCGGTTCGATGACCGCTCCCGCCTCGGCTTGGCCTTTTCGCACTACTCCAACGGCGGAACCTCAGACGAGAACCCAGGGGTTGAGACGCTGTTACTTGTCTACAGCTTTCCGCTTCCATAAAGGAGAGCACGACTATGGCCCATTGGCTGGTTAAGTCCGAGCCCGAGACTTGGTCATGGACCGACCACGTCGCTGTCGGCGTCGAGCCGTGGGACGGGGTGCGCAATCACCAAGCCAACAACAACATGAAAGCCATGCGGCTTGGCGACCGGGCCTTGTTTTACCACTCCGGCAAGGAGCGCAGGGTGGTCGGGATAGTGGAAGTGGTCCGGGAGCACTATCCCGATCCCACTGATGCCAGTGGGCGCTTCGGCATGGTCGATTTTCGGGCCTTGGAGCCGTTGCCGATGCCGGTGACACTAGATTCCATCAAGGCCGAGCCACGGCTCAGCCACATCGCCCTGGTCCGCCATTCCCGCCTGTCCGTCATGCCATTGGATGACGATGCATGGCGCCTGATCCTTGCCATGGGGGGCGCAGCCGAGGGCAGTGGCGAATGAGCGAAGCGCGCTTCTATAGACCGCTGTCATTTCCGACCAGTACGAGGTGCACACCATGACCGAGAACGCCGTGTCGCCGCCGATGCCAGGTCTTGCCATCGGCGACCTTGAGGACCCCGGGTCAGCGGCGCTGCGGGCGGAGTTAGCCGGCGAGCCTGTCGAGGTGTTGGTGGTGCGCCGCGGGGAGCGGATCGATGCGTATGTGAATATCTGCCCCCATGTTGCGCTCCCGTTGGATTTTCAGCCGGGCCGGTTTCTCGACGAAAGTGGCGCCTATATCCTTTGCGCCAACCATGGTGCGCTGTTCCGAATTGACGATGGCGAGTGCGTTGCCGGTCCCTGCCCGGGAGCGCGCCTGCGTCGCGCCCATGTCGATGTACATCAGGGCATCATCACGATCACGGGCCTTGCCGACCTGATGTGACCCTTGAACGGCTGCGGACATGGCGTTGCTTCGCTCTGCGCCGACGGTTGTGACCGTGATTTCCTTGAAGCCACCGTAGAATTCGAGATAATCCCCCAAATCCACGACCGGACAACCGGTCCAATCGCTGATGGCCGCTGTGACGCGCGGTTTCGGCGAAATCGAAGCAACCGCCGCCATGTGCAGGGAGGAACATCAAGCCCATGAGCGAACAGCACATATTCCCCGTGCCCGCATCCGTTGCCGCTTCGGCGCTGATCAACAACGAAAAATACCTTCAGATGTATCAGCATTCCGTTGACGACCCGGAGGGGTTTTGGGGCGAGCAGGGGCGCCGGCTGGATTGGATCAAGCCGTACACGCAGGTCAAGGACGTCAGTTTCGAGCCCTCGGACGTGCACATCCGCTGGTTCCATGACGGCACCTTGAATGTGTCTGCCAACTGCCTGGACCGGCATCTGGCGACCCGCGGCGACCAGACGGCACTGTTGTGGGAGGGCGACGATCCGAACGTCACCAAAGCCATCACGTATCGCGAACTGCACGCGCAAGTGTGCAAATTCGCCAATGTTCTAAAAGGGTTGGGCGTCCGGAAGGGCGACCGGGTGGCCCTCTATCTGCCGATGATTCTGGAGCTGCCGGTAACGATGCTGGCGTGTGCCCGCATCGGTGCGATCCACTCCATCGTGTTCGGCGGCTTTTCCCCGGACAGCCTCTCCGGGCGCATTCAGGACTGCGACGCCAAGGTGGTGGTGACTTCGGACGAGGGGCTTCGCGGTGGCCGTCCAGTGCCCTTGAAGGCCAACACCGACGCGGCCTTGGCCACCTGCCCCAGCGTGACGGCGTGTGTCGTTGTTCGTCATACCGGTGGCGCCATCGATTGGAGCGAAGGGCGGGACATCTGGTACCACGACCTGATGGCGGACGCCGCCCCCGACTGCCCACCGGAGGAGATGAACGCCGAGGACCCTCTGTTCATCCTCTACACCTCTGGGTCCACCGGCAAACCAAAGGGCGTTCTGCACACCACAGGCGGCTATCTGGTCTATGCCTCCATGACGCACGAGTATGTGTTCGACTATCACGAGGGCGACATCTACTGGTGCACCGCCGACATCGGCTGGGTCACGGGCCACAGCTACATCGTCTATGGCCCGCTCGCCAACGGGGCCATTTCGGTGATGTTTGAGGGCGTGCCGAATTATCCCACGGCCTCCCGATTTTGGGAGATTGTCGACAAGCACAAGGTCAACATCTTCTATACCGCGCCGACTGCGATCCGGGCGTTGATGCGCGAGGGCGAGGGGCTGGTCAAGTCCACCTCTCGCGCCAGCCTGCGCATTCTCGGCAGCGTGGGGGAGCCGATCAATCCGGAAGCCTGGATGTGGTACTACAACGTTGTCGGCGACGGCCGATGCCCCATCGTCGACACCTGGTGGCAGACCGAGACGGGCGGCATCCTGATCACGCCGTTGCCGGGCGCCACGGACCTGAAGCCAGGCTCCGCCACTCGCCCGTTCTTCGGGATCACACCGCAAATTGTCGATGCCGCCGGTGAGGTGCTGGAGGGTGCGACCTCGGGCAATCTCTGCATCAGCGATGCCTGGCCCGGCATGATGCGGACCCTTTTCGGCGACCATGATCGCTTCGTTCAGGCTTACTTCTCCACCTACCCCGGAAAGTACTTCACCGGTGACGGCTGCCGCCGGGATGAGGACGGCTATTACTGGATCACCGGTCGCGTCGACGATGTCATTAACGTTTCCGGCCACCGAATGGGCACTGCCGAGGTGGAAAGCGCGCTTGTCGCCCATTCCAAGGTGGCCGAAGCGGCCGTCGTCGGCTTCCCCCACGAGATCAAGGGCCAGGGCATTTACGCTTATGTCACCCTGAATGCCGGCGAGGAGCCAAGCGATGCGCTCCGCAAGGAGTTGGTCTCTTGGGTTCGGACCGAGATTGGGCCTATCGCCAGTCCGGACGTGATCCAGTGGGCACCGGGCCTGCCCAAGACCCGCTCGGGTAAGATCATGCGGCGCATTCTGCGAAAGATCGCCGAAAACGACATCTCCAGCCTGGGCGACACCTCCACGCTTGCCGACCCCACGGTGGTCACGGACCTGATCGAAAACCGCGCCGGCGCTTGAGTTTGCGTTCTCGTCCGAGCTGACTCACAACCACGATTGCGTAGTCGCGCCCTCTCCCCACCTGCAAGGGAGAGGGCGCGTTCCTAACCACGGCTTGTTCCGCGCTTTTCTTTATTCTTTATTCCTCCGCGAGGACTGGGTGCGTTCAAGCGGGGCCCGGCCGCTTTGTCGGTGTACGGGACCCAGTGCAATCATGTATAAAAACGGTGCTTTTCCGCGAAGGTCGAACTGCATTGCGGTGAACTGGATCGTCAAGTTCGTTTCATCGTTACCGACCTGAGCCGCCCAGCCGAACGGGGCGTCGCGTTCTACAATCAACGGGCTACAAGCAGCGGTGCACCGCCGAGCAGCGGATCAAGTAGGGCAAGAACGCGATTAAATGGACATGCCTTTCGCGCCGAGAACTTCGCATCAACGCGATGCAGGTCCAACTTCGCGCGCTCGCCTACAGCCTCGCCAACTTCACGTGGATCTTTTTGTTGCCGTAAGTAGTGGAATACTGATCGCCAACCACGGTCCGGAAGACCTTGGTCAAGATCGGGCTATGGGTCCCCGTAATAGCCGTTACGTCACCTTCCAGATTGCGGAAGGTGGTTCGCCTCGCGATCTGTTCCGCAGAATCTCGCGCCTGTTCAATGGACTGCGACAACCGTTCACGGTTGCGGGTTGAATGGAGAATTAGATGATGACGGTGGAAATTGCGGTGCCGTGCCGATGAGCTCCACTCATCATATTGTTCATTGACAATCGATTGATGATCGAAAGAGTTGGGTTGTGCCCGCTATCCCTAATTTTATGGCGAAAAGCTCACTGATCCTATATCTATTTATTTTATTATTATCTATTATAATATCGCGTGTCGGATTAAGTCACGCGACTTCACCTAAATTTGATGAGCTGGCCGAGCATGTTCCCTGGATAAAGGAGAAAATGTTTATATTGCCTCCAAAAACAGACAAACCGACCGAAGTCATTTCAAATTTGTACCTAAATGAAGTGTCAGAGATATCACTCGCGAACGAGACCTATACGCTGGTGCTTTTGAGCGAATTGCGGTGGAGAGATCCGAGACTCGCCTTTAAGCCCGAGGACGTTGGAACGAATTACCTCCAATTTTTTGGAGACGTCGCGCACGAAATACTCAACAACATATGGGTTCCCCCGACAAACTGGGTTAATACCTACCGCTCCGGTATATCTGAATGGGAGGTCGTTACAATCTACTCAGATGGACTGGTCATCTATCAGGAATATGAAGCGGTCTCCGCCCGGTACGATGCTGATCTTCGGGCGTTCCCGTTCGACGTACAGACATTGACTCTTATACTCGCAGATATCTCGCTTGAGCCCGGCGATTTCGTCTTACAACCATCAGATTTTTCTGTCGAGGGGCGGGTTACCAAGTTCTTGCCGAGTGAGTACGTCCTTAAAGGCCTTCATCAGGAAGTCACGAATTTAAAGGTAACTTCAGATGTCGCCCAACACTCAATCATATATACAATCACTGTTGCTCGGAAGAGTCAGGGGTACATATCTTACTATATGGCACCCTTGGCATTCCTGGTATTCATATCATGGACGACATTCTTTATGATGAATACACCATTACATGATCGTCTAAAAGTGGTTGCGATTTCACTATTGTCTATTGTCACCTTTATGTTGTTCGTCAATAGATTTTTGCCTCACGTTCCCTACTTAACATCGCTCGGTTTTTACTATGCGCTAATATGGATCCTGCCCATCTGTGCCATGATCGAGGCGCTGCTGGTGCAGTATGCTCAATCGAAGGGCAACCTCGCATGGGCCGCCCGTCTAGAGGCAGTGTCGCGTTGGATGTACCCCTTCTCCTACGTCATATTAACCGCCGCTGTTGTGATCTATGCCTTCATCATGCGCTAAGCCGCAGGACGGTTACGAAAGTGGCGCGGGCGGTGGACTAGGCTCCGGAC
>CAZUDB010000023.1:0-49405 GCA_964619055.1 uncultured Rhodospirillaceae bacterium
GTCTTTGTCGGCTTCATTGTGGTCGGGATCATCGGCCTGAAGATTGCTTCATAATGAGAGGCCCAGTGATCCCATGAGGCATCGCCGCCCTTCCTTTAAGCTTTAGAGGGCATTGCCGAGATGACAACCACGGCCTGGGCCATTGGATACTCGTCGGTGAGCGACAGTTCGATCGCAGCAACCATGCCGGCGGGTGTCAGGATATCCAGCCGTTGCCTGGCGCCACCCGTAAGTGTCATCACCGGCTTGCCCGAGGGCAAGTTTGCAACGGCCATGTCGCGCCAGAACACGCCTTGGCGAAGACCGGTGCCGAGCGCTTTTGAGCAGGCCTCCTTGGCAGCATAGCGCTGGGCAAAGCACGCCGCCGGCTGCGCCCTGGCCTGGCAGCGGCGGCGTTCTGTCTCGGTAAAAATCCGCTCGCAAAACCGGTCACCGAACCGCGACAACGTGCGTTCAATTCGACGGATATCGAGCAAATCGGTGCCAACGCCAATGATCATGCGCGGCTACCTGTGTCGATGCTCTCCGCTAAGCCATTCCCGGCTTGGGCGCGCGCGGTATTCATCAAGGTCCGCATTCGGTGAACACTTTCCGCGAGCCCGACGAAGATTGCATCGCCGATGAGGAAGTGGCCGATGTTGAGCTCCGCAATGGTCGGAATGGCGGCAACGGGACCCACGCTCTCGAAAGCCAAGCCATGGCCCGCATGGCATTCGAGACCCAGAGCGTCGGCACGTGCGGCCGCAGCGCGCAGGCGATCCAGTTCAACAATCCGGTCGGCACCGGACAGGTGGCAGTATCGACCGGTATGTAGTTCGACACAGCCGGCGCCAAGGGCCTTGGCAGCATCGATCTGCGCCAACACCGGCTCGATGAATAGCGAAACCCGAACCCCAGCCCCTGCCAGGGCCGCAACGACCGGAACCAGCACATCACGGCCGCCGATGGCGTCCAACCCACCTTCGGTCGTCCGCTCCTCCCGTTTTTCGGGCACGATGCACGCGGCGTGTGGCCGGTGCCGGAGCGCGATCGCCAGCATTTCATCGGTGGCAGCCATCTCCAGATTGAGTGGGACCGTTAGTGTCTCCATCAACTGTGAGATGTCATCATCGGAGATGTGGCGACGGTCCTCGCGGAGATGGGCTGTGATCCCATCGGCGCCGGCTTCGACGGCAATGCCCGCCGCGCGCACCGGGTCCGGATGGACACCGCCGCGGGCATTGCGAACCGTGGCCACGTGGTCGATGTTGACGCCGAGGCGAAGTGCCGTGGTCAAAGCCTTTATTCTCCCTACTATTAAGCGGGAGCCGTCAACTGCAGGACCAACATCGGGTAGTCAAGCCCTTTTAGGCATACGCCCGGTCCACGGCATTGACCGCCGGGGTGGCGCGGAGTGCTGCGATGATGTTCGTGAGATGCATGACGTCGCGAACCTCCACGTCGATGAGCATGTCAAAAAACTGCGGCGTTCGGTTCACGATCTTGAGGTTAGTGATGTTGCCATCGTTTCTGGCGATGACCGTGGTCAGGCTGGACAATGTGCCCGTAGCATTCACCACCGTGAGATTGATCCGGCCGACGTGCAGGGCCGTCACCTCTTGATCTGTCTCCCATGACACGTCGATCCAACGATCCGGCGTGTCGGTATAGGCCTCCAAACGCTCACAGTCGATTGTATGAATTGTCACACCTTTGCCTGTGGTAACAATCCCGACGATCCGATCACCCGGCAGCGGATGACAACACCCGGCGAAGTGCATGGCCATGCCTGGGATCAGGCCACGGATAAGCAGCGGCGGACCGCGGTCCGCAGGGTCGTCATGGAGCCGACGCCGAGCACGGGCAAGTGGTACGACTTTGTCATAGAACGATTTTCGCTTTTTGGTGCCGGGAAACACTGCTTCGACGACCGCGCGGGCGGTGACGTAGCCGGCCCCCACCTGGGACAACAAGTCATCAATACTGCCCTGCCTGAAATTGCGGAGCACTCCCTCCAGTGCCTTGTCATCATAGGTGTAATCGGCCTCGGCAAACGCACGCTGGACCAGAGATCGTCCCAACTGGAGATACTGCTCGCGCTCCTTGGACCGAATAAAGCGGCGGATGCGAGCACGTGCCTTGCCGGTAACGACAAAGCGCTCCCAAGTTGGAGATGGTGTCTGAGCCTTGGAAGTGATGATCTCGACCTGGTCGCCATTGTGAAGCGGTGTTCTCAGCGGCATCAAACGACCGTTGATCTTGGCTCCAACGCAATGGTCGCCCACCTCTGAGTGGACCGCAAAGGCAAAATCGACAGGCGTCGCACCAGTTGGCAGGCTGATGAGATCGCCTTTCGGCGTAAAGCAAAACACCTGGTCTTCGAACATGACCAGTCGCGTATGCTCAAGGAATTCCTCGGGCCCTGCAGCATGTTCCAGAATTTCCAGCAACTCTCGGACCCAGCGGTACTGCTTTCCTTCCGTGTGAGTAAGCCCATCCTTGTACATCCAGTGAGCGGCAACCCCGTACTCCGCCACCTCGTGCATCTGTCGGGTCCGGATTTGCGTCTCAATACGCTCGCCCCCGGGGCCATGAACGCCGGTGTGGATCGATTGATACCCATTGGGCTTCGGGATGGAGAGGTAGTCCTTGAACCGCCCAGGAACCACGGGATAGCGACCGTGCACGATCCCAAGCGCACGATAGCAGTCCTCACGCGATGCGACGATGATGCGAAATGCCATGACATCGGACAATTGCTCGAAGCCGACGTTCTTGCGCTGCATTTTTCGCCAGATGGAATAGGGCGTTTTTTCCCGTCCGACCACAGCAGCGCGGAGCCCCGCCTCGGCAAGCGTTTCGCGGATCTCCGTTACAATGCCGTTGATCATGTCGCCGCCTTGCTCTTTCAGAAAGTCGAGGCGGGCCAGGATCGAGTTGCGCGCATCGGGGTTGATCTCGGCAAACGCCAGATCCTCCAACTCGTCGCGCATTTCCTGCATGCCAATCCGTTCGGCGAGCGGCGCATAGATGTCCATCGTTTCATTGGCAATTCGGCGGCGTTTGTCGGCGCTCTGAATCGCTTGGAGCGTACGCATGTTATGTAAGCGGTCCGCCAACTTAACCAGCAAGACCCGGATATCCTCCGACATGGCGATCACGAGCTTGCGCAGGTTCTCCGCGTCTTTCGTCCGCTCGGACTGAAGCTCAATCCGGGTGAGCTTCGTCACGCCGTCAACGAGACGTGAAATCTCATCGCCGAAATGCTCACGAATGTCGTCGATGGTCGCCGGCGTGTCTTCGATTGTGTCGTGTAGAAGGGCCGTAACGATGGTGGACGTATCCAACTTATATCGGGTCAGAATGCCCGCCACCTCAAGCGGGTGGGAGAAGTATGGATCACCGGAAGCCCGTTTCTGCGCGCCGTGCGCGCGCATAGAAAAAACGTAGCCCCGATTTAGTAAGTCCTCGTCGGCACGCTTATCATAGGCCTTGACAGTCTCAACAAGCTCGAACTGTCGGATCATCGATCGTCAGGGAGCCCTTTAGTGCGTCCCCGGGTCCTTTCCTGTTCACGCGTTTCCTAGGGAGTTTTTCACGGTCATTCACGGTCATCCCCATTGCCAAATGCGGAGTCAAGCCCGTCGATATCAGCGCCAGGGGCACCGGGCATGGTAGTGCTGTTATCACCGTCCGGATCCTCAACGGAAAAGCCATCGGCCTCCGCCTCCGCCACCGTCGGCGCAACGCCAAGTTCGCCGTCCAGTTCGCGCTGAATGGCGGCCAGATCAATCTCCTCGTCCCCAGGCTCCTCGAACTCGACTGCCCGTTGCATCCCTTGTACGAGGTTATTTTCTAACTCCCGTAACGAGACCGACTCGGCCGCGATTTCGCGAAGCGCCACAACGGGATTCTTGTCGTTATCCCGGTCAACACTCAAAAGCGCGCCCGCACCAATGTTTCGCGCACGTTGGGCGGCGAGCATGACGAGCTCAAAGCGATTGGGGATCCGTTCAACACAGTCTTCAACGGTAACGCGCGCCATTCGCAATTCCTCTTATGATAGTCAGCTTTTCTTATAGGTTTGTGGCCGACGGCAAACAAGGGGGATCCTGGCCCGTCAGCGGCCGAACCGATGCGTTGCGCTCCTGGCACTCCTGCACGTGCTCAATTTCTGCCAAAAGCGAGGTTACGGTTCGACCCATCACCGGATGGCGCCATTGCGGCGCCACGTCGGCCAGCGGGACGAGCACGAAGCGCCGCTGATGCAAGCGAGGGTGAGGAAGAACCGGAAACGTGCCAGGGCCGCTGACCACGGCACCATATGCAAGAAGGTCTAGATCCAACGACCGCGCGGCGTTCGGAACGCTACGACGGCGCCCGAACAAACACTCGATCTCGTGTAGGGCAACCATCAGAGCGTCTGGCGGCAACCAGGTTCGTGCCAACACCACACCGTTGATAAAGGCATTCTGGGATGAGGGTGGCACAGGTGATGATTGAAACCAGCGTGATCGACGCACAATGGCAAGTCCCGCCGATCTCATGGCTTCGATGCTGGCCTGGCATGACGCCAAGGGCGGCCCATAAATGCCCGATAGGTTGGCGCCGATGGCGACCAAGACCTCCTCACCGCAACTCATATGATCGTGAATTTTAGCGCTGCTCAACTTTCATGCTTCGATGCTGTTGGTTGCGAGAACAGGCTTGGTTATTTGACGCGCACCCTTGCGGACCGCTTAGCCAAGGCCGATATCTACTGCTTGACTAAGGAAGAGTGCGGACATGGGCGGGTTCGCATCAACATGTGAAAAATATGCATTCGCCTAGAAATCTAAAAGGATAACCAAATGGCAACTTTTTATCCGCAAGAGCGCGTTGCGCTGTTCATTGATGGTTCAAATTTATATGCTGCTGCACGGTCGTTAAATTTCGATATTGATTACAAGCGCCTCCTTGATTTATTTGCCTCCAAGGGCGTCCTAATCCGTGCCTTTTACTACACTGCACTGGTTGAGGATCAGGAGTACTCGCCAATTCGGCCCCTTATCGATTGGCTGGACTATAATGGGTACACAATGGTCACCAAACCGACCAAAGAGTTCACTGATGCCATGGGTCGACGCAAGATCAAGGGTAACATGGATATCGAGTTGGCCATTGATATGATGGAAATGGCAGAGAAGCTTGATCACGCCGTCCTGTTCTCTGGAGATGGCGATTTTCGCCGGCTTGTCGAGGCCGTGCAACGTCGAGGCGTTCGGGTGACCGTAGTCAGCACCATTCGGTCCCAGCCGCCTATGGTGGCCGACGAACTGCGGCGTCAGGCGGACTCGTTCCTGGAATTGCTTGATCTTCAGGAAGCCATCGCTCGGGCCACGGCCCACGGACGAACGGATGAGCGCAATGGCAACGGAATGCAGCGAACACCGGCTCATCCGGACGGCGTTTTCGAGGACGCCTGATCGGCTCCCGCTGGTGCAGCGATGCATTCAATAAATGCACCGCTGCACATAAAGCCCTAGTTGTCGTGCACACATGACCCATCCAAGCGACTTCATTAGCTGGCTCTGTGCACGAGTTCATGCGCAGGTTTTTTCCGGCCGTGGCCGCGCTCACCCCTGCCAATGATCAAGCAGCCGCCCCGGAATTGCCCGCGGTGCCCAAGGCTGGCGGCGTTTCGGCGAGAGCAGCGCGAAGCACATCCCGATTGGTTCAATGCTCCCGTGCCATTCTTTGGGGATCATTCGCCCTGGCTATTGATCGTTGGCTTGGCGCCGGGACGGCGCGGCGCCAACCGAACCGGGCGTCCCTTTACGGGCGACCATGCCGGCAAACTTCTCTATAAAACACTCTTGGACCTGGGCCTAGCGACCGGAGAATACACCGGATCTAGCGACGACCCGCTGCGCTTGCATGGCTGTCGGATCACCAATGCTGTCCGCTGTGTACCGCCGGCCAATCGCCCCACGCCGGACGAGATAAGCGCCTGCAACGACTTCCTGGCCCGAGAGATCCTCTTGACGCAAAGTCTACGCGCGATCCTCGCCCTCGGCACGGTCGCTCACGACGCAGCGCTACGCGCGCTCAGCATTAACCGCTCGTCCCATCGCTTCGCTCACGGCGTCATTCATACAGTTGGCGACGCACTGTACCTCGCGGACAGTTATCACTGCTCGCGTCAGAACACCAACACCGGCCGCCTAACGGAAGCAATGTTCACTGGTGTCTTTCGGTCCGTGATGGCCTTGGCACCATCGGACTATGAGAACTAAGCAAGAGCGAACTCGGACGTGACGCCCGCTGCGAACCCGTTTGCCCAATTGGGCGCTGGCCGGTATACCGCCCAAGATGTCCGCTTGGGAGGCGCGCGTGCAAATCGTTTGTCTCGATCTCGAAGGTGTTCTCGTCCCCGAAGTCTGGATCAACGTGGCGGCGGTCACGGGTATCGACGACTTGCGCCTGACGACACGGGACATTGCGGACTATGATGAGCTAATGCGCCATCGCTTGGCCGTCCTGGAACGCCATCGAATCGGGATCAGCGAAATACAGTCGGTCATTGCCGGGCTTCGCCCGCTGGATGGCGCCAACCGCTTTTTGGCCGATCTCCGTGCGCAAGGGCCGGTCGTTATTCTGTCCGACACGTTCGTCGAGTTCGCGGCACCGCTGATGCGACAGCTGGATTGGCCAACACTGTTCTGCCACCGCCTGATCGTGAGCGCGGATGGCTGGATCACTGGTTATCAACTAAGGATGCGCGATCATAAGAGAGCCGCCGTTGAGGCGTTTCGCACCCTGGCCTTCACGGTCATCGCAGCAGGCGACTCTTACAACGATACTACAATGTTGTCGGCCGCTGATCACGGGATTCTGTTTTGTGCCCCTGACGTCGTGATCAAAGCCTTTCCCCATTTCCCGCACGTAACGTCCTACGATGCTCTCGCGGGTCTCATCGACAGCGCCAAAAACGCGGCCTGAGCATCAGTTCGGGTTGCTGTCCGTCGGGTCCAGCATGCGATGAAGGTGGACAATGACGTATTTGATGTCGGCGTAGTCGATATAGCGGCGACTGATGCCCTGCCACGCCGCAAAAGCCGAGGCATAATCAGGATAGATGCCGACAATGTGCAAACCCTCGACGTCGAGAAATTCGAGCCCCTGCGGATCTTTTACCCGGCCGCCGAATACAAGGTGAAGCAGCGGTTTGTCCATGTTCTTGTGGCTCCCATGTGGCTGGTCAGGCGACCGTGTCCCGTGTTATGTGCCTTTGATACGGCGTCACCGCGTTGGCGACAACGCTTCGCTCGGAACATGAACCAGGGACCGCCTCGATGATAGACCTCTATACTTGGTCCACCCCAAACGGCTTCAAGATCTCGGTACTGCTTGAGGAGTTGGAAGTTCCTTACACGGTTCATCCGATCGACATTACCAAAGGTGAGCAGTTCACGACGGAGTTTCTGGCCCTCAATCCGAACAATAAGATCCCGACAATTGTCGACCACGATGGGCCGGATGGGCAACCGATCACGATTATCGAGTCCGGTGCCATCCTGCTTTATCTGGCCGAGAAGACAGGCAAGCTGATGCCGACCGATCACCGAGGACGGATGGAGGTGATCCAGTGGCTTATGTTGCAGAAGAGCAGCATCGGCCCGATGCTTGGCCAGAATCACCATTTCCGCCACTACACGCCAGACCCAATCGACTACGCCATCGACCGATACACCAAGGAGGCACGGCGCCTGTACTCCGTCCTCGACCGACGCTTGGGCGACGTTCCCTATCTGGCTGGCGACTACTCAATCGCAGACGTGGCAACCTTTCCTTGGATCCGACCCTGGAAGCGACAGGGTCAAGACCTGAACGCCCATCCCAACTTGAAGCGATGGTTCGAGGCTATCGCCGCACGCCCGGCCGTGGAGCGCGGTCTTGCCGTACCACCACAAAAAATGGACCTGAACCGGGGCATGGATGCCGAAACGCGATCGAACCTGTTTGGCGCGGTGCAGTTCACACAACGCTGATCATTCCGGGCGGACCTGGCCGTCGACCTTCGCTGCTTGGGACGCCCGTCGTCGCTGGTGTGGTTGCTAAAGGGATCGGATGGATGGGCTGGCTTTCAGATGCACATCGGGTGATCACCGTCGCGGCGATTGCTACGGTCGCAATCACCGGCCCGGCTTCAGCAACGCTGCAGGGTGATATCACCGCTTGCCAGCAGTCTACGGCACCCGACCGGGCAAAGCAGGCCGTGGAAGCGTGCAGCCGCGCCTTAGAGAATGCGACCCTGCGCGGTGGCCTTCGTGCGCGCCTGGCAACAATTCGCGCTGATGCAAGGCGGCATCTCGGCCTCTTTGAGCTTGCCTTGCCCGACTACACCGACGCGCTCGCGTTGGACCCCAACAGCGAAGACGCCTGGCTCGGCCGCGGCATTGCACTGCTCGAACTGACACGCTACCCCGAGGCGCTGTCCGATTTTGCCAAGGCGCTGGACCTCCAGGGCAGCAACGATACCGCCCTGTATTGGCAAGGCGAAGCCTTCCTGCGATCCAGCAATGCGGACGCAGCACTGTACAGCTTCAACCAAGCCCTGATCGCGAACCCCAACACCGCACGCTATCTGTTTGCTCGTGGACGGGCCCACAACCGGTTACGTGACAAGAACACAGCACTCGCCGACATCTCGTCCGCAATCCAAGCCGGCGGTCGGCCAATAGTGATCGAGATCCAGACGCACTTGCGAACCCATGGGCACTATTCGGGCGACATTGACGGCCAGTATGGTCCGGCCACGCGGCAAGCGGTTCAAGCGTGTCTCGAAGATCCGCTGTGCTGAGGCGGCAACGAGAAGCTGCTACGTTTTCAACAGGCGCTGCTTCTGGCGTTGCCAGTCGCGGTCCTTAACGGCCTCACGCTTGTCCACATTGCGGCGACCGCGGGCAAGTCCGAGCTGAACCTTCGCAATCCCGCGATCGTTGAAAAATATGGTCAGTGGAATCAGCGTCATACCGCTGCGCCGGACGGAGCCAACCAGCTTGGCAATCTCCCGGCGCCGAAGTAGGAGCTTGCGCGGACGCCTCGGTTCGTGACTGAAGTGTCTCGCTGCCTGGTATTCCGGAATGTGCGCATTGACCAGCCATAACTCGGCCCCTCGCGGCTCCGCGTAGGCCTCGACGATGGAGCCGTGCCCTTGGCGTAGAGACTTCACTTCCGTTCCGGCAAGCATCAATCCCGCTTCGAACTTCTCCTCGATGGTGTAGTCGTGGCGGGCTCGGCGGTTCTGAGCGGCAATGTTGCCGGCGATCAAACCCTTCTTCTTGTTGGCCATGACGATCGTTGCTCTTCAGCGGCGTGGACTCGCTGCGCGTGCGCGAAACCCAACAATGGTGTTTACGACGAGCGGGCTATGCAGCGAAAGCCGGGCGGCGATGCCAACACGGAGCCATGCTCAACGATTGTGTCACTGTCTTGCCCGGCCGTTATCCGCTAAGGCTGGCAGCATACGTCATGCGATCGACATTTCCGCCCGACAGCACAGCAACAACTTAGCGGTATTCGCGCCAGCGTACCGTTGACAACGGCGGCCAGAACCACCGCTCCTCTAGGATCCACAATAAGGCGAAACGCGTCAAAGGCGAGCCCCGTCGCGCTTCTTGTCAGTTAGTCCTCAACACGGAGGCCAACCGCCAGCAGCCGGAAATTTGTGGGAAACCTGGTCTCACCCGGCTTGCCGACCATCAACGCATCACACAGAGATAACGAGTTCACCGAGTCGCAGACCGATCGCCGGTTTCCAACGACCATTTGGTACCGTCATCGCCGGCTGGCTCAACAGCGAATACACGGCAACGCGGACGATGTGATACGAGCGTCAAAACGATATCTGCAGCCATCGGCCTCCACTGCAAGACACAAAGACCACGACGGGAGAGGCTTGGGGGTCCGCTGCCTGCTCGGCAAGTTCAACGCTCACCATGCTTGGCCCGCCGACGATCCAAGCGCCATTGTGAAGGGCACCACCACCGCGCACCCCAGGCACGCCGCCGGCGCAGTCGCGATCTCTTCCCAGCTTTGTCGGTCACGGTCATAGATCACGATGTCCGCGCCCCAGGCAGCCGCATTCTTCAGCTTTGTTTGCGGCGCGTCACTCGGGCATCACGACGGTCGCCGGGATGCCGACGAGAGGAGCCGCCGCCCCTTGCCCGTGGTCACCGGATGAGTGGGCCACGAGGGCGTGTTGGCGCTCGTGATGCGAGAGCTGGCAAAGATGGTTGTAGGACCCCGCACCTTGACCGAGCCGGTGCGCTGCAACGACTCCGCTTTAGCGAAAGGAGGAGACCCCAGTCGCTCGTTGAGTTGCAATGCCTCGAGCAGCGGCGTTCCGACGGCAGTTCATCCAACGGGGATTGCCGCCGCGTTGATATCGGTAGCGGCGGGTCCAGCATCAGCGTTAATCACCGCACAAGCATTGGCAGGACTTCGTCCAGAGTTCTGATCATATGCTCCGGAACGCCCGGCAGCTGCTCTGGCGGCTGACCAAACCGATTGATCCAGACGACACGGAAGCCGAAATGGGCGCCCCCGGCCGCATCCCATCCATTGGACGACAGAAAGCAAACGGCATCGGCATCGACGTCAAAATGGTCGCAAACCATCTGATAGACGCTAGGGTGGGGTTTGTAGATGCCGCGGGCATCGGCCGAAAGCAGGGCATCCAGGTGGTGGTCGAGCCCAGTGCTCCGGGTCGCGGCGACCAGCATGCTCGGCGACCCATTGGACAGGATCGCCGTGCGGTACTTCGCCGCTCTCAAGGCCTCCAGAACCTCGGACGCTTCCGGGTAGGCGTCGAGCATCAAGTAGATGTCCATCAGGCGCGACCGCAGCAACGGATCGCTAAGACCGACAACCCCCATAGCGTAGTCCAACGCCTGAGCCGTCAGGTGCCAAAAATCCTCATATTCACCACCCATCAAGCTCCGGAGCCATGTGTACTCCAACTGCTTCTGGCGCCAAATTTGAGACAAAGGTTCAACGTCGTCTCCAAGGACGTCGCGGCATTGCGCGGCCGCTGAGTGCACGTCGAACAGTGTGCCATAGGCGTCAAAGGCACAGACCTTGATGCCTTCTAGCTCTGGCGCAGATGTCATCCGATTGCTCCTTCCAATCTCCGTCTCGGTGTCAAATTTTAGCCTGGGTCGTCGTCAACGGCCGGTCAGGTCGTCGACCAACGTCCTACCCGTCGGCGCACCGGCAGCAGCAGCCTTAGCGCGATACACTTGGAGATTTTCCAGGACACGTTGGACGTAGTTGCGGGTTTCTCGAAACGGGATCAACTCAACCCAGTCGATAGCCCTGTCCAAGCTGGTATGGGGGTCCCCGCGCTCCCGTTTCCAACGAACGGCCCGATTTGGCCCTGCGTTATAGGCGCACAAAGCCAGCACCTTGGAGCCATCGAATCGATCCAACTGGTCGGCCAAATAGCGCTGCCCGAGCTTGAGATTATAGCCCGTGTTACGGGTCAGCGCGGAAGGCTGATAAGGCACCGCCAGTTGCCGGGACACGAGCTGGGCCGTTCCGGGCATCAGCTGCATCAGCCCGCGGGCGCCGGCAGAGCTGACCGCCGTGATCCGAAAGGCACTCTCCTGCCTAATGAGGCCCAGCACGAACGCGCGCTCCAAAGCCTGCCCGTTGGATTGGGTGATGCGCGGCAGCGGCAACTGCGGATATCCCAGGTCCACCAGAATCTCACGACTCTTGTAAGCGTCCTTGGCGACAAAGACCGCCAAGTCCGGCCGCGCCATGCTCGCAGCCAATGTTCCCGCCAACGCCTTCCAGCCAGGAGAGGGCCGCAACCCGGACAGTTGTATAACGAATGGGCCGACCCGGCGGGTTTCGCCGAGGGCATCGAGCAGCCGAACGGCCCGGGTCAACTCGTGGTTTTCGAAGTCCTCAACCTCGCTGGCGGTCGGTCGCGGATCCGCCGGCATTGCCGGAAGACGCTGCCCGTTTATACTGAGAGCAGCAAGCTGGCCGTAATAGGTCGAAGGGTGAGCCGCCGCCGATTTGAACCAGGCTTCCGCCAGATCACTGTCACCGCCTTCGGCATGGGCGCGACCGAGCCAATAGGCGCCCCGCGCCAAACTGATCGGGTAGGAGACGGCCTCATAGAGACGCTGGAAGTGTTGCTGCGCCTGGCCGGGTTGATCCAGGAAACGCAGTGCAATCCACCCGGATAGAAACTCGGCGTCAGCGAGATCGCCATCGGGTCCCACCTGGTGGCCACTGGCCATGCGGTAAGCTTCCTGAGCCAATCCGTCTGACAGCGCTCGGCGAGCCAGGATCGCGCGCTCTTGCCACCATCGATCCGGCTCGGCGGCATCGCAGCAGCCGTTGATGAGGGCTCGGGCATCCGCATTGCGGTCCCGCTTGCGCAGCTGGCGAACCCGCTCGTAGACAAGGCCAGGATGATTTCGAAGAGCTGGCGGAACCGCCGCGACGGTCCGAGAGGCATTGCCACTGCCACCGCGCAACGCGATCCGGGCTCGCGCTAAAGCTTTCCAATCCGCATTGACGCGAGACATCATCCGCTCGGCGTCCGCCCGGCGACCCTGCCAAAGCAGGCCATCAAGGCGACGAACGTGGTCATCGGACGTCAGCGAGTCGCCAAAGTCGGCAATCAGCCGCCGTTCCAGGTTGGCCGAGAGGCGTTCTGTGTGCCATGCATTCCGAGCGACCTGCAGGGCTTGCCCATCAGCTCCAAGCGCCTTGAGGGCTTCGGCGAAACGTACTTGCCCGTAGCCAGTAAGCGGCGGATGGCGTTGAAACCAATCCACCACCTGACCTGACGGTAACGTTTCCGGCATCGCCGATTCCGCAAACTGTCTAACCCTTCCCATCCGCGGCCAGTCGGGGTTGGAGTCGATAAAAGCGGCGCGAGTCGAAAATGGCAGAGTGCTGCGGGAGTGCACGGCGTCGAAGTAGAGCACCAACTTGCTCACCAGGGGATCGCCGCTCGCGTACGCAAGGGCCCTTGCTTCGGCCCAACGGTCGTCGCTGACGGCGTCGAGTGCTCGGTCCGCGGCCGCGCGATCCAAAGCCCAACCCGGGGCAACCCCCGTCAACATTACCGCGAGCACCACAACGATACCCAGCCCGCCACTGCCTGACGGTGTCCTGATGCGATATCGCACCAATAGAGCCTCCATTTTTTATGACTAAGGAGCCGCCGCCGATCCCAATTTAGCTCCCAAGGTCGGGCACGGGACCGATTGTGTTGGAATAAAGTCTAACGTCGCGTCGCATGTCCCACAAGGACACCGGGGTTACGCTTTCAAACGCGCAAAACGGCAAGTATGGTCGCCAGAGAGATCGTGGAACGCCAGTGTTGCGGGTCCCCACGTCAACGGGAGGAAGTGCATGTTTGAGGGGTCATTGGTCGCCCTTGTGACACCATTTCGCGGCGGCGAGTTTGACGAAGCGGCCTATCGCGGCTTGGTCGATTGGCACATTGCGTCGGGAACCGACGGGCTGGTCCCGTGCGGAACAACGGGCGAATCACCGACGCTGAGCCATTCGGAGCATATGCGGGTGGTTGAAGTTTGCCTGGATCAGGCGGCCGGCCGCGTCCCTGTGATCGCGGGAACCGGCTCCAACTCAACGGCCGAAGCCATCATCCTGACCCGCCATGCCAAAGAAGCTGGGGCCGATGCCGCACTTGTGGTCACTCCTTATTACAACAAGCCCACGCAGGAGGGTCTTTATCAGCACTTCAAGACGATCCACGATGCGGTTGCCCTGCCGATCATCATTTACAATATTCCACCCCGATCCGTGATCGATATGAGTGTCGAGACGATGGCGCGACTCGCGCAGCTGCCAGGGATCATCGGTGTGAAGGACGCCACCATGGACCTGACCAGACCAATGCGGACACGCATCGCCATCGGCCCGGATTTTTGCCAGTTGTCAGGCGAGGACGCCACCACGCTTCCGTTCCTCGTCGCGGGCGGGCACGGTTGTATCTCGGTCACGGCCAACGTGGCACCCGCGTTGTGTGCCCAGATGCAAAAGGCTTGGCGTGAGGGACAGGTCGGGGATGCCCGGACCCTCACGGAGCGATTGATGCCACTTCACAACGCCCTGTTCTGCGAATCAAACCCGGCACCGGCAAAGTATGCCGTGAGCCTGTTAGGTCGGGCGGCAGCCGATGTTCGGTTACCGCTTGTGGAACTTGGACCAACGAGCAAGGAAAAGGTGCGGTCCGCAATGATCGATGCGGGAATCCTGAACTGAGGCAGGCCGCTACCGGCCGACGCGCTTGGTTGACACCGCGCTGATGCCCTCGTCGGCGTCGCCAAGGAGCTTGGAATCCTGTTTGATGAAGTCCATCGGGTTGCGCGGCACACCATCGATCAAAATTTCATAGTGCAAATGCGCGCCGGTGGTCCGGCCACTGGCACCAAGTCGGCCCACCGCCTTGCCACGATCAACGGGCTGCCCTTTCCGGACCTTAATCGCCGACAAATGGGCGAAACGGGTTCGAATGCCGTGCCCGTGCAGGATTTCGACAACCCGGCCATAACCCCGCCGCCATCCGGCGAAAGCCACTTGACCCGGCGCTGTTGCGAATACCGACGCACCGTATGGTGCGCCCAGATCGACGCCATAGTGAAACGCCCGGCGCCTGTTTAGCGGATCCCGACGAGGGCCGAAGGAACTTCGCACGACGTAGCGGGCTAGGGGTGCGCCGAAAGGTAGGGTTTCATAGACCTCACGGAGTGTGCCCCAGCGGGCCAATTGGACATCCAATGCTGAGACCTCGTCGCGCAACTCCTCCGCTGGCGACGCTTGCGTCGGCAACGCCACAAACGGACCACCGAGCCCATTCTTCCAATCACAATCCGTTTGCTTGTAACTCAGGATCGAGGTCGTCGGCTCAAGTTCTGCTGTTGTCGGAGCCACGTCGTCCGGGTCAAGCCCCGCGTCTTCGATAACTTCTTCCATCAGTTCGATTTGGCCCTGCGTTTCCTGGCTAACCCAGCAAACGATTTCACGGCGAGAGCTATAGACGGCCTCGAGACGGGTCGCGAGAGCATCAACGGCGAACCTCATGCGTGCCGCCATGTCGGCATCGTCATCGGGGCCATTGGCGGCCACGAAGTATCCGATCACGGGATCGTCCAACATGGGCGTCATGCCGTCTTCGCCCGCGGCCAGCGCCAGTATCTCAGCTTCCAGCGCCACCAGTTGGCCCTCCAGGTGGTCACGATCGCGCCCGAGCTCGACGTAGGCCCACGTCATTTCCTGGCGCGCTTTTTCGGCCACGTCGAGCGCTCGGCGTAATTGCGCGTTCTCGACCCTGATCTCTGCCACCTCAGCGGCGTACTCACGCTTCGAAGCAGCGATCCTTCTGAGATCTGCGAGATGGCCGCGCAACGCGTCGGCCGCGCTGGCAACCCGGTCCCCGGCAACACCCCAGGCATCTAGCAGTTCCCGGTAAGCTGCGCGGGTTTCGACCAGTGAACCCGTTTGACGATCTATGACCGACTGCGCATCGAGGAAACTCCATGTCGAATAGCCGCCCCACAGCGTGAGAGTGACGACAGCAGCGCCAACGATGAAGCGGCGAGAGCTTCGCCGCCTCAGCATGTCCGAACGATCACCAGAGTTTCTCGAGTCCGTAAGGCGTCTGGCAAGCCGTGCCGCCAACCGTTTCAGCCCATTGGGTAGGCCGTTACCAAAGCTCATTCACCATTCCTATAGGAGACCCTTCTGGGTCTTCTCAACGTTTCCGACCGCCTAGGGACCGGATGCTTGTGACAACCCTGCGCTCTGGGTGACCGGTCTGCTGCCGGATTGACTTCCAACCAAAGCACGTGCCCATGCGGTCATAGACGCTTAAGCATCGCGTTGGCTACCTAACATTATCGAAAACAGCCATGTCCTGGGGTAATGCATGATGCTAGTGTGTCGGATCGAATCCAGAACTTTTGGCCAACTTCGGGCGCTTCATAACCCTCGAGCAGACCGGTCAGGCCGTCTCGTGCGACGGTCTGGGGCTGAGGCTGTGGCGGCCGTGATCGCGACCGTATCCCTCCATCCGTAGTGCCATGGCGACCTCAGACAGACCGTCGTTTCCGTTTAAACTTCACGATTTGCCAACGCTTCTCGGTTCGTGGTTCGGGGTCGGTTTCCTGCCATTGGCTCCCGGAACGTGGGCTTCCATGGCGGCCGTTCCCCTGGCGTGGTTGGCAAACGACCTGGGTGGCAGGCTCGCCTTGGGAATGATGATCATCGTCACGTTTGCCATCGGTGTTCTAGTAGCGGAGATCCTTATTCGTCGCTCAAGGGTTGAAGACGCGCCCGAAATTGTTATCGACGAGGTTGTGGGACAGTGGATTGTGCTGCTTGCGTCGCCGACGGATTTGGTTCACTCGGTGATGGGATTCATCCTGTTTCGAGTGTTCGATATCTTTAAACCCTGGCCCGTTTCGTGGGCCGATCGCAGATTGAAGGGCGGTATCGGTACCATGGCAGATGACGTTATTGCCGGCGTTTTGGCTGGCATTTGCCTCTGGCTGTTTGCTCGGTTTGGAGACGCAGCGCTGTGATCGAACTTGAAACCCGACAACAGGCCGAACGCCTATTGCAACGCTGCCGCGAGCGCAACCTGACCATCGCGACCGTGGAGTCGTGCACGGGCGGGCTGATCTCAGGAACGCTCACCGCCATTCCCGGCTCGTCCGATGTGTTCGAACGTGGGTTTGTGACGTATTCGAACGTCGCCAAACGGGAGGTTTTGGGCGTGCCGGATGCCCTCCTGAAGGAGCACGGCGCGGTCAGTGAAGCCTGCGCACGGGCCATGGTCGAGGGTGCCATGGCCATCGCCCCGGTGGACCTCATCGTAGCGGTGACGGGAATTTCAGGGCCGGGGGGCGGTTCGCGACAGCGGCCCGTCGGCCTCGTCCATTTTGCCATCCTGAGGCGAGGTGAGCCGACCCAAACCCACCAGCACGTGTTTGCCGGCGATCGGGATCACGTTCGGGACCAAACAGTTGCCAAGGCGCTAACCCTTCTCGACTGCCTCATCCTGTAGAACTGCTGCCTCGTCGCCGTATAACTCGTGGGCCCGCCGTTCGAACGCGGAGACCATTCGCTGCACGGCCTCATTGAACAATCGTCGCATGACGGATTGCAGCATCTTGGACCGGAATTCGAAGTCCACGTAGAAATCGATCTCACAACCATCTCGATGTGGCAAAAACAGCCAATGGTTGTTCAGATAGCGAAACGGTCCCTCATAGTACGTAACGTCCACGCGATCGCGTGGCGTGAGCCGCACATGGGACGTAAACCGCTCGCGAATCATCTTGTAGCCAATCACCAGATCGGCAACGAAACCCTTCCCCGGTTCGCGGCGTCGAATGCGCGAGGCTACGCACCACGGCAAAAATTCGGGATACCGTTCGACGTCCACCACAAGGTCGTACATCTGGCCTGGTGTATACGGAACAATTCGGGTTTCGGCGTGTGTTGGCATCTTGTTGGTCGCAACAGGCCGTCAAGCGTACGATTGTTCTTCGATGGTCGCCTGACGATTGGCCCTCAGCGCTGCGAAGTCCCGATCAGCGTGATAGGAGGAACGCGTCAACGGCGACGACGCCACCAGAAGAAACCCCTTTTCGACGCCAAGCCGGTGATACTCCTCAAACTCCTGCGGTGTCACGAACCGGTCAACAGCAGCATGCTTCGACGTCGGCTGCAGGTATTGGCCGATCGTGAGGAAATCGACGTTGGCTCGGCGAAGGTCATCCATCACTACCAAGACCTCGTCATTCGTCTCACCAAGCCCAACCATGATGCCCGACTTCGTAAACAGAGCCGGATGAACCACCTTGGCCCGAGCCAACAGCGCGAGGGAATGATCGTACCGTGCGCCCGGCCTAATCGTTGGATACAGACGCGGCACCGTCTCCAGATTATGATTGAAAACGTCCGGTCTTGCCGCCACCACCTGTTCGAGTGCACCGGGCTTGCCGCGAAAATCCGGCGTCAGGACTTCGACGGTCATGTTCGGCGCCGCCGCCCGCACGCTGGCGATGCAGCGAACGAACTGTCCCGCGCCGCCGTCCGCGAGGTCGTCCCGGTCGACGGACGTAATTACGATGTGTTGCAAGCCCATCTGCGCAGCCGTGCTGGCAAGTCGATCCGGCTCGTTTGCATCGACCGCGCGCGGCTTTCCAGTCGCTACGTTGCAGAATGCGCAAGCCCGCGTGCAAATATCGCCCAGGATCATAACGGTTGCATGGCCTCGAGCCCAACACTCACCAATATTTGGACAGGCCGCCTCTTCACACACCGTGTGAAGGCTATGTTCGCGAATTAGATTGCGTGTCTGGATGTACTCGGGAGATGTGGGCGCCTTGACCCGGATCCAGGCGGGCTTACGCGGGCTTGGCTGATCAGGGCGGTGGGCCTTTTCAGGATGACGCAGCATTTGTTGATTTGCCATAGCAGCCATATTGTCTGAAGGATGTAACGCGTCAACAAGAACCGAGCGGCCGTTAAGCCCGCTGCGCGGACGTCATTCAAAGCGGAACGTCATACCGGACCCAACCGGTTACGGGCGTGATGCGGTCATAGAGGGCACGGGCGACCAAATTGTCAGAATGCGTCATCCAATAAACGCGTAGCCAGTCTTCCGCACGACCGCGCTCCACCACAGCCTTGATCAATCGCTGGCCGACCCGGCGCCGGCGTGCTGAAGCGGCGACAAACAGGTCTTCCAGATAGCAAACCGAACGATCGGACCAAGTGTTGACGTGCAGGACACAATGGACAAGCCCGACCGGATCAACGGCATCGGAGTCAACGGCAACCAAGCCGAAAACGGACGGCTCCTCCGCACCAATTAGACGTTGCCACGTCGTGTTGGTGACGGCCTCTGAGAGTGTAACGTTGTAAAATGCCAGGTACTGCTGCCAGAGTTGGTACCAACCAGTTCGATCGCTGGTCGTCAGCGGGCGAATTAATACGGTCACAGCACCATTCCGCGCAGCTCAAAAGAAGCGCCGTTCCAGCTAGAAATGGACGGCGCGACCGTAGGCATCCAATACGGATTCGTGCATCATCTCGCTCAGCGTCGGATGCGGAAACACGGTGTGCATTAACTCCGTCTCGGTCGTTTCCAGCGCCATGGCCACGACGTAGCCTTGGATCAACTCGGTCACCTCGGCCCCGACCATGTGCGCACCCAGCAATTCGCCGGTTTTGGCATCAAACACGGTCTTTACCATGCCCTCCGGTTCGCCAAGCGCAATGGCTTTGCCGTTTCCAATAAAAGGAAAACGCCCGACCTTGACATCGAAGCCGGCCTCTTTGGCGGCGGCTTCGGTGTAGCCGACGCTGGCCACCTGCGGACGGGAATAGGTACACCCAGGGATCGATCGCACGTCCAACGGATGAACGTCAGGGACACCGGCAATCTTCTCGACGCAGATAACCCCCTCGTGGCTAGCCTTGTGCGCGAGCCACGGCGGGCCAACGACGTCACCGATGGCGTAAACGTTAGGCTCGCCGGTTCGAAGCCACTCGTCAACGACGATATGCCCCTTCTCGACCGTGACCCGGGTCCCTTCCAAGCCGAGATCTTCGACATTGCCTGTAATGCCGACGGCCAGGATCACACGTTCGACTGGGAGGGGCCATGTCTTCCCGCCCCCTTTAATCGTAGCCGTGACTGAGTCGGCGGCCTTTTCAAGGCCCTTTACGGCTGCACCGGTGTGGATTTTGATCCCCTGTTTTTCGAACTGCTTTTGCGCGAAGGCGGAGATCTCAGCGTCCTCCACGGGCAACACCCGATCAAGGATCTCGACAACCGTCACGTCCGCACCGAGCGAACGATAAAACGAGGCGAACTCGATACCGATGGCACCGGAGCCGATGACCAGCAACGACTTCGGCATCCTGTCTGGGACCATGGCTTCACGATAGGTCCAAATCAGCTTGCCGTCCGGCTCCATTCCGGGCAGGACCCTTGCACGTGCGCCGGTTGCCAGGATGATGTGCTTAGCCTGCAAGTCCGCAACCGCCTTGCCGTCCTTTTCAACATGCACGCGTCCACGATCCAGGCGACCACGGCCATCGAAAACGGTTACCTTGTTTTTCTTGAGCAGGTGGCCCACCCCGGAGTTGAGCTGCTTCGCAACCTTGCGCGACCGGTCGACCACCTTCCCCATGTCAAATCCGGCATTGTCGACCTTGAGACCGAACGCTTCGGCATGGCGAATGTTCTCAAAAACCTCCGCGGTGCGTAGAAGTGCTTTGGTCGGAATGCATCCCCAGTTCAGACAGATACCGCCCAAGTGGGTTTCCTCGACAACGGCAGTTTTCAGACCCAGCTGCGCGGCGCGAATGGCCGCCACATAGCCGCCGGGACCGGCGCCGATGAGCACAACATCAAACGACTGGTCGGCCATGGTCAGCTCGCTTTCGTCATAGCATCAGGGTCAAGGGGTCCTCGATCAGGCCCTTGAAGATCTGCAGAAACTCCGCCCCGACGGCACCATCGACGGAGCGGTGATCGATGGAGAGCGTGCAGGACATCATGGTCGCAATGGCGACAGCACCATCTTTCACGATCGGCCGTTGCTCCCCAGCGCCGACGGCGAGAAGGCACGATTGCGGCGGATTGATAATCGCCGAGAACGCCGAGATGCCGAACATGCCCAGGTTGGAGATGGTGAAACCGCCACCCTGATACTCCTCAGGCATCAGCTTGCCGTCTCGTGCCTTAGCCGCCAGGACGCGCACCTCTTCGGAAATGGCTGCAAGCCCTTTCTGGTCGGCCTTACGAACGATGGGCGTGATCAGACCTTGCGATGTTGCGACGGCGATCGAGATATCCACATCATTGTAGAGTAGGATCGCCTCGTCAGTCCAAGACGCGTTGCAGGCGGGAAATCGGCGAAGAGCCGCGGCCGTCGCCTTGATGATAAAATCGTTGACCGAGAGCTTATAGCCACCGTCCTGCGCTCGGTCGTTTAGTTGCTTGCGCAGGTCGAGCAACGCCTCGATGTTGCAATCGATGGTCAGATAGAAGTGCGGCACCTCTTGCTTTGACTGCACCAAGCGCCGCGCGATGACCTTACGCATGGTGGTGTTCGGCACCTCGGTATACGTACCAGGTGCGGCTACGCCGACGGTTGCCGGTGGCGGAGTTGCTGCCGCTGTTACTGGCGCCTCCGGTGCAGCTGTCTTGCCGACCCCACTTGCTATCGCGGCCTCTATATCGCGTTTGACGATGCGACGACGAGGGCCCGTTCCAGGGATCAGAGCGAGATCGAGGCCCGCATCACTTGCCAAGCGCCTCGCAAGCGGACTGGCGAAAATCCGACCACCACCCGGGCCGAGCGTCGCTGGCGTGCTGGGCGCTGGCTGCGGCGGTGGTGGTGGTGCGGACTGTGGCGATGGAGTAGCGGACGGCTGCGGTGGAGGCGGTGAAGTCGAAACCGCTGCCTGCGGAGCCGTTGTCGCGACGGTATCCAAGGCGGATGCGTCCTCGCCCTCTTCCAAGAGAACCGCGATGGGTGCGTTTACCGGCACATTTTCTGTGCCTGCGGCCACGAGAATGCGCCCCAGCACACCCTCGTCAACGGCCTCCACCTCCATAGTTGCCTTGTCGGTCTCGATTTCGGCCACGACATCGCCGGGAGCGACCGCGTCCCCTTCCGCTTTGAGCCACTTTGCGAGCTTGCCGTCGGTCATGGTCGGCGACAGCGCAGGCATCAGGATTTGAATAGGCATGGTGTCTTGTCCCCCGAGGCGTCAGCGATAGCAGACGGCCCGGGCCGCCTTGGCGATCTTTTCGGGCGACGGCAGGGTCAGCTTTTCGAGGTTCGCCGCATAGGGCATCGGGACATCTTCTCCAGAGACCCGCACAACAGGAGCATCCAAGTAATCGAACGCATGTTCCATCATCAGTGCCGCCATCTCAGCACCGATCCCGCATGCTGGCCAACCCTCGGCGACACTCACCAACCGATTGGTGCTCTTGACCGAGTTCGTGATCGTTTCGACATCCATTGGTCGCAGGCTACGAAGGTTGATCACCTCGGCTTCGATCCCCTCACTCGCCAACATGTCTGCGGCCTCAAGGGCAAAACCAACCATGCGCGAATAGGCCGTGATCGTCACGTCGCGACCAGGCCGCTCGATTTTGGCCCGTCCAATGGGAAGCACGAAATCCGGATCAGTCGGGACCTCAAAGGTCGCGCCGTACATGATCTCGTTCTCAAGACAGATCACCGGGTTTGGATCACGGATCGCTGCTTTAAGCAGACCCTTGGCATCCGCACCCGACCACGGCGACACGACTTTTAAGCCAGGGCAATGGGCGTACCAAGAGGCGAAATCCTGCGAATGCTGCGCGGCCACGCGCGATGCGGCGCCGTTGGCCCCCCGGAAAACGATCGGTGAGCCCATCTTGCCGCCGGCCATATAGAGCGTCTTAGCGGCAGAGTTGATGATCTGATCAATCGCCTGCATGGCAAAATTGAAGGTCATAAACTCTACGATCGGCTTCATCCCTGCGAACGCGGCGCCGACGCCGAGACCGGCGAACCCCATCTCCGTAATCGGCGTATCAATGATCCGTTTGGGCCCAAACTCATCCAGCAGGCCCTGCGTGACTTTGTAGGCACCCTGGTACTGGGCGACCTCTTCCCCCATGACGAACACTTCCGGATCGCGCCGCATTTCTTCGGCCATGGCATCGCGGAGCGCTTCACGAACCGTCATGCTACTGGTCTCGCCGGTGTACTCCACCTCCGGCGGTGGTGGTGGTGATGCGACGGCTGGCGCCACGGCATGCGGTGTCGAGGCCGGCGCGTCCGTCGCCGGCGGCGCCGTGACATCACTTACGGGTACCTCTAGCGCCGCGGCGTCCTCACCTTCCTCGAGCAATAGGGCGATGGGCGTGTTGACGGCCACGTTCTCGGTGCCGTCTGTGACAAGGATTTTTCCGAGAACTCCCTCGTCGGCAGCTTCCACTTCCATCGTTGCCTTATCGGTTTCGATTTCCGCAATGACGTCACCGGACGAGATGCGGTCACCTTCGGCTTTGAGCCACTTCGCCAGCTTACCTTCCGTCATGGTTGGCGACAGCGCTGGCATCAATACTTGAATTGGCATTCGTGGTCCCTCCAGAAAGACGGCTGAGGGTTGACCGGATTAGACCTCAATGAGGATATCCGTATAGAGTTCGGATTCGTCCGGTTCCGGACTGGCTTGTGAGAAGTCTGCCGCCTCAGTCACCATATCCTTGATTTGGCGATCGACATCCTTGAGGGCCACTTCGTCCAACAGTCCGCCGTCAAGAAGGTGTGTCCGGAGCCGATCGATCGGATCGCTTTCCTTGCGCATCTTGCTGACTTCTTCCTTGGTTCGATACTTGGCCGGATCCGACATGGAATGCCCGCGGTAGCGATACGTTTCCATTTCGATGACGTAAGGCCCCTTGCCGGAGCGAACATGTTCCACCACCGGCGCACAGGCCTCGCGGACGGCCAGCACGTCCATACCGTTGACCTGGAGGCCAGGAATCCCGAAAGCTTCGCCTCGGCGGTACAGTTCCGTCGTGGCCGACGCCCGTTCCACCGAGGTGCCCATGCCGTATTTGTTGTTCTCGATCACGTAGATGATCGGCAAGGACCACAGCGCGGCCATGTTGAAGGCCTCGTAAACCTGGCCCTGGTTGGCGGCGCCATCACCGAAGTAACAGTAATTAATGCCGCCATCCTCGCGATATTTGTGAGCGAAGGCGAGGCCGGTGCCGAGCGGAACGGAGGCACCGACAATCCCGTGACCGCCGTAGAATTTCTTCTCGATGCTGAACATGTGCATCGAGCCGCCCTTCCCCTTCGAGTAACCGCCAATACGGCCCGTCAACTCAGCCATGACGCCCTTGGCATCCATGCCGCAGGCCAGCATATGGCCATGATCGCGGTAGGTCGTGATGACGGAGTCTGCATCGGTGGCAAGCGACTGTAGTCCAACAACAACGGCTTCCTGGCCAATGTAGAGATGGCAAAACCCGCCGATCAAACCCATCCCATAGAGCTGTCCCGCCTTTTCCTCGAACCGGCGGATCAGCAGCATTTGGCGATAGAGATCGAGGAGGCCGTCGCGGTCCAGTTCAGCGGCCGGCGACTTGCCCTTCGCGCCGGCCCTTTTGCCGGCCACGGTGCTGGGCTGGGTCGACATGGATACTCCCTTTTGGCAAACGTGAGGCGCTCTTGCATTTATCGGACCCGTGGATCGGGTCGCTTTGTAGATTGCTTCTTAATCGTATGGTGGGTGCGCGGCCACGACAAGGTTTTTTAGCATCTGGACGAGCATGTCAACCTATTGAAAAATAAACATTCTTTGTTTTTTAACTGCTTTTTAGTTAACTTACGCCCTCAGGTATCGCGCATTTCGCAGCGCACTGAACACCTAAAAAGTTGGGTTCGATTGGCATACTGCCGAAGGTGGGAGGTGCCGCGTCCCGTCTCTCTCGGATGCAATGTTGTCTCTAAGCGCCGTCGCCGCTGGCCCTATCGGGCTCGTCGTCATTTTTCGACTCCCGGACGATATCGATCCGGACCTTAGCGACAACGGCGGCCAGTGCGCCAATGGCTGCGATCACGGGAGCGAACAGTACCAACGCACCGGCGGCGGCGCCGCCCACAGCGACCGGTACCTCCATCATGACATCGCCGTCTTCCTTGCGGATCGTCACCCTGCTGACGGATGCGTCCTCAATGAGTTCCTTGATGCGGTCGACCAGGTCGCCGCCAGCCACCTCGATTTGCTCGGTCCAGCTTTTCGACTCTCCCTCGGAACCAGAACCAGCCCCACGATCCTCATTGCCCATAGAAAACCTCCCTTAATCGCCACCCATGCTGACGGTCTGCGGTAAGAGCTATATCAGAACGCCAAAAGCGAGGGTGCTGGCAAGCAATTTCCCAGTGACTCTAGTGACTCTAAAGAAGTTTTGGATATGGCTGTAGGACGTTCGAAACCCGAGGCCAAAAGACCTCAGCCGGACGCACGGTCCTCAAACAAGCGCTGGCTCGATCAACGGGCCCGTCGGTCCCGTCGCTTGGCCGCTCCGAAGGCCGAACACCAGCCGTTGGTTTGAAAACGTTAACGGGGGTGCGCCGACGCTGTCGGTATTATTAGGTCGTCCGGGTGTCCGTAGCCGAGAAAGCGGCGAACGGTCTCCTCCAGCAAGTCCGGATCGATGCTCTCAGGGCGCAGGAGATGGACTCGCGCGTCTAGCGCTTGTCGTTGCGCCTGCAACTCCGCAAGCAGTGATTCTTGCGCCTCGATGCGACTTTCGAGATTGCGCCAAGCCAAGAAACCGCGGTCGCCATGAACCGCGTGATAGGCGAAATACAAGGCGATCAGCAACGCAAATGCTGGGCCAAATACAGAAAGGCCTCGTTTTCTGATTTCGTCGAGCACGAAGGCTCCTCTTGGCCAAGCTGAGCGCGATGGATCTAATCGCGTGGACATCCAGGAAGGTCACGAATCGAAAGCAAGTGTTTCACGATGGGATGAATGGGACAAGAGTTCCCGATTCGTCCGCGTGCGAATTCTTTCGAGGTGTTGCAGCGGAGACTCGATGTTTCAGTCCGCAACCGTGGCACGGAAGAACACGTAGCCGTAGCTGCTGGGGTAATCCCGGCGCATGGCAATTTCAACTGCGGTAGCCTCTGCGATCGCGGTCGCTTCGGCATTATCGTGGTTTTTCATACGAAAGACTTCCAGACGCGCGGCCAAGGGTTCGTAATACGCGCTCCAGTCGGTCTCCGGCATGACCAGCGGTTCGTACGTGTGAAGACCCGCGTGGCAAAAAACGTCGAGCGCCGCATCGAGGCCCATCATGGCCGGATATTCAACGGAGAAGAACGCCGCCGCCTCGGGCGGTGGATCGCGCAGCCAAACCAACTCGCTGACCGCAAGTGAGCCACCGGGTCTCAATAGGGGACGCCATGTTTCGAGCCCCCGCGCAAATCCGATAGAGTAGATCGAAGCTTCGGCCCAAACCAAGTCGACAGAACGGTCAGCAATTGGTGGCGCCCCCATATCCGCGACCACCGGTACGATCCGCTTGGCAAGTTGCTGCATCGTCGCCGCGGCCGCTAGCGTTCGGAGGTAAGGAGCGTGCGTATCGATCGCCACAATTCGCGTTTTTTTGACGTGTCTAAGGGCGTCACCCAGCACTAGGGTTGCTATGCCCCGCCCGCAGCCGAACTCCGCGACGCGCCCCTGCTCTGACATGGACGGCAGGGAGCCGAGCACCCGTCGAGTGGTCTCGGCGCTGCCTGGGGCGAGCCGCGTCAAACCGTCAAAAAGCTCATAGGTCAACGCCAGCGTGCGGGCGTTATCCCCGTCGTCCGTGGCCCCCATCTTTCATGTCCCGCGTTTTGGCTATAGAGGACTTTGGACATTGACGGCAAACGGGAGCGGCGGCAACCGCTCCCGTGCACCAAAAATCACGTGTTCGTGGCTTCAGGCCTCGGCCCGCTGCGGTCAACTCTTGAGGATGGACCGACCGGCGTAGACGGCTGCCGCACCTAGCTGTTCCTCGATCCTAATCAACTGATTATACTTCGCAATTCGGTCCGAGCGGCTAAGGCTCCCGGTCTTGATTTGACCAGCATTAGTTGCCACGGCGATGTCCGCAATGGTGGAATCTTCGGTCTCGCCCGAGCGGTGGGAAATGACGTTGGTGTATGCGGCTTTATGGGCCATTTCAACGGCACGCAGCGTCTCAGTTAGGGAGCCGATCTGGTTGACCTTCACCAGGATGGAATTCGCGATGCCGCGCTTGATGCCATCAGCAAGCCGGATCGGGTTGGTGACAAACAGGTCATCACCAACGAGTTGGCAGCGATCACCGATTTCGTCGGTCAGGATTTTCCAGCCGTCCCAATCATCCTCGGCCATGCCGTCTTCGATTGAGATGATGGGGTAACGACTCACCAGGTCAGCGAGGTAACGGGCGTTTTCCATGGCGCCGAGTGTCTTGCCCTCGCCCTCCAGGACGTACTTGCCTTCCTTGAAATATTCGGAAGAGGCACAGTCAAGCGCAAGGTAGATGTCGTCGCCGGGCTTATAGCCGCTGGCCTCGATCGCTTTCATGATGAAAGTCAGCGCTTCATCCGCACTCGACAACGCCGGGGCAAAACCGCCTTCGTCGCCAACGTTGGTGTTGTGGCCAGCGTCCTTCAGACCTTTTTTGAGGGACTGAAACACTTCGGCGCCCATGCGGACCGCATCGGCGACCGTGCCCGCGGCAACGGGCATGATCATGAACTCCTGGATATCGATTGGGTTATCGGCGTGCTGACCGCCATTGACGATGTTCATCATGGGCACCGGCAGAACGTGACCTTGCGTACCGCCGATATAGCGATAGAGCGGCAGTTCGGCTTCGTCCGCAGCAGCTTTGGCGACGGCCAAGCTCACACCGAGGATCGCGTTGGCACCCAACCGACCCTTGTTCGGGGTGCCATCCAGATCAATCATGGTTTGGTCAATGTGGATTTGGTCCGACGCCTCGCGACCGCCGATGGCCTCGAAGATCTCACCGTTCACGGAGGCTACAGCCTTAGTGACGCCCTTCCCGCCGTACCGCGCTTTGTCGCCGTCACGGAGCTCAACGGCTTCATGCACGCCGGTGGAAGCACCCGACGGAACGGCAGCCCGCCCCATGGCGCCGCTGTCTAGGACGACATCGACCTCGACGGTGGGATTCCCTCGGCTGTCGAGGATTTCGCGGGCAACAATATCAGAAATCGCACTCATTGTGTTGGATGCTCCTCTCCCCTGGGAAGCGGTCAGCAGCGACCGTCGCTCTATGCCGGGCCAAGCCCCACGTCCCGTTTCACTGCGCCTTCTCCTTACCCGGTCGCGCAGATCACTGTCCAGCACGGCTCACCTGATCCGCTTCATGCCATCGGCTGCACGGGCGAAACGACGCATTGCTCACTTGCATCTTCAACATATGTCACGGTTCTGCGAACCTTGCGCCAAAGTGCCTGAGGAGACCTACCTATGAGCGATCCCAACAACCACGCCGTAGCCGTTGGCGATGTGATCCTCGCCAACGATCAGCCGCTCGCCGTGATCGCTGGGCCTTGCCAAATGGAAAGCCCGGCGCATGCGTTGGAGTGTGCGACCGCTTTGGCCGAGATCGCGCAATCGCTGGGGATTGGGTTGGTTTTTAAAACATCTTTCGACAAAGCCAACCGCACCAGCCTGCACGGGATGCGTGGCGTCGGGCTGGATACTGCGCTGCCCGTTTTCGACAAGATCAAGAGCACGATCGGCGTGCCCGTCCTGACGGATGTGCACGATCCCGACCAGTGCGCCGCGGTTGCAGAGGTTGTGGATATTCTGCAAATTCCCGCGTTCTTGTGCCGGCAAACCGACTTGCTGGTCGCGGCGGCGAAAACCGGCCGAGCGGTCAACGTTAAGAAAGGCCAGTTCCTGGCCCCTTGGGATATGGCAAACGTGGCTGCCAAGATACGGGACAGCGGGAATGAGCGCGTCATCGTGACGGAGCGTGGCGCCAGCTTCGGATACAACACGCTGGTCACCGACATGCGCGCACTGCCGATCCTGGCCAAGGTGGGCCCGGTCGTGTTCGACGCCACACATTCGGTACAGCAACCGGGCGGCTTGGGAGCCGCCTCGGGCGGGCAGCGCGAGTTTGCACCCGTCCTTGCTCGGGCGGCTGTGGCCGTCGGCGTGGCCGCCGTGTTCATCGAGACGCACCCGGACCCGGACCATGCGCCAAGCGACGGCCCAACCATGATCCCGCTGAAGAACTTTAAAACGCTGCTCGCGGACCTTATGGCCTTCGACAAGGTGGCGAAAGCACGCCCATTGGCGCTGTAACATTGCGGCCACGATGCCGCGCCCCAGTTACACTCCATTGTGGACAATTTGATCGGTCCGTCGGAGACTATTGGGCCCCATCAACCTGAGATGAAGGTGTGGAGACAGGGTATGGCGACCATGGGCAGGATAAGACTTAGGACAGTCGCGTCGGCACTGTGCGTTGCGGGAGGGTTAGTGGTAGTTGGATGTGGATCAACGGACGAGGTCGATCACGCCCACTGCACCATCGATGGCAAGAGCTGGGGCGGCGTTGTCGGAGCCACCGCCGGCGCCCTAGCCGGGGCCGCCATTGCCAGCCGGACAGACCACACCGGCGTCTCGCTGCTCGGCGGCTTTGTGGGCAGCGTCGGCGGATACATTTTGGGTCGCGAACTGGGCAGCATGCTGGACGATTGCGAGCAGGCTCAGATAGCGCAGGCGACGTTGCGAGCCCTGGAAACCCCGCATGTTGGCCTTGAGTCCACGCAGCAGTGGAACAGCAAGTCTAGGCCCGATGTGGCCGGTTCCGTCATCGTCACCGGAGACATGCCCGAAGGCAGTGAGCGGCAATGCCGGCAAGCGGCGAGCATCGTCAACGTTATGGGCGAGGACACGGAGCGGCTTGAGACGTACTGTCGCGACCCGATTACGGGTACCTGGCAGCTCCAGGAGCTATAAGCCGGCTCATGGGCCGCCTCGCTGCGGTCCCCGTAGTCCTTGTCATGGCGCTGACGACAATCTCCCATCCAGCTGGTGCGAGAAAATATCCCTGCACGTACATGCAGAAGCTCTCGTTCAACCAGTGGGACACGCTGCTCGCGCCTATGGACTATCGGACCAGGGACACTGGCTCCGGCCACATTCTGTTGGCGCAGGGGACCATCAAACCCGGCGAGGCGGACCGAATTGAAGGCGTTGTGCAGACCTTGATGGCAAAGCCGGGCGGGATTCGTGAAATCTGGTTCGACTCGCCCGGCGGGTCGGCCTCCGAGGGCATCGAGATTGGCCGCGTGTTGCGTCGACTTGGCGTGGCGACTCGGGTGAAACGCGGTCACATGTGCGTTAGCGCTTGTTCTTATGCCTTCCTAGGCGGGGTGATCCGCAAGGTTGAACGCGGCGCTTGGTATGGCCTCCACATGTTTTCCCGCGCACCCGGCACCGCCGTCGCCATCGACAGGCACATGCGAAAGGACCGCCAGACCCGACGGTCTGCTCCATCCGAAGACACCATCAATCAGCTGCAGACGCTTGAGCAGGACAGCGCGCTGACGGCGGGCAAACGCTATGAGTTTCTGCTGCAGATGGGCGTGTCGATCAAACTGGCTGAGCACGCCTTCATTACGGATCACGACACCGCATCCTGTCCACCGCCGCGGTTGCTACGGCAATGGAACGTGTCCAACGTGGACTGACTCAGCACGGCCGCCGTTCGGCCCGGTGCGGGGCCGAACCGCGGCCATTATGCCGAAAGCGCTCGATTACGACCGACGGCACTGGCGATTGATCAGCCCAAGCCCGAGCAAACAGAACGCCAGCACAGGAAGCCCGGGTGGGACGGGGATATGAACATCGGCATAGACTAACCTGTGGTCGGAGCTCGGAAACGGAAAGTCGCCGACCAGAACCCACAGCGGGTCAACTGGATCTACATCGGTGCCGCGCACGGGCCAGAACACTCCTGAGTCCACGATTTCCAGGTTTTCCGACGGCAGCACATAATCGACGCGCAGATTACCCGGTCCAGCCGGGTTGAACTGAGCGGTGTCCTCCGCCGGATCACCCACATGGCCCACGTTGACGCCGCTAAGGCGGTCGCTGGCATCCTCCGCTCCCTCGCTGCTAGGCGGCATGTCTGTATTGATCTGCGGGTTTTCTAACAACTGAAGAATGGCGTCGTCGGTCGAGTCACCATCGAACGGATCGGCATTCTGGTCTCCGGCGATGACGAACTTCTCACCATCGTCAAGTCCACCGAAATTGCCGTTGTCGTCGTAGATGTAATCAGCGCCTGCGATGTAGTCCGCCCAGAAGCGGATCTCGTCAAAGTTGCGCAGACCGTTGCGGTCTTCGGCGCCATCGAACACAGGCGGCGTCGGATGGCTCGTGAGGAAATGGACGACCTCACCGTTGATGGTGACCGGAATGTCCCAGTGGCTCTTCGAGGATAGCGGAAGCTCATCAAGCTCCGCATCGGAGTACCACGGCGTGCCAGTCGTCGGGTCCACCGGCAAACGTGCGCCCGGCATGTCCTTCCACAGAAAATTCTGGAAGGTGCGGATCTCGTTGACTTGGATTTGGTGCTTCGAAAACACGGCCATCCCAAACTGCCCTGGGAAGTTCCCGAAGCCGAGGGCATCGCCACCATATCCCGCGGCGCCCGGAGTGGCGACGACGGAGCCGTTGTTGTCCAGATCAAAGCCGGAGTGGATACCGGTGTTGGCGGGTGCCCAGTACGTATAGTCATAGTTGATTGGAGTAGTCGGTCTCTGCCCCGAGACATTCTGCGGCTGGCTCAGGTAGTTATCGAGGAACAATTGCGGCAAGCTCGGCCCCATCGGGTCGTAGTCGAACTCATTGATTAACAGGATATCCGGATTGGCACGCTGAATAATCTCTGTGACGGTCTGGATCTGCATGTCCGTACCACCCTCCAAGGCCGTTCGCAGGTCACCGAAATTGAGCCGGTTCATCGATGCGTTGAATGTGGCAAAACGAACGATGTCGCCGGCCTCAGCAACGGAACCATCTAGGCAGTTGACTAGGGCAATGGCGGAAACGCCGAGGGTTAGCGGGCGCCGCAACGCCCTGTCGATGGCAAGCATCATTATTTGTTCTCCCTATCCCGAATGCGCATGCGCTCGTTCGACCGCAAGTTGTGCTGCGGCAGATAAACGAAGATCGTAACAGGGTTAGGTGACAGTTTTCGGTCAGCCTTGTTGCATACGGACGACGGTTTCGACAGTACATGGCACTGCAAACGCCAGAAGGTGGGCAATAAGGCGACAAAAAAACAATTCTAAGGAGTCATTACTGTGGACAGACGCGAAATGTGTCGCCCATTAAACTAAGCGCGACTGCTCGATTGCGGCTTTTATGAAATCTATAAATAATGGATGGGGCGAGAATGGCTTAGACTTCAATTCCGGATGAAATTGAACGCCAACAAACCAGGGGTGTTCTGGAATTTCAACTATCTCGGGCAACAGGCCGTCCGGAGACATCCCTGAAAAGGCTAAGCCTTTGCTTTCTAGAATGCCGATATAGTTGTTATTGACTTCATATCGGTGGCGATGTCGCTCGGTGATCCTCCGATTGTCGTAGATCTCGGCAACGCGGCTGCCTTTTCGAAGGACACACTCATAAGCCCCGAGGCGCATGGTCCCGCCCATGTCATCCTCGGCTTGGCGCTCTTCGCGCTGATTGCCACGCATCCATTCAGTCATCAAGCCGACGACTGGTGCTTCACAGGGCCCAAACTCGGTCGACCCGGCATTGGGGATGCCGGCCAGGTTTTGGGCCGCCTCGACCACAGCCATTTGCATGCCGAAGCAGATCCCGAAGTACGGGACCAGACGTTTTCTGGCAAAGTTGGCGGCTTCGACCTTGCCGCGTGCGCCCCGCTCACCGAAGCCGCCGGGCACCAATATGCCGTTGACGTTTTCCAACCGCTGGGTGGCGCCGGCGCCGCTCTCGAACACCTCGGAATCGATCCAATCGATGTGGACGCGGACGTTGTTGGCAATGCCGCCGTGGATTAGGGCCTCGGTGAGGGATTTGTAAGCATCAAGAAGACCTGTGTACTTGCCAACGACGGCAATGGTGACATGCCCTTCCGGTCGCAGCAGGCGATCAACGATCGTTTGCCATCGAGTCAGATCAGGGTCCGGCGACGTCAACCCAAAGTGGCGACAGACTTGCGCATCAAGCCCCTCGGCATGGTAGAGGATCGGCACGGCATAAATCGTGTCGGCATCGGGCGCGGGAATAACCGCCTCGTTGCGGACGTTGCAGAACAAGGCGATTTTTCGCCGCTCGGAGTCGGGCAACGGCCGGTCAGCGCGGCACAGCAGCAGATCCGGCTGAATGCCGACGCCAAGCAGTTCCTTGACGGAATGCTGGGTCGGCTTGGTTTTCAACTCGCCCGCAGCGGCAACGTAGGGCAGCAGCGTCAAATGCACATACATTACTCGGTCGCGACCGAGTTCGTTGCCCATCTGCCGAATCGCTTCCAGGAACGGTAGGCCCTCGATGTCGCCCACCGTGCCACCAATCTCGCAGAGCACGAAATCCTCGGAACCATCCAGATCGCCGGCGATGAATGTCTTGATGGCATCTGTTATGTGGGGAATTACCTGGATAGTGGCGCCCAGATATTCTCCTTGGCGCTCACGGGCAATGACGTCGGAGTAGATTAAACCGGTCGTGGCATTGTCACTGCGGCGTGCCGGAACGCCCGTAAATCGCTCGTAATGGCCAAGGTCCAAATCGGTCTCGGCGCCATCGTCGGTGACGTATACCTCGCCGTGCTGGTACGGGCTCATCGTGCCCGGATCCACGTTGATGTAGGGATCCAGTTTCCGCAGACGGACGGTGAAGCCACGCGCTTGCAGGAGTGCTCCTAAGGCCGCTGATGCTAGCCCTTTGCCCAGCGAGGAGACTACCCCGCCTGTGATGAATACGAAGCGAACCATTTGCCCTACATACCCTCTTTGGGGTCAGGCCTGCAAAGTCGAACGACCATTCTTTCGCACAGGCTGTTGTCGCCGTTCGCTATCCGGCCCGGCAAGGTGCTCTGTGTCAAGGTAGTGCGAGGCTGGGGACTTTCGGGAACTCACTCGGCGATGGGCGCAGTGGGCCCAGTCGGCAAGTCAGGCTCCACTGGAAGTTGCTCCGTCGTGGACTCCGGTCCATCGAGGATTGACTGATCCGGGCGATCCAACTCTGCAAGCTTGGCCAATGCTAGGCTGGTTACAATGAAGGAAGCCGCGAGAATCGCCGTTGTCCGTGTGAGCAAATTGGACGTTCCCCGCCCAGTCATGAACCCGCCCATGCCACCGCCGCTACCGCCGATGCCAAGCGCGCCGCCTTCGCTTTTCTGCAACAACACAACGCCCACCAACGCCAGCGCAATCATAAGATGGATGACAAGGATAACTGTGATCATGACGGCCTATCGCGGACCTGGGTTAGTGCTAAGATTTTAAGAGAAACGGTGACCGGACGGAGGTGGGAGCCCGCCCGGTAAACTGCAACACCGCTTGACCGCTTTACCAGCGCAATCACACACTTTGTGCAATGGTCCAGAAGTCGTCGACCTTCAGGGACGCGCCGCCGATCAGGCCGCCGTCGATATCTGGTTGTGACAGCAGTTCGGCCGCGTTCTTCGCATTCATGGAGCCACCATAGAGGATCCGCATCTCGTCGGACACGGCCTGCCCTAGCGCTGTCACCAACTCGGCGCGCAACATGGAATGCACTTCCTGGGCCTGTTCCGGCGTCGCCGTGCGGCCGGTGCCAATCGCCCAAACCGGCTCGTAGGCAACGACGGTGTTCGCGGCCGTGGCACCACTTGGAAGCGAGCCGTGAAGCTGGCTCCGGTTCACGCCCAGGGTCTGGCCGGCATCGCGCTGCTCTAACGTCTCACCGATGCAGACAATGACTTGTAGTCCGGCCGCTAGAGCGGCTTCGGCCTTGGACTTAACGAGCCCGTCCGTTTCGGCGTGATCCGTGCGGCGCTCGGAGTGACCGACGATGACGTAGCCGCAGCCAACGTCCTTTAGCATCCAAGCGCTGGTATCACCCGTGTGGGCGCCTTTCTCGTCAGCGTGACAATCTTGTCCGCCGACGGCGATACCAGAGCCCGCCACCGCATCAACGATCTTGGGGATGAGAACGAATGGCGGGCAGACGAGCATTTCAAAGGCTTCGCTGGCACCGGTGCGCATCCGTTCGGCAAGACCGCCCGCCAAGGTCGTGCCATCGGCAGTTAAACCGTTCATTTTCCAGTTACCGGCGATCAAAATGCGTCGGGCCATACTTGGTTCCTCCCCGCTAGACTTAAGCTTAGACCTGTGCGCTATATGTGCGAGCGCACATCAACCAACGACCGTATGTAGCATGAGGGCCGCGGACGGCCAAGGGGCAGGCATCAACGCCGCTCGCGACCGCACCGTCCGACAACTTCGCGGCGATGGCTGGGAACGGGCGGCCCTTCGTAATGCCGACAACACGCCTAAGGGTCGCACAATGTCGGTGAAGCTCTAATCGTCCGTAAGGCGTGGCCGCTCACCTTCAGCGTCCGGCCACTGCATTGACTTACACACAAAGCGTTTCTAACTCTGGCGCAAGTGTCTGGCTAAGCGCCACAGGCCAACACCCCCTTCCATTTTTCCGAGGCCATTCCATGCTCGGTGCCATCGCCCGAAAGATGTTCGGGACCGCAAACGAACGATATCTAAAGAGCTTACAGAAATCCGTTGCCGGCATTAACGCGCTCGAGCCTTCCCTTGAGACGCTCTCCGATGGCGAATTGCGGACGCGCACCGACATGCTGAGAGCCCGCCTTGAGGACGGGGAAAAACTGGACAACCTGCTCGTCGACGGGTTTGCGACCGTCCGCGAGGCAGCAAAGCGAACGCTCGGCCAGCGTCACTTTGACATGCAGCTCATTGGTGGAATGGTCCTGCACCGCGGCCAAATCGCCGAGATGAAAACCGGCGAAGGCAAGACGCTGGCGGCAACGTTGGCCGTCTATTTGAACGCCCTTGGTGGTCAAGGCGTCCATGTGGTGACAGTGAACGATTATCTGGCCCGTCGCGACGCCAGATGGATGGGCACGATCTACGAGTTCCTTGGCCTTTCCGTTGGCTGCATCGTCCATGGCTTGAGCGACGCTGAGCGCCGCGCCGCCTACGCATGCGACGTAACCTACGGCACCAACAACGAATTCGGTTTTGACTATCTCCGGGACAACATGAAGTTTCGGACCGACGACATGGCACAGCGTCCTTTCAATTTTGCGATCGTCGATGAAGTTGATTCGATCCTGATCGACGAGGCCAGAACACCGCTGATCATCTCCGGTCCAGCAGAAGATTCATCAGAATTGTATCGTCGGATCAACGTATTGATTCCCGACATCAGCGATGAGGATTTCGAAAAGGACGAAAAGGCACGTTCTGTTTCCTTCACCGATGCCGGCATCGAGCGCATGGAGGAATTGCTGCGCGATGCCGAATTGCTCAAATCGGGCAGCTTGTACGACCTAACCAATGTCTCACTTGTTCACCATGCCAACCAGGCGCTGCGTGCCCACAAATTGTTCACACGCGACGTGGACTACATCGTCAAGGATGGCCGTGTGCTGATCATCGATGAATTCACCGGCCGGATGATGGAGGGACGGCGCTATTCGGAGGGCCTCCACCAAGCCCTCGAAGCCAAAGAATCTGTTCCTATCCAGCAAGAGAACCAAACACTCGCCTCCATCACTTTCCAGAATTACTTCAGGCTGTATCCGAAGCTTGCAGGTATGACCGGTACGGCCATGACAGAGGCGGGAGAATTTTCCGAAATTTACTCCTTGGAGGTCGTTGAAATCCCCACCAACCTTCCGTGTATTCGTGTCGACCATGACGATGAGGTGTATCGAACGGCCGGGGAAAAGCATGCGGCCATCCTGACCCTGATTGAGGACTGCCGATCACGCGGTCAGCCCATTTTGGTCGGCACCGTCTCCATCGAAAAATCGGAAGGGCTGGCGGCAGAGTTGAAAGCACGCCGGATTCCGCATCAGGTTTTAAACGCGCGTTATCATGAACAGGAAGCCCAGATCATCGCTCAAGCGGGTGTGTCCGGTGCGGTGACCATCGCCACAAACATGGCCGGGCGCGGTACTGACATTCAGCTCGGCGGCAACTTTGATATGCGCGTCAATACGGAACTGAATGACCCCGAAGATGAAGCCGGTCGAGCGAGGATTCTGTCCGAGATTAAGGCCGATCGCGAGCGGGTGCTGGCCGCCGGGGGCTGTTACATCATCGGAACGGAGCGGCACGAAAGCCGGCGCATCGACAACCAGCTTCGCGGTCGCGCCGGTCGCCAGGGCGACCCGGGCGCCTCGAAGTTTTTCCTCTCCCTGGAAGACGATTTGATGCGAATCTTCGGCTCGGCCCGCATCGACGGAATGCTCAAACGGCTTGGGCTCGAAGACGGTGAAGCGATCGTTCACCCTTGGGTCAACAAAGCACTCGAGAAAGCACAACAAAAGGTCGAGGCTCGCAACTTCGAAATTCGTAAGAATTTGTTGCGCTTTGATGACGTAATGAACGATCAGCGGAAAGTCATCTATGAACAGCGGCGCGAGCTCATCGATGCCGAGGACGTTAGTGATGAGCTGGAACATTACCGAAATCAGGTTATTGACGACCTCGTATCTCGCTATATTCCCGAAAAGGCGTACCCGGAACAATGGAACGTCAAGGATCTACAAAGCGATGTCGTGACCATTCTTAATTTGGAATTGCCAATTGCCGAATGGGCCGCGGAAGAAGGGATTGCGGACGCCGAGATCCGCGATCGGCTGACCACGGCCGTGAATGAAGCCATGGCGAGAAAGGCGGCAGAATATGGGCCAGAGGTCATGAGGCCCGTGGAGAAGAGCATGCTGCTTCAGATCCTTGATCAGACCTGGAAAGAGCACCTGCTCGCTCTGGACCACTTGCGCCATGGCATCGGACTGCGCGCCTACGGCCAACGCGATCCGCTCAACGAATATAAGCGCGAGGCCTTTGAGCTGTTCGAGGCTATGCTCACGCGATTGCGCGAGCGTGTGACAATGGTGATGTCGCACTTGGAGCTTCGAATGGCGCCGGAGGAAGAAATTGCTGCTGCACGAGCCCGCCAAAACGGTTTGATCGGCGGCGAATGGCACGAGGGTCGGGAAGACCCGGCCTTTGCCGAGCTCGAACCAAGAAGCGACGGAGACAGCGCTGTCCTGCAAAGGCCGGCCCGCAGCCGACGTCAAGCGGGCGAGGCTTCCATTGACCCCAACGATCCGGCCACCTGGGGCCGGGTCGCCCGCAACGCCCCCTGCCCGTGCGGATCAGGCAAGAAATACAAGCACTGCCATGGCAAGTTGGCGTAACCCGATCATCCACACTTTGAATAGCCGCAGCCGGTGCAGGTGTCACAATCCTCAAGCCGGATGAGGGAGGGCGAGCCGCATTTCGGGCATTGTCGAAATCTCCGGTCGGCTGTGGCTGCCGGCGCGGAAGCTTCGACGGATTCCCGGATTTCAGACTGGATGACGGCTCGGACCGGATCGCCACCTCTGATCTGCTGAAAGGCCTCCGGCGGGTTGCGATCCTGGCCCGGAGCCGGAAGAAATCCGATATCGATCATATGGCGCTCAATCACCTCGCCAATGGCGGCAAGCAAGCTTGGGACATAACGTCCCCCCATCCACTGGCCGCCACGCGGATCGAAGACAGCCTTAAGCTCCTCGACGACAAAAGAGACGTCACCGCCACGCCTAAACACCGCGGAGATCATCCGCGTCAAGGCGACGGTCCAGGCATAATGCTCCGTATTCTTGGAATTGATGAACACTTCAAACGGCCGACGTCGGCCGTCCTGGATAATGTCATTGATAGTGATGTAGATGGCGTGGTCAGTGTCCGGCCAACGCACCTTGTACGTCTGACCAGTCAGAGCTTCCGGTCGGTCCAACGGGCGAAACATCTGGACGATTGCGCCGGAGTCCCCCAGGTCGTGGGGCCGAGCCGCAGCCGAAGGTGCCGCCAACGGAAGCTCGGGCTGCGGATTGGATACCGGTTCAGACTTGCTGACCTCCAGTACGGCGCCCGTAATGTCATTGGGGCGGTAGGTCGTGCAGCCCTTGCAGCCAAGATCATAGGATTGCTGGTAAACGTCTTGAAAGTCACGAAAAGAGATGTCTTCCGGGCAATTGATGGTCTTCGAAATGGAGCTGTCGATGAAGCGTTGAACGGCAGCCTGCATCACCAAATGATCATGCGGGCCTAAAGCCTGAGCATCGACAAACGCCTCGCTGAGAGGCGCCGACTCACCCTTTAATCGGCGGTATAGCCGATAGGCATAATCGGTCACCTCTTCTTCCTGCCGGCTGCCATTGGCAAGCAAAATGTGGCGCGTGTAGCGGAAGCTGAACACGGGCTCAAGCCCGGACGACACGTTGTCCGCAAACAGCGAGATCGTGCCCGTTGGTGCCACGGAGGTTAGCAAGGCATTGCGAATGCCCTTGGCGGCGATGGCGTCCCGAACGTCTGAGTCCAGCGACGAAACGGTCGCCCCGGCCAGATAGGCATCACGCTCAAACAGCGGGAAAGGCCCCTTCTCGGCGGCCAAATCGGCAGAAGCGAGATAAGCAGCACGCTGAATGGTTCTCATCCAGTGCTCCGTGAGGCGCACAGCATCGCTGCCGCCGTAACGAGCCCCGCACATGATCAAGGCATCGGCCAAGCCAGTAATGCCGAGTCCAATTCGCCGTTTGCTTACCGCCTCATGGGCCTGCTCAGGCAACGGATAGCCGGAAATGTCGATAACATTGTCGAGCATCCGCACGGCCAATGCGACAAGGTCGGCAAGGACATCCTCCGCAATCCTCGCCTCGGCCGTGAAGGGGGATTGAACAAGCCGCGCCAGATTTACGGAACCGAGCAGACAGGTGCCGTACGCTGGAAGCGGCTGCTCGCCACAAGGATTGGTGGCATGGATATGCTCACAATAATGCAGGTTATTGAGCTGGTTGATCCGATCGATGAAGATCACGCCCGGTTCGGCATAGGCATAGGTGGCCCGCATAATGCGATCCCACAGATCCCGAGCCCGAATGCTCGCGTGGGTAACGCCGCCAAACTGCAATTCCCAAGCGGCATCCTCCTTTACCGCCTGCATAAAGGCATCGGTGACCAGAACGGAAAGATTGAACATTCTAAGCCGACCGGGCTCTCGTTTGGCCTCGATGAACGATTCGATATCCGGATGATCACAGCGCATGACGGCAATCATTGCACCGCGACGCGAGCCGGCACTCATGATCGTTCGGCACATGGCGTCCCAAACATCCATGAACGACAACGGCCCGGACGCATCGGCGCCAACACCTTTGACCGGAGCCCCCTTGGGACGAAGCGAAGAAAAATCGTACCCGATCCCTCCGCCCTGCTGCATGGTTAGCGCCGCCTGCTTCAAGTGCTCAAAAATCCCGGCCATGTCGTCCGGAATGTCACCCATCACGAAACAGTTGAACAAAGTCACGCGCCGCCCGGAGCCAGCGCCGGCAAAAATGCGGCCTGCAGGTAGAACCTTGAAGTCCGCCAGAGCATCGTAGAATCGCTTGGACCATACCTCCGGCTCAACTTCCAAGCGTGATAGCTCCGTAGCCACTCGGCGCCAGGTGTCCTCGATGGTGCCATCCAACGGGCCGCCACCAAGGGCCTTAAGCCGATACTTCATGTCCCAGATACGCTGCGAGATCGGCGCGACTTGCATGCTCGATACCCCTTATTCAGCCACCCATTGGGGGGGACGGACCCTGTAAACCTGACATTTTCATGTCAATGTTCTTGTTATGTTTCATTCTTGCGAGAAGTGCGCGAAGAGGTGGAGCGATGAGCAAGGTTGGCGGCGTGATTTGCACGAAGACGGCCGGACTCAGGTCCAGACGCATGAGCGGCGTCCGACTCGACCGGGCTAACACCGGAAACGTCATCAAGCTTGGCAGACAGCGCCTGCAAAAATGATCGCCTCTCCAAGCCGCAGGGCATCGGCGGATGAATTCTGACTGTAACCGTTCCGGGGTAGAAGCGGAAGGCTTCGCGCCCCCACAATAAGCCTGAATTCAGGGCGACCGGAACAACGGGAACACGGCACCGCGCATAAAGCGCGGCGATTCCTGGATGTAATGGCGCGGTCCGGCCCGGTTGGATCCGGGTTCCCTCCGGAAAAACAACAACCTGCTGCCCCTGATCGATAGCATTGCCAACACGGTCAACCAAACCTTTCAGTGCCTTTGCTCCACCCGATCTGTCGATCCCGATACAACCTGCTTTCCTGGCGTACCAGCCAAAAAACGGGATCTGCAACAGCTCCTGTTTCATGACGTAAACGGGATCCGGGAGGATCCCGTGGAAGAAGAATGTGTCCCACGCCGATTGGTGCTTGGACGCAATAACAACCGGGCCCGCAGGCAAATTTTCAAGGCCCTTAACGTCGGAACGAATTCCGCAAATCACGCGTGCCGCCGCGATCAAGCCGCCGACCCAGAATCGGACACCGGTCTGCATGGTCCGCCTTGGCATCGCAAGAAGTGGGATGTAGACAATCGCCAAAACCGCGGTAAATCCATAATAAAAAAGGTTATAAAAAAAAGATCTTACTGCGATCATTTGATCAATTCTGACTTAGGCTTCCTTAGAATTTGGAAGCCTCTGATGTTATCATCGAAAAAGTCCGAGCAGATATTTGTTGAACTCACTTACGATTAAGGCAGCTGTGCCCGGCCATTTCCACCACTGATCGGTTTTCACGTCACTGGCGAACACGGGATTGGGGACAATATCCACCTCCGGCAATACACGCCTAAACTCAGCCAAACTTCGCGGCATATGGTAACTGGATGTAACGAGCCTCAGCGACCGAAATGCATGAAGATTCATCCATTCGGCTACCTCTTTAGCATTACCCCGAGTGTTGGTGGCGTTGTGGCCAATCTCTATGCAGCAGCGAAGCGTCAAAGGTGCCTGCGGTGCCAATTTGATGAGATCTTCGACGCCCACATCCTCATGGACGCCTGAGATGAACATCCGCTCCGCCCAGCCGCCAGCGAGGAGCGCCATGCCCGCTTCAACCCGTTTGCTTCCTCCGGTCAGCACCACGATGGCGTCCGTCCGTGACCAAGTGTCCTCCACCCGGCCGGGGATACCCGCGGCGAATTCAATCAGCCCAATCAGCCAAATCAACATGATCCCGGCCAGCACGCTAATCACGATGCGTTTGTGGCCATGATGTGGGCGAACAAGACCGATTAAACGGGCGACCAACGGTGCCATTTCCTAAAATGTGCTCCGCAACCAGCGCACCACGGTGATGCGCGCGGTCACCATATTGAGGCCCGCAATCAACAGCGGAATGACGACTAGCAGCGCCCAAACGGGCCAAGGCGGGATCGTGAGACCGAGACTGGTCGGCAACAGTCCACTTGCTATCAAGGCGATACCAGTCGCAGCCGCCAAAGCGAATCCCACGCCGCCGCCAACCAGCCCTCTGCGAAAAGCGCGATCGGCAAATGGACCAACAATGTCGCGCTCCTCTGCTCCCAATCGCCGCAAGATGTCCAAGGTCTCGGCGTGAACGGTTATCGCCAATCGTGTTGAAATGGTGCCAATTAGCGCGATTGCAGCAACAATGAGCACAAAAACGAGGGCCACGATGGCCTGAAAAAGGTCCAATAGCGCCGTAAATGAACCGGGCTCTCCACCATAGTTTTCGAGTCGTGTTCCTGGCGCCAAACCATCGAGCTTGGCCGCAAGAGTCCTTCGATCCAAAATTTTTTCGGAATCGACGGTCACGTCAACAAAAGTTGGCAGTGGCACGCTTATCTTGCCGCCATTGCTCCCCACCCATTGAGACAATTCTCTCGTTAGGTTTTCGGATGGAACCGCCACGGCCGACCTGATGCCAGGTGTCGACGTTAGCATATCTAGAATTTGAGCGAGACGCTGGTCACCGTTTCTTGCCTGGTCGCGACCGATCGCAGCGGCGAAATCGTGAGGCAGAGCGACAGATGCATTCGGTGGCACCTCGACGACGAGGACATTATCAAATGCGTTGTGCCATTGGGCCGCGGTGGTCGCCAGCGTGAGACCGCCGCTCAAAACGAAGAAGATGATGTAAGCCAGGATCGCAAGCACCAGCGAGAGGTCGCGGCCATCCGGTTCGCCTCGAAATGGAATGCTGGCTGGGCGCAACGTCTCCGTCCTCCGTCATGACAGCGTATCACGCTAGACGTCCGCGCAGAGTGTTCCTCTGACCAAATGAAAGCGAGGATGCTTAAATCGCCGAACTATCGCCATGTTGGTTGTTGCCACGATCACCGTTGCGCCGAGTCGATGAAGCTCAGCGAACAAGTGCATCACGCGAATGCCAACCCGTTCCTCAAGCTTTGCAGTTGGTTCGTCCACAAGGAGGATTTCGGGCCTCGAAATCACTGCGCGCGCAATCGCCACGAGCTGTTGCTGACCAATCGTCAATGAGGACGGCTGCGCTGCCATCTCCTCCTTGAGCCCAAGCCAAGTCAGGAGCTCGCGAACACGGGGCTCAATCGACGGCTCGGCGCTACCGTTTATGCGGAGCGGAAGCGCCACGTTGTCCAAGGCCGAAAGGTCGTCAATCAGTTTCAGGTCCTGAAAAACAATTCCGATTCGGCGGCGCATCGACGCCCGAACGCGCCGCGGCAATACCGTCACGTCCTCACCCAGGATCGAGAGTCGACCGCCAGTGGGAGCCACGTCCAATCCCATCAGGCGCAGAACCGTGGTTTTTCCGGAACCGCTTTCTCCGGTCACGAAACGAAACTGCCCAGCACCAATCCGTAGATTTAGCCCACGGACCCCCATATTGCCATTTGCATAACTAAAGCCAACCGCATCGAATTGAAACGCATGGGCGGTGTGGCTGGCGGCAACGCCGACGAAAGCTCCGGTCGTTCGAGCCAACGCACCATCCCGTTCGTCTTCTCCACGCAGTTCGCGTGCCCGCCACTGCTCTGGCGCCGAGTCCGGGGCGCGTGACGTGTTCACAAGCGACAATTCCAGTATACTCGCCGCAACATGATCATTACCTGTCCTCGCTGCTCAGCAAGCTATACCGTCGACGCCGATCTCCTGGGCGCCAGCGGTCGAACCATACGGTGTTCGGCCTGCGGCCACGAATGGCTACATGTGCCGTCTCCAAACGTCGATCACCCACGCGCCGCAGAATCTGAACCAACAACAAGTCAGAACGGAACGAGCGCCATCAAGGAAGACGTTCTGCGCCGCATGCTTCGTGCCGCCGGCGGAGATACGTCCACTCCAGTAGCGGCTCATCAACAGGCTGCACCTGGTTTGCAGGTAGCGCAAGCGTCGCCACCACCGATACCGTCCGACGCCCCTTCGGTCGACGGCGACCTCGAAAAGACCAGCACGTTGGCCCAATCAGAGCCGTCGCTCCGCAGTGCTGCTGATCCTGTGGCAAGCAGCATGCCCTTAAGTTCCGACGCACCCCCAACCCTACCAGAGCCCGAATCGGCCAGAACACCGAACGCCTCTCCCGGAACTGGCATGGCCGGCACGGTCGAAGCTGTTCCTCAAACAATCGCGGAATGGCGCGATGACGAGCAAGGACCAAATTCAGCGGTGACCGCCGACGAGGCAAAGCTTGCGTACGTTCCGCCACCACCTGCGAAAAAGCGTCTTTCTTGGGCAACCGTCGCCTGGACCGCGTGTGTTCTCGGTGGCACTGCTGCGCTCGCGGGAGGCCTCTACCAGGCGCGGATGGCAATTGTCGAGGCGATACCGGCCGCCAAGGCGGTCTACTCGGCGCTCGGGGTATCTGTGGAGCGACTTGGACAGAATCTCGATATCCGCGATATCCAGGCAAAACGTGATTCTGCTACCGCGAGCAACGCGATCGTCGTAAGCGGACTGATCGCAAACGAAGGCGCCGAGGCTCAAATGGTGCCGCATATCAGGGTTACGTTGTTTACTACCGACGATAGGGCATTGCAGCATCGCGACCTCTCCGTTGCCGGTGGCCCTCTCCCTGCCGGCCAGTCGATGCCGTTCCATGCAACCATCAAGAACCCGTCACCGGCCGCCCGGCGTATCAAAGTCACGTTCATTGAGCGGAATGCGCACGAAGACGCAACGACCTCGCAGCCGGCATCGAGCGACGCCGGTCATGGAGACGCCGGCCATGGAGACGCCGGCCATGGAGACGCCGCGCACGAGCAAGGCGTCCGTGAAAACGACGCAACCCATCTGTCGCCTAACGGTGCGAGACATGGTAATCAAGACGACAATGCCGCTGGCTCCGCCATTAAACCGACAGGAACCGTATCAACTCACAACGACGGTTAATTCAACCCAGGCACGACTAACACGCCGTAAAATGCTGAGGGTCAAGTCAGTCTTGTAGCACTACGTCCGCTAACGACAACCTCAACAAAACCAAAACTTACCCGCACGCTAGCGAGAGCTTAGTTTGTGATCGGGCCTCTCTTTTAGAATCTCTTCAAAAGCCGCTTGATATAGTCGCGCTCCTTCTGAGATCGATCATACTCGCCTGCGCGGCGACGCAATTCCTCAAGAACTTCCTCGACCTGACGCCGTTGCATTCGGTCTGGTATGTCGACCTGCTCCACGTTCAAGCCACGCAATCCCTGCGATCCGGATCGTCCAAACGGATCTTGTGACCCGCCCTCCGTATCGGTCATGCCGCCTGAGAACATTCCAGGCTGTCCGCCACCAAATCGCTGGGCCATCATCGATGCCGCGTCTTCGGTGGCAGCGCGAAGCCGTTCCACTGCCCGCCCCTGCTGTGGAACTGCATCGCCAAGGGCCCCGCGCTGAAGTGCCTGTCCCGCACCTTTCATCGCGCGCTCAGCCTCACCAAGTGTACCGGGAATTTCACCCATGAGCGCATCAAATTGACGCATCGCCTCGCCCAGCTCGCGGCGCAGGCTCTCCTGAACGCTGGCCCCGGTTTGGGTGTCGTCGCTGGACCTGCCGGGACGGCGCTCAACCCCCGCTCGGCTCCGTTCGCGAATCGATTTTAGATCCTTGTAGGTTTGGTCGAGCAGCGCCTGTTGACGTGCCGCAAGGTCACGAAGTTCGTTGAGCAGTCGATGCGCCTGAACCATTTCTTGGGTCTGAGACGGCGCATTCATGCCACCGCGGATCTGATCAAGAATACGCTGTAGCTCACTGAGGAGCTGGCGCGCGCTGTCCCGCGCTCCGGCGCGCGCCAGGTCGCGAGCGGCATCGATCAAATCCCGCAGGTCCTGATCGCGAATGATTTCGCCCAACGGCGGCATCTCCAAATCCGCGTCGCCCTTGCGAGCCAACTCGGCAGCGACGGCCTCCAAGTATTCGTCCAGCGCCTGCTCGAGTTCATTGATCAATCGCTCGATTTCCTGGTCGTCCGTGTCGCTGCGTAGACCGTCCCAGAGGCGCTGGCGCGCTTCCCGCAACGCCTGTTCCGCAACCGGGACCGATCCCTGTTCCAGTCGAAGGGCCGTTTGCCAGAGAATGGACCGCACGGAGGTTACCATTGTCAGGCGTTGATCATGCCGTAATCGGCCAGCCGCCACGGCAAGCGCGAGCGACACGACGCTGTCGTGCGCAAAGTACTGAGGTGCGGCGGCAATCCGATCGAGTGCAGCAGACACAAGTTCGCGCTGCTCCCGGGACGCGTTCGTGAGTTCCTTGCGTACGCCGACAACGTCCTTGGCGACCGGGTGATTGAAGGTTCGTTCAGGAAGGATCAGTTCCACTAACTGGCTGTTGCCAACCTGGCCAACCGCATCAACGGCTTCGAGACCAACAAGGACCCGCTCTCCGGCCCAAGCATGGGGTGTTAGATCGTGTGAGCTGATACCACGAATGTCCTCGCCGCTTGCAGCTTCGAATTGCACGGGCACATCGAGGCGAATTTCTGTCGCACCTCCCGGCATGTCCTTACCCTCCGCGTGCCGGACAATCGCCGTAAGCCCTTCGATGCCGTAATCATCTCGTCCAACGTAGCTCACACCAACAAATGCTGCCGGTGTTGCGACAGGCGGATTGGCAAACGCGATCTCTGGCGGCTGGTCAGCGGCGATCTGGAGCGGCCATTGCACCAACGTCCGACCATGGGCCTGTACTATCAGCCCATTACCCGAGACAGCCGACGTTTGGGCCAGCCACCCGGTGGGAGCTTCGGTCTCAGACTGGGACGCATCCTGAAAGGCCATGCTGTGGTGGCCCAGCACAAGATTTGGGGCAACAGTCACGCCTGTCGCCTTGGCCAAAACGGCACTGCCGGCGGGAACGACCAGAGGTGGCAGACTGGCGTCGGCGGGCGTTCCGTTCCCCGACGTGGGCGCGTGGGCAGTTGCCTGCGCAGGTTGACCACCTTCCCATCGCAAACTCACGGGCGGCAAGCGCGTGTAACCGGGCGGCGTGACCCAGACATCGATGGCGACGGGACCTTGGCCGGCTCCAGACATCTCAGGCGTGACAGCACGTGCCAGGCGCTGCCAGGGTTCATTGACGCCGGCAACCAGCCCAATAACGACGGCAAGTACAGCAAGTGCGCGCACGGCGCGCGGATCGCGGCGGGCCACGTCCGGCCTGGGCGGCTTCAAGGTTAGGTTCTCCGCGGCCGCCCTAGCCGCATCGCGATGGCGTTGCCATAGCGCCAAGGCAACCGAGTCGCTCTGGCCGCTCGCCACCGTATCGGACAACGCGGTGAGCGGGCGGTGCGAGAGAGCGCTGTCGCGCTCCAAACGACGGCGCACCTCCATCAAGGCCACAGGACTGCGGGACCGATACCAGTGCACCGACGCAGCCACGAGCGCGACGCAGAACCCTGCGAGAATGCATGCGTGCAGCCATCCCGGCAGGACAGGAAGCAGGTCAAGCCAAGCAACGGCAAGAAACACCAACACAACGGTCAGAACGGGCCAGAACCTTGGCCAACCCCGTTCAATTGCGATGACCGCATGTGCCGCTCGCAGTAAGCGGTGGTGATGTTCCGCCGCAGTACCCGTCATGCAGTTGCTCCGACCGGCCCCGTGGACGATTGGCCCAGATCAGCTGCCGGCGCCTCGTCATTGAGCCACAGGGGAATGCGCTGACGCGCCATCAGGTCCTCGAATTGAATCCGTTCCCGCACGATGGCCGTAGCGCCGCCCTTGACGAGAACCTCTGGAACCAGAGAACGCAAATTGTACATTGACGCCATCGTCGCTCCATAGCCTCCGGCAGAACGGAACGCGACCAAGTCACCAGCACCAACAGGTGGCAAGCGGCGACCATGGGCAAACGTATCGCCCGTTTCACATATGGGGCCGACGACATCGACCTCGACCAACTGCGCATCGGCGGACGGCTCGACCACGGGAACAATGGCGTGATAAGCGCCGTACATCGCCGGACGCGCCAAGTCGTTCATGGCCGCATCGACGATCACAAAGGTTCGAGCACCACCTTGTTTGACATAGAGAACTCGGGAAACCAGCACGCCGGCATTACCGACAAGGACGCGTCCCGGCTCGAACACCAATCGGACACCTCGGCGGACCAAACCACCGAGGGCATCGCGTACGACCTGCCCGTAGTGTTCGGGTTCTGGCATAGCTTCGCCTTCCACGCCGTAAGGAATGCCAAGTCCGCCGCCCACATCCAAGCTCTCGATACGATAGCCATCAGCGAGTAGGCTGTTCGCCAAAGCCGCCAGTTTACGAAACGCTGCATCAAAGGCCGTAAAGTCGGTGATTTGCGAACCGATGTGCACTGCAAGACCCACTGGCACAATTCCCGGCAACGAAGCTGAGCGGGCATAGATGCCCGGCGTCTGGGGCCAGTCAATTCCGAACTTATTGTCAGCGCGACCGGTGGTCACTTTGGCATGGGTGCCCGCATCGATGTCAGGGTTTATTCTTATCGCAACTTTCGCCTCCACATCGAGGCTATTCGCGACGCTCGAGAGCGCGTCCAGCTCCGGTTCGGACTCGACATTAATCCGATAGACCCCGCTGGATAGAGCCATAGCAAGCTCGTCACGGGTCTTGCCGACACCGGAGAAGACAATGCGGTCCGGTTCAACCCCCGCCGCAAGAGCGGCCATCAGCTCACCACCGGAAACCACGTCAGCACCAGCGCCAAGCCGCGAGAGCACACGAATGACAGCCAAGTTACCGTTCGCTTTGACCGCATAACAAATCAGTGGTTTAAGATCATGAATGGCGCGCTCGAACACACGGTAATGGCGCTCAAGCGTCGCCGTAGAATAGAGATAGAATGGCGTTCCAACATCCTTAGCGATCAAAGGTATAGGAACGTCTTCGGCACACAATACCCCATTTCTATAGAGAAAGTGATCCAACTTTTTCTCCTATCACAGGGTATGCACCTCAGAAATTCGGGTATGTGCGAGGATACTGGGAGCCTTCTGGATGATCGGGCTTGGACCGCCGTCCACATGCTGACAGGGATATGGCAACGAGCAGCACCACGATCATTAGTATTGCGACGCTATCACGACCGCGCATCAGCCTCTCCCATGTTCCGTTCCACCCGTTGCCATGGGACATTTCATTCGTGGCCTCAGGTAACGAGCAACACGCCAACTCCATCACCGTGTCATGAAATTCGATAATCGTGCAACGTAAACGACTTGAACGAACCTCATCGGGCAAACAGCT
>CAZUDB010000024.1:0-44871 GCA_964619055.1 uncultured Rhodospirillaceae bacterium
CGTGTCCCAGCCCTGGTGATCGGTGCCATGTGCGAGCAGGCGGTCCACGCGCTCGATGAACGGATTCAGCTCCGCCGCCACATAGTGGCCATCGCGAGCATGAAATTCGCGCGCCCGCGTCGAGATCACGAGCCCCAGAACGTCCGCCAGATCGGCCCAGAACACGGTGGGCAGGCGAAACTCGGTCCCCGTCTCGATGGTGTATTGCCGGGAGGGGTGCTCCTGGCCGCTTGCGGTCGTCACGTACAGATCCGGCTTGGTGTCGCCGGCGTGGCGCAGGATGCGGCCCCAGATCAGGAGGGAGGCCCGCGTCTTGGCCAGGTACTCCCGCGCCGCCTCGTGGCCCTTGCGCTCGGCGTCCTCCAGCACCGCACCTTCAAGGTCAATGGTGCGCGGAAGGCTGAGAACCTGGACGCCGTCAAAGTCCCGCAACAGCCGGATGATGAGCCGCTTGTGCTCACCATCCTGCGGATCACTTTCCAGATCCGCCACCGCGACGGAGAACCGGGCCGGATCGGCTTTCGGCAACGGCTCCTGGTCGATGGCGCCGACCACCGCGGCGACGCCCGGCCAGGTTCGGATCGCGTTCCAATGGCTCCAGACGTAAAAGGCCGCCCCAAGGACAGCGAGCAGCACCAGCCCCCTCAGGCCGAACAACCTGTAGAGGCGCCGTTTCAACTCCTCCCCGACGTCCGGGACCTTGTCCGGCTCAGCCATCCGCTGCCCCCCTCATGCGTACCCGCGTCGCCACCCCAAGGTACCCGTCCGGCCGGATGCTTGGAAGGGGCAGCGGCACGCCGTGACGCGCGGGTGGCAGCCGGGGCGGGCGCTCAAGCCGCGCCCCGGCGGGGATGGATCGCCGGCGAGCCTTTAGGCCGCGCCGCTTTTCAGGGAGGCGAAGTCCTCCTCCCAATACTCCCGCTCGCCACGGGTGTCGCTGGCGCGCCGCTCGGCCTCCGTGTTGCGCAGCTCCACCCGGCGGATCTTGCCGGAAATGGTTTTGGGCAGGTCCGCGAACTCCAGGCGGCGGATGCGCTTGAAGGGCGCCAAACGATCGCGGGTGAAGCGGAAGATGTCCTCCGCCAAGTCCTCATGGGGCTCATGCCCGGCCACCAGCATGACAACCGCCTTCGGCACCGCGAGCCGCAGGGGATCGGGGCTCGGCACCACGGCCGCTTCCGCCACGGCCGGATGCTCGATCAGCACGCTCTCCAACTCAAAGGGGCTGATGCGGTAGTCGGACGCCTTAAAGACGTCGTCGGCGCGGCCGACATAGGTCAGGTAGCCGTCACTGTCCCGCGATGCCACGTCGCCGGTGCGGTAATACCCGTCCGCCGTGACGGCGGCGGTTTTTTCCGGGTCGTCCTTGTAGCCCACCATCAGGCCCAGCGGGCGCTGATCAAGGCGGAGCGCCACCTCGCCCTCGTCGGTCTCCTTGCCCTCCACGTCCAGAAGAACGACGTCGTAGCCGGGCATGGCCTTGCCCATGGAGCCGGGCTTGAGCGCCTCCCCGGGGGCATTGCCGATCTGGCAGGTGGTCTCGGTCTGGCCGTAGCCGTCCCGGAGCGTCAGGCCCCAGGCCTTCTGAATCTGCTCGATGATCTCCGGATTGAGCGGCTCGCCGGCGCCGACGACCGAGCGCAGCTTCAACGGATAGGCGCCCAGATCCTCCTGAATCAACAGGCGCCAGACCGTGGGCGGGGCGCACAGGTTGGTCACGCGGCAGCGGGCCAGCGTCTCCAGGGCCGCTTTGCCGTTGAAGCGGGTGAAGTTGTAGATGAAAGCGCAACAGCCCGCGTTCCACGGCGCGAAAAAGGAGCTCCAGGCGTGCTTGGCCCAGCCCGGCGACGAGATGTTGCAGTGGACGTCATCCTCCTGCAGGCCGATCCAGTACATGGTGGCGAGGTGGCCGATGGGATAGCTCTGGTGGGTGTGCTCAACCAGCTTCGGCTTGGCCGTGGTGCCGGAGGTGAAGTAGAGGAGCAGCGGGTCCTCCTTCGCCGTGGGGCCATCGGGGTTGAAGTGGACCGAGGCATCGTCGGCGCGCTCGTAGGCCCGCCAGGCACCGTTGGCCCCGCCGTCGATGCGGTTGCTGCCGACGACGATCCGCCCGAAGCTGCCGGGCAGGTCCGCAAACTTCGACGTGTTGTCGGCACTGGTGATCACATGGGCCACACCGCCCCGATCCAGGCGGTCAAGCAGGTCGTCCCGGGACAGGAGCGTGGTCGCCGGGATCACGACGGCGCCGAGCTTGATGGCGGCCAGCATGACCTCCCACAACGGGACCTCGTTGCCGAGCATGAGCAGGATGCGGTCGCCGCGCTTGACCCCGGCGTCACGCAGGAAGTTGGCCACCTGGTTGGAGCGATGGGACAGCTCACCAAAGCTGACCTTGGCCTCGCTGCCGTCTTCGTTGACCACCCACAGCGCCGTGCGATCGTTGGCGCGCGCGATCACGTCGAAGTAGTCGAGCGCCCAATTGAAATAGGGCAGATCAGGCCAGCGGAAGCCGGCGCGGGCCGCGTTGAGATCCGCGCGGTTCTGTTGCAGGAAATCACGCGCGGCGAGAAAGGTCTCGGTCGGTGTCATGGACGTACCCTCGTTTTCGTCCCCCGGGACGGGTTTGTTGCGTTGCCGCTTAAATCCGCTTTGAGGCGGTTGCGGCTATCACAGCGCGGACGTTACCGAGGTGCCTGAGGTCAGGCAAGTGGGGCCTGTTGTCCCTCAACCGAGCATGGGGTCATTCAACAAACCGCTATTTGATGCGGACCAGCTCCTCCAACATGTCGTCGGCGGTGGTGATGATCTTGGTGGCCGCGGAGTAGGCGCGCTGGACGATGATCATGTCCGTGAACTCCTCGCCGATATCGACGGTGGAGGACTCGAGCGAGGCTTGGTTGATGGTGCCGGCGGGACCTTTGTTGGCGGTCCGGAGGGTGGGATCGCCAGAGGTGTCCGTGGCGTTCCAGACGTTGCCGGTGCGGCTGCCCAGTCCATTGGGGTTGACAAAGGTCGCCACCGGAACCTGGAAGATCGGGCGCAGCTCGCCGTTGTCGAATAGAGCCGTGACCAACCCTTCCTCGGAGATCGAAACCCCGGCGAACGTTCCGAAGCGAGCGCCATTCTGCTCGATGAACGCGGGCAGGAAGTCGGAGCCGTACTGGGTCATGCCGTTGGCCTCGCCGATGGTGCCGAAGTCCAGGTCGATCTGCGTCACGTCCACGTCGCCGTCACCATCCAGGTCGACGTTGTTCATATCCGCCGAGCCGTTGGTGAAGTCCACAACCGACATCTTGACGGCATTAAGCTCGTTCGGCAGGCCCTGGGCGTCGAAGCCGATGGCCGGACCGGTGGCGTCGCTGGCGTAGACGTCGAACGATGTGGTGGCGGCCGACTGACGGACGGCCGGATTGCCGGACGCGTCGTTCAGGGTCGGAAAGGTGAGGTTGAAGTTGCCGAGAACGGTGCTGTCACCCCCGGTAAACAGAGCCACAGTGGCGTTGCCGGGCTTGGTCGTGACGCGGTGACCCCCGGTCAGCGCCGTGGAAAAGTTGGGATGAGTGGCTTCAACCCGGCTGACGAGATTGGTGACGGTCGCCGCCAAATCACCGCCGATGGTGACGAGCGTGGCACCGGGAAACACAGGCGTGCCGTTGGTGTCGAATTCATAGATGATGCCATCGACGGCGACGAAAGCACCCTCCGCCGGCTGGGACGTGAACTCCAACTGGCCCACGCTTTTGTACACGTCAGAGTAGTCGCCGATGGGACCGTGCAGGGTCACGACCGACGTCCCGGTCGGTGGCTCCACCGTCAGGTCCCAGGCATTCGCACCGGTTTTGGTGAAGTTGAAGCTGACGTCGTTGGTCGTCCCGAGCGTATCGAAGAACTGCACATCGATGCTCTGGCTATCGCCGTCGGGAGCCGTCGCGGGCAGGTTTGCACCCATGGCGATCGTGGACGTCTCGGTCGCCGAGCCGCCGACTCGGTTCAGGTTCACGGTTTCCAGAAAATCCGTGGAGATGATGTTCTGGTTGGTGAGCGCTGCATTGCTGCCGCTGGGCAGAATGATCTCGCCCGCCGGGTCCGTGGGCCAGGCTTGCAGATAGAAGCCGGCAGCGTTGCGGAGGAAGCCTTGCTCATCCTTGTAGAAAGAGCCGGCACGCGTGAACAGGAACTGATCATCAACGCCGGGCTGTGCCGCTTCGTTGACGACAAAGTAGCCGGCTCCCGAGATGCCGACGTCCGTCTGGGACGTGGTCGCCTGCAACAGGCCCTGGACATCGTTCATCTGCAGCGGTCGCGCCTGGACGCCACCGGCCGAATAGTACGTGACCGACGTCTGCTTCGTGACGAGCGTCTGGAAATTGGTGTGAACGTTTTTGTAGCCCACCGTATTGACGTTGGTGATGTTGTCGGAGATAGCCCCCATGGCACTCGACTGCGCCCTGAGGCCGGAAACCCCGGACGTCATGGAGCCGAACAAACTCATGGTTGTAACCTTTCCTAAAGCGGGCCCTCCGAGCCGGATCAGCGACGGATGGGCACAATAACGGGTTCAGTTGAGGCGCCCGCGCCGCACCATCAGTTGGCCTCGTCGGGCGTTGGGGCCGGCGGCACCTCCTTGACCGACAGCACGGATGACATCGGCACCCGGATGTCGCCCATGGACAGCACGACCTGATCACCCTCAACACTGGCGCCCGTGACCCGGCCGAAGACGGTCGTGGAGACATCCACGAACGTGCCATCGGCGCGGCTTGCCACCACCTCCAGCGAGTAGGCGCCATCGGGCAGCGTGTTCCCTTGGCTGTCCGTACCATTCCAGGACAGGCTATGGGTGCCGCCACTGGTCGCGCCGGAGGCGGTGAACACAACGCGACCGCCGCCATCCCGAATGGCGATGGTCGTTGACGTGGCGTTCTCGCCGAGGGTGTAGCTTGCTTCCGCATGACCTCCGGTCAGCGGCAGGACGTTGCCATTGGCCTCGGCGAGCGTGCCGAGGTAAGCCACCATTCCAGACACTTGCGTGTTCTCCTGAACGGCAAGCAGGGCCTCCAGGTTCGCGTTCTGCTGGATTTGCTGTTCGACGCTGGCGAATTGCACGAGCTGAGCGGTGAACTCGTTTGTGTCCAACGGGTCGAGCGGGTTTTGATTCTGCAGTTGCGTCGTCAACAGAGTCAGGAAGTACTGCAAGTCCTCGTTAAGCTGGTCACCGTCGATGGCCGCTTTGGAACCCGCTGATGCGGATCCTGTCGATTGGGACGAGGTCACTGCGAGTGGGTCCACCATCGGTGCTGCTCCTAAATCGCTCTCGGGCCGTTCTAGGCCCGGATGTCGACCCGGTCGGGGCCGATGACATGTGGGGGTGGGGAGGCTGTTTTTGATGGCTCGCCATCGGTGTTGCCTGCCGCTGTTCCGTTGGCTTGCGGTCCGCCGCCGGCCGTCGCGCGGTCGTCCTGCTGCGCTTCGCCCCTCAGGTTGAAGTTCAGGTTGCCGCCATCGGCGTTGAGGCCGGCGTCGCGCAGGGCCCGCTCAAGCCCCTGCGCGTCATTGCGCAAGAGCTCCAACGTGTCGCGGTTGTCGGCCGTGACGGTGGCTGTGACTCGGCCGTCGTGGCCCACATCGAGGCGGATTTCCAGGCGGCCGAGTTGTTCCGGGCGGAGCTGAATATTGATCCGGTCGCGACCTTCGCTGACAGCACGCGCAATCTGCACGTTGACTTGATCGCGCACTAGCCGCGCGCGGAAATCCTGGTCGGCGGCGTGGTCCCGGGCCGCGCGCTGTGGCGCGGTGGGCGCCGAATCTGAAGTCCGGTGGGCCCCGCTGCCCGTGCCCGTGCCAACCGGAGGCGGCGTTGGTTGTGATCCTGGGCCGCGGCCGGGTGCGACGGGACCACCATCGCCTGGTGTGGCCACTCTTGCCGCGGCGGCAAGCTGTGCCTGCGACAGCGGTGCCGTGGCGGTCTCGGTTGTCGCGGCGGCCCCGACGTCGACGGTTCCCGATGGGGACGCCGCCATCACCGTGCCGGTCGGTGCCGCGGGCGCCGCTGTTGCGGGGCGGGGGCGTGTGCCCGCCGTGGCGCGCGATGCGGCTTCGGCGGCCAAGGCCGCGTGCGGGGCGAGGCTGGCGGCCGCCTGGCTTCTGACTGGCGCCGGGTCCACTGCCACCGAGGCGCGACCGGGACCATCGGCGGCGCGGCTTGGCGGTGGATTGGTGTCCGCTGGTGCCGGCTCCTGGGGCGTGGCCGCCCTAGGAGCGCGCGATCGAGGATCAGTGTGGTTTGGCCCGTCGATCGTCGTGCCCGTGTTCGCCTCGCCACGAGCGGCTGCCTGTAGAGCACCGCCGGCAGCTTGGGCCAGAACAGGGATTGCCGCGGTGGCGTCGGCGGCGGCCGTCTCTGCCTCATTTGCCACGGTGCCGCTGTCCTCGGCACGCGAGTCTGCCGGTGCGCCATCCAAGCGCTGCGTGTTTTGGTCGGCGACGCCATCGGCGGTGGAGTCCGTGTCCTCATGGACGTCGACATCGCGATGTCGCGCCTCGGTGGTGGTGTCGCGATCGACCTCGCTGCGGTGGTCGTCGGCATGGCCGGTCGACGTGCGAGTGTTCCGCTCCGGTGCCTCATCGATCGGTGTTTGCGGAGCCTGCCGGTCGTTCTTGCCCAACGAGGCAACGAGCTGATCGAAGGAGATTGAGTGGACGGCAAACCCCGCGGCGGCGGATGCCGTGAAGAGTCGGGGGGGCCGGACGGTGCCGTTCTCGGTCACGGTGTTCAGGGTCGCATCCATCGCGCAACAGCCTCCTCAGGTCAGCGTCGGATGTGTCTGCCGTGATCGTTAGCAAGACCGGGGCCAACCGGCCCCCGTGCCTAAAATATTGTAAATAATAAAAATTATGAGCTTCGATGTCATCGAGCGGGGAGGTCCCTCGGCAGCTTTGGCGCCGCGATCGGCAAGGATTGCCGGGCAGGAGAGGCTTCGGCTGAGAACGCTTGAAAACTCTCTGCAATTTATATGAGTATTTATTTATAGATATGCGTTTTTGGGTTGTATACCCTCCATAGTAGCTCATTCGTGGAGAATGCACGTAGAGCGATACTAGAGAACTGCATGTCCTTAGAATAGGAGTTCATTCCATGCCCGAGAACATCACCCTCTCGGCGGCGGTTCGCCAGAACCTGCTGTCGCTGAAAAATGCCTCCAACCTCATTGACCGCACGCAGAACCGGTTGTCGTCCGGCCTCGCCATCGCAAAGGTGACCGATGATGCCGTTCGGTTCTTTCAAGCCAAATCGCTGAGTGATCGCGCCGGCGACCTTTCTGAGCGCAAGGACGCCATCGACCAAGGTATTAGCGCACTGGACGCCGTCCTTGAAGCGACCACCGCCCTGGAGGACTTTGTCAATCAAATCAAAGGCATTTTCCAAAGTGCCGCCAGTCAGACGAAGTCGCAGCGGGAAGCGGCCGGCAAACAGGTCCAGGAGCTGGTCAAGCAAATTCAGCGCCTCGTTGATGACTCCTCCTATCAAGGCCTGAACCTGATCAACAGCTCCAGCGCGACTTTGACGGTTCGGTTCAGCGAAAAGTCGGACTCCAAGCTCGAAGTCAAGGGTACCGATTTCAATATTCCGAAGTTTTTCAAGAATAGCGCCGGTGCAAACTTGGCAACGACGTTGCTGGCTAGCCACGGTGTTGCTACAATTGTGTCAAAGCTTGGCGGTTTTACCGCCACCTTGAGCGCCTACAGTTTGTCGCAGGCGTCGGTGCTGGCGAAATTCAACAGCCGTGTTGATCTGGCCATTAACCGCTTGGAGCAAACCATCAGCAATATTCGCTCCCAATCTTCGGTTCTGGCCACCAACACCGCGATCCTTCAGGTTCGCTTCGACTTCACCGAAGGCTACACCAACACCTTGCAGACCGGTTCGGACAAGCTGACGCTTGCCGATCTCAACACCGAAGGCGCCAATCTTGTGGCGCTGCAGACGCGGCAGCAGCTGGGCATCAATGCCCTGTCGTTCGCCGGGGACGCCGAACAGTCCATCCTGACCCTGTTCCGGTAATCGTCCAGTGGGGGGGCGGCGTCAGAGCCGCCCCGCCGCCTTTTCTTCCTTAAACGTCGCCCTCTCCGCCAACCCCCGATAGGACGCAAGACGGTTTCGGTCGGGCCGCACGCAAACCGAACGTCGGCGTTACTGGGCTGAAATAGGTTTTCCTGCGCAGCGGACGTGGTCCAAGGCGTCATGTCCATCGATCTGGTCCCGAGGCCGTCGCCTCTGTCGACATCGACGTCATGGCAGTCGCTCGCGTGGCAACGGAACGTTAAGGCTGTTCAACTATCTATAGACCCGATCGGGGACCGTAGGTTGCCCAACGGTGTTACGCTGACGGCAACCGAAGGCGGTCCATCCCGGGAGCGGAGCGGCGTCCGCAAGGAGGGTCAGGATGGCTCTGGTTATTCACCTGAAGAAGGGTCAGCAATTGATCGTCAACGGCGCGGTTCTCGAAAATGCCGCTGGCCGGACGATCAGCCTACTGCTGAAAAATAACGCTGCCGTGCTTCGTCAAGACGATGTCCTATCACCGGACAACGCAGCAACACCGGCTTCCAGGACTTACTATGAACTACAATGCGCATATCTGTTTCCCGATTTGCGCGACCAACATTTACAAAATTTCAACGACCTCCTCGAAAGTTACTTAGAGGCCGCGCCCAGCGCACAAGCGATCGCCGAGGACATCCGTGCGGCGTTGGAAGAGGATCGTTTGTACGCCGCGCTAAAACGTGCCCAGGCGTTGATCCGGCACGAAGGAGAGGTGCTTTCCAATGGCCAACAGCAAACAGATCCGCTCGTACAAGAACCCGCCGCAGCCGGGGAACCCACGCGCGACCGAAGCGTGGGCGCTGAGCCAAGCTGCGCTCAGGCTGAAAGACGCCGCACTGTCCGGGGATAAGGAGTCGCTGCGCACGGCAGTGCGGCTCAACTGGAGGCTCTGGACGATTTTCCAGTCCGAACTGTTGGCACCGCAATGCCAGGTCCCGCAGGAAATGAGACTGAACATGCTGTCGCTTGCGAACTTTGTCGACAAGCACAGCGTTGCCACGATCGCCGACCCGACCCCGGATAAAGCGGACGTCCTGATCGGAATCAACCGCGAATTGGCCAGTGGGCTGTTTACGACACCCAGGGAGGCGACAGAGGCCACTTCTGCCGGTTCCACGGCAACGCCGACACCCGTGAGTGGCACCACCGAAGGCCTTGCGCCGCCGCCGAAATCGGCATCAGAGACGGCCGCTGTTCGGATGACGACATGACTCGATCAGCCGCACCCGGCGAAGGGCGTGTCGTCACGTTGCCGGCCGCGGGCCGGCTTGGTGGGCTGCTCAAGGCCAGCCGCAAGGCGTTTGCCGGCGGCACGCCGGAGCGGATCGAGGGCCGCCTAGAGGCGTTTATCGACAAGACGCCCGATTGCGCAGAAGCGCTCTACGCGCTCGCCCTGGCCTGCACCTGCCGTTATGACCTTGCGAAAGCGCACTCTCTCGTTGATCAGGCCATGGCCTTGTCACCGAGCTGCCGGCAGTATGCGGATTTGCGCGCCGTCATTCTGTGCCTTGCCGGCCAACTCACCGATGCGGTCTACTATGCTAAACTCTCGATTACGCTGGACCCGCAACCGGTGCTGGAAGGCCTTTGGCCATCGGGATTGCCCACGTTTGCGGACTGCCTACGGATCATCGAGGATCAACCGCTGCTGACCTGGGCCATGGCCGAAACGCGCCGCGGACGTTGGCGGCGCGCGGAATTTTGGTATCGTCAGCACCTAGCCTTTGTGCCAGGCAGTGCCCCCGCGTGGATTGGGCTCGCCACCGTTCTGACCGCTTCCGGCCACATGCGCGCCGCGGTGGATGCGCTCCGGGCCGGTCGCCACGCGGTACCATCGGACGTGACGGTCGTGTCGATGCTGGCGCAATCTCTGACGGCCGTCGGCGACCATGCTGCCGCTCGGAGTTGCCACGCCGTGGCGATCGAGCGGGCACCGGAAGAGGCCGGCGTGGCGGCAGCAGGGCTGACCGATCGCTGGCGTGATCCGGCCGTGCCCGAGGCTGAGTTGGTGGCAGATATCCTGGCCTGGGGACAGCAATTCGGTGTCACACAGAACAGTGCGCCGCCCCTTGCAACGACCGCCGAAGACGGTCCGCTGACGGTCGGAATCCTGGTCGGCCAGAATGCCCATGCCGCGTGGATGCCCTTTCTCGTCGACTGCCTTGCCGCGATGGATCGAGCCCACTGGCGACTCGTTGGATTCGGTCACGGCGATCTGGCCGGCCCCCAGTCGTCCGCTCTCCAAGGTGCCTTCGACCATTGGCGAGATGTGGCCGGCCTGGACCCCCTGACACGTGCCGCCATCGTCGCGGCCGAAGGCGTGCAAATCCTGCTCGATCTGGCGGGTTTCGATGCTCCCGGCGACCTGGTCGCCTACGGTGCGCGGATGGCCCCATGCCAGATCGCCTGGACGGGCAGTCCCTTCGGCACGGGTCTCGCCGGAACCGATTTCGTATTGACGGACCGGTATGTCTGCGATCACGGCGGTGCGGTCGCTGATCCGCCCCTCTGCCTTGATTTGGGCGCCATTCTCGTGACACCGCCGCATCCAATGAGCGGCAACACGGTGAGCGAGCCGAGCCCGAGCCTTGAGCCGCGTGACGGCGACTGCGCGATCGTGTTCGCCGCCGATGCCGATATCGGTGCACTGGATGCTGAGACGGTGGCCTTGTGGGCGACCGTGCTGGAGCGCTGCCCCGGCGCGACGTTGGTGCTGGCGGACCGCGAGTTGACCCATCCGGCCAATCTTGAGCGGCTTACGGATTTGTTCAGCAATCATGGTCGGGCCGATCGCATTGACATCCTCGGCGGAGAAGATGCTCAGGATCGGGTTCGACTGTTCCAGCACGCCGATGTGGTCCTGGTGCCGCGCCATGCGGCCGATCCACAGCTGGCCATGGATGCCATTGGTGCCGGGTTGCCCATCGTTTGTCCTGCGGGCACAAGCGCGTTTTCCAGGGCCGCTGGCAGCGTCCTGCATCACTTGGGCTGCGGGCAGGAGACCATCGCCGCCAACGAGCGAGCCTACGTGGAGATGGCGGTGGCCTGGGCAAGCGACGCGGCCAGACGGGCGGAGTGGCGGCGGACGGTGGCCGGGCGATTGGTTGAAGCGCCACAGCTGGATGCCAAGGCACGCGCCATCGACCTGGAGACGGCCCTGTTCGTAGCGTGGAGCCGGGTCGTTGCCCCGCGGCCTCGCACCGACCGGGACTGCGCGGCATGATGGGAACTCAAACCAAGCTGTTCGAGCGCAACTGCCGAGCCTTTCGCCGGCGCTTTCCCCAGGTCTGGGCCAAGCTTAAGGAGACCGGCGGCGGTGCCACCTGGCTCGTGGAAAAGGACGGCACGGTCATCAATCTGGCTCTTGACGCCGAGACCATGCTGTATCCCGACGCCGGGCCGGATTGGTCACGGGGTCAGATGGAGTCCTTCCGGCGCTTTCCGGAGCGCCTGATCCTGAGCGATCCAAGCCACTGCAACCTGTCGGCCGTGTCCATGGCGCTGCTGGGCGATCTAACTCGCTACCTCCGGGACAACGGCATGACGGACCGGCTGCACGGTGCGCCTGTCGTCGACGTCGGTTTCCTGGTCGTGTTCGGAATTGGCCTTGGTTGGCACGCTCAAGAGCTGGTCCGCGATACGCCGGCCCGACACATCGTGTTCATCGAGGCGTTTCCCGAGTTTCTCTATCAGTCACTCTTCGTGGTCGACTGGCTGGCGGTATTTCGAGCGGCCGAGCGACGTGAGCGCACGATCGACTTCGTGCTGTCGTCCGATCCCGGGACGATTACGTCCGCTGTCACCAAGGTCGTTTCCGATCACCGCATCACCTTCCTGGACGGCAGCTACTTTTGTGCTCACTACTACGCCTGGGCGTACCGTGAGGCACTGATTCGTTGTCATGACGAACTCAAGCCCATCAGCATTTCGACCGGGTACTTCGAGGACGAGTTGGAGATGATGACCAACGCGTCCAGGAACCTGAAACAGCACAAATTCGCGCTGGTCGACTCGACGCCGCGGCTGGAGCAGAACCTGCCGGTTTTTATCGTCGGTGCCGGTCCGTCGCTGGATCGGGATCTGGAGCACATTCGGCGCTTGCGCGACCGCGCGGTCGTGATTTCGTGCGGAACGACCCTCGGCATCCTGCTGAAGAACGGCATTCGGCCGGACCTCCATTGTGAGAATGAGCGCGGCCCGCTGGTTTTTGACTTGTTGTCGGAGGTGGGCGCCGCTCACGGGTTTGAGGGGATCACCTTGCTGGCGTCCGCCACAGTTGATCCGCGTGTGCCCACGTTGTTCGATGACGCTTGGTTGTTTTTTCGCGGGGCGCTGTCCTCCACGGCCGTCCTGGGCAAGGCCTTCAAGCCGCTTGCCGGTGCCGATCCGCTGGTCTGCAACGCGGCGTTCGCGGCCTCGATTTGGCTCGGGTTTCGCAACGTCTACCTGTTCGGCGTTGACTTGGCACAGAAGGCCAAGGGCCAGCATCACGCCAAGGACTCGATCTACTACGCCCACCACCACGCCAGCCTGGACGATCTTTACGTCAAGCGCTTCGATCGCAGTGTGCCCGGTAACTTCGGCGGCACGGTCGAGACTTGGTGGGCCTTTGAAATGGCGCGCCAGACCATGACATGGCTGCAGTTGCGCCAGCCCGTGAACCTCGTCAACTGTAGCGACGGGGCGCGGATCGACGGCGCCCGGCCCAAAGTGGCCGCAGCACTGACGTTGCCGGACGGGTTGCCGGACAGACGCTTCGTGCTCGGCCAGATCACGTCGCGGCTTCGTCGTTTGACCCCTGGAGAGGCACTCGCGGATCTGGACCAGGCGCACGAGATCGAGGGATGCGATCACTTCATGGCAGCGCTCGATGAGACGATTGAGGCGGCGCGGTCGGCCGGCGATGGCTTTTTCGAGCTGGAGCGGCGGCTCAATGGCCTCGTCGACCCGCCGGACCAGCGTTCCCGTTGGAGCGCCTACTATTTCATATGCCGCGGCTCGGTTCGTTCCATGCTGCGCCTCGGCGCCTTTTTCGGCACCCGAATTCAGGACCCCGATGAGCGGGCCCGATACTTCGATCATTTCTTGACGTGCTGGCGTCAGCGCTGCGGCGAAATGGCCACGCAAACTAAGTCGCTCCTGGCCGAAATCGATGGCGATGTCAGCACGCCGGACGATCACGACATTAGGCGACGCGCCTGAGCCCCGGGCGCAGCGCTGCGGGCCTTTCGCCTTACCCCACGCATCGTTGCGTTCGCCGCCTGCGACGATAGCGCTGGGGTCGACGTCGATCGCCCTTGCGGGTTGGGCGCCGCAAACACTTCGATCGAATTGTGCGACATGACCAATTGGCCAAAGGGCAACACCCCATTAACCATGACGCGCTACGATACCCCCCGTTTGTAGCCTGCCTGGTCCAAGCCGGCCTTTGTCAGACTTGGGCGGAGTTGAACCAACCGGGGAGCCGCCGGCAATGAGCGCGCAAATCACACCACCGTTTTTCAATGATCAAACGTCCACCGCGGCCAGGACGGTGCAGGGTAGTCTCTCCCACGCGGGCGCCTTCCAATGCGGACTTGCCGACACTGACATTGCCGACTGGCTTCGCGAGCACGGCGGCACGGCACCGGAGCCCCGCTACTACACGCTTCCGCTTTCCAGTTATTACGATCTCTCCGTGGATCTAACGGGCAAGTCAGTGCTGATCACGGGTGGCACCGGTTCCTTCGGTAAACGGTTTGTGCGCACCGTCCTGGACCGCTACGAGCCGAAGCGGCTGATCATCTTTTCCCGAGATGAGCTGAAGCAGTACGAGATGGAACAGGCCTTGCGGGCGAGGGGCAACGCCTGTTTGCGCTTCTTCATCGGTGACATTCGCGATCGTCAGCGTCTGGAACTGGCGATGCGCGGGGTCGACGTGGTGATCCACGCAGCGGCACTCAAGCAGGTTCCGACGGCCGAATACAACCCAACGGAATGCATCCATACTAACGTTCTGGGCGCCGAAAACGTCGTTCAGGCCGCGCTTGCGAGCGAGGTGGGCTCGGTCATCGCCCTCTCCACCGACAAAGCGGCCAATCCGGTCAACCTGTATGGCGCCAGTAAGCTTGCCTCCGATAAGATCTTTGTTGCCGCCAATCACTTGAGCGGTAATCGCGGGACCCGATTTGCGGTCGTCCGATACGGCAACGTGGTCGGCTCACGCGGCAGCGTCATCCCGTTCTTTCAGCGCCTGATCCGGGACGGAGCCACGAGCCTACCAATCACCGACGCCCGTATGACTCGGTTCTGGATCACACTCCCGCAAGGCGTGGATTTCGTGCTGTCCTGCTTAAAACTGATGCGGGGTGGCGAGATCTTCGTGCCAAAAATTCCAAGCATGCGGATTGTCGACCTGGCGCGCTCTCTGGCACCGACATTGCCGACTCACGAGGTTGGCATTCGGCCAGGGGAAAAGCTCCACGAGGTCATGATCACTGCCGACGATGCCCGCACCACTGTGGAGCTAAAAGACCGCTACGTCATTCAGCCCGCGTTCAAGTTCTGGTCGGACGACGGAGAGGATGAAAGCGACGACGGCACGACGCCCGGGACGCCCGTTGCTGATGGTTTTGTTTTTTCGAGCGATCTCAACGCTGATTGGCTGGACGATGCAGCGCTCGCCCGGATGCTGACGGAACTCGACTGATGGGCCGTGAGAGACACCCCCCCCCTCGCACCTTAAGGTTTACGTAACGGCGGGCCGTTATGCTCGGACCGTCGGGTGTTGTTTTCACACCTGAGGAGTACAGATTAATGGCACAGCAGGAAACAGCGCCGCGGACTCTGACCGCAACCGAGGAGAACGCCCTGGCCCTGTCCCAGGCGGCTCTGCTGCTGGACAATGCGCGGTCGGAGCGCACCCCGAACGTCGGCGCAGATGGTTCGGAGCCGACACGCCTGACCGCCGCCCTGCGCCACAACGCGGAGCTTTGGATTGGCATCCAAACTCTCGTCAAGCGTGCCAACGGTGCGCTGGCACCGGAGGTGAAGGCTAACCTTCAGCGCCTCGGCGACTTCGTCATTGGCATCACGCTCCGCGACGGCGAGAGCATGCCCGATGAAACGGTGGATACGCTTATCAACATCAATTTGCAGATCTCGGAAGGCCTCCTTCAAGCCTCGACCCACTAAGCACGGGCCAGGGCCGAGACGGGAGATCCAAAATTCCCCCAAGTCCGTCGTGCTACGTCCTCCTCCCCCCCACGACGGACTGACTGGACCCGGGCCTCACAAAGGTCCGGGTCTTTTTTAAGGGTTAATGTCGTGCTTCGAGAGGCGTCTTTAGAGGTAGTTGTTGAGGCTCAGCTGGCGCACACGTGAGATGGTCTCGTAAGACGCTTCGAGCGCGCGTGTCTGATCCAGGAGTGCGGAGATGGCATAAGTGGGATCCACATCTTCGATGTCGGCGACGGTTCCTTCCATTATCGCTATGAAGGTTCGCTGACGCTCACTGGTGTTGTGGACCACCTCCTGCTCGAAACCGACGGTTCGACGCACGGATTCCGTCGTTCCAGCCGCTTCGGCACCGAACGGGAGCGTGTCATCGGCGGCACGATCCAGAGAGAGGGAGAGCAGGGCGATGGCCTGCTCGACCCGTTCCGGATGCTGGGCCAATCCGCCCGGCGTGCCGTCGGCGCCTTGAGCGATCAAGCCCATGGCGCGGATCGCCTTCTCGAACGCCGGATCGATGGCGAGAATGCCCGCTTGGATCGTGCGATCCTCCGAAACGCGGTGGTTTTGCACCTGGCGGTCGCCCGCGTACCAGTGACCGGTGGAGATCGTTGCGTTGGCGATCACGCCCTCCGGCGCTACGGTGCCGTTGACGGGGATCGCGGCGGGACCGGCGGTGAGCGTACCAGCGATCCGAATGATGGTGCCCAGGTTCTCAACGACCGTGTAGGACCCTTCGTTCAACGTCGTCCCGTTAACTTCGATCGTCGCGCCGACGGGCAGGCTCGCGAGTCCCCCCGCCGTGGTTGCCTGGATCGTATCCGGAGCGATGAACTGGAGGCCACCGTGCTCCGCATTGCCGAGCGTGACCGAGCGCTCCACATGGGCGTCGCGCGTGGGCGGATAAACGACAGTGTCGCCATCGTAGACCGACTGGAAATCCTGCAAGCTCGATAAGCCCAGGTCCACGGGTTGGGTTGTTTTCCGGCCGCCGGCGAACAGGAATTGTCCATCGTAGTCGGTGTTGAGGAACACTTCCAGGGAGCGGAGACTCTGGAACGCAAGTTCCTGCATGTTCTCCACGTTGACAGGGCTGATGGGGTCGCTGTTGCCCAACGTCAGCAGCTCATTGCGGAAATCGGCAATCGTTTTGTCGATGCCGGTCAGCGTCGTTTGCAGTGCTTCGAGGCGGCCGGCAACGGCATCGTTGTTGCTCGCGAACTGGTCCAGCGCGGTGCGCGTGGTCTCCATGTCCAGGAGACGGCGTGTCTCCCCGCCGACGCCGCCGTAGTCCTGGGCGATCTTGCCGGTGGCGATCTGGGCCTCCAGGTCTCGCATCCGCCGATTGATGTCATAGACGTAGGAGAGGCTGAGATCGTTGCTGGCCCGCGTGGAGATCCGCTGCATCATCGGGAATGCCCTTCCGGTTCTCAGCCAACAGCCGCCTGGAGTGTGTCAAACATGTCCTTGATCGTCGAGATGACCCGCGCCGCCGAGGCATAGGCCTGCTCGAACAGGATCAGGTTTGACATCTCTTCATCCAGGTTGACCCCCCGAACCGAGTCCGACCGGGCCGTGAGCGTTTGCACCAGGGTGTCCTGGAAGTCCACGTCGGCTTGCACGGAGGCGGCACGGACCGAGACCTCGGTCATGATAGCCGCCGCGTGGGCTTCCAAAGTGGTGGTCGTTCCCCGCACCGTGCCGGCGTCGGCAAAGGCAACCGAGCCGCGGAGTGCCGTTGCCAGCCCTTGCGCCGCCGTATCGTCGCCCGCGCTGATGACGTAGCGGCCGTTAATTCCTTGGGATGTATCTAACTGGATGGCGGCAGACGCGAGCCGGCCCGGTGCCGTTACGATATCATCGCGGACCGAGAGGCGCCCGGCCAGACCCACGTCGGCCAGATGCAAGCCAATGGCCGACAGCAGACCACCACCGCCATCGGTGACGGCGATGCGTTCCCCCGTTCCCGAGATCAGTCGAAGCCGGGCGCCGGGTCCGTCCGGTACCAGCACAGCAGAGGCGCGAAGCGCCGGCTCGTTGTTGATGGTTTCGACGATCGCAGCCAGATCGCCTCCCGCCGTCAATGTAACCGTTTGCGGAGCCCCGAGCGTGTCCTCGAACCGCAGCGTGACATCGGCGGCCAGTGTGTAGCTCGACTCCAGGACATCGGATTCCCAGGCGAGGCCCGTTCGGTCGTCCACGAAAAAGTCGTTCAGCCCGAAAAAGTTCGAAAAGCCGGACACCGTCTCATCGATGTTGGCATCGCCATCGGAGTCAAAGTGGACGGCCAGGTCACCCCACGCACCGCTTCCGTCCGTGTCGCGCAATCCCAAGAACGCGCTGGTGGTGTTTAGGTCCACGGTCATCCGGCCATCGGCGTCGAAGCCGACCAGAGCGCCGGAGGTGGCTGGGGTGGCGCCTTGCAGCCAGTTTTCGACGGTCTGGGCGACCTCGCTGATGGTCCAGGGCCCGCCGGCCAGACCTGTCGCCGCCTGCATGATGGTCCGAAGCGTCGTGGCGGCGGCCTCGTTGCCATTGGCGTCGAACAGCACGATCCGGGTGTCGCCACCGGTGGGCGCCGGATCGAGTGAGATCGAATGGTTCGTGGTGGCGCTTACATCCACAAACGAGCGGGTACCATGCAAGGACGTGGATCCCGGAAATGCCGTGCCGCGGTTGTGGGCGGCGTTAACCGTATCGGCCAAGGTCGCGGCCAGCTGGTCCAGACTGCTCTGAACGTTTGGCAGCAAGCGATCGCGGAGGTCAATGAGCCCGGCGAGTTTGCCGCCCCGAACTTCGGTGGTGAGGTCGCGGGTCGTCAAGCCCGTGCCGACCGAGATGCCATTGATCGTGCCAGCAGCGTGGATTGTGGAGGCCGACAAAGCAGCGGCCGGATCGTGCGTGACCGTGGCAGGAACGCTGTCCACCAGCACCTGGCCCGTTGCGGAGAACACAACGATGGCGCCGTCGCCACGCCCAAAGGTGCGGATGTCCATCAGCGAGGCCAGCGCATCCAATGCCTGATCACGCTGGTCCTGCAGGTCGGCAACGCTGACCCGGACGACGCTGCTGCCGACAGTCTGGTTGTTGAGGTTGGCGATCTCGCCGATCAGTCTATTGATCTCTTCGACCTCCTCGGCGATGTCCACATCGGCTTGGCGTCGCAGATCCTGGATCGACGTCGTCATGCTTTTGAGCTGGTCGGCCAGATCTCGCCCGCGCTCGACGACGGCTTTTTGTTCCAGCGTGCCGTGGGGTGTGAGGGCGAGCGACTCCGCAGCCGCGGCAAAATCGGCGAGCGTATGGCTGATGGAGGTGTTGTCCTCGGGCCGTCCGAAGAGGTCCTGGAGGCGGTCTAGCGTTGCGAGCTCCGCGTTCAGCTCGCTCAACACCGCCGTCTCGGTGCGGAGGCCCTGCAGGAGTTGTTCGTCCACGAGGCGGGTGACCGACGCGATCTCCACACCGGCACCGGTCCCCGTCAGCACCCGCTCCTGCAGATTGACAATCTTGCGGGAGTAGCCGTCAGTGTTGACGTTGGAGACGTTGTTGGCGACCGCGTTGAGGGCCTGCTGATTCGTGATCAGGCCGCTTTTTGCCGTTCGTAACGCGAGTGTCAGGTCGCCGATCATTGGCTCGGCCTTGTCTCTTACAAGGATCGGTTGAGGCTGATGGCCGGAGAGCGCTGAGCGGCCACGCGATTGCGACCGTCCGAACTGACCGCGCCCGAGGGTGAGTAGGTGCCGGGCCCCGGCGTCGCCGCGCGCGCGGCCACGGCCACTGCCGTCATCAGGCGCCGACCCGCTTCGACGGCAGCCTTGAGCCGCATGGCGTTTTCGGCGGCAAGCGGCGCCAACTGCGCCGTGATGCCGTCCAGGAAGTGGCGATCATCATCGCTGAGATCCTGGAAATCACAGGACGCTTCGCGCAACGATTGGAGGCGGGCGGAATAGGCTTTGGCCGTAAGGGTTTTTTCGCCCAAGAGAGCCGTCGACGCGGCTGTGTCGTGCGCGGCAAGGGCGGCGTTCTCGCGCCCCATCACATCGGCAAAGGCTGTACCAGCGTCCGACAGCTCGGACAGCAGGCGGGCTAGATCGGGCATGTCGGTCATGATCCTGTGATCTCCGCGGCGCGATCCATGAGCACGTCCGGTCCGGCGCCGCGTTCGGCCGCTTCCTGTAGGGCGATAAGGTCGCCTGAGACGGCATCGGCGAGACCAAAGCCGCCGGCCTCGGCAACGGAGCGGCCGAGCTTTTCGGCAAGAATATCGCGCCAAACGCGCTCGCCGAACCCGCCGCCGAAGGGCGGGTCCATGTTCAAGGTCTCGAACATGGGCTTGAGCATTTGACCGACGAAGACGGCCTCGAACTCAACGGCAGCCGCCTGAATCTTCGCGGGGTCGGTCTGTCCGTTGCCGAGCCCAGCGATTTGAGGCTTGGTCGGCACCCGGATGCCCGCCCCGTGTAGCTCAGCGCCGATTGGAGACAGAGCGGTCATCACATCACCTCCAGCTCGGCATGCAAGGCACCCGCTGCTTTGATCGCCTGCAGGATGTTGATCATGTCGCGGGGGCCGACACCGAGGGCGTTGAGGCCGTTGACCAGGGCCTGCAGGTTGACGCCGTCCTGCAGCACGCCCAGGCGATTGTTGCTGTCGTCGTCCACCTCGATCTCGGTCCGCGGCACTTCGCGGGTTTCCCCCACTTCGGCGAACGGGTTAGGCTGTGACACCTGCGGGGTTTCAGTGATGCGGATTGTCAGATTGCCTTGGGCGATGGCGACGGTGCTGACCCGCACCTGATCTCCCATTACAATGATGCCCGTCTGTTCGTCGATGATGACGCGTGCCATTTGATCCGGCTCGACGCGGAGTTGCTCGATGTCGGTCAGCAGATCCACGACACGATCGCCGTAAGCATCGGGCACGTAAAGCTCGATTGTTGACGGATCAGTCAGTCTAGCTGCCGTGGTTCCGAGATAGACGTTGATGGCCTGGGCGACGCGGCGGGCAGTGGTTAGGTCCGGGTTGCGCAAGGTAACCTTGACCGGGTTCAGGTTTGACAGCGCGAACCCCACCTCTTGCTCCACGATGGCACCGCCGGCAATCCGACCGCTCGTGGGTACGCCACGGGTGATGCTAGCCGCTTCTCCCTTGGCGGAAAATCCGCCGACCCCAACCTGGCCTTGTCCGACAGCATAGACTTCGCCATCGGCACCGAGCAGCGGCGTCACCAGGAGCGTGCCGCCTTGAAGGCTTTCCGCATCGCCGAGCGCGCTGACCCGCACGTCAATGCGGCTGCCCTGGCGCGCGAACGGCGGCATGTCGGCTGTGACCATGACGGCGGCGACGTTCTTGGAGGCGAGGCCGTCTTCCGTGGGCTTGACGCCCAGGCGATTGAGCATCGCAATCAGGCTTTGCTTGGTGAACCCGCCGTTCCTCAGCGTGTCGCCGGTGCCGTCCAGGCCGACCACAAGGCCATAGCCCACAAGCTGGTTATCGCGGATGCCTTGGAAGTCGGCGATATCCTTGATGCGAGAAACCGCACCCGCGGGTGCGACCGCGCCAAACAGCAACACCGTAGCCACCAGGATGCGGGCGGCAAGGCGGCCCGAGCGGATGGCGGCGAGCGGTGCGAGGTGGAACGTCATGGCAGTCATCCGGCGCTGGTCGTGAGAGCTTCCTGATCTCAGCAAGACCCGTGCCACGTGTGGCAACGGGCAAAAGCACAGCACCAAGCTGGCCGCGGCGCGAAGGGCCGGGCCATCTGCGTCTATGGCGCCCGGCAGCTTCGACCCCGATGCCGGCAGTTCTTGCCGCCGGCCTCGGAGGCGGGGCGGGCGAAAACGGAGCGATGAAAGATAGGTCATGACGCTACCGCTTCAGGTCGCGGGCGACGATGATCATCTCGTCCACAGTTCGGAACGTCAGGGCCGACGCACTGTAGACGTGCTGGCTTTTGATCATCTTGTCGAATTCTTGGGCCATGTCGACGTTGGACAATTCTCGGGCGTTCGCCAAGATCGTGCCGCGCCCGTCGACTCCGGCTCCGTCGATAAGAGCGGCCCCTGACGCCTCGCTTTCAGCGTAGACGTTGCCGTTGCGTTCCTCCAAACCGTCGGGGTTATGGAAGTCGGCAATCGCGAGCTTGTAGAGCGGCGCGTTCAGGCCGTTGTCGAAGATGCCGGTGATGACGCCATCGGTTTGGAACTGCAGAGACTCCAGTAGGCCCGGGGGGTAGCCGTTTCGCTCGAAGGCGGAGACCAATGTGCTATCACCGAATTGGGTCATTGTGGATGTGTCCAGGGTAAACGCGGTGGTGGTACCGCCGGCACGATCAATGGTGATCGTGTACTCAGACGGGCTTGCCACGTAGCCGTCGGCGCCAAAAGTGAGTGGTAGAGCGCTAGCACTGGGGCGCAAGAAGGCGACCGGAAGCGATGTGGTTACGGCCGCCGGCAGCGGGGTCGACGGGTCGACAGTAAACCCGGATCTGTCAGCGGTGAGATTCGCGATGGTGAACGTTCCGTCGGCCGCGCCGCTGCCCGTGACGTCAATGGAATCACCGATGCTAAGGCCAGCGAAAGCATCGACGACAGGATCGCCGCTTGCCGTCGCGGTAAGGCGGACGGTACCCGCAGCGGCATCGAAGTCTACGGTGTGGGCCGGCAGCGAGGTGAAGCTGAAGCTGGCGAGCGGCGTCACGGTGACGGTATCGCCCGGCTCAGCGCCGACGGCGAAGTCCCAGCTTCGGGTCGCCGACTTGGTGAAGGTAAGGTCGACGTAGTGGCGACCGGCGGCAGAGTCGAAAACATCGACCGCATACGTCCAGTCGTCGCCGATCTCCGCCGTGGCCGGCAGGTTGGCGGTCATGGTGGCGTTGGTCGTGGCCTCGCCGACGGGGCCGAAGTGCTCGGAGTCGAGGCGGATGGCGCCCGGCTCGCCGTTGGTTCCCGGAAAGGTGCCGTCCGCCGCCCGTTCCCAGCCCTGGACGAAGTAGCCGTTCTTGTCGACCAGATAGGCTTCCTCTGTTGGCACGCCCCCCAAGGACGGCAGCGACAATTCCAGCCGGCCATCGCGGCCGAACAGGGCCTGACCAGTGCCGTCAGCGCTGGTGTTGAGGGTGAGGAAGCCGTTGCCGCTGATCGCCACGTCCAGATTGCGGTCTGTCGGCACGATCTGGCCTGCGAGGCTGATCCGGGCGTAGTCCTTTGGGCGGACACCGCCGAAGTCGCTGTGGGTCGAGCCGGACGCCGGCTCGGACGTGGAGGCGCCCGGAACGGTCGAAACGGTCTCGCTTAAGACGGTTTGGAAATGAACGTCCGTCCGCTTAAAGCCCCCGGTCCGCAAGTTGCTGATGTTGTGTGCGGTGGCAGCCAGGGCGTGGCTCTGGCTTTCCATGCCGAGCACGCTAGGTTGAAATAGGCCGATCACGCTCATGGGCCGGGCTCTCCGGAGTGGGTTAAATTGAGCGACCACGGCGACGCCGAACACCAAGTGTCCCAGCATGCCATCGCTTGCGCCTCGACAAGCAACGGCCATGCCAGGTTCGATGATGTTATGAAAATGGCGGAAAGCCGGGGTTTGCGATCCGGTCCCGGGCGCCTTGACCCCGAAGCGTCCCGGCAGGATTTACCGGGCTCTAGCCGGAGTGAGCGAACACAAAGGCGCGGTTCGGCTCCAGACGAAGCGAAACGCTGGTTCCCGGCGCCGGTAGGACCACACCCGGAACATGGGCTACCAGTGGCGCGGCCAGTCCATCGACGCGGAGGCGGATCTGGCTGGCCCGGCCGAGCAAGCGGGCGGAAACGACACAGCCCCAGACAGTGCTGTCAACTGCGTTCTGGTCGGAGGTTAGGGACACGAGGATGCCCTCCGGGCGGATCAAAACGCTTGCACAATCTCCGGCACGCAAGTGCGGCGCGGGCAAGGGGCCAAGCGGGGAGGCAATAACGCCTGATGGGTTCACGGTGCCGTCAATGCGATTTGGGGCGCCGAACAAGCCGGCGACGAACACGGTCTCCGGGCGTAAGTAGATCGCTTCCGGTGTGCCGCGCTGGACAATGCGGCCACGCTCCATGATCACCAACTCGTCGGCCAGGAACATGGCTTCCTCCGGATCATGGGTGACAATGAGAGTGGCGATCCCGGCGTCGCGCAGGATCGACAACGTCTCTTCGCGCACCTGGGCGCGCAGCGTCACATCAAGGCCCGAAAACGGCTCATCCAGCAACAGTACATCAGGCTCAGGTACGAGCGCGCGCAACAGGGCGCAGCGCTGCTGCTCCCCTCCCGACAAAGTGTTGGGGTAAACATCAGCCAGGGCGCCGAGCCCGACCCGATCTAGCGCTGCCCGAACATGATGGCGGCGGTTGCGCCCACGGCCATGGCGAGTGAGGCCAAAAGCTACGTTTTCCGCCACGGTCAGGTGGGGAAAGAGGGCATAATCCTGGAACATCAGCCCGACCCGTCGGGCCTCCGGTGCCAGGTCGAGCCCTGAGCCGGCGTCGGCCACCGGACGCTCTGCGATGGTGATGCGGCCCTGTTGCAGGCGTTCCAAACCGGCGGCGAGGCGGAGCAGCGTCGTTTTTCCGCAGCCGGACGGACCGAGCAGGCATGCCACGCTGCCGCGTGAGACGGCCACGTCAACGCCACCCAGCACGGGGTCACCCGTAAACGTGTGGTGGATACGCTCCATGGCGAGGCCGACTGCCGTGTCCACCCCAGCGGTGCGGACGTCGAATGGACTCACGGCTGAACCACGTCGGTGATGGCTTGAGTCTGCACCACCGGATGTGAGCGACCGAGGGTCCGGCTCAACAGGACCACGGGGAGAATGCTTGTGGCGACGATAAGCAGGGCGCCAAGTGCGTTCTCTTCCAGTAATCCGGAGAACGCATATTGGTGAACGCGCGCGGCGAGCGTTTCGACGTTGAACGGCCGGAGCAGGATTGTGATCGGGAGGTCCTTCATGGTGTCGACAAAGACGAGGATTGCGGCCGTCAGAACGCTGCCGCGGATCAGCGGCAAGTGGACATCGCGCAGCGCAGCCCCGGGACTGCGACTAAGGGAGCGTGCGGCCCCATCCATGTTAGCCGTGACCAAGTTATTCAATCGCCCGAGATCAGTGGTGACCACAATGTCGGCCAAACTATCACTACCCTCCGCCTTGAGGCGCGCCACGGTGCTTTCACCCATTTGAGGTGAGGCATACAGCAAGGGCGAAGCGCCTTAGCGATAGGCCTTGGGACATTGCTCCTGCTCCTCATATTCCAGGTTTCGAATAGCCAGCTTTTTTCTACGGCTAATGCCCCACCGTACGCCCGCATTTTTGAAAATGCAAATCATTCTCATAACGCAGCGCACGAGCCCTATGTACTGGCATTCATACCACTTTAACCATAGAGAGGGACACTCAGGCGAACCATATGACCCGAACAGGGGTCTTTCCAACAGAAGACTCCAAAACACGGAGGGTAGGTTGGTGAAAATCGGCAAGCCTGGAGTGACGGCGACCGGTGGGCGGTGCGCGCGGGGTCGTGGCTCTGGCGCAAAGGATGAGAACGCCGGCTTCGCCAGCGTGTTGTCGGGCTCCGGGTTGGCGAGCATTGCGGCGGACAGCGCCGTGGCCGAAACTGCGCCGGCGGCTTCCCTCCTGGCAGTCCAGACGCTGGATGCCGTTGGATCGGCCACCGATGGCGGGTCCCGCGATCGCGCCATCGAGCAGGCTCACCGCCTGTTGGATACGCTCGAACGGTTGCGGCTCGAGATCCTTTCTGGCTCGGTGCCGCCGAGCCGGTTACGAGAGATTGCCGCGATGGCACGTCGCGGCAGCCGGGACGGGATTGATCCCGACCTAGCGGGTGTGTTGTCGGCGATCGAGTTGCGGGCTGAGGTGGAGTTGGCCAAGTGGACGCGCGCACGGACTCCGCTTGGGTGATCGCGTTCTTCATCCTAAATTTTTTTATATTTTTCAGAAAGTTACGGCGGCATCCTCATAGGAGAAAGCGGTTGCAGTGGGCGGACGTGAATTTTATAGTGTCCCCGCTGTGGATAACGCACCACAGCGGGGCGTCGCGCAACAAAGGGCTGACATAATAATGAGCGTCACAACAGACGCGGACATGGCCACCGCACCGTTGGTGGTCGTGCCACCCGGGTATCGTCCTCGGGACGATGAGGATTTCATGAATCCGGTGATGCGAGAGTACTTCCGGGCCAAGCTGCTACGGTGGCGCGGTGAGCTATTGACGGAGTCGACGCAGACGTTGGACTCGCTGCGCCAAGGCAGCGATGCCGAGGCGGACGTGGCGGATCGCGCCGTCTCTGAAGCGGCCCGAGCGCTGGAGCTAAGAACCAGGGACCGAGCTCGAAAGCTGATTTCCAAAATCGACGAAGCCCTGGAGCGGATTGAGGACGGTTCCTACGGGTATTGCATGGAAACGCAAGAGCCCATTGGGATCTCCCGGCTAGAGGCGCGGCCCGTTGCCACGCTGAGCTTGGAAGCGCAAGAACGGCATGAGCGCATGGAGCGAATGCACCGCGACGACTAAGGACGTGTTCAGACAAGCGAGCTGCGTGGGCTCGACAGCCGCCAGGCGCCCCCTACTCAGCAGCAGCTTTAGGTCCAGGCAGCGCCGATGTTCCCGATGATGGTGATACGTTATCCGCGCCAGTAACGACGGCATCGCCGCCGTGTGACCGGCGCTCGATGCGCCGTTGCCACCACGCTTTTACATTGGCTCGAAGCATTAGCGCCGACGGCGTGACGATCAGCGTTAGCAGGGTGGCGAAGGCGAGGCCAAACACGATCGAGGTGGCGAGTTGGGTCCACCATTGCGTCGCCGGGGCGCCGATAGTGACGTGCCGAGATAGGAAGTCGATGTTCACCGCAAAGACCATGGGCAGCAGACCCAGAATCGTCGTGATCGTGGTCAGCATCACCGGCCTTAGGCGTTGAGCACCAGTGCGGAGGATGGCTTCCATCGGGTCCTTGCAAGTTTTTTTCAAGCGGTCGAAGGTGTCGATCAGCACGATGTTGTTGTTGACGACGATTCCGGCTAACGCGATCACCCCAATGCCGCCCATGACAATACCGAACGGTTGACCGGTGATAAGGAGGCCAATAAACACGCCGATTGTTGAGAAAATTACCGCACCCAGGATTAGTCCGGCCGAATAGAAGCTGTTGAATTGAGTGACAAGGATGATGGCCATTAGGAAGATGGCCAACCCAAAAGCCTTCGACAGAAAGGCCTCCGCTTCCTTCTGCTCCTTATCCTCACCCTTGAATTGGTAGTCGACGCGAGGGTCCAAATCGGCGTCCGCGAGCCAAGCGGTCAAAGCCTTGACTTTGTCGTCAGCCAGAACGCCCTCGGCCAAGTCGGCCTTGACCGTCATGACGCGGCGGCTGTCCGTTCGATTAACGGTGCCGACGCGGGGCTGGGGCACCACCGTGACGAAGTTGCCGACTGGCACAGGCCCGAAATCTGTGTTGATGCGGATGCGATCCAACTGATCGATCGTGCGCCACGCTTCGGGATAGCGGACTCGGATGTCGACCTCTTCGTCGGTGTCGTTGGGTCGATACTCTCCCGCCTTCATGCCGTTCGTGACCATCTGCACCGAGTTGCCGAGCAGGGCGACACTGACGCCGAACTTGGACGCCTGTGACCGGTCGATCCGTACCTCCCAGTCGATGCCCGGCAAGGGCCGGCTATCCTCAATGTTGATCAGGCCGCCGACGGCCTCGAAGCCCTCCAGCACGCGCTCGACGGCCGGTTCCAACAGTCGTGGGAAGCGGGAGGACAGCTCCACCTGAACGGGCTTACCGACGGGCGGGCCCGCTTCCTGCTCGCGCGGATCAACATAGATTCCGGCAATTGCCTCCGTTCGCGCATCGATATCGGCGAGGATTTCACTCGCCGGTCGCCGGTCCTCCCAATGGCTGAACTCAAGGGTGATGGTGCCGATGATGTCGTCGGCCTCCTCGCCCTGCTCGTCGGTACCGGTCCGCGTGTAGACCGCGTCGAACTCGTGCCGTTCTTCATTCATGGCGAGAATGCGCGTTTCAACGTCCAGCAGCAGGGCGTCCTTTTCCCAGATCGAAAGATTGCCGCGGGCCCGGACTTGGAGTTTGGCGAAGTCCGGTTCCACATCGGGGAAGAACTCGACGCCACGCCCGAAGGTCGCATAGGAGACTTGAACCGCGATGAGGAGAGCAACGGTTCCTAGGAGGATTTTGCCCGGATGCTTGAGCGCCGCTCGCAGCACGGTCAGATAGCGTGCAGTGACGCCGCGGGCATGGCTCAAGTCCGCCCCATCGCCCCCGGCGAGGCTCTTCATCGTTTCGGGGTCGGCGGCGCCGGGCTTGCCTATAAAAGCGCCCAGTGTCGGCACGAAGATCAGCGCCATCAGCAGCGACGCGCTCAACGTGGCGAGCAGGGTGATCGGCAGGTACTTCATGAACTCGCCGACGACGCCCGGCCAGAACAGTAACGGGAGGAACGCGGCAAGCGTCGTCGCGGTAGAGGCGATAATCGGCCAAGCCATGCGCTTGGCGGCGAGCGCGTAGGCCCGCTTGCGCGGCTCGCCTTCCACCATCTTACGGTCCGCGAGCTCTGTCACAACGATTGCGCCATCCACGAGCATGCCGACGGCAAGAATCAGAGAGAACAGAACGACGATGTTGATGGTCAGACCGAGGGTGGAGAGCACGAGGATGGCGGTCAGGAATGAACCTGGAATCGCCACACCGACAAGGCCGGCGGAACGGACCCCGAGGGCGGCGACGACCACGATCATCACCAACAGGACCGCAAACACGACGCTGTTCTGAAGGTCGTTCAACATCAACCGGATTTCGTCCGACTTGTCTTGGATAAACGCCACTCTGACGGACGATCTCAGGCTTTCGGGCCATCCGGCCATTTCCGCATCGACGGCGGCGCGGACCTGCTCGACTGTATCGATCAGGTTTTCACCGGAGCGCTTGACCACCTCCAGCGCCAAGGCCGGGCGGCCGTTGACGCGCGCAAATCCCTCCGGATCCTTGAAGGCCCGACGCACCTCCGCGATGTCCAGAAGCTGAAGAACCGCATCGTTCTCGGTCTTGACGGGAAGATTGGCGATGTCGCGCGTTTCTTCGAACAGGCCCGGTACCTTGACTGAAAAGCGTCCCTGGCCGGTGTCCTGCGCGCCGGCGGCGATCAGGAGATTGGATTGCCGGACCACGTCGAAGGCATCGTCGGGGGAAAGGCCATAGCTTTCGGTGGCGATTGGGTCGATTAGAACTTCGACCAACTCTTCGCGGTCGCCGGCGATGTCGACCTTCAGGATGCTCGGGATCGACTCGATCCGGTCCTCAAGGTCGCGAGCGAGCCGAAGCAGTGCGCGTTCGGGCACGTCGCCGCCAAGCGTGACGACAACGACGGGGAATAGACTGAAATTGACCTCTTCGACATTGGGCTCATCGGCATCCTCGGGGAGTTCCGGTTTGGCGATGTCGACCTCGTCGCGGACGTCCTGAAGCGCCTTATCGGCGTCAAATCCGGCCTCGAACTCGAGTAGGACGTAGGCGCCGCCTTCATAACCTTTGGCGCGCATTTCCTTGACGCCCTCGATAGCTCGGAGCTGGTTTTCCATGGGCCGAATCATCAGCCGCTCGGCATCTTCGGGCGAAATGCCTTCCAGACTCATGGACACATAGATGAGCGGGATGTTGATGTCCGGTTCGGACTCTTTCGGAATTGAGACGAACGCCACCGACCCTGCGAGCAAGATCAGAGCGAGCGCGGATAGGACCGTTCGGGCGCGGTTGAGCGCGAGGTCGATCAACGACATCAGGACGGCGCTCCGCCGACAGCCGTCGCCGGCGTTGGGCCCGAACTCGATGCCGTAGCGGCATCTCCACCAGTTTCCGGAACAGCACGGACACGCTGGCCCGTGAGTACGAACTCCTGACCCACGGTGATCAGTCGAACTGCTTCGGGCAGACCGGCGACCCAAAGGCCGTCTTTGGTGTCGTCAATGATCTGAACCGGGAAAAACGCCACCCTGTCGTCGTCATCCACTGCCTTAACGCCCAGTCGCCCGGCATCGTCGAGTGTCAGCACCGCCGGCGTGACCAGGTGCGCCGGCACCGTGCCGAGACGCAAATGCACCTCGGCGGTCAGACCTTCGGAAATGGTGTTTTCGGGATTTGGAACCTCGACCTCGACACGAAAGGTTCGGGTGGTCTCCCGCGCGGTCCGTGCGACGTAGCGGACCACGCCCGAAACCTCCTGGCCCGTAGCCAGACGCACATCCGCGGGTGTGCCCACACTCACGTAGGGAATGTCGTGCTCGGTCACTTCTGAGGCTATAATCAGTGGGTCCAAATCAACAATTTCAGCAATTGTAGTATTGCCGTCTGCACCACCACTCGTCAACACGTCACCGATCTCTACCGGTAGATCGTCGATGATGCCCGAGAACGGTGATCGCACTTGTGTCCGCGTAACATCGAGGCGGATTGCTGCAAGGGCCGCCTCTGCCGCGGCCAACAATGCGGCATCCTCTGCGATTGTCACACGCGCCCGGAATCCGTCCTGTCGGAGCTTTCTCGACGCTTCGTACGCAACCCGGCGATGCTCGACGGCGGTTTCCGCCTGGCGAAGCTGCTGCTGCCGGTCATCCATGGCGATCCGGATCAGGACATCGCCCTCGCTGACGGGTTGTCCCTTTTCAACCAACAGTTCAACGATTTGGCCGTCTGTTTCGGCGTGAACGGCCACGCGGCGATCCGCCTCGGTGCGGCCGAATCGCGACAGAATGCGGGCATGGGGTTCAACCGCCAGTGTCCGGACTTGAACGGCCGGTGTAGCGTCGTCGGCACCATCGTCGACCTCTACCGCTTCGGCGGGGGTGTTCGGCTCCGTCGGTCCCGGGGCGGTTTCGGTCCACTCCGAGATGACGCCCGAGCCGATCCACACCACAACGACAGTGGCAATGATAGCGGCAATGACATATGAGCGCTTCATCGACACGTTTTCCTAGCGCTAACAGTCGTCGCTATTTGGCTACGTCAGCACGGAGCGCGAAGCCCGCGCCGTCGCCCGATCGCGTCATCGAAGTGGGTTTGGCGGCGGTTGGATCGATCATCGCGCCCCTGTGACGCTCCATGTATGCAACCACGGCTTGGTAAACTGCGTGGCCAAGGCCGTGCACGAACAACCGTGCTTCACGCTGCGCGGCCGCGCTCTCACCCTCTGGTTCCGCACAGCTGTGGCAGCCTATTTCGGCGTCCATGCGGGCCAAATGGTCCCGATGCAGCTCCAAGTAACGATCGTAAACGGCACGCCGGTGGGTCGGCTCCAAAAGATCCGAAAAAAACAACATGAACAGAGTTTCGGAGCGAAATGTGTCGGGGGCTGGCGGCTTGTGGATGGCCCGACGAAACATCTGCCGGCCTGCATCCGTTATGGCATAGATCTTCTTGTCGGGGCGACCGCTTTGGCTTTGTATCTTACAGGTCACTAGGCCGTCACTAAGGAGCGCATTTAGAGCCGGATAAATCGATCCGAAGCCGGCAGCGTGGAAATGAGCAAAAGGCCCGTCCTCAAAGTGTTTCTTGATCTCATAGCCACTTGCGTCACCGAGCATGAGCACACCGAGGCACAGCGTTTTGACATCCATTGTTATATCCTAAGCGGCTCCATTCTAGACTCAGCACAGCCTGTGGGATCAGCGTATTCCATGGCGATATGTATTGGCGTGATATATAGCGCCGATAATGGGTTGTCAAGCTCCGTCAGCTTCGGCAAAACTTTCGACCGAGCACGGCCATCGGTTATCGCCTCACGCAGGGCTGGCTACCGATAGAATCAACTGGCCGGATCAAGGAAAATGTCTGGTCATCTTTAGCTTTGGCCAGACCAATCTTGAAAAAGGGAAACGAACGGATCGATGCGGACCGTGGACCTGCCCCGCCGCCTTGTGGCCGAGGCCATTGGCACCGCCTTGTTGCTGGCCACGGTTGTCGGTTCGGGAATCATGGCTGAGCGACTGGCCGACGGCAATATGGCGATCGCGCTGCTTGGCAACACCGTTGCGACGGGCGCCATTTTGGTCGTGTTGATCCTCATCTTCGGCCCGCTGTCCGGCGCGCATTTTAATCCAGCCGTGACCTTCAGTTTTGTCCTGCGTGGAGAAATTTCGGCACGCGTCGCCGCCCTTTACGGGGTTGTTCAGATCGTCGCAGCGGTCGCCGGGACCGTGATTGCGCACCTGATGTTTGGTGAGCCGGCGTTAATGTTGGGAACCAAGGAGCGAACCGGAGTTGGTCCATGGCTCGGTGAAGCAGTGGCGACTTTCGGGCTTGTCGCCACGATCCTTGGTTGCTTGCGCAGCCGGCCGGATGCCGTGCCCTTCGCCGTAGGACTGTTCATCACAGCAGGATACTGGTTCACCTCGTCCACTTCGTTCGCCAACCCGGCCGTCACGATCGCCCGCGGCTTCACGGATACGTTTTCCGGCATCACACCGGCCCATGTGCCGGCATTCATTGTCGCCCAGCTGGCTGGCGCCGCGGTTGCTACGGCGTTGTTTGCATGGTTGAACCATTCTAGCGCGACAGATGAAGACCGCGCCGGTGAGGCGCGGGTAGCCGGTGACCGGACCGAAGGGTTGGAGCCGAACGGCAACAGCGACAACGCAGCGGCCTGACGTTTTCGACGCCGTCGCGTAGCCGACTGGTGCTTGACACCCTGGTGTGCCATGGGCACGGTCCGAGCAATTGAGGCTTTAGCCGATGCGGGCGGTTCCACCGTTCGCATCCTCCCGGTGCGGCCTGTTATTCCCGAGGGACCATGGACGAACCGTTTTTTAGCCGTGCCCGCCGGCTTGGCTTTCGCCGCCGGTCCATGGCGACGTTGCTGTGCCTGTACCTCGCGACCACCGCATTCGAGGGTATCGGGATCGGCATGGCATTGCCGATCTTTCAGTTCATCCAAGCTGGTGAAGACCTCAATGCGCTGACGGCGGACTCCAGGTTGTGGCAGATGTTGGTTGAGGCCTTCGGTTTCGTGGGCGTGCCGGTGTCGCTTGCCTCACTCCTGATCGCGGCCTTCCTCAGCATTGTCTGCCGCCAGGTTTTCATCTACCTGCGAATGACTTACACGGCGCGCGTTCGCAGCAATCTGATTGCCGACCTGCAGAAACGGATGTTTCAAGGCTACCTGGGCGCATCCATCGACTACCATGAACGCGAAGCGTCAGGAAAAAGCGTTGATGATTTCGTGCGCCAGTCCGAGCGTGCAATCAACCATATCATCCACCAGTTGGATTTCCTCGGCTTCTCGATCCTGGCGGCCATGTATGCCGTTGTGTTGGTGGTACTGTCTCCAACGATGGCCGCGCTGGGAGCGGTCGTCCTCGGCGGTGTGGCGTTCGCGCTGCGTGGCCTTCTGCACAGAACCAGGCAAGTCGGATACGGATTTACGGAAGCGATGCAGCGGCTTTCGGGGTACTTGGCCGAACGGTTGACCCAGATCAGGCTGATCCGGTTGTCCGGCACCGAGGCCAACGAGGCACGCCACTTTCGCCAACTGGCGGACGTCCAACGAGATCGCGCGACGGCCACGTTGTATTTGGCGGCCCAACAAGCAACGCTCATGGAGCCAATGGTTGCCGGCGCTGCGCTGGTCCTGGTTTACGTCGGTGTTCGTCTGGCTGGGCTTGGTATCGACACGCTCGGGTTGTTTATCCTGGTGCTGGTGCGGATGCTGCCGATCTTTCGACAGGTGCTAACAACGCGCCAGGTTGTGTTGACGACCGAGGGATCGGCCGCAGCAGTGCTGGAACGGCTGGACGCCGTTGCAGCTGCTGCGGAAGGCACGGCCGCCGGTAAGGGTTTTACCGAACTGGACCGCGAGATCCGGTTTGAGGCCGTATCCTTCACCTATCCCGATGCACCCCAGCGGGCCCTGGAGGGTGTCAATCTGGTCATTCCCGCCCGACGCCTCACCGCTTTGGTTGGCCCTTCCGGTGGCGGCAAATCGACGCTTGTTGATCTGCTACCGCGCATGCGCGAGCCGACGTCCGGGCGGATCCTTTTCGACGACATTGCGCTCACCGACATCGACCGAAACCAGCTGAGGGCTTCGATCGGCTTCGTTCCGCAAACACCGCTGATTCTCAGTGGCACGCCTGCCGATCACATCCGCTACGGCTGTGATGGCGCCGGTGTCGACGAGATCCGCGAGGCTGCCAGGCGCGCCGGTGCCCACGATTTCATCATGGCGCTGACCAAAGGCTATGATACGCAACTGCCAGCGGGCGGAATTGGCCTATCCGGCGGCCAGCGGCAACGCCTGGATTTGGCGCGGGCGCTCTTACGCCGGGCGACCATTTTGGTTCTCGATGAACCCACCAGCCATCTTGACGCTGACTCCGAAGGCCTGTTCCGTCAGACGTTGCAGGAGCTGCGGTCGAGCCGGGACATGACGATCATCGTCATCGGTCACCACCTCGTCACGGTGGCGGCCGCGGATCAGATCGTCGTGATGGCGGGTGGTCGCATCGATGCGGTCGGTCATCACGATGCGCTGCTGGCCGAGGACGGCTGGTATGCGCGTGCTTTTCGCAAACAGGCGACGGCCTGATCGACATCGCGGTTCGCTGTTGTGGCCGCTACGCCGCTAACGGCCCTCCCGCCACCAGGCGGCCCCGAGAGCGCCGAGAGCCAGCGCGAGGAACACAAGGGCCGACATCAGCGGCACCCGCTGAACGCCCGTGACCACGGAGGCTCCGTTTCGCCGCAAGCCCATCCAGCCCTCACCCGCCGTGTCGCGACCCGGCAGGACGCGGCGCATGGATGGCAGGCCGTCCGCCAGCCATGACACACTTCCGTCGGTGGCGGCTGCGACGGGTCCCAAGTAATCTGCCGTCGCCCGGAGATCGGCCAGCTCGATCGAGTTGAGCGGGCCTGAGGCGGCAAATGTGGTCTGGTCACCGTCCCCAATGAGCCAGAGCCCACTTTGATCGGCAGCCGTTACGGCTTCGGCGAGACCGTTGGGGCTGGGCTCCAGGACCAGTTCGCGCGTGGTGCCATCGGGTGCCGTAACGATGATCTCTATGGGCTCTGGTGACAGGCTTCGACGCTGAATGACGAGGTCATCGCCGTCGACGCTGGCCGTGAGCCGTTCCTCCTCCAGTTCGGGTTCCCGCATGAGCCAGTGGACGAGGCGGCGCAGCAACTCACCATGCGGACCGCCCCCGTCATATCCACGTGCCCACAACCAAAGATGGTCGCTCAGAAGCTGAGCAATGCGGCCGGAACCCACTCGATCCACGACCAACAACGGACGACCGCCCGGACCGGTCATCAACGTGTCGCCAGAGCGCTCTTCCGCTTCGACCAACCGGAACCAACGACCCCATACCGGCTCGGAAGCGGCATCGCCCGAACCCGCGCCGACGATGCTCTCTCCCGGCAGCGCGGAGGTGACAGGATGGCGGTGACCCAGCACCGTAATCGATGGCCGAAAAGCTTCTTCGATGATATTGCCGGTCGGGGCCGTCGGCATGACTTCCCCAAGGGGCGTGCGAAATAGGGACAGCGGTGTCGCAAACTCCGGTCCGACCGCCAGCAGCAGGGCCCCGCCCGCCCGCACAAAATCGCTTGTTCGCGCCAGGTAACGCCAAGGCAGCACACCGCGCAGGACGTAGCGGTCGAAGACGATAAGATCGAATTCGTACAGCTTTTCCTCGAACAACTCGTCCACCGGAAAAGCAATCAGGGAAAGCTCATTAATTGCCGCGGCATCATCCTTGTCGGGCGGCCGGAGGATCGTGAAGTGGACGAGATCAACGGCCGGATCCGACTTTAGGAGATTGCGCCAAGTCCGCTCGCCCGGGTGGGGCTGACCGGAAACCAGCAGCACGCGCAAGCGGTCGCGCACACCGTTGACGACCACCACACTGCGGTTGTTCAGCGCCGACACCTCGTCGGGGGTTGCTTCTACGTCCAACTCCACAACGGTTGGTCCCGCATGATTGAGGGTCAGAGGTACCGGCACCGATCGACCGGGTGGCAGCGAAAGGAGGGTTTCACGATCGCCGTCAACACGGAGACGCACGGTCGCGTGCGGAGCCGTGCCGTCAGACTGACCGGACCCGACTTCCTCGACGCGGATGGACATGGCCAGCGGCTGGCCGACAAGGCCGAAGGCTGGTGCCTGGTCCACGATGATCCGGCGGTCACGTTCACCGGGCCGTCCGGTGAGAAGCACGTGCACGGGCGCATCTGGCAGCGCGTCCACGTCAAGCCGGTCAACGGCCGACAGCAGCTGATCGCCCGGCTGTTCGGACGCGTCACTACCGGAAAGGACTGGGATATCGGCGACTTGCCCGTCGGTGATCATGATCACGCCGGCAAGCCGGGCCAGCGGTACATCGACAAGAGCACGATCGAGGGCGCCGAGCAGGCGTGTACCGCGGGCCTCGTCGCCATCCTCGGGTGAGGGCGAGCCCGCCCAGACGAATCGCGTCTCCAAATCCGGATAGGCGCCGAGGCGTTCGCGCAGTGCGCCGATCGCCGCCTGGGTTGCCTCGGTTCGTCCGGCGACGGATTGGCTCTTCGACTCATCGACAACCACGACTGCAATGTCGGGCTCCGGTGAGCGTTGCTCCCGGACAACGGCCGGGTTCAGAAGTGCTGCCACCAGCACGATGGCTACGGCGAGCCGGAGCGGCCAGCCGCGGGCGCGCCGCCAGATACTGATGGCCACGAGCATGACCGCGATAGCACCGAGGGCGGCGATCAGCGGCCACGGCACCACGGGCGCCACGGTGATCGAGCCGGCGAGCGCGCCCGTCATTGCTCAAGCCGCTCCAAGATCGCCGGCAGATGGACCTGATCGGCTTTGTAATTGCCCGTCAGCACGTGCATCACGAGGTTGATGCCGAAGCGATAGGCCAATTCCCGCTGGCGCTCACCGCCCGGCACAACGGCAAACATCGGCCGGCGCCTCTCATCCAGGGCCCAGGCGCCGGCCCAATCATGACCACCGGCAACGACGGCCGTAACCCCATCGTGAAGGGCACTGCCTTCGCGCTCCACCCAGACCAGGCCGCCTGTCCATCGTCCCGGAAAAGCGTCGAGCAAGTAGTACGAACGCCCGAGCACATGTTCGGGCGGAACGGAGACGAGGGCCGGCAGATCCAGCACGTTCGCCAACGCGCGCAAGTTACCTGAGCGCTGCCCGCCCATGCCCTGGTCCCGAGTGTCAAACAGGATCGTTCCGCCGTTTGCCAGATAGACCTTGAGCGCTTCCGCCGCCCGGGGCGACGGTAAATCGGCACCGGGGAGTAGTGGCCAATACAGCAGCGGAAAAAAGGCGAGTTCGTCGTCGGCAGGATTGACCGCAACGGGCGTCCCCAGTTCCACGGCCGTACGCCGCTCGATCAGCGCCGACAGCCCGGCAAGCCCAGCATCACTGACGGCATCGACGGCGGCGTCGCCTGTGACGATCCAGGCGAGGCGCGTCTCTAGCGTTTCCGCCACGGCGGTGCCGTCCGCGACCACCGTTTGTGACCACGATGTCATGGGCGTGACCAGAACCAACAGGGCGATCGCGGCCGTGCCCGTTACAGCGCGCCTTGCCCGCAGTCGCAGCAATCCCCGCAGCCAGAGGCTAACGACCATGTCGATTAGCGCCAAGGCCAGCGCAGCGGCTAGCAGCCATGGTGCCAACGGGGTTTCCTCCGCCAGTTCGTAGCCGCCTAGAGCGATGCCGGCGGGAAGAGGGCCTAACAGCTTCGGTTGGGCTAACTGGGCACTCAGGTTCAGGGCACGACGGTCCTGGCCGTGGCCATAGAGGCCGGGCGGGTGGCGAGGCCCGATCGCTGTGACCGCAAACGCGTCAGCATCGATGGGTCGCGCCGAAGACGAGGGGGGGCCAAGCCTGCCCTTACCGTCCATGACTTCAAGGGGGCGAAGCGGTGGACCTCCGGGTCCTGCGGAAACGCCCTGGCTCAAGGCCACGATGCGTTCAAGAACTTCGACGAACAAGCCCGACAACGCGAGGTTCGACCAGGAGGGGTCGGCTGTGGTGTGGACAAGAATGATCCAACCGTCCCCACGTCGATTGCCTGTGATGAGTGGTGTTCCATCGCTAAGGCGGACGAGCGTACGAGCATCAAGATCGAGCGACGGCTCCGCCAGGACCTGGCGTTGGATCTCGACGTCCGGCGTCGCGATCAGACCCGCGAAGGGGCCGTTTTCGGCAAACGGGGCGAGCCCGGCCCGCTCACCCCACGCCAGAGCACCACCAAGGGTGCGGTCGCCGGGCCGAAGCCGAACGGGAAGTAGGTCATCGACGTCCGTGGCGGCTGCCGCTGCCAATCGGGGGCCAGCAAAGCGCAGGAGCACACCGCCGTTTTCGATCCAGTCTACCAAGTCGATGCGCGACGAGCCTTCCGGCACGTCTCCATCGGCAATGATTACTACAGCGAGTTCCCGATTCAAGAGGACGTCAAGGCTATCCTGATGGACCTGGGCCACGGGCTCCAGAGCCCTGGAGAGGTAATACGCGGCGCCGAGCAGCGGCAGGTCCGGTGTCGTACCTCCAGGTGCGACGATGCCAACGGGGCGGCGGCGCCAACGTTCATCCAGAAGGGCCACGCCGCCGGCGCTCGTTTCCGGTTCAATGCGCAGGCGCGCGATCCGTCGTGCCAGATCGGGCGGCACGTCCAGGCTACCCTCAGCCCGTTCTACGCCGTTGCCGAAATCGAGGGTCAGGCGAGCAATCACGACACCATCATCGTCGACGGCGGTCACGGTGTGCTTTCGGGAATCGCCAGAGGCCCGCTCGGCCACAATCGCCGCAGGGTCCGTTTCCCGCTTCGGCGGTCGCAGGACGACGGCGGTATCCGCCGGCTCCGGTGCTAGGACGGTGACGGCGCCAAACGGCCGCAACTGATCGGCCAGGGCCGGCAAGTCGTCACGCCCGGCCTCGGCATTGACGTCGTGACGCAGGCCGTCGCTCAGCCAGAAGATTGCCGCCGGTGGTGCGGAGGTAAGCGCCGGCATGGCCAATAGAGCACTAACAACAGCTTTCCGATCCGAAAGCCAGGGTTTGGGCGCCAAAGCCGCGACCACAGGCCGAGCCGACGCTGCAGGCAGGACAAGTGGCTGACTGCCCAGCTTTGTGTCACCCACCGTTCCCGTCGGTTCGCGCGCGGCTGTGGTCGCGAAGATGATTTGGCGTTCATCGCGCTCGGCGCGATCGAGTAAGCCCGTCAATGCCACAATCGTGTCATCCCAATGGACGCCCGCACCCCAACCGTCATCGACGATCAACACCACCGGACCCGAGCCCGGCAGTGACTCAGCCGCATTCAAAAGGGGACGGGCAGCAGCCACAATGACCAGGCCCGCCAGGAACAACCGCAGAATAAGGAGCCATGGCGGGGTGCGATGAGCTGTTTCCGCTTTGGCGCGAAGACCGAGCAGCAACCGTATCGGTGGAAACCGCACGAGCAACGGCGTCGGTGGCGTCACCCGCAGCAACCACCAAATGACCGGTAAGACAATCAGCGCGGCCAGCGCAACCGGCGTCGCGAACGATAGGGCGCCAAGACTCAGCATAGCGTGGCGAACCCGGTTTGCTCGCCAGCCATATTACGGGTGCTCCGAAAGAGCCAGGTAAAGGGCAAGCAATGCCGACTGGGGCGGCCGGTCGGTGTGGTCTACCGCCAAGGTCCATCCAGCGGCACGTGCCAGCGTATTCAGTTCGGCGCGATGGGCGGCCATGGCGCCTCGATAGGTTTCGCGTACATCTTCAACTCGCCGGATCAGCACTTCGCCATCATTCTCGACCCCTTCAAACCGAACTCGCCCAGCAAAGGGTAGCGTTTCTTCAGCCGGGTCGAGAATTTGCACCAGGTGACCGCGGATTCCGCGGCCGGCATAGTGGGTGACGACGCCCTGAATATCCTCTAGCGGCGACAGAAAGTCGCCAAACAGCACGAGGTTCGAATGGCGGGGTAGGGGCTGGGCGGTTGGCAGTCCCTGATCTTCGGCAAGCGCATCCGGCTGCCCCGAGATCGTGCCTCGGACAAGCGTGGTTGCCAGCCGCCGTACCGTCGCGCGACCCGTAGCCGGGGCCAGGTCATGACCGAGAAGCGCCATGCGCTCCCCACCGCGAGCAAGCAGCGCGGCTACGGCGAGCAACATCAGTTCGGCGCGTTCGCGCTTGGTGGGCCAATCAGGTCGGGATCGCCACTCCATGGACGGCGAGCGGTCTCGCCACAGCCAAACCGATTGTGCGGCTTCCCACTCGGTCTGGCGGATGTAGGTGCGGTGTGATCGTGCCGATTTGCGCCAGTCGATGCGACTGGCGGAGTCACCTGGTTCGTAACGGCGGAACTGCCAGAAGGTCTCGCCCGGTCCGACTCGGCGCCGTCCATGGATACCTTGGGCAACCGTCGCCGCAATCCGTTCGGCTGCCACCAACAATGCAGGCAGGCTTGAGGCCAGCGCTTCCGCGCGCAAATAGTTGCCACCGGCATCCACTGACGATCCGCCCAAAGGCATGGGGCTCTCTCTGCTCGCCGGACCGCCCGACACCGCAGACGACCAGCGCCGGCGCCACGCCGTCAGGATTGATCGATCCGCTCGCACAGCCGGTCAATCACAGTGTCGATGCTAATCCCCTCAGCGCGGGCAGCATAGCTGAGCGCCATGCGATGGCGCAGCACTGGATGGGCGAGTGCCAAAACGTCGTCGATGGACGGTGCGGCTCGGCCATCAATGACGGCTCGAACACGGACTGCCCGCATCAGGGCTTGCGAGGCTCGCGGTCCCGGTCCCCAAGACACCGCATGCCGCACCTCTGCCACGTCAGTACCCTCAGGTCGACCGCAGCGGACCAGCGTCAAGATCGCCTCCACGACACTCTCGCCGACGGGGACATGACGGATAAGGGCTTGCGCTGCCAACAACTCTTCCGCCGTCATCACTTGCTGGGGCGTTTCTTCTTCCGGCCCGGTGGTGGCGACGAGAATGTGCCGTTCCGCCTCCCGGTCGGGATGACCCACATCCACTTGCATAAAGAATCGGTCCAGCTGTGCCTCGGGCAACGGGTAGGTGCCCTCCTGTTCGAGCGGATTTTGTGTTGCCAGCACATGAAATGGCGTTGGCAACACGTGATAGTGCCCAGCGACGGAAACGCGATGCTCCTGCATGGCCTGCAGCAGCGCCGATTGCGTGCGTGGGCTGGCCCGGTTGATTTCGTCGGCCATCAAGAGCTGGCAAAACACCGGGCCCGGAATGAAACGAAACGACCGCGTGCCGTTTTCCGACTCCTCCAACACCTCGGAGCCGAGAATATCGGCCGGCATCAGGTCCGGAGTGAACTGAACGCGCCGCTCCTGTAGGCCGAACACCGTGCCCAGTGTTTCCACCAATCGGGTTTTGCCGAGCCCAGGAACGCCAATGAGAAGCACATGGCCACCGGCGAGCAGCGTGATCAAGGTCTCTTCGACCACGCGCTCCTGACCAAAGATGATCCGAGAAACGGCCGCGCGCGCGTCGGAGATGCGTTGGACCAATTGACCCGTAAGTTGATCGACCTCGGAGATCGACGCACTATATGACACGTTAGTGGCGCCATTTGGTTGTGCCAAGGTTGATGGCGTCATGACACCCGCTCCAAATTCCGCCCAATCGAACACTTGACCGGGACCCCAATGTCAAAACATGAGCTAGCCATGGATCCCGTTAACCTCGAAGTTCATGACGCGCCCATCGAATTTCCCGACTCCGTTCCACCGGCCGGTGCTCGGGGACGCGTCATCTGCGATGACATCAATATAAGGATCGATCGGGACGGCGTCTGGTATTATGAGGGCTCGCCGATCGGTCGCAAGGAGTTGGTTTGCCTGTTCGCATCGGTGCTGTTCCGCGATTCGGCGGGGCGGTACTGGCTTGTGACACCGGCTGAAATGTGCCAAGTCCACGTGGACGACGTTCCATTTCTCGGCGTGGAGTTGTTTGCGGCCGGTTGCGGTGCGGAACAGGTCTTAAGTGTCCGCACTAACATCGACGAGATCGTGACTCTGGACCGAGATCACCCGCTTAAAGTGGTTCACGATCCGGTGACCAATGAGCCGCGGCCATATTTGCGCGTGCGCCCCGGGCTGAGCGCGCGGATCAGTCGCCCGGTATTCTACGAACTAGTCGAACTCGGCGTTCCCGGTACCGATGCCAAGGAGCCGATTGCCGATCGGGACGCAGCGCCTAGCAACGCGACGGTAGTGGGTGTGTGGAGCAGCGGCGAGTTTTTTCCTCTCGGACGGCTAGACCAAGCGCTGTGAGCTTCCCATCACGCACCTCTGCGCCGCCGCACCGCGAACCTGCAGGCGCGCCTTGGACCCGCGAGGCACTGTCGCAGCGGTTTGCGCCGCTGCGCGCCAAGCCATGGACTTCAACCCTGCCCGCACGGTTTGAGCCGGAACGCGGTGACCACAATCTGAATCCCGGCCTGGAGCCGATACCCCCGCTGAAGCCCGCTGCGGTACTCGTGCCGTTGGTCGAGCGATCTGATGGCTTCACGGTACTGTTTACCCGCCGCACTCCCCATCTTGCGCACCATGCCGGGCAGATCAGCTTTCCTGGCGGCCACGTTGAGCCGGACGACGACGGGCCAGAGGATACCGCGCTGCGTGAGACGGAAGAGGAGGTCGGCTTAAGCCGGCGCCACATTGAGATTATTGGCGCCTTGGAGCTCTACGTGACGCGCACAGGTTTTGTCGTGACGCCAGTCGTTGGCATCGTCTCAACACCGTTCGACGTGAGACCGGATCCCGACGAGGTGGCCGAGGTCTTTGAGGTGCCACTCGCCTTTCTACTCAATCCGATCAACCATCGACAATGCAGCGCAGAATTCGAGGGTGTGACCCGCCACTTCTACGCCATGCCATATCAACAGTACTTCATTTGGGGAGCCACGGCCGGCATGCTGATCAGCTTGTATCAGCGGTTAAGCCGCTGACGGGCGGGCCGCCGAGGTCGATCATGCTGAAATACCTGATTCCGTTCCTGCTGCCTCTCGTGGGCTTCGTTGTTTGGGCTTGGCTGGCGAGCCGAAAGGACGGCGAAATGATGAAGCGGATCTCGAGCGGCCCTTGGTTCTGGGCCGTTGTGGCCGGCCTCATTCTTGGAGTCAGTGTGCTTGGTTTGGTCGCATTCACCGAGGGGGGCGCTCCCGGCAGCAAGATCATCGCTCCCCGCTTCGAAGATGGAAAGGTCGTTCCAGCGGAAATCCGATGAGCGCCGATCGGGACCGCTGGGGGGAAGGCGATCGGCCCGGCCAGCCACCGCTGCTTCCGGTTGGTCAACTGCCGCCTCAACCTTGGATGACATCGCCCAAGACATCAGCCGTGATGACGGCGCTGACCTGCAACGGGGCGGAGGCACGCTTTATTGGTGGCTGTGTCCGCGATGCGGTTCTCAATCGTACCGTGCACGATGTCGACATCGCGACGCCAGAGCCGCCCGAGGCCGTGATCGCGTTGCTGCGACAGGCGCGTATCAAGGCCGTTCCGACGGGTATTGCCCACGGCACGATCACGGCGATTATGGAGGGCAGTCCTTTCGAGATCACGACCTTGAGGTTGGACGTGGAAACCGACGGCCGACGTGCCCGCGTTGCATTTACCGATGATTGGGTCGCCGATGCCGCTCGCCGGGACTTCACCGTGAACGCGTTGTCCTGTGACAAAGATGGGGCGATCTATGATTACTTTCATGGCCTCGATGATTTAGGCCAGGGTCGTATCCGGTTTGTGGGCGATGCCCAGGCCCGGATCACCGAGGATCGCCTGCGCTTGCTGCGGTTCTTTCGCTTCTATGCCCATTATGGCCGACCCCCGCCTGACCCTGATGCGTTGGCTGCTTGCCGCGAGCACGCGGCGGCGCTCAAAGATCTCTCCGGCGAGCGGGTTCGAGTTGAGATGTTGAAGACGCTGCTGGCGCCAGATCCGGCTGGCGTGGTTGGTTTGATGCGGGATCAAGGCGTGCTCCGACACCTCCTTCCGGAAGCACGCGGCGGCGCGCGAGACCTGGGCGGTCTTCGCATGCTGTCTTGGCTTGAGACACGCGCGTTGTGCGAGCCGTCGGTTGCTCCGGCCCCGTTGCGTAGGTTGGCTAGCGTGGTGTTGGCCGCGGGATCACCGGGGGTGGAGGCGGTTGCAGATCGGCTCAAGCTTTCAAACGAGGAGAGGCGACGGCTCTTTACGATGATGTCCGGGACCTTCCCCAAGCCGGCGCCCGCATTGAACGAGCGAGCCCTTCGTCGCATGCTTTATGAAATGGGTGTGGAGGCCACGCGCGACCGGTTGCTTCTTGCCTGGGCCGATGATTTGGCCGAAAACGCACCGTTGCCGCCCGCCCGTACGGAGGCTTGGATCGCGAGCTTGCGCCTGATCGACGGCTGGATCCCGATCTCGTTTCCGCTGAAGGGCAGAGATGCCCTGAAGCTCGGCCTTCCGGCGGGACCTCGTGTCGGCAAGCTGCTTGCGGCCGTGGAGTCGTGGTGGCAAGCGGAGGATTTTCGCCCTGACCGCGAAGCGTGCCTCGGGAAGCTGCGCGCTCTGGCATCGCCACCCAGTCAAGATGATTAGGGTACGCAGTCCAGAAGCGGTCCGAGCTGCTTGACCCGGGCTTGGATCGTGTGGGCCAGCCGCCGCAAAGACGGCGAAGGGTTGGCCGCCGACCGCTGCCGGGGATTCGGCAGGGTGACTGCAATCAGGGCCGCCTCGCGGGTCGTTAGGTGTAGGGCGGATTTGCCGAAGGCCGCCATTGCCGCTGCTTCAGCACCATAGCGACCGGGGCCGGTTTCAATGATGTTGAGATAAACCTCCAAAATCCGCGTCTTTGGCCAGATCAACTCGATCTGCAGGGTCATCCAGGCCTCGATGCCTTTGCGGAACAGGTTCCGTTTCGGCCAGAGGAGAATGTTCTTGGCCGTTTGCATGGAAATCGTGCTGGCGCCGCGCACCGGCGCGCCGTCTTGCCAAGCTTCGAGCTGCTCTTTCAAAGCCTTCAAATCAAAGCCGTTGTGGCGGCAGAATAGATTATCTTCGGATGCGATCACGGCGCGAGCCAGATGGGGGGAGAGGTCGTCCAATTCCCGCCAGTGCTTTTCGATCCCCTCGCCGTCCCCCAAGCGGATCAGCATGAGCGGCGTCACGGGCGGGTCGATGACCCGGTAGGCAAGAATGAACACGGTCGGGCTGACGGCTACGATCACGAGTGCGATCAGCACGTAGCGCAGCAGGCGGCGAACCCGCCACCTCGTTCCGGCTGGGGCGGATGGCGGTTTATCAACACGCTCCGCATCAGATCCGTCCCACGTGTCCGCCATTCCCGACTCAGACCTGCCCTGTTTCTGCCGATTTTGCGTTTGCCTGGTAGCATGACCGGTGCGGTACCCAAACGACAAACGCCGCAGGACCAATGGTCGTCATCGACGGCGACGCGCAGGCTCTTGGACGCGACCGCAACAGTCGATGGCACC
>CAZUDB010000024.1:44971-49025 GCA_964619055.1 uncultured Rhodospirillaceae bacterium
GCAACACATTTCTGATCCTGGCAGGCAGTGCCCTCGTGTTGGTTGTAGACGTGGCAGCTGCCGATCTGGATCCCGTTGGCGCGTGGTCGTGCCGGAATGGCTGGGCGGCCTCCGGCAACACCGTGGGGAACAAGATTGAGACGTTTGCCATGGAGGTGAGCGGCGACGGCACCGCGCGCGGCCAAGGCTCCAAACAAACGGTCAACGGCACTTTCGATATCCGGTTTGAAGGCGCGTGGAACGTGACCGACGACGGGCTGACCGTGCAGGGCGAAGCAACAACATCAAACCCGATCTTTCCACGTGAACCCTTCTATTTCTGGACGCGCCAGGTGTCGGCTCATGAGATGCTGTTGAACGAGCGCGCGCCCAATGGCATGACGGTCACGTCGGCATGTTCCAGAACGGGCTGACAGATCGGAACAATCCGGGGTGCCGGTCTCGGAAAACTACAATTTGGAGGAAAACATGCCGCGGACGTCTTTCAGAATTCTGCTTGTTCTTGTTGTCGGTATCGCGCTTGCTCCGATCAAGACGGGCTCCGCGCAAGCCCTTGCTCTGGTCGAGTTGCTTGTGTCGCAATTGGGCGTAACGTCGACGCAAGCGGCCGGCGGTGCTGGCGCCATTTTCAGCTTGGCGAAGGATCGCCTCGCACCGGATCAGTTTGCACAAGTGGCCGCCGCCGTGCCGGGGATGGACACACTGCTGGCCGCGGCTCCTTCGCTATCCTCGAGTGACGATGACGCGGCGGCGAGCAAGCCAGCTGAAGGGGACGTCACTAAGGCGCCGGCACAGGATAAGGAGGCCGTTGCAGCGGCGCCCCGTGACGCGACGGCGCCTGAGAGTGCCAAAGGTGTGGGGAGCCTGAGCGACCTTGCATCGAAGGTTCCATCCGATGCGCTGGGTATGGCCCAAAACATGGGCGGGACCGTCGGTACAATGGCGACTTTGGCCGATGCGTTCAGTCAGCTTGGTTTACCGCCGGAAATGGTACAGGAGTTCATTCCGGTGGTCTTGGACTTTGTAAACACGGAAGGTGGTTCCACCGCCATGTCGCTTTTGCAGGGCGTGCTTCTCTAGCCGCCAGGATTGCACGGCACGAGGTCTGGCCGGGCCGCGATGGCGGCCCGGACCAGCGCAATAGGTCAGACGGCAGGCTTTGCGTCCCGCTTCCGCGGTTCACTGAGAAGGCCCATGACGAGCGCCACGGTGCCCAACAATAAGACGGCTGCAAAAGGTAGGCCGGTTGAGACGGCAGCCGCCTGCAGCGCGCCGAGCCCTCCACCGAGCAGGAGCGCGATGGCGACCAAACCTTCAAAGGTGGCCCAGAACACCCGTTGGGAAACGGGCGCATCCATCTTGCCGCCGGCCGTGATCGTGTCGATGACGAGTGAGCCGGAGTCTGACGATGTCACGAAGAAGACGACCACAAGCATGATCCCGATGAACGACGTGATCGTCGCCAGCGGCAGCACCTCCAGCATCGTGAAGAGCTTCAACTCCAATGCTGCATCGGAAATGGCCTGATAACCGTCGTTGACCATGCCGATGGCGGTTCCGCCGAACGCCGTCATCCACAACACGGACACCAGAGACGGGATCAGCAGCACGCAGAAGATGAACTCCCGCACACTTCGGCCACGGCTGACGCGGGCGATGAACATGCCGACAAATGGTGACCACGCGATCCACCATGCCCAGTAAAATGACGTCCAACCCTGGCTGAAGTTAGCGTCCTCCCTGCCGAATGGATTGGACAAGGCAGGCAGATACTCAAGGTAGCCGCCCAAGTTTCCAAAGAAGCCGGTGAGGATCGCGACGGTTGGTCCGGCGAAGATCACAAATGTCAGCAGCAGTGCCGCCAGCACCATATTGATCTGTGACAAGCGCTTAACGCCAGCTTCGAGGCCGGCGACCACGGACGCCAGAGCGATGCAGGTGATGCCGATGATCAGCACCACTTGGGTCACTTCGTTGACCGGTATATCGAACAAGTAACCGAGTCCAGCACTGGCTTGCTTGGCGCCGATGCCAAGCGACGTGGCGAGGCCGAACAACGTCGCAAACACGGCGAGTGTGTCAATGATGTGCCCAGTCCAGCCCCAGACCCGATCACCGAAAATTGGGTAGAACATGGAGCGGACGCTGAGCGGCAGGCCCTTGTTGTAGGAGAAGATCGCGAGCGCCAAGCCGACAATCGCGTAAATGGCCCATGGATGCAGGCCCCAATGGAAGATCGTTGCCGCCATGCCAAGCCGGTGGGCCTCGGTAGTATCCCCGACAGCACCGGCGAGCGGTGCCCAGCTTTCGGCCGAGCCCGCGCCTTCGGCCAATGACGAGGAAAAATGGGAGATTGGCTCGGACACGCCGAAGAACATGAGGCCGATGCCCATTCCGGCCGCGAACAGCATGGCAAACCAGGCCGCCCGTGAATAGTCCGGTTTGGCATCCATACCACCAATTCGGATTTTACCGAGGGGTGAAATCATAAGTCCGAGTGCGACAAGAACGAAGACGTTGCCCGCACTCAGGAAAAACCAGTCGAACGTCGATGTTAGCATGGGTCGCAACCAGCCGAAAAAATCTCCCGCATAACCCGGGAAGACCAGGGCAAAGGCAACGATTGAGATGATTGTAAATCCGGAGATCAGGAATACCGGGTTATGGATATCTAGTTCGAATGGTCCAAGCCGAGGCCGAATGTTGTCTTGACCGATCTCATATTCGGTCTCGATCATGTTTGCCGGACCGTCAGGGGTCAAAGTTGCGGGATCACTCATTGCACCTCCTCCACGTTGACGTGGTCATGTATTGGCCGCGACCCACTCCGCGGGCCTTGTCTTGGCCCCGCAACGTCCGAGTTTGAACGCCATGAGGCTATAGCGACGCGCATTGCGCCAAACGGCGACATCAGGATCGTGGGACTCACGCTCCTTCAATCTCGATCGATCGAGCCCGGAAGAGTTTTGCCGGGCGGCGCCCTGATCGTTCGGGCATCCGTGCGGCCGTGTGGGTCGTTTTGACGGTGTTGACCGACGGATTGGCAAGGGTTGTTAAGGACGGATCCTGTCACCCCAGTTGGCGGCCCAAGCAACTCGGCATCGGGCGAAGAATGCTTGATAGGGTCTTGGTATCGCGCTTGGCAGAGAATGACAAGGCAAACCGGGATTTAAGCGGCGCAAAGTCACTCTCATGACTTTGGCGACGCATGGGAGGGCGGCAAGACCGGCTTCCTTGCGCTTCAACCCTCTTCGGGACAAGATCCTTGGGCCTCAACTGGCCGACGTAGGAAACTCCAGAAAACGGGAGACCGAAAGTCCATGACTTGGACGATTAGAACTGCTGCCGCGGCATTGCTCGTCGGTGGCGCCAGTGTCGCTGCGTTAACAGGGTCGGCCACGGCGGCCGACTCGATTTTTGACGTTAGCTCCACAAAAAACTTGTATGAACTCTGCTCTATGCCCAACACGCGCGAGGGGTACATCGCGGCAATCAGCGGCTGTTGGGGTTTCGTTATGGGCGCCGTCCAATATCACGACGCCGTCAGCGACCGCGAGACCATGAAGCGGCTGATATGTTACCCTGCGACAGCCACACTTGAAGATGGCCGTCGCGTGTTTGTCGCCTACGTCGAGGCCAATGAAGCTGATGCGGAAAAGATGGATGAGCTTGCCGTTATCGGGCTCGTGCGCGCCTTGGCTACAGAGTATCCCTGCACGAACTGACTACTTGAGCCACCGCAAAATGGGCTGAGTTGGTCGTTACCTGCTGACCCCCGTTCAGACGTGTGTTCAAGTCAAGCTGATCAAGAGAAGGACGATCTAACATGCGTATCGCGATCCTCTCCGTAACCCTTGTGAGCATGCTTGCGTTGAGCGCCTGCGGCAACACGACCGGTAGCCGATCGGCGAGCGGTGCCGCGGCCGGCGCGGCGACGGGTGCCTTCATCGGGTCTCTAACGGGAAGTTGGGGAACCGGAGCGCTTATCGGTGCGGGGGCCGGCGCCGTTGGTGGCTATCTCTACGACCAACATAAAAAAGGCAACATCGACTAG
>CAZUDB010000025.1:0-47490 GCA_964619055.1 uncultured Rhodospirillaceae bacterium
CCCGCCGGTCCAGAGCGTCGTAGGTACTGCCAGCGCGCTTCATGGGACCGGTGTGGATCGCCTCGATGCCGATGTCGTTCAACACCACGAGCAGTTCGGGATGGCCCGGTGTGTCAAGCACACCCTCACCCGGGCGTCAGATGATGATGGCCGGATAAGCGGCAAACTGGGCGGTACCGGCCTCCAACCCGCCTGCGGCCCTTTGGCTATGCTGCAGCTCACAGTTAGCAGGATGCTGCGCCGCACACCGAACAGACAGCCACCTGTTGCGGTCCTCGGAGTGATGGTGATAGCGACTAAATCGGGTTTTGCTGTATGTAATTGAACAGGAGTTGCAAGGACGTCGGCTGAATGGCCAGCGGTTGAGAGAACGGGTTGCTGAGCGAGTAAATAAGGAAGAACACCACCCCATTGTAAATCGCCAGAGATGCAATGAGGAGGATATTGATCAAGCTCGGCGTAAAAACAAAATAGGGAACAGTAATCATAATGAATCCGATAAACGCCAAAAACCAAAAGTAATTTTGTTGAGGTTCTTGAAATTCGTAAAATCTATTTTGACGGTAATCAGTTATTTCTCGGAGATTTTCTCGGATTTCTGCAATCAGGTACTTTTAGAATACACCTTCACCATCAAGCTCGATTGCTCGGTCATAGATCGATTGCCATAAGGGCCACGTGGCTAGGCTTACATCGCCACCGGCGAAGCTGGTCCATTCGTCCTCAATGACCAACTTGATATAGATTTGAATATCACGTTGGATGTTGTTGGTGTCGTCCTTATCGTACCGTTCCATATCAAAATAAAGATGTCCGATTTTCATTGCTTCCTGGCGCAGTTCGTAGCTTAGGCTTTGGAAGCTTTGCAATTCGGCTGAGAATACCAACGCCAGGATCAAACCATGCAGCGCACCGACCCGAAACAGGACGGAGTTGGCTAGGCTTTCGCTATCTTCCTTGACCTGGCGCCGAAAAACTCGGCGAAGAGCAATATATGGAACAAAGGTGAGCACCAAGGCGGCCACGGCGGAGCCGAAAACTCCCAATATGAAGGCCGGCACCAACAACTGTTCCATTACAAATAGGGCCTCAGGGATTGAGCACGCCCGTCACATCTACGCCCTGGGTAACACCCGATTTATAAGCGCGCAAACAACGAGGTCATGACTTTTTTTGAATTGAGATCGGTCGCGGTGCCTCACCACGTTGGTAAATGCGCCACATCTCCCGATAGGCGGCCTCGAGATTACGACAGAACCGGTCCGTATCAAACAATGGGGTGGTCGTTCTGTTCGCCGCGAGTTTCTGTCGCACTTGCCGCAGGATCTCCGGGTTTTTCGCCAAAGACAGGGCGAGCGCTTCGTAGGCCTCCAAGCTTTCCGTCACCATTTCGGGCAGGCCAATGGCCCTCAGCAGGCTGCCCGCCACCCGTCCGGCAAAGGTTCGGCCCGCACAGGTGAGCACTGGCAAGCCGACCCAAAGAGCATCACTGGCGGTCGTGTGAGCGTTGACGGGTAGCGAATCCAAAAACAGGTCGGCAACCCTCAACCGGGCCAAATGATCCTGAACCGGTAAGCTTGGCGCGAACACCAAACGGTCCGGGTCTACATCGCGGGCGGCGGCCTCAAGCCGAAGATTGCGTTCGACCGCGTCACTGCCGCGCAACATCCAGAGCACGCTGCCGGGCACGGCCGCCAACAATCGCATCCAGATATCGAAGAATTGAGCCGTTATCTTGTAGTTGCTGTTGAAGGAACAGAACACAAAGCCCGTTTCGGGCAATCCGCATTCAGCCCGTGTCGGCGTATATGCGCTCACCTCTCGCTTTGTGTCGTTCGCCTGATAACAGTCGGGCAGCTGGACCAGCTTCTCCGAAAAGTACAGTTGCTGATCCAGTGGTACAATGAATGGATCAACGATAATATAGTCGATGAAATTCACACCCATGGTGCCGGGAAAACCAAGATAATTGACCTGCACCGGCGCTGGCCGGTGAGCAAGAATTTTCGTACGGCAATGCCGGGTGTAGCCCTTAAGATCGACGGCAACGTGAATATCAAGGTCTGCAATTTTCTGAGCGATCTCGAGGTCGCTCAAATCTCGAACATGGAAGAAGTGATCGAAGCCTCGTTCAAGACGCTTGCGGATCGGGCTGCCGTCATCCGGTCCATATGAAAATGCAAAAGTCTCAAAGTTTTCGCGATCGTGCCGCTCAAACATCTCGGCTGTTAAGTATGCCGTTGCATGACGATGTAAGTCCGAGGAAAGGTAAGCTACGCGGATTTTATCCATTTGTCGGACCTCTTTTTTCCTCAATAGTGTATAGTCAGTGCCGATTTTTTCCCGAAAATGGATCTGTGCGCACTGTAAATGGTCCTTTGGAGAGTCTGACAGCGCGATAACACGAAATGCGCTCGTGACATAGGCTCCTTCGCGGACAAGAGCGATGATCTTCTTCTCCATGTCCGCGATACCGGTCCAGTCGCAAACATGCCTTTGGGCTTCGACCATCCGTCCGATGTATTTAGTGTAGTCCGGCTGAAGCTTAGAAGCGTGCCGAAAACACTCCAGCGCCGCCTCGTAATTCTTGGTATTGCCAAGAGCCACACCAAGACTGAGGTGGGCTTCAGGATTTTCCGGGGCCATCTCAACGGCGCGCCGGCACGCATCTAGGGCGTCCTTTGTTCTTCTGAGCTCATTAAGTGCAATGCCGAGATTAAGCTGCGCTTTCGCCAATTCAGGATTTATTTGCAAAGATCGTTCGTATATAGAAATCGCCTTATCATGCTTCTGTAATGCTGCGAACAAATTTCCAAGATTGTTATGCGCTTCTGCAGACTCCGGCTCCACGATCAAAGCCCGGTTTATGAGTGCGAGCGCATCATCGAACCGTTTCTGCTGCAAGCGGATCACGCCAAGCAGGTGGAGAGCATCGAAGTGATCCGGTTTCTTCTTTAGAATCGCCTGATAGATAGCCTCAGCTTGGCCCAGGTTTCCCTGTTGATGAAAACTGATTGCCTCGTCCAGCGCCTCGTCGATTGACACGCTCTTGCGGATCACCTTTGTCATGTTGGTTTCCGCTGTATTGGACGCGCGCCCCGACTGTATCGGCGACGTAACCGGCCCATCGGCCGCTTCGGGGTGAGGCTGCTTGTTCATCGCATGCAGTTCCGTGGTCGTCGGTGAGCCATCAATACCGTGACGCCCGATTGGCGGACGTATTGCAGTTTACGCAACGATTGATGGGGTCACCATAGGGGGGTAATTGCAACCGGTTGGCCGCGCTGACGTCCCATCGGGCTCACGGTCAGCCCGGAAGCTCTTGTGCGCTCTTTAGTCGCCCGTGCAGATCCGATCAACGAGTTGACCGACGGACGGGATGAAACCGTTGCTGTAGAAGGGGTCCGACGCGAAGCGATAGGCGTTGTGGCCAGCGAACAGCAGATTGTTGTCCACGTCGCCGTCATGGGCGATGGACTGCAACGTCTTCTGAATGCAGAAGGAGCGCGGGTCTGGCCGACTGGCGGTCGGCTCCTCCTTCTCTGACCACCCGGAAAACAGGCACTGGCTCAGGCAGCCCATGCACGCTTGCTGGTCCTGATGGATTTGTTTGGCTTCCTCCGGCGTCACGAACACCAAGGTGGAGTCCGGTGTGCGCAGGGCCTCCCGGAAGCCCGCGCCCATCCAAGTCTCCGCCCTGATCTTGTCCGGTCCGGTCACGTACACGAGGCGGCCGCGAACGCCAATGGCCAGATCCTCGGTGTGCTCACCCATGGGCTCGCGCGTGAACGCGATCTGCCGTTCGCTGCGGGCGATCAGGGTCTCCAGAAACGTGTTGCGCACGGAGGAAGAGTAAAAGCCCGTGGGACTGAAGCGATGAAGGGTGATGTCATTAGGCTCAAGAGTGAGAAGCTTGCGCTTCCATTCCTCCGAGACGGGGCTTTCTTTGGTGACGACCGGCCGCGTGCCGAACTGAAACGCGATCGGGCCAAGATCGGGATTGTTGATCCAATCCCGCCATTCCCGCAAATACCAGACGCCGCCCGCCATGAAGATCGGCGTGCCGTTCAGGCCACACTCCCGCATCTGGCGACGAAGCTCGATGACCCGCGGCATCGGGTCCTCAGGCACACGCGGGTTCTCCGAGTTGCTGAGGCCATTGTGGCCGCCGGCGCGCCAGGGGTCCTCGTAAACCACACCGCCCAACAGATCGGCAGAGCGGTGATAGGCACGCTTCCACAAGGCTCGAAACGCCCGGGCCGACGAGACGATGGGGTAATAGGAAACACCGAAGCGACTCGCGATCTCAGCCAAACGGTACGGCATTCCGGCGCCGCAGGTGACGCCGTGAACGAGTCCCCGCGCGCCTTCTAGGATGCCGTTCAGGATCCTGGGCGTGGCCGCCGCCTCCCAAAGCACATTCATGTGCAGCCGGCCGCGACCGGATGCGCGCTCATACGCGGTGCGCGCCTGCGTGATGCCGCCGCGAATCGCGTAAGCAATCAGCTCCTCATACCGTTCACGCCGGGTCCGGCCACGGTAGACTTGCGGAACGACACGGCCGAATTGGTCCAGGGAATCCGCATTGACGCCCGAAAAGGTCCCGACAGTATCGGCTGCGGCAAAGGCGCCCGAGGTGAGACCATTAGACACAGACACACCTTTGCCGCCTTCGACGATGGGCAGCACCTCACGGCCCGAGATGATCACTGGTTGCAAATTGAGCATCCAAAATATGCCTTTCCGGCCCGCTCGCCGGCGGTGGTTCCTGTTTTTTCAGACGGCCGTCACTGGCGACACACCTCCACGGTGATGGCCTGACGCCTGAGACGCCAGAGAATTCTACCCCGCGCTCAATAGCTATATAGCGCAGGCGGGCCGGAAAGCGACGTTGGGAGTGATTTAGGGTGTTGCCTTTGTCGTCTCACGTGCCTCCGAGAGATCCTGTCCGCTTTCCTGGTCCACGACTTTCATGGAAAGCTTGATCTTGCCACGATCGTCAATGCCGATGAGCTTGACCTTTACGGAGTCGCCAACGTTAACGATGTCCGTCACACGTCCGACCCGTTCCGGCGCCAGTTCGCTGATATGGACGAGACCGTCGCGACTGCCGAGGAAGTTGACGAAGGCGCCAAAATCAACGGTTTTGACGACTTTCCCGGTGTAAATAACACCCACCTCCGGCTCGGCGGCGATAGAGCGGATCCAATTAATGGCCGCCTCTGCCGAGGCCTCATCGACGGCGGCGACCTTGACGGTGCCGTCATCCTCCAGATCGACACGGGCACCGGTTTGCTCACAGATCTCGCGAATGACCTTGCCGCCCGGACCGATGACCTCGCGAATCTTCTCTTTATTGATTTGAATAACGGAGATCCGCGGCGCCATCCGGCTAACGCCGTCCCGGGGAGAGGTAATGCCCTTGGCCATCTCGCTCAGCAAGTGGAGCCGCCCGTCCCGTGCCTGAGCGAGAGCAACCCGCATGATTTCCTCTGTAATGGACGTGATCTTGATGTCCATCTGCAACGCGGTCACGCCCTGCTCCGTGCCTGCGACCTTGAAATCCATGTCGCCCAGGTGATCCTCATCACCAATGATATCGGAGAGCACCACGAAGCCGTCATCTTCCTTGATGAGGCCCATGGCGATGCCGGCAACGGGCGCGAGCATCGGCACACCTGCATCCATCAGAGCGAGGGAGGTCCCACAAACAGTGGCCATGGAAGAAGAGCCGTTGGACACGGTGATTTCCGAGACGACGCGATGCGAGTAGGGAAAGTGCTCGCGATCCGGCAACATTCCGCGGATCGACCGCCACGCCAACTTGCCGTGACCGATTTCCCGCCGCCCGGGCGAACCCAGCCGGCCGGTCTCACCCACCGAGTAGGGCGGAAAATTATAGTGCAGCATGAAGTTCTCACGGTACTCGCCAGCGAGTGCGTCGATGATCTGCTCGTCCTGGGCCGTACCGAGAGTGGTCACCACCAGAGCCTGGGTCTCACCGCGGGTGAACAAGGCGCTGCCATGAGCCCGGGGTAGCAAGCCCACTTCAACCGCAACCGGCCTGATCATTGCCGGATCCCGGCCATCAATGCGAACGCGCGTGTTCAGGATCGTACGCCGAACTACGTCCTTTTCCAGATCTTTAAAGACGGCTTCACCCTGCTCGGCGACAAGCTCCGGATCGGCGTCACTCTGGGCGGCCAACGTCTCCAAGGCTTTTTGCTTGACCACGGACACCTTGTCGCGGCGGGCGGATTTACCCGTTTCCCGGTAGGCCTCGGCCAGGTCATCGGCAGCAATATCGCGCAAGCGTGCAGCCAATGGCGCCCGCGCCTCCGGGATCGCCGGCAGCTCCATGGGCTCCTTGGCACAGGCTTCTGCCAGCTCAATAATGGCTTGGATCACGGGGCGGCAGGCCTGGTGACCGAACGTCACAGCGCCGAGCATGATATCTTCGGATAGCTCTTTCGCTTCCGACTCCACCATCAAGACGCCTTCCAGCGTACCGGCCACAACCAAGTCGAGCGCGCTGCCGGCCATATCATCGAGGCGTGGATTCAGCGTGTAGGCGCCGTCGGCAAAACCCACCCGGCAACCGGCGATGGGCCCCAAGAACGGCACACCCGACAGGGTCAAGGCTGCCGACGTGCCGATCATTGAGGGGATATCGGGGTCGTTCTCCAGGTCGTGGCTCAAAACCGTGCAAACGACCTGGGTCTCATTGCGAAAACCGGAAACAAACAAGGGTCGAATCGGCCGATCGATCAGCCGGGAGGTCAACACCTCCTTCTCGGACGGACGCCCTTCCCGTTTGAAGAAGCCTCCGGGTATCTTGCCAGCGGAAAAAGTTTTCTCCTGATAATGGACGGACAGAGGGAAAAAGTCGGCACCAAGCCGCGGCAATTTTTCGTAGACGACGGTGCAAAGAACCTTGCTTTCACCATAGGTGGCCAGGACGGCCCCATCGGCTTGTCGGGCGATTTTACCGGTTTCGAGAACCAGTGGTCGGCCGCCCCATTCGATCTCTTTGCGAAACTCCTGAAACATTCTCATTCATCCCGTACAGACTCTGGCGCCACCAACCGGCGCCAGAACGTTGTCGCGACCGCGTCATTGGGGTCACGCCTGATACATCGATATAGATAAGGACGCGTAAGCACCGAGGCGCCATGGGATGGCGTCTTTCGGGCAAATGCGTGGACGAAGTTCGAGGGTGGAATTGCCACGGGGATGGCGCAATCCCCGTTCAGCGGCGCAGACCTAGGCGAGCAACCAGCGTCTCGTATCGGCTGTGCTTTTTGCGTTTCAAATAATCAAGAAGCTGGCGACGCTGCCCCACCATCATCAACAAACCGCGCCGTGAGTGAAAATCCTTCTTGTGAGACTTGAGGTGCTCGGTGAGATTTTGAATGCGCTCGCTCAAAATCGCGACCTGGACCTCGGGCGATCCTGTATCGCCCTCTCGGGTTGCGTACTCTTGGATGAGTTCGTGCTTACGTTCTAATGTGATCGACACCTGATCGCTCCATCCGGTCAAAGGTTGAGGACACGAACCGGACGCACTTCGCCGCCTTCAATGCGGGCAAGGGCGATTGGCTTGCCTGCGGTCGTGGTGCACAGCACCGCGTCTCTACCCGTCAATTTATCGGGAAAACGCCGAACGACCGGTAGGGCAGCCACCGCCTGTCCGCGATGAAGTCTGCACGCCTCGGGTTCCGTAAGAGGCAAAGCCGGGATGCCGGCCAGCGCTGCCTCCACAGGGAGTAAATACTCCACCAACTCGTTACTATGCCCCACCGCCCCCAGGGCATCCAGTGAAATCGCTTGGGCTTCCGTAAACGGCCCGACCGCGATCCGGCGCAGCGCCGCTATGTGACCGACGGTCCCGAGCGCTTCGGCGATATCGCGGGCCAAGGATCGCATGTACGCACCCTTGCCGGACACGACCTCGAACACGGCATGGTCAGGATCGGGGATCTCGAGCAAGGCAATGCGGTCGATGACCACCGCCCGGGGCTTCAGCGTGACAGCCTGATCGGACCGCGCCAAGTCATAGGCCCGCTGGCCGTCCACCTTGATCGCCGAAAACACCGGAGGCGTCTGCTGGATTTCGCCCGTGAATCGGGGCAGCACCGCGTTAATGGCCGACTCACGCGGCCGCACGTCGCTCTTGGCCGTCACGGCACCCTCGCCGTCATCGGTCGACCGTCGCTCACCCCATTGCACGGTGAAGTGGTAGATCTTGGTGCCATCCATTACATAGGGCACCGTTTTTGTGGCCTCGCCCAAAGCCACCGGCAAAAGCCCGGTGGCGAGCGGATCCAGCGTCCCGCCGTGGCCGGCCTTGGCGGCGTTCAAACCGCGGCGCACGGCAGCGACGGCCGAAACGGACGTCACTCCCACCGCCTTGTCCACAATGACCCAGCCGTGGACCGGCTGGCCCCGCCGTCTACGCGCCATCGCCCATGCCTCCGTGGGCTTCGGCGGCAGATTTGCCCGATTCGTGGTCCGTCAGATCCCGGCGCACCTGCGGCTCGGCGAGCAGCCGACTGATGTGATCGGCCTGATCGAACAGAACGTCAGCACGGAACGCCAGATTCGGGACGTACTTCAGGCGGACCATCCGGGCAATGCGTTGACGCAGGAACGGGCGCGCCCGCTCGAGCGCGCGAACCACATCGGCCACGCTGGCCGGCGCGCGGCCCTTCCGCTTGGACATGTCGAGGGCCGGATCACTGCCGCCGAGCACGGAGACGAACGCCGTCGCATTGCGGAGGTCAGGCGAAATCCGCACCTCTGAAACGGTCACCGAGACCGACTGCAGCGACGGCTCGCGCAATTCGCCGCGGCTCAAGACATCAACCAGCGCGTGCCGTATCGCTTCGGCGACGCGCAGCTGACGCGGGCTCGAACTCGCCGCTTGTTGTCGTTTCATGGGACCCACCCGGCGGTGTCGAGTCGCTCCGGGCGCCGGCCGGTCCGGGTCTTCGGACCCCAGCGCACTCCCGATGGCGCGAGCGTCACAGGACGCGCGCCACCTCCTGCAGCTCGTAACACTCGATCTTGTCGCCTTCTTGGATGTCGTGATAGTGGGCAAAAGCGGCGCCGCACTCGAAGCCTTCCTTGACCTCTTTGACGTCGTCCTTGAACCGTTTGAGCTGTGAAAGGTCGCCCTCGTGGATGACGACATTGTCACGCAGGAGCCGCACCCTGGCACCGCGACGGATGACGCCCTCGGTGACCATGCAACCGCCCACCTTGCCCACTTTCGTGATCTCGAAGACCTTACGAATCTCGGCGTAGCCGATGATTTGCTCGCGGGTCTGCGGCGCCAGCATGCCGGTCAGGACTTGCTTCGTATCGTCGACAACGTCGTAGATGATCGAGTAATAGCGGATCTCCACGCCGTCGCGCTTGGCCATTTCGCGGGCCTGCGGGTTGGCGCGCACGTTGAAACCGATGATCGCCGCCTGCGACGCTCCCGCAAGCGTTACATCGGATTCGTTGATGCCGCCCACCCCGGCATGAAGCACCTGCACCTTGATCTCGTCATTGCCGAGCTTCTCCAACGCACCAACGATGGCTTCCATGGAGCCGTGGACGTCGGCCTTGATGACCAGCGGCAACTGCTTGGTTTCGCCCTCCTTGATGGCGTCCATCATCGCTTCGAGCGAGGTGCGGGCGATCGGGTTGGTCCGAGCTTCACGTTGCTTGCGCTGCCGGAAGTCGCTGATCTCGCGAGCGCGTGCCTCATTCTCGACCACGGCGACCTCGTCACCGGCAGCCGGCGTGCCGTTCAGGCCTAGGACCTCAACAGGCATCCCGGGCGTGGCCTCCTGCAGCGCATTGCCGGTGGCATCCGACAATCCGCGAACGCGCCCCCATTCGCCGCCCGCGACAAAGATGTCGCCGACGCGCAGCGTGCCGCGCTGGACCAGGACGGTGGCGACCGAGCCGCGACCGCGCTCCATTTTCGATTCAACAATGACGCCTTCGGCCGAGCGGTCCGGATTGGACCTTAGATCCAAAACCTCCGCCTGCAGCAAGATCGCCTCGACCAACGTGTCCAGTCCCACGCCGGTCTGTGCAGACACATCGACGGCCATGACGTCGCCGCCCATCTCTTCCAGCACCACTTCGTACTGCAGAAGATCCGTTCGCACCTTCTGCGAGTTAGCATCCGGCTTATCGATCTTGTTGACGGCAACGATGATCGGGACCTTGGCCGCGCGGGCGTGATTAATAGCCTCGACCGTCTGCGGCATGACACTGTCGTCGGCGGCAACCACCAGAATGACGAGATCGGTTACGTTCGCACCGCGCGCGCGCATCTGCGTGAACGCGGCGTGGCCCGGGGTGTCGATGAACGTCACCTTGTCGCCGGTGGCAAGACGGATTTGATAGGCGCCGATGTGCTGGGTGATACCGCCTGCCTCGTGGGCCGCCACATCCGTCTTGCGTAGAGCGTCCAAGAGCGACGTCTTGCCGTGGTCGACGTGGCCCATGACCGTCACCACAGGCGGGCGGGATTGCAGATCGGCCTCTTCGTCCGCATCGCCCTTGACCCCGATCTCTACGTCGGCTTCGCTGACGCGCTTGACCCGATGGCCGAATTCGCTAGCGACCACTTCGGCGGTATCGCCGTCGAGGTTCTGATTGATCGTCGCCATCACGCCCATGCGGAACAGCGCCTTGATCACATCGGCGCCCCGTTCGGCCATTCGGTTGGACAATTCCTGAACGGTGATCGTCTCTGGGATCACCACGTCTCGAACGATCTTCAGGTCGTCGCCATCGGCCATGCGTTGGCGCATTTTCTCGCGCTCGCGAGCCCGCCGGGTGGCGGCCAAACTGCGAACCCGTTCTTCACCCCGATCGTCCAGAGCGTCGACGACGGTAAGCTTGCCCGAACGACGGCGTGGCTCTCCCCGCTTTTGGGCCACGGCCGGACGGCGCACGTCCACTTTGGCCGTCCGCTTGGCCGCCGAACGGCGCTCGTCCTCCGAACTCTCGGCCTCCGGCTCGGCCTTCGACGCTGGAGACTTCGCGGCCGGCCGGCCATCCTCCAAGGACGGCCGCGGCTCGGTCGCCACCGGGACCACCTGCGGCGCGTCCGTTACTTCGTCCGCCGGCTGCTCGTCAACCGTCGGCTCCGGGGACTCAGCGCCAGCCGCGTCGCTGGTCGGCGGCTGCTCGGTCGCGATTGCGGCCGCGCTCTCGGCGGCAAGTTTCTCATGAGCGGCACGCTCGGCAGCCTCGCGTTCGCGCTCGGCCTGCTCCGCCGCTGCCCGCTCGCGCTCCGCCTGTTCGGCAGCCTCACGCGCCGCAGCTGCTTCCCGCGCCGCTTTTTCGTGCTGCGCATCCTGGACTGCACGGACGCGGGCCGCACGTTCCTCGTTGGTGAGGCCAACGGCTTTCGACCGGCCCGAACCATCGCGGCGCCCGTCTCGGCGATCGCCATCCGGACGGCCCGAGCGATTGGCGGGATCCTGGGAAGTATAGGTCCGCTTCTTGCGCACCTCCACCCGGACCATTTTCGAGCGACCATGGGAGAAGCTCTGGCGCACCTGGCCGCCTTCGACGGTCTTGCGTAGCTCCAGCCGGCGGGGCTCGCCGCCGTCCTCTCGTGTTCGATTGTCGCTTCCGGATCTGTCGTCCATGTGTGTTTTCAAGTTCCTGCCATCAGGGCGTTAACGTTCATCATCGGATGGGCGGTGCGGCACGACCGTCGGGCTGGGCCGCGGCCGATCCCGTTGGCTCACCGTTCCAACACTGCCTGCCGTCGTCCAGCACGCCTCGGCGTGGCGTCGTCCACGCGAACGGGTCCCATCAAAGTCCCGGCCGGCCTCCCGGTCACCGGCACTCCGGGCCGAGCAATCTGTGCCGCGAAGGCCGTCGAGGCGCATAGCATCCCGGCGCAAACGTGCTGCCAATGACCCACCGGCAACGGCGGCATGCACCATATGATCGCGACCCGCCGCCGCACCGAGTTCCCGCGCCGTCAATGCCTGCACCACCCCGAGAGAGCCGGCTGCACGCACCAGCTTGGACTTTGGCCCCTCGGCCCCGTCACTGGCGGCAACAAGCAAACCAGCACGGCCTGCTGCCACCCAGGCCCGGACGCGCTCGAAACCGAAAACGGCCTGCCGGGCGCGGCGGGCAAGACCCAAAGTGGCTATACACCGCTGCACCAGAAGCGCCTCGATGCGATCGCCGAGATCGTCCGGAACCCGCACTGCTTGCCGCGCAACTTTGGCGAACACGTTCGTCGTTAGCGCTTTTTTAAGCACTGCGGGATCGGCGCTCAACCACAATCCCTTACCCGGGAGGCGCTCATCCACATCCGGCACAAGCACTGTGTCCGGACCGACCACGAATCGGATGAGTGGTGCCCGGTCACCGGACCGACGCGTGACGATGCAGCGCCTATTCGGGCCCTCGGCTCTACGAATATCGTCCCGTCCTTGCACCGCCGCCATGTCTATCGCGCAGTCCATCTCGCATCGCTCAAGTTGCCAGTCTCAACCGACCGATCCGTGGTCGTCCCCACGAAGGGGCGGCGCCGTCGGATCCGGCTGCCGAAGCGCGTCATCGGTACGCGTCAAGGGCTCGACATCAATCTTGCCCGCCGTGGCGCCATTGTCGGAGTCCGCGTCATCGGTGGCGACCGTGTCCACGTCATCACCGACCGCGTCGACATCCGTCTCCTCATCGTCGAACCAATGGGCGCGTGCCGCCATGATCAGGTCATTTGCCTGGGATGCGGTCATCGATCCCACTGGCGCCATCTCCATCAGCTCATCGGAAGCCAAGTCGGCTAGGTCATCTAGCGTTTTCACACCGTTTTCGGCGATCGCCAACAGAACGGTCGGCTTCAAATCGGCAAGAGCGACCAGGTCGTCAGCCACGCCCAACTCAGCACAGCGGCTCGCCAACTCCGCATCCCGCTGTTCCAAGAACGTTCGGGCCCGGTTGCGCAGCTCATCGGCGATGTCCAGATCGAAGCCTTCGATCTCAGCCAAGTCTTCCACGGGAACGAACGCAACCTCTTCCACATCCGTGAAGCCCTCGGTAACGAGCAAGTGGGCGATCACGTCATCCACGTTGAGCGCGTCAATAAACGTCTGGGAACGGGCCCGGAACTCCTCATTACGGCGATTGGACTCGTCCTCTTCGGTGAGGATATCGATGTCCAGCCCGGTGAGTTGGGAAGCCAGTCGCACGTTCTGGCCGCGCCGTCCAATGGCCAGGCTCAACTGATCATCCGGTACCACCACCTCGATGCGGCTCGAATCCTCGTCAAGCACCACCTTCACCACCTCGGCTGGCGCCAGTGCGTTAACGACAAAGGTGGCCGGATCCTGGGACCACTGGATGATATCAATCTTCTCACCCTGAAGTTCACCGACAACGGCCTGCACACGCGATCCCCGCATGCCGATGCAGGGACCCACCGGGTCAATGCTGGCATCGTTGGAGTAAACCGCGATCTTGGCCCGGGAGCCGGGGTCGCGCGCGACCGCCCGGATCTCGATGATGCCTTCGTAAATCTCAGGCACCTCTTGGGCGAAAAGCTTAGCCATGAACGTAGGATGGGTACGGGATAAAAAAATCTGCGGTCCACGGGTTTCTTCACGCACGTCAAGAATGAACGCGCGAATCCGATCGCCATTGTTGAAATGCTCCCGCGGGATCGATTCCTCGCGGCGCAGGACGGCCTCGGCGCGACCGAGATCCACGACCACATTGCCGAACTCGATCCGCTTGACGAGACCGTGGACAATGTCGCCGACTCGGTCCTTGTACTCGTCGTATTGCCGGTGGCGCTCGGCCTCGCGCACCTTCTGGACGATGATCTGCTTGGCCGATTGTGCTGCGATCCGGCCAAAATCTATTGGTGGCAGCGGATCGACCAAAAACTCACCAACCTCGGCCTTCGGGCTCTTGCGATGGGCCTGGGCAAGCGTCACTTGAGTGGCTTCATTCTCCACCTCATCGACCACTTCCAGGTACCGAGCCAGAGCAATTTCACCGCTCTGACGGTCGATGTGAGCGCGAATATCATGCTCCCGCCCATACTTTGACTGCCCGGCTTTCTGGATCGCCTGCTCCATGGCCTCGAGCACTTCATCGCGGTCGATGTTCTTGTCCCGGGCCACCGTCTCGGCGACCTGCAACAATTCTGGGCGGGCGTGGACCGCATCAGGTTCGGTCTTCATCGGGCTGTCACCTGCTCCGTTGCCTCCGGCTCGCCGGATCGTCCGTTCCCGCCGCCGGGATCGCACGGACGTGTCACGGCATCATCTTGGGCGAGCCCATGTTTTGAGGGTTGACCATCCGTGCCGTTCGAGTCGGACGGCTCCGTATCCGAGGTCCTCGCATCTGACGGCTTGGTCGCCTTTGCTGTCGACGCGGCGATCAGATCATCGGTCAGCACCAACTTCGCGCGCGCAATTTCGGTAAATGGCACATGCGCCTCGCTGCCATCGTCTTCCGTCAAGCGAACGCCGTCGCCATCGGTGCCCAACAGACGACCGCGGAAGCGACGTCGACCGTCGACCAGACGGCTCAGCTCAATGCGAGCCTCGAACCCTGCGAACCGGTCGTAGTCAGCGAGCCGTACCAGGGGCCGGTCGATGCCCGGCGAGCTGACCTCCAGCGTGTAGGCCCCCGCAATCGGATCATCCACATCCAGTACGGCGGAAACTGCCCTGCTTACGTCGGCGCAGTCGTCCACGTTCATGGCCTGGCCGTCGCCGCGTTCCACCATGATCTGCAATCGGAGCCGCTGTTGGCCCATGAGCTGAACGCGCACGATACAATAGCCCATTGCCGCGACGGCAGGCTCTATCAACGATTCAAGTCTCTCGGCCAAGCCGATCACTGGTACCTAGTCCCCCGCTGCATACCGGACGTTGTTGCGCCACGAAAAAAGGCGGGCCATAGGCCCGCCTCGCCGATCCCCAGTCATATGGAGAAGAACGAGTGTTGGCTGTGTCATTACCAACTCGGAAAACTTAGGACAATTCCGAGCGCAACGCAAAGCCTTTCGCTAATACCGTGCTTGATTACGGGCGTGGACGCCGACGAAAGAGAAGATAGGTACGGGCGCGGCCTTGCGCGTGTGCCTTCTCACCGTAGCGGGTTTCCACGTCGTCGTCGGACCGTACCCGCCAATCCTGCGGGCGAATAGCGGCCCACGAAAAATCGGGATGCCGGCCGACGTGCTCCAAAGTCCAGCGGACATAGCCAGCATGGTCGCTGGTAAACCGGAATTCGCCATGATCCTCAAGCACGCGTGCCAACGACGTCAACGTGTCTTGAGCAATAAGTCGGCGGTTGTGGTGACGGGCCTTAGGCCACGGGTCGGGAAACGGTACGTCGATCCGCCGAACACTGCGATCGGCGAGAGCCGGCAACAGCAGCCGGGCATCGTTGTCGAGAATCCGAACATTGGTCAAACCCAGGTCCTCGATCCGGGCGAGCAGCGAGGCAACGCCGGCAACGAATGGCTCGCAACCAAGAAAACCCACGTTTGCGTGGGCTGCGGCGAGGGCGGCCAAATGCTCACCGGCGCCAAAGCCGATTTCCAGCCAGACGTGGACCGGTGCCGGGTCGAACAGGCGGCGCGGATCCCCCTCGGGTATCGAACCCGGATCGATCCGAAGCTGCGGCAACAGCGTTGTCAGGCGCCGTTGCCGACTCGGCCGCAACCGCCGACCGTGGCGTCTGCCGTGAAGTGTGGGATGGTGAACCATGGCTCCATCATCGCGGGTGTTGGCGACATCAGGACGAGGGCCACGTCTGGTCGGATCCGCGGCCGCCACGGCAACACTCAAAAAGCGCGCTTGAGTTCGTCTACGAGACCCGTTCGCTCCCACGAAAAACCACCGTCCGCATCTGGCTCTCGGCCGAAATGGCCATAGGCGGCCGTGCGTGCATAGATGGGGCGGTTTAGCTGCAAGTGTTCACGAATGCCACGCGGCGAAAGGTCCATAATCTCCTGCAGGACCGTGGAGAGGCGCTCCTCATCCACCTGCCCAGTGCCGTGCGTGTCCACATAGACCGAGAGGGGGTGGGAAACGCCAATGGCATAGGACAGCTGGATCAAGCAGCGCTCGGCGAGCCCGGCGGCCACCACGTTCTTTGCCAGAAAGCGGGCCGCATAGGCGGCGGATCGGTCTACCTTGGTCGGGTCCTTACCGGAAAAGGCCCCCCCCCCGTGCGGTGCTGCCCCGCCGTAGGTGTCCACGATGATCTTGCGCCCCGTTAAACCAGCGTCTCCGTCTGGGCCACCGATCACGAACCGACCCGTGGGGTTCACATAAAAATGCTCATCATCGCACATCCAACCATCGGGCAGGACTTCCTCGACATAGGGCCGAACCACCTCGCGTACGTCATCCACGGAGGCGCGATCCGAATGCTGGGTCGAGACGACGACGGCCGTGGCACCCGTGGGCTCACCATTCTGGTAGCGAAGCGTGACTTGGCTCTTGGCGTCCGGCAACAGCATGGGCTCGGCCCCGGAGTGGCGAACTTCGGCGAGCCGCTTCAGGATCGCATGGGAGTAAAAGATCGGCGCGGGCATAAGCACGTCCGTCTCCCGACAGGCGTATCCGAACATGATGCCCTGATCGCCCGCGCCTTCATCCTTGTTGCCCGATGCGTCCACCCCAATCGCAATGTCCGCCGACTGCGAGTGGATTTGGGAGGTGATCTCACAATCCTTCCAGTGGAAGCCGTGCTGCTCATATCCAATTTCGCGAATGGCGTTCCGGGCAACGTCGCGCAGAACATCGTGCGTGATCTGATCGGGCCCACGAACTTCCCCGGCGAGGACGACGAAGTTCGTGGTGCACAGGGTTTCACACGCAACCCGCGACAAAGGGTCGGCAGCCAGGAAGACATCCACAACCGCGTCCGAAACGCGGTCGCAAACCTTGTCAGGGTGCCCCTCGGACACGGACTCGCTGGTGAACAAGAAGTCTTTTTTCCAGGTGCTGGGCACGGCAATGACCTCACGGCTGTGGAGATGAGTGCGGTCGCGAGTGCGGGCCGCGGGTGTGGGGTTGCGCAAAGAGCTCAGCCCGGATCCGAGACACGGTCCGGGGCGGCGAGAACGATCGATCGGTGACTGAACCGCGGGGGTTGTGGCAAGATCGGTCGCGATCGTCAACCCGAACGGTCGTGAGGGGTTCTCAATTCACCCCAGCGAGCGAGCACGTAGATTTGGCGCGGTCGATTCATGGGGAGGGGTTCGGCAAACCCATGTGACGTTGCAGGTTAGTCCCCTCGCTGTTCGCTTTCCTCGCTATTGCCCAAGGATTTTGTCAACTCGAACAAGCGACGGCGCACTTGCGGATCGGTGATACGATAATAAGCTCGTACCAGCTCAAGTGTCTCGCGCCGGGTCAAGGGGTCTTGCTCCAGAGGGGGTTGCGGATGATCGGAAGCACCGAGCGCGAGCGATCCGTCGGCCTCCGTTGGCTCATCAGGCATATCGTCGAAGAAAAACGATACGGGGACATCAAGAATGCGGCTGAATTCGAACAACCTGGATGCGCCGATTCGATTGGCCCCACGCTCGTACTTTTGGATTTGTTGAAAGGTCAAGCCAACCGCTTCCCCAAGCTTCTCTTGGCTGAGACCGAGCAACGTCCGGCGCAATCGCACCCTACCGCCTACGTGCACGTCAACGGGATTGGGCGTGCCGGGCGGCTGACGTTCGAAACGTGTCATCGCAGAAAGCATGCGTTCCTTCCTCACCCGCGCCCCTACTTATTGTGCATTTTCGCACGCGCGCTTCGGTATGACTGTTGCGTGAACGACTTCTAGTGCCAGCCCCGAATAGGTTCATTACCGGCCGACCGAGTACCATCGACAGTTGCCTAAAGCGCATTATGCAAAACTGAAGGGCTTTAGCAACTTTTGCCCGACATTTTGGCAGCCTAAACCACCCGTGGTCGCGAGACTCCGGCAATTATGGCCGATTAAAAGTAGCAAAAACCCCTAAAAGGGCCATAAGCCCGAGGAGCGTTAGATCCCCATACCGTGCAAACGGAGGTGGATTTTCAATCGTTGTGGGAAGACGACCGTCCAGGACACCACGAACCTCCAACCCGAGCTTGTCGACGATTCGTCCATGGGCATCGATAATCGCCGAGATGCCGGTGTTGGCCACACGGACCAGCGGCAGCCCCTCCTCCACCGCGCGCAACCGCGCCGCCACCAGGTGCTGGAATGGGCCGGTCGAATAGCCGTACCAAGCGTCGTTGGTCAGGTTCAGCAGCCAATCCGGCCGCGGCTGACCCGGCGCCACGACCTTGCCGGGAAAAATGACCTCATAGCAGATCAGCGGGCTTACGGCCGGCAAGCCGGGAAGGTTCAGGGTTACCAGGCCAGGGCCGGAGGTGATGTCGACACTGCCCTCCGTCACCTTACCAAGATTGAGAAATCGGCGGAGTGGAACGTATTCACCAAAGGGCACCAGGTGCACTTTGTCGAACGTGGCGACAATGGTGCCGTCGGGGGTCAGGGCATGCAGGCTGTTACGAATGTCCGGCATCGGGCGCACGCCGCCGGACTCCGCGACGGGCGGCGTGGCATCACGCAATGCCCCGACGATGACCAGACCATCATCCGGCGCGGCTGACGCAACCTGGCGCTGGCGTTCCAGATTACCCTCCACGAAGAACGTTACAGCGGTCTCTGCCCAGATGACATGGGTGGGCTCCGGTCCGCCCAAATCCGTTTGGCTGAGGGCGACGTGGTCGGCCAGGAACTGCTCCCGCAGGTCCGAGCGCCACTTCTTCTCCTGTGGGATGTTTGGCTGGACGAGGCGCAAGTGCACGCCATCCACGAACTCCGTTGGCCCGGCCAGGTGCAGGCGGATGGCCCCGCCGAACCAGATGAGGGCCAACACAGCCAGCGACATCCCACACGCCACCGCCGCTCGCCGCCGTGGCGCCCCGGGATCGGCAAGTGTCGCTGGCATCGCTGCGGCAAGCGCCGTAAGCAGGCTGAGCCCGACGGTGCCGACCACCGCCGCAACCTGGATCATGGCGTCAGAGAACGCCCATACCGAGCCGATGAGATTCCACGGAAAGCCGGTCAGCACGAATTCACGCAGCCATTCGGCGACCGCCCAGGCAATCGCCACGGCGGCGACCGCGCCAACCCCTACCAATCGGGGAATGCGGCTGATCAGAGCCGCAAATGCGACGAAGCACGCCAACAACGCGGACAGCCCAATGACGGCGGGCGGTCCCGCGTAGGCGAAGGCCGGTCCACGCACCTCAAAGGCATTGCTCACCCAATAGAGGCCAGCAAGAAAGAAACCGAAGCCGAAACACCACGCGAACGCCAACGCAGCACGCGACGAGGCGGCGCGCCGATCGATAAGCCAAGTCAGGCCGGTGAACGCCGGCACCAAAATTGGGATGGCATAGAGCGGCGGCAACGCCAGCGCGGCACTGGCCCCCAGCAACAACGCGATCAGCGCGCGCCACCGCGCTTTCAGCCCGATCAGGGCAAGTCGCAATCGGGCAAGGGTTCGAAACAGCCACGGCGCGCCCGCATCGACGCCCACGCGCTCCAGAGGCGCATCCGCAACCGACGCCGGCGCCCCGAGGGTCATCGCCGCTCGCCCGTTGGCTCGCTGTCCGCGGTCTCGACGGTTTCAGCGCCGCTTAAGTCCGCCGCCGCATCGTGGCCGTCGTGATTACGCTCCGGCTCGGCTTCGGAACGCGCCGAATCCCTATCGATTGCGTGGACCCGAAGCCGATGAATGCGTCGAGGATCGGCGTCGACAACCTCGAACTCAAGGCCCGACGGATGGCGGATCAACTCACCCCGGATCGGAACCCGGCCGGCCAGCGAAAACACCAAACCGCCCAACGTGTCGATTTCGTCGCGTTCCTCGTCGCTCAAAATAGGACCAAATTCCTTTTCGAGCAGTTCGACGGCGGTACGGGCATCGGCACCGATTGCTCCATCCTCCCGCCGGACGAAGCTCTCCTCTTCATGGTCGTCGTGCTCATCCTGGATCTCGCCGACGATTTCCTCGACCAGATCCTCAATGGTCACCAGGCCGTCGATGCCGCCGAACTCATCGACCACCAACGCCATGTGCACACGCTTGGTGCGCATCTCCAACAGCAGTTCCAAGACCTGCATGGAAGGCGCCACGAACAACACCTTGCGCATCACCTTGGACAGCCGGAACGTGGCCGCGTCGTCGCGCCATGCCAGCACATCGCGAATGTGGATCATGCCGACAGCATCATCCAAGGTCTCACGATAGACGGGCAACCGAGAATGGCCGGCGCGAGTCATGAGGTCGATGACCTCATCGTAGCGGGCCGTCATATGTACTGCGGTAATGTCAGCCCGCGGCACCATGGCATCTTCCACGGTCCGCTCCCTGAGCGAAAGGATGTTGGCGAGCAGAACCCGCTCGCCCTCGTCCAACGGCCGTTCGGACTCCTCGCGCTCATCGATGAACTCATCCAGGGTATCGCCGTTGCGGCTGCGGCGGACCCGACGTAAGGCGCCGCGCAACAGACGTCCGATGGATAGCGGATCGAAGGCGCGGTCTTCGCTGCCTAGCATCCGTTGCCACTGGCCTGGAGGTGAGGAGGTAGATCCGGGGGAACTGTCGGGCTGACTATCGGTGGATGGCGTGTTCATTGTCTGTGATTGCCATGGATGCATAGGGATCGGCGATACCGAGCGAGGCAAGGACGCGGGTCTCCAATCCTTCCATTGTCGCTGCGTCGTCTTCGTCCAAATGGTCGTACCCCAAGACGTGAAGAATACCATGGATAACCAGGTGGCATAAATGGTCGGCGAGTGACTTGCCGCTGGCACTGGCGTCCGCGGCCGCGATGCCGAAAGCAATGACGACGTCGCCCAGTGGGTATTGATCGCTGCCACCAGAGAGCCCGACCTGATCGATATAGGGAAACGACAGGACGTCCGTGGACTGATCCCGACCGCGATAGGCGGCGTTGAGCCGGCGAACCAACCCATCATCGGCGAGCATCACGCAAATCACGCCCTGCGATGCCTCAGGGTAATTCCGGCCGGCGGCGACGGCCGCCTTGCCCGCCCAACGGCATAAGGCTTCCGGCTCCGGAAGCGCCTCGACCCACACGTCCGCCTCGACGATTACGTCAATGTCAATGGACATGGCCGATCAATGCTCCTTGGTTGCCTTGCCCCCGGGCTCGCGTTGTTGATAGCGAGCCCCAACTTTGAGGTGCCGCTCGGCAGCGTCATAGGCATGGACAATGCGCGTCACTAGCGGGTGGCGCACCACGTCTGTCTCGCCAAACCCGATGAAGGCGACGCCTTTCACACCATCGAGAACCTCAAGGGCGTCGCGCAGGCCGGAGCGGGTCCCCTTGGGCAAATCGACCTGGCTTAAGTCCCCCGTCACCACCATTCGCGCGTTCTCACCGAGCCGGGTTAGGAACATTTTCATTTGAACAGCCGTAGTGTTTTGGGCCTCGTCCAAGATCACGAAGGCGTTGGCAAGGGTTCGCCCGCGCATGAAGGCCAGCGGTGCCACTTCGATTTCGCCCCGCTCAAGCCGGCGTTCCACCTCCGGCTTAGGCAGCATGTCAAAAAGCGCGTCGTAAAGGGGGCGGAGATAGGGATCCACCTTCTCACGCATGCTTCCGGGTAAAAAACCAAGCTGTTCGCCTGCCTCCACTGCCGGTCGCGACAAAATGATGCGCTCCACAGTGCCGTTGACCAGCCGCTCAACGGCCTTTGCGACCGCCAGATAGGTCTTGCCCGTTCCTGCTGGACCGAGCCCAAAAACCAAATCGTGCTCATCGATGGCCTGAAAATAGCGGGCCTGGGTCGCCGAACGCGGGCTCACGGTCCGCTGACGGGTACGCACCTCCAAATTTGCGCCATCGGCGACGCCCCCTGCCGACGTGAGGCGGACCGCCGCGTCCACGTCCTCTGGCCCCACCCGCTGGCGACGATTTAATCGGCCCCATAGATGGTCCAGTACGCTGTGAGCATGATCAACGGCGGCAACATCACCGGAGATCGTAACCTGGTTGCCACGAGCGTCCAGCGACACACCGACTCGCCCTTCGATCAAGGCAAGGTTGCTGTTGTGGGAACCGAACAATTCCTGGGCGAGCTGATTATCCTCGAATTCGACAGTCAAGGCCTTCTCATCGCCGCGAGGGGTCACTCCCGAGCCCCCGGGAGCCCGCCCGCCTCACCACTGTCTGCGGTCGGCGCGGCCACGCCAACCAAGCTGTTGGCGTGACTGGCGGTAATCCGGATCGGCTCAATCCGGCCGATCGCTGCGGGCGGCAAGTCAACGTGCACGGGTTGAAGATAGGGACTACGGCCCGTGAGCTGGTCGACTTTCCGGCCTTTGCCCTCGATCAACACCGGCAACACCCGACCGACGCAGTCGCGGTTGAAGGCGCTTTGATGGGCAGCCAGGCGGTCCTGCAGGATCTGTAGCCGCTCAGCTTTCACGTGGTCCTCGACCTGGTCCCAATCCGACGCCGGGGTTCCAGGACGCTGGCTGTACTTGAAGGAAAACGCCTGGGCGAACCGCACCTCGTCGATGAGATCCAGTGACTCCTGGAAATCTCCTTCAGTTTCACCCGGAAACCCGACAATGAAGTCGGAGCTGAGCGCCAGATCGGGCCTGGCCGACCGCAGCCGATCGACGATGCGCCGGTATCCGTCAGCATCGTGCCGCCGATTCATGGCTTTCAGAATCCGATCGGAGCCCGACTGCACGGGCAAGTGCACATAGGGCATCAGGGACGGGACCCGGCGGTGTGCCTCAATTAGAGAGTCCGTCATGTCAGCGGGATAGGACGTCGTGTAGCGGATGCGCTCCAAGCCGTCGATCTCTGCGAGGGCATCGATCAAGCGGGCCAAGTCCCACTCCCCTGAGCCGATCTCGCGGCTCGCCGGCGCTGTCCCGTGGTAGGCATTGACGTTCTGGCCGAGCAACGTGATCTCCCGCACGCCGGCGGCGACCAGCCGCCTTGCTTCGGCGAGAACGGCCATAGCCGGACGCGACACCTCAGCGCCCCGCGTGTAGGGGACGACGCAAAAGGTACAGAAACGATCGCACCCCTCCTGCACGGTCAGAAACGCCGTCAGGGTCGCCACCTGGACGGGGCCGCTCAGCCGTTCCGGAAGATGGTCGAACTTGTCCTCGGGTGGAAACTCGGTATCGACGAAAACGCCATCCGCGGCCGCCAAGCCCCTCACCATTGCAGGCAGGCGATGATATGTCTGCGGTCCGAACACCAGGTCCACAAAGGGCGCCCGCCGAGCTAATTCCTCACCCTCGGCTTGGGCAACGCACCCGGCAACGGCAAGGCGGACCAGTCCGCCCAAGGCGGCGGCCCGGTCTTTGAGGATTTTCAGGCGACCAAGTTCGGAATAGACCTTTTCGGCCGCTTTCTCGCGAATGTGACAGGTGTTCAGGATGATAAGGTCGGCGTCCTCTGCACGATCGACGCGCGAGTAGCCAAGCGGAGCCAACACGTCGACCATTCGTTCGGAATCGTAGACGTTCATCTGGCAGCCATAGGACTTGATAAAGAGACGAGTCGTCACGCTGTGCCCACGATCAGAGAACACGCCCCCCAGGGTATAGATCGTTCCGGCGTCCGCACCCGCCATGGTCATAAAGCTGCGGGTTTCCCGGCACCGATCCTGATTGCGCGAACGGTATCAGCCCCACCCGCTGAGTCAAGGCGGGCTGTGGGCCTTTAATTGGCCGCAACAAAGGGGCGATGGGGAGCAAACAGCACCGCGTCCACCCCCAATCGGCGCGACTGCCACCCCGTTTCCGTGGCGATGGCACGATCACTCGCTGTCGCGGTCCTGGTCCAAAGGCACTCCAAACAGCTCCAACCGGTGACCCACCAATCGAAAACCATGGTTCGCGGCAATACGCTGCTGGATTTCTTCGATTTCCCGGCTTTGGAATTCGATAACACGGCCGCTGTGAATGTCGATGAGGTGGTCGTGATGGGTTTCACTGGCCTCTTCATAGCGAGCCCGGCCGTCGCCAAAGTCATGGCGTTCCAGGATACTTGCCTCTTCCAGCAGCCGAACGGTGCGATACACCGTAGCAATACTGATGCGTGGGTCGATTTCGGCAGCGCGACGATACACCTCTTCCACATCGGGATGATCGGTTGCCTCCGAAAGAACCCGAGCAATGATCCGGCGCTGACCGGTCATCTTCATGCCCTTTTCGATACACAGCTGTTCGATCCGAGACGGAGTCATGGACGTTGCTCTCCCACCTTTGCGCCGGCCGGTCCTAGAGAATGCAATATCCCAGCGTTACGCGAGACAAGCACCTCACAAACCACCCGGTATGCGGGCGATCACATCGTCTCCTGTATGTGGCCAGCATGACCCGGGCGGCGCCGGCGCGATGCAATTGCTTATCATTGCGAGCTTTGGCGGCGAAAGCCTACTATTCCTGTCCGTCGTCGTCACGAGGCTTTCGACCGAGCCCAATCTGCTTGGCGAGATGGCTGCGGTGACGCGCGTAGTTTGGTGCCACCATCGGATAATCGCTTGGAAGGCCCCAACGATCACGATACTCTTCAGGTGTCATGTTATAGGCGGTCTTGAGATGTCGTTTCAGCATCTTCAGCTTTTTTCCGTCCTCAAGACAGATGATGTAATCGGGATATACGGATTTTCTGATCGGCACAACCGGGCGTGGACGTTCCGGTTCCTCTGGCTCCGTTCCGATCGTCGTCAAGGCTCGGTAAACATCATTGATAAGCTGCGGCAAATCGGTCACTGGGACCGGGTTATTGCCCACATGTGCGGCAACGACCTCCGCAGTCAATTCCATGATCTCCGCTGATGTTGGTTTATCATCCATTGGAAACTATCCCCGGCACTCGTTATTTCAGTTTTCCGTATATAGACGCGGAATCCATGTCAAGCAAGTTGTAGGTATGGTTAATATAAGCAAACAGCCATCATCAGAGGGACCGGATTTTTTTCTGGACATCACAGCCGATGTCTGTCCGATGACCTTTGTCCGCACAAAACTGATGCTGGAGCGCATTGAGCCCGGTCAAGTTCTCGAAATCCGACTAAAAGGGGCTGAGCCTTTAGATAATGTGCCGCGCCAAGTCAGCGCCCAGGGCCATTCCGTGCTTGCATTGATGCCGTTGGAGGCGGTCGTTGGCAACGGCGACCCTCTCGCACAAGTCCACAGATTGCTGGTCCGCAAGGCGGCAAAGCCAACGCGCAACGGTTGATTCGACGCAGAAATCTATGGGCGTTTGCATGCCCCCTTGATGTTCGATGCCTCAATCAAATGGTCGCGGCCAGAATCAGGGCATCGACCGCTTCCAACTGTTTGTCCGCCCCCCGGTTGTAGTAGCCCGGCCGCCGGCCCACGGGCACGAACCCGGCACGGGCATAAAGGGTTCGAGCGGTCATGTTGTCCTCCGCAACCTCCAGGACCAGACGCTCGGCCCCGGCCCTGGCGCCGTACCGGATGGCTGCTCGAAGCAGGCGGGTGCCAATGCCCCTGTTCCGGGCCGCCGCTACGACGGCGATCAGCAGCACCTCCATCTCATCACCGGCCGTGCGCGCTATGAGAAAGCCCAAGGGCTCTTGGGCCGACGACGCTTCCTGCGTCGACTTGTCAGGTCGCCACAGCGCGATTAACGCAAACGTCCCTGGCATTGTCAAAAGGGTAACAAATGCGCGCTCGTCCCATGGATCAGGATCAATCGCATGATGCAGCCCTGCCAGCACGGCGGCATGGGCCGAAGTTGCCTCAATCAACTTCAACGCTGCCATGGAGCCATCAGGGTCGGCGGCGACCGCCCGCCACGGCCCGCGCCGCTTGCGGCGGCCGTACGTAGATCGGGGACGGTCGACCGGCCACGCGCCGTTCCGCTCGCCAACGCGCAACTGCCACCCTGACCAGGACAACGGGATCGACAACATCCGTTCCCGCCGCCGAAACGACCGCAACTCCGTTCAAGGCCAGGATACGGCCTGCCTCGACACGGGCATCACCGGCCAGGATCACGGGCCCAACGCACTGTCTCGAGTCCGGCCCCGCGGCGGCGCGGCAGACGTCAACGATAAAAGCGTGGAGATCGGTTAAGGCGATTGCCTGTGGCGCACCAAAGCTGACTGGTGAACCAACGTCCATCGCGGCGCTAGCGGCGGCCGGCGAACTACGGAACGCCTCCGCGTAGACGTCGCCCCGCTTGCTGTCCATGACCGAAACAATCAGCGCGTTATCGGCGAACGGCCCTGCCGCCCGACACGCCGCGGCCAGTGCGAGAGTGGTTGAGACGCCGATGCAGGGCAGACCGGTCGCCAAGGCGAGACCACGCGCCGTGGCAAGCCCGACCCGCAGGCCGGTGAAGGCTCCAGGCCCGACAGTGACAGCAATCAGATCCAAGTCCGCGAAACCGATGCCGGCGCCGCCCATGACGCGCTCGATGAGGGGCACGAGCGCTTCGGCATGCCCCCGATCCATCGCGATGCTCTCGTGGGCGCATTGGCCAAGGCGTCCGACGGCAGCCACTGAACAGGCCGTCGCTGCCGTGTCGATGGCCAATACACCTAGTGCGGTTGTCACACTCATCGGAGAATCATGTGCAGGACCCGAAACGGGATGACATGCCTGCAATTCTACAGCCGACGTCAAACGATCGTGCACATCTCATGAAACGCCGGTCGCGGGCTTCGCGGATGCAATTTTGAATGGTCGCCATAACCGATGTTGCACAGAAAGTTGGATCGGATCGAGGTGCCAGCGAAAAACGCTTCGTCGACCTTGGCGTTGTCGAAACCGGACATGGGTCCGCAATCCAGGCCCAGGGCTCGCGCCGCTAGAATAAAGTATGCGCCCTGCAGCGAGCCATTGCGAAACGACGTGGCATGGATCAAGGCGTCGTTGCCCACGAACCAAGATCGGGCATCTGTGTGCGGGTAGAGATCTGGGAGCTTTTCATGGAAGTCGAGATCATGGCCGATGATAGCCGTGGCTGGCGCCGCCATGGTCTTGTCGACGTTGCCCTCCGCAAGGCATGGCCTCAGCCGATCCTTGGCTTCCGGCGATATAACAAATACCATTCGAGCGGGCTGGCAATTGGCACTGGTGGGGCCCATCGTGGTCAAGGACCAGATTTCACGCAGCAAATTCTCGCTTACGGGCCGACCGTCCCACGCCACGTGTGTGCGTGCGTTGCGAAACAGGATATCGAGGGCCGAATCATCGATGGCGGCCATGGCACTCCCTTCGTTTTTTTTTGTCAGGTGCGCTGTTAACGCGGTAGTCCGCGAGGCGGTTGCTAAACTGACTGAACCGCCTGAACCTCCGGGACATAATAGCGCAGCATGTTCTCGATACCGTTCTTTAACGTCATCGTCGAACTGGGGCAACCGGAGCAGGCTCCACGCATGTGCAGGTAAACGACCCCGTCCTCGAAACCGCGAAAAACAATGTCCCCGCCATCTTGCGCCACAGCCGGCCGAACCCGCGTTTCGAGCAGCTCCCTAATCTGAGCCACGATTTCGGACTCGGCCTCTCCCGTCTCTGCGCCGTCGTCACCAATCACAGCCATCTCGTCGCCGGAGAGGTAATGATCCATGATCGCGCTCAGGATCATGGGCTTGATAACCTCCCAGCGGGTCTCCGTATCCTTGCTGACGGACACGAAATCGGCACCTAAGAATACCCCCTCGACGCCATCGACGGCGAACAAGCGAGTCGCAAGCGGGGACCGCTTAGCGTCCTCTTGCGATTCAAAGTGTGCCGTACCCTGGGACATCACCGCCCGACCGGGCAGAAACTTCAGTGTCGCCGGGTTCGGCGTTGTCTCGGTCTGAATGAACATATGCCGACCTTCATCCGATGCCGTTTGAATATCAGACTGACGTAGTCGGGAAATGGGTCTCCCGTCTATCGCGATCAAGGGACGGTGACGGGATCGTCGACAGGAGCCCTCATTCGAATCTCCTATCGAGATCCGAAGCCGCAACGAAGCACGCCCGTGAAAACGCGGTCTTTCGGTGCGCGATAATCTTCAGAGGACCTCTTAACGAGGAAGGAAGCCGACGACGCGGTGAACCTCGTCCAGGACTGGCTCGGCGAGCGCGCGTGCTCTCTCGGCGCCTTGCCTTAGCACCGCATCCACGGTGGCGGGGTCGGACATCAGGCGCGACATCTCTGTCGAAATCGGGGCAAATGACGCCACAGCCAAATCAGCCAAGTCAGTTTTGAAATCGGCAAACGACGCGCCGGCATAGCGTGACAACACGCGGTCGCGCTCCTCGTCGGCGAGTGCGGCGTAAATCGAGAGCAGGTTTTCGGCCTCGGGCCGATCCTTCAGCCCATCGGGGCTGTCGGGAAGCGGCTCGGGGTCAGTCTTGGCTTTGCGGATTTTCAGGGCGATGGTGTCGGCATCGTCGGTCAGATTGATCCTGGAATAGTCGGAAGGATCAGACTTGCTCATCTTCTTGGTGCCGTCGCGCAACGACATTACCCTCGTGGCGGGGCCCAGGATCAACGGCTCGACCACCGGAAACGTCTCCACCTGGAAATCGTTGTTGAACTTCTGCGCGATGTCGCGGGTGAGTTCCAGATGCTGCTTCTGGTCCTCCCCCACGGGCACGTGGGTCGCTTTGTAGAGCAGGATGTCCGCTGCCATCAGGTTCGGATAGGCGAACAGGCCGACCGAGGCGTTTTCCTTGTGTTTGCCCGCCTTCTCTTTGAACTGGGTCATGCGGTTGAGCCAGCCCATGCGGGCGACGCAGTTGAAAATCCACGCCAGCTCGGCGTGGCCGGAGACGTGACTCTGGATGAAAAGGATGTGGGTGTTGGGATCAATGCCCGCCGCCATCACGGCCGCAGCCGTTTCCCGGGTCGAGGCCAGAAGATCAGCGGGTTCCTGCCAGGCGGTAATGGCGTGCAGATCAACGACACAGAAAAGGCACTCGAACTCCGCCTGCAACCGTGCCCAATTCCGGATGGCACCAAGATAGTTGCCAAGGTGCAGGTGTCCAGTGGGCTGGATGCCCGAGAAAATACGCGTCATGGTCGGCTCGGAAGGATCATTAAGGTGAATGGGAGCGGCTGTAAGAGCCCAAGCGCGCCTTATGGCCCTGGATGCTGATCCTGGTCAAGCCGCCGGCACCGAACGCTTCAGAGCCGACAGGTCGCGCAATCGAACTGCGCCCAACAGCAAGGCGACGAGCGCGAACGCAAGCAGGCCCGTTGCGACCAGCGCGGCAAGAGCCAGAAATCGCTGAACCTCGGTCCCGGCAAAGGCTCCCTGGAGGACCGTCTCCACGGCGACAAGGACCCCCGCCATCACCAGGCTCGCCGCCAATACACGCGGGGCACGGCGTCGCAACCGAAGATCGAGGCGGAGGTGACCACGGCGCAGCAGAATGGCCGTAAGCAGACCAGCGTTGATCCATCCCGACGCCGCCATGGCGATCGCGAGGCCAACGTGCAGGAACGGCCCCATCAGGATCAAGGCCAGGCCGATGTTGAAGACCATAGCGATCACAGAGACGACGACGGGTGTCACCGTGTCCTCTCGGGCAAAAAAGCCAGGGGCCAGGGCCTTTACCAGCATGAAGGCCGGCAGGCCCACGGCCATGGCGGACAGGGCCGCGGCCGTGGCCGCCGTTTCGGCCGCACCAAAGGCCCCACGTTCGAACAGCGATGCCACGATCGGCGTAGCGGACACGATCAAGGCCGCGGCCGCGGGAAGGGTCAAAAGCAGCGCGAATTCTAGCGCGCGGTTTTGGCTATCGTGGGCGCTGTCGGTCTCTCCGGCCCGGATCTGGCGCGACAACAGCGGCAACAACGCGGTGCTTACCGCAATACCGATCACGCCCAAGGGAAACTGGTTCAACCGATCCGCATAGAACAAGTAGGATACCGAGCCCGTCGGCAGGAACGACGCGATTACCGTGTCTACGACCAGATTGAGTTGATAAGCACCTGCGCCTACCGCCACGGGCAAAGCTCGTTTCAGCAGCAGGCGGACCCGATCGGTCAGCCGTGGCCATTGCAACGGTGGAGCGATGCCGAGCCGGTGGGCATGCCAGACCAGCCAGCCCAACTGGGCCACGCCGGCCACCAACACGCCAAGCGACAGCGCATGGCCCGCGCTGGGCAGCCATTGTGTTGCCCCCAACAAGGCGGCGATCAGGCAAATGTTAAGCAGAATGGGTGTCGCCGCCGGCGTGGCAAAGCGACCGTGGGAGTTGAGAATGCCTGCAAACAGCGCCACGAGTGAGATGAAGAGGAGGTAGGGAAAGGTGATGCGGGCGAAAAGGACGGTGGCCGCAAGTTTCTCCGGGTCATCCACAAACCCAGGCGCAAATAGGCGCATCGCCCAAGGCATGACCAGTTCCATGACCATGACAAGTGCGAACAGGACCCAAAAGGAAACAGCCAGCGCCTCTCCGCTGAACTGGCGGGCTTTTTCGTTCCCCTCGGTCTCCACCAAACCGGCATAGATGGGCACAAAGGCAGCCGTGAACGCACCCTCTGCAAACAGGCGGCGAAACAGGTTGGGGAACTTAAAGGCGACGAAAAATGCATCCGCAATCGGCCCGGCGCCCAAAACAGCGGCGACAAGGATATCGCGAGCAAATCCGAAGATGCGGCTGACCATCGTCAAACCGCCAACGGTGACGATGGCGCGGAGCAGAACCATTGACGAACTTCAGCATGAACCGGGCCCCGCAGACCGCCGGGCCATGGCTATCAATGAAGCACGTACCGGATGGCCGCTGCAATCCTCGGCCTGCAACCGGGGCACGTTTCGGGGCTAAGCCAAGGCGGAGCGCTATTCGGCGGCTATGCTGCCGGACTTTTCGATGCGGGACGACACAACGGGCTCATTACCCGCAAGCGCTGGCGGCGCAATGGCCGCTCGAAGGTGGCGTTCGATTCGGCGGTGCTTAACCGGCTCACTAATCTTCAGCCCGAAGATGTCCTTGACGTAAAACACGTCCACAACCCGCTCACCGTATGTGGAAACGTGCGCAGACGACACCTGAAGGCCGAGGGCCGTGAGTGTTGACGCGACATCGTGGAGGAAACCCGGCCGGTCACGGCCATTAACTTCAATAACCGTGTGAGTCTGGCTGGCCTTGTTGTCCACGAACACTTTCGGTGGCACGGTGAACACGGACATGCGGCTCGGCAGCGCCTTGGATGCTTTGATCTTGAATTCGCGGGCAGGACGGATGCCGCCGGAAATGGCGGCTTCGATCCGCGCGCGCATGCGCTTCAGCCGTTCCTCCTCCGCGTACACCGCCCCCTGTTCGTCCTGAACGTGGAAAATGTCGAGCGCCATGCCGTGGGCCAGTGTGGTCGCCTTCGCATCGACGATGGACGCACCCGTCAACGCCATCGCACCGGCGAGGCGGCCGAAAAGGCCCGCGTGGTCCGGCGCATAGACCAGCACTTCAGTGGCGTCACGATCGGGCCGTTGGCGGGTCTGGACACACAACGAAAGGCCGTCCCGATCAACGGTTCGCATCATCCGAAAGTGCTCCGCGTGGGCATCAGTATCGAAAGCCAGCCAATAATCCGCATAGCCCCGACCGATGTAAGCCTCCAGCTCCGCGCTATCCCAGTCCGCCAGTCGCTCCCGCAGCCGGGCCTTTGCAACGTCGACGCGCACCGTTCGCCTTTGCAGCGGCTGGCCACCGGTCATCTCGACAGCTTCCAGGGCTCGGTAGTAAAGCTCGGACAGCAGGTTTTCTTTCCAGCCGTTCCAGATACCGGGACCAACCGCGTCGATATCGACCCCGGTCAGCACCAGGAGCATGCGCAGCCGCTCCGGTGATTGCACGATGTCGACAAAGTCCGACACAGTTTTGACGTCATCGATATCTCGCTTGAAGGCAACGCGGCTCATGAGCAGGTGCCAACGCACCAGCCACGCGACCGTCTCCGTTTCCCAATCGCCGAGCCCGAGCCTCGGCGCCAACTCGAGCGCGATGTTGGCCCCAATCTCAGAGTGATCACCGCCGCGGCCCTTTCCGATGTCATGCAGCAACACGGCCAAGTACAATGCGCGCCGGGCATGGATCTCGCCAATGACGCTGGACGCCGTCGGGTGGCGGTCCATGAGCGCCCCCTGCTCGATCCGATGCAACAACCCGATACAGTGGATGGAATGCTCGTCCACCGTGTGGACGTGGTACATGTCGTACTGCATCTGGGCAACGACCCGCCCGAACTCCGTAATGAAGCGTCCGAAAACGCCAGATTCATTGAGGCGCCGGAGCGTCTTGTCCGGTGCCTTGTCGGAGGTCAGCATCTCCAGGAAAAGCCGGTTGGCCTCGGGATTGGCTCGCATCTCCGGCCCAATCTGCCTGAGGTTCTGAGTCACCTGGCGAAGCGCATGGGGATGGATGTCGAGCCCATAGCGCTGCGCCTCCCAAAACAGGCGCAGCATTTTCACCGGATCATCGGCAAACGAGGTAGCGGAGGTGATGTTCAGGCGGTCGCCATCCAGCGCGAAACCATTGGGACGACGCCGCAACAGTGAAATGGACGGCAACTTGAAGCGACGGCGGCGTTTTTTGTGGTCTTCCTCTAGGACCGCACACAGCACGCGCGTCAAATCGCCAACCGTTTTTGTGATAAGAAAGTAGTGTTTCATGAACCGCTCGACGCCGCGCTGACTGTTGCTGTCGCGGTAGCCGAGACGGCGGGCAATCACGCCCTGAACATCGAACGTGAGCCGCTCCTCCGGTCGGCCGGTGACATAATGGAGGTGGCAGCGCACGGTCCACAGAAACGTCTGTGTCTGGCGGAAGTGGCGGGCGTCGGCGTGTGTAAAAATGCCGCGCTCCACCAGCTCGTTCATGTCCTTGACCTGGTAGAGGTACTTGGCGATCCAGAACAGGGTCTGGAGGTCGCGAAGGCCGCCTTTGCCCTCCTTAATGTGCGGCTCGAGGACATAGCGGGAATCGCCCATCCGCCCATGGCGGGCGTCGCGCTCCGCCAGCTTCTGCTCCACGAACGACGTTTCCGTACCGGCCACGACCTCCTTGAAGAACCGGTGCTCAAACTCCGCATGGAGGGCGCGGTCGCCCCAAAGCCAACGCGATTCAAGCAGACAAGTGCGGATGGTTAAGTCCTTGCGAGCGCGTGCGAGGCAATCCTCGATCGTGCGCGTGGCATGACCGACCTTCAAGCCCAGGTCCCACAGCATGTAGAGGCAGAACTCCACAAGCGCCTCATGATCAGGTGTGCTGTTGGGGGGCAGCAAGAACAGGATATCGATGTCGGAGAAGGGGGACAGCTCCGCACGACCGTACCCGCCGGTAGCCACAACCGACATCTGCTGCTGGCCACGGGCGCAGGCCGCCGGGTAAACGTGCTTGGCCGCGAAGTCATAGATCTGGCGAATCAGCTGATCGACGAGAAAGGCGTCGGCGGCAACGACGATGGAGCCGTCAATCCGCTCCTCCTCGAAGCGGCGGCGAATCTCGCTGACACCGCGGTAGAGGGCCGCTTTGAAAATCTGAACAAAATGACTTCGGGTGGCCGGCGAATAGCCGGTCCAGCACACCTGCTCGTCCAGCTCACCGGCGAGCGCCCTGCGATCGATGATGACCCGAGGTCGATCGATTTTCAGCATTCGGTACTACAACCCCGAAGAGAACCCCAACGCAAGTGAGCGGCCAGATGCCTTGGCTCCCTTGTAGCCAAGTTCTACGGCCGCTATTCCCCGACTTCGTTTATTTGGCTGGTGCCAGCCTAATTTTCCATTTGTAAATGAGATCCAATGCTGCACGAGGTGTCAACGCATCCACATCCGTACCCCTCAGGTCGGTCACGACCTCGGCCGCGGCAGGTGTCATGCCCAGCTCAATCGCGGCGGTTTCGTCCACTGTAGCCGCTATGGAAGTTCGATTCACCGCCGCGAACAGGGGTAGGTCATCGGCAAGGCGCGATACAGCCGAGGAGGCATCGCCCGCCTCCAACGTCGCAAGCACCGCCTCCGCCCGCTCGACAACAGCCGTCGGAAGGCCGGCAAGGCGGCCCACATGGATACCATAGGAGCGGTCGGCCGCACCCGGCGCCACCTCGTGCAGGAACACGACCTCGCCCTGCCATTCCTTGACCCGCATAGTGTGGCAGGATAGATGGTCGAGCCGTGCGGCAAGCGCGGTCAACTCATGGTAATGGGTGGCGAAAAGTGCTCGACAACGATTGACATCATGGAGCTGTTCGACGACCGCCCAGGCGATTGATAAGCCATCAAAGGTGGCGGTGCCGCGCCCGATCTCATCGAAGACCACCAGCCCACGGGCACCAGCTTGATTGAGGATCGCTGCCGTCTCCACCATTTCGACCATAAAAGTGGAACGACCGCGCGCGAGTTCGTCACCAGCGCCGACACGAGAGAACAGGCGATCGACGATCCCGATCCGTGCCTGTTCCGCCGGCACGAACGATCCTGCCTGGGCCAACACAACAATCAGCGCGGTCTGGCGCAAGAATGTACTTTTTCCAGCCATGTTGGGACCGGTCAGCAGCCAAAGCCGCTGGCTCGGCGCCAAACGGCAATCGTTCGGAACGAATGGTCCGACCTCATCGGCCTGAAGTGCCGCCTCCACCACTGGATGGCGCCCGGCCACGATCTCCAGCTCCGCACTGTCGTCGACCACCGGCCGGCACCAGCGCGCCTCTATGGCAAGCGTCGCCAGTGCGCTCGCCACATCCAGTTCGGCCAATGCCGCGGCGGTCGCTGCCACGGCATCGGCCGACGCCAGCACATGGGCAACCAACTCCGCGTAGACCGCCTGCTCGATGGCCAGCGCCTGATCGGCGGCGCGGGTGATACGCTGCTCCAGCTCCCCCAACTCAACGGTGGTGAAACGAAGCACACTGGCGAGCGTCTGGCGGTGAATGAAATCCTCGCTGTCCAGCAGGGCCTGACCGTGTTTGGCGGTGACCTCCACGTAATAGCCGAGCACGTTGTTGTGGCGGATCTTCAAGCCCGCGACACGAGTGGCCCCAGCATAGCGTGCTTGCATATCGGCGATTACGCGGCGGCTGTCGTCGCGAAGGCTGCGCTGCCCATCGAGCTCCGCGCTATGGCCAGCGGCGACGAAACCGCCATCGCGCACCGACACCGGCAGATCGGGACCCAGTGCCGCCGCCAGCCGATCGACCAACGCACCGTGATCACCGAGCGCATGCACCGTATCCGCAAGCCCCGGCGGCACACCAAGCGCCACCGCTACGCCCCCGCCTGCCTGAGCGAATCGCGTCCCCAGCTCGGCCGCCGCCACGAGCGCATCGCGCACGGCAGCGAGGTCGCGGGGGCCGCCCCGATCCACGCTTAGTCGGGACAACGCGCGCTCCACGTCGGGGCAACGCTTCAAAACGCTCCGGACATCCGAGCAGAGCACCTCGTCGTCGACAAACGCCTGGACGGCATCGAGCCGGTTGGCGATCCGGGCCGGATCGGTGAGTGGCGCGGTCAAACGGGCGCCAAGCAGACGAGCACCAGAGCCCGTGACAGTCCGGTCGACTGTGGCGAGCAGGCTGCCCTGCCGTTCTCCGCCCAGGGTCCTCATCAGCTCAAGATTGCGGCGCGTCGCCGCGTCAATGACCATGAGCTGGCCGGTGCGGTAGGCCTTTGGCGGGTTCAAGCGCGGCAAGCGGCCTTTTTGCGTCAGGTCAACATAGTCGACGAGCGCGCCGAGGGCGGCGATCTCAGCCCGCTCGAAGATCCCAAATGCATCCAAGCTCGCCACCTTAAACAGAGCCTTCAGGCGACGCTCCCCGTTTATGCTGTCGAACCGGCTGCCGGGGAGCGGGGTCAGCCGATCACGCTGCCCGCCCCAAACCTGGCTCATGTCGTCACGCTGCAGCAAGGTCTCGGGCATCACCAACTCACCCGGCTCCAATCGAGCCAGAGCAGCACCAAGGTCCGCAGCGGTGACGGCTTCGGCGTGCAAGCTGCCGGTGGAGATATCGACCCAGGCCAAGCCGAAGCCGCCGGAGGCGCAGGCCAGGGCCGCAAGATAATTGTTGCGCCGACTTTCGAGCAGGCCATCCTCGGTCAACGTGCCCGCTGTGACCACGCGCACGACAGCGCGCGCGACCGGTCCCTTGTGGCCCCGCTTACGCGCCGCTTCGGGATCCTCCGTCTGCTCACAAACTGCGACCCGGTGGCCAGCACGGATCAGCCGTGCCAGGTAGCTTTCATGACTGTGGGCCGGGACGCCGCACATGGGGATGTCCGCACCGGCGTGGCGACCGCGCTTCGTTAAGGCGATGTCCAGAGCAGCGGCCGCGATCTCCGCGTCCGCAAAGAACAGCTCGTAAAAATCACCCATTCGGTAGAAGAGCAACTCGTTGGGATGATCGCGCTTGATGGCCAGATACTGCGCCATCATCGGGGTCAGGACGTCGGACTCCCGCGCCCCGTCACGGCGCGCAGACGGCGGCGGTCGATCCGGTGACGCCGGTCCCGGTGCTGCAGCCATTTCGGACATCTCATGACAGTATCAAGGCCGACGGCAGGAGGCCAGAGACACGCCATTGCTTGCATTGGAACGACCGAGCAACCGTTGGGTACTGGCGCCGCCCCGGCGTTGAGCGCACAATCGATGTGGTATTTTGAGCGAACCGATGCCGGCGTCCGAAGAGCAAAGGTGACGACATGCCCTCCGAGAATTCCACCACCCGTTGCCCCGAAGTGGTCGGCCTGTTGCCCGATCGGTCCACGTTCGATGCCTGCATTTCCGAGCTCGCCGAAGCGGGGTTTGCTCACGCGGACCTATCCGTCCTCGCCAGCCACGAATCGATCGATGCCGCCGAACCGCCAGGGCAATCGTGGCGCGATGTCCTGACCGCGCTCACGGGCGAGGTCCGGTTCGAAGCGCCATTGGTGGCCTCCGGCGCGATCCTCTATGCTGGCGGACCGACGATGGCGGTCGTCGCCGGCGCCGGCGCGTTGGGGCTTGCCGTGGGCAGCGTTGCGCTACGTGAGGCCCTCGACAGCGTCACCGCCCGCCCCCATACCGAGGCGTTCGCCAAAGCCCTGGAGCAAGGCAGCGTCGCCCTCTGGGTGAGGGTCGAGACTCCGGAACGGGAGGAGCTCGCTAGCGACATCATGACCCGTCTCGGCGCCACCGGGGTCCACACCACCGATCCCGACGATTGAACGGAATGCTGCCGTTGCGCTTCGGCCAGCTGCAATACAGCCAAATCCAAACCGGACAAGGGCGTGTGGTTCGGGTAATCTGACCGCGCGAAACCAACGCGGAACCGTCCGACCCACGGGCGGAAGGATCGGGAGGAACATCCATGTACGTGAGCGTCCGCCACTATGAGAATGTGAGCCGTGTCGATGAGATCTGCCGGCGCGTTGAGCATGACTTCGTACCACTGTTGCGGAAGGCGCCCGGATTCATCGCCTATTATGCCGTCGACGGTGGTGACGGCTCCTTCGCCACCATCAGCGTGTTCTCAACCGCGGAAATGGCCAAGGAATCTAACGATACGGCGGCGGTCTGGGTTCGCGAGAACGTAGCCGAACTGCAGCCGGACCCGCCCGAGATCGTTTCTGGCAAGGCTAAAGTGGTGGCGACTGCTTAGACTTGGCAGGCAGTCCAAACCCGTATTGGCCCCGCGCCGCGGGCGCGAACGATGCCCGCGGCCCGTTTCGTAAAGCCCTGGAGATCGGCAAACAGCACGGCAACGGGGCGTACCTCCGCGATCGCGCCGGCCAGCGGAGACCTCTGACCACCGGGCCGGCAGTGAACACCCGTCGATGCCACGGCATAGACAAATGCGCCGTCAGCGCGTGGATCGCGCGCTACAACGGTCTGCCAGCGAGTGGCATCGTCATGAAACAGGACCGAGAGGCTCCAGGACGGACCAAAACGCGTCTGAACGGTGGCGGCCGGTCATGACGGGATTCTCCGGTCAGCCGAGGATCACGCCGGCGATCAGACCGGAAACGTTGCTCGCGATCTTCCTGCTTATTGCTCTCGAGCTGTCGGCTTCCCGCTGCGGCAATGCCATCTGCCCGCGGTTATGCCCTTTCCGAATAGAGTCCGGCGAGGCCACTCTCGCTCGCCGGGCACACGCCCCGCTCCGTGATCAGGGCGCTTACCAGGCGCGCCGGCGTGACATCAAAGGCCGGGTTGGCGGCGGCCGTGCCCGCGGGCGTGATGTGGACCTCCTCCACCGATCCGCCATCGGTTAGGCCGGCAACGTCCGTCACCTCTGTGCTGTCCCGCTCCTCGATCGGCACGTCGGCAAGACCGTCGACGATGGCCCAATCGATCGTGGGACCCGGCAAAGCCACGTAAAACGGCACGCCCGTGTCGTTCGCGGCGAGGGCTTTCAAATACGTGCCGATCTTGTTGCACACGTCGCCCGCGCGGGTGGTGCGGTCTGTGCCGACGATGCAGAGATCGACCAGCCCTCGTTGCATCAGGTGGCCACCGGCGTTGTCCACGATAACGGTGTGCGGAACGCCATGCCGCCCCAACTCCCAGGCCGTCAAGGCGGCTCCCTGGTTGCGGGGGCGCGTCTCATCAACCCAAACATGGAGGGGCATGCCGGCATTGTGGGCTTTGTAAATTGGTGCCAAGGCCGTACCCCAATCGACGGTGGCGAGCCAGCCGGCGTTGCAATGGGTCAACACGTTCAGCGGCCCGTCCGCGGCTTTGCGCTCAGCCGCTGATCGAAACAGGGCTAGGCCATGGTCACCGATGGCCTCACATATGGCGACGTCCTCGTCGCAGATCTCCGCCGCGCGTCGCCAAGCCGCCACAGCCCTCCGGTCTTCGGGAATCTGACGCAGGGTCGCCATCAGATCATCCAAGGCCCAGCGCAAGTTGACGGCAGTCGGCCGGGTCGCAAGCAATACGTCATGGGCCACGCCGAGCGCTTTGTCGCTGGGATCCGCACTCGCCGCCAGCGCGAGCCCATAAGCGGCCGCGGCTCCGATCAGGGGCGCGCCGCGCACTTGCATGGTTTGAATGGCCGCTGCCGCATCGGCGACGGAGGTCAGTCGAACCGTCTCGAACCGGTGCGGAAGCCGCGTCTGATCAATGATTTCAACGGCTTTGCCGTCGTTCGCCGGCCAGATAGTGCGGTAATGTCGGCCGTCCACGTTCATCGCTGGCTCCTCCCCCAACGTTTCCCCACACACACCAATATGGGGTCTAACACCGCTTGTAGGACAACCAGCCGATGACCGCCCCATGCGGGCCGATCACTTCTTCCGTTTCGTAGCAACCACCGGTCGGCGGCGCGCCGAGCACGGCCGGGGTCAATAGGGGCTCGCGCTCGCCCGGCAACGACTCGACGCCAACACCAAGCCAGTCAAGGCTATCGACGCCGTCACCGACCAGGGACGCGACGCAATCAGCCCGCTCCCCACCGCCCGCATCGAGCCGCACACCGCCCATTCCGTGGTTCATCGGCCAAGCCTTCAACACCCGAACGGGCTCTCGTACCCGCTGCAGGCACGCATCGATGGCCGGTCGCAGATCGGCGAAGTGACGGGACCAATCACCCTCAGGCCGATTCGCTAGTTCGGTCAACGCCACCGTCTTTACGGGCAACGCCGTCATGGACAACTTGACGAGCGCTGGGGGGGTTACCCCCTCCCGGCAGCAGCCAAACCGCAACGCATCGTCAGGAAGCGACAGGCGTGCGCGGTAGCCGTATGCCGTTTCGGATGCGCCGTCGCCGCAGGCCTCAGCCGTGACGACGACGACCAAATCACGCCCTCCCCGCTCGGCCCGGCCGCGCCAAATCACTAGCGGCGGCTGGGCCAGCTCGGCCATGGTGGCCGAGCCAGTAAACACGCGCAGCGCATCGTCATCCCGGCCCAATTCGCGCCACCGCGCCGCCTCGCCGTCCAGCCGGAGCGTCCAGAACGGCTCCGAACCGGAGCATGTGAGTACCGGTAACGCCTCCTGGCTGACCACGTCGTCCGCTGCACCGTCGGAGTCCGCCGCCAGGGCATCAGACACAGCGCCCGCGCCCGCGAGAGCGGAAATCAGGACAATGACGGCACGCATGGGAACCAATCCTTGAGGCTTCGACAGATGTCCCCCAATTATCGCCCGTGGCCGCGTGCTTGCAAAGCCGGCATTGTGATGGCTGCGTTGCACCCTTGGATGCGCTCCGCCGTGATGGCGGCGCGCCACTTAATAGGACTGGATCTTGCCCATGCGCGCCGCCGTTGTCCCCGTCACCCCGTTTCAGCAGAATTGCTCGGTCATCTGGTGTGAGGCGACCATGAAGGGCGCCGTGTGCGACCCTGGCGGCGACTTGGACCGCGTCCTGGCCGTTGTTGAAAAGAACAACATTGAGCTTGAAAAGATCCTGATCACCCACGGCCATCTGGACCATGCCGGCGGTGCGGCGGAATTGGCCGAGCGCTTGAGCCTGCCCATCGAAGGCCCCCATCAGGACGACGGCTTCTGGATCGACAAGCTGCAGGAACAGGGGCAAATGTTCGGCGTCGCCGGCGGGCGTCCTTTCACGCCCGACCGTTGGCTTGTCAAGGGCGACACCGTAACCGTCGGCGAAATCGTATTGGACGTTCGACATTGTCCCGGTCACACCCCGGGGCATGTCGTGTTTGTCTCGGTGGCCGAGAAGGCAGCATTGGTGGGCGACGTGCTGTTCGCCGGTTCCATTGGCCGCACGGACTTTCCCAAGGGGGATTACGACCAACTGATCTGCTCGATCCGCGAGGAGCTCTTCCCGCTCGGTGACGATATCACGTTCATTCCCGGCCACGGCCCCGTGTCCACCTTCGGGCATGAGCGCGCGACCAACCCGTTCGTCTCCGATGCCGTTGCCGGCTCCGGTAAAGCAAGCATGCGGCCTTAAACGCCGACGTTAATCGTATCCTGACAAAAAGGCGGGGGTGCGGCAACGCCGGTCACGGGCCCGTCAGGTTGGGGGATCCCCTGACGGCCTCGGTATGCGTGTCGTGAGCAAGCCGGGAGCAGCTCGCTTATCCGCACCCCCGTAGTCGGTTCAGATACCCGTGACGGCAGTAGAGGGAAGCCTCTGGCCAAACGATTTCTCCGGACGAGGTCGGTGCTTTCACGAGCCCACGATTGTGGGTCCCTGGGTTGACCCGCACGAGCATCGCAACGGACCGTCGCTTTATCAGCACAACGCGACATGCCGGGCAAAAAACGGCGACCTGACACGCGCAAACTGTGACCTCGACTACAGACAGCCATTACTCACCTGATCCAAAGTAACGGTGCGGGCGATTGGTGCTGGCAAAATAAAATCAGGGTGATGCGCGCAACTACTGGCAGACAACCTCTTGGTTGCGGAGGGTCTCCGACCGTCTTGCCGCCACTGGCTCCTTAGCTGTGCTCACCAGCTCTTTAAACACGCGACACGGTTTGAGCGATCTTTGCAATAGGGAACGAGAGTGATGAGCGATCAGAACGAGTTTGTATCACGCGTTGTCCATGGCCTTCGGGTTCGCGTCGGGCTCACCCTGCTGACAGGATGCGTGGGCATAATGGCGTGGACAGCCCTGGCCGCCGCTCCGCTGCCGGCGACCGCGCCGGGTGAGGCTAGGTCGATAACGCCCCGGGATCAGGTCCAAGCCGTCGGGCAATGCCAACAACGGGCCGGACCGTTCGTGACCCAGTCGACAGCATGGCAGCGACTGAACCAAGCCAGGTCGCAGGGTTACGGTGTCAGCGGTGTTTTTCCCTGCTATTCCGGCGGCTCCAGGGGCTACTGCTTCAACGTGTTCTACCCGTGCTAAAAGACACCCGCTAACACGCGGGCTGTACATCGGGCCAGCGCCAGCCGGGTTGGGCGGCACCGGCCGGCATTATGGCGCGCCGGCATCAGTGGTCTGCGGTCCAGGGGTCGTAGGTGCCGAAGTTCCAGAGGTGCCCTTCCGGGTCGCGGCAAGAGAAGCCGCGCCCGCCATAGTCCTCATCTCGTGGCTCCGAGACCACCTCGGCGCCGGCCGCCCGCGTCCGGGCCGCGAGCGCGTCCACGTCCGCCACGATAACATACGCGCTTTGGCTGACCCCACCGGGGGCTTGAGGCGTGGTCTGCAGCCGTCCGAACTCGTCGCCCCGTTGGCTGCCCAGCATGATCATGCCCGTGCCGAGCGTAAGCTGGGCATGGGCGATGCCGCCTTCCCCATCTTCCACGACCAGGTGGCGCGCGAAACCGAAGGTGTCGCAAAGCCAGTCAATCATGCGGGGCGCGTCGTTGTAGCGGAGGCAAGGTATGATCACTGCAACCATAAGCACTCTCCACACAGTTTCAGTGGGACTGACGCCTACCCGCTCAACGCCTCGTCTTGGCGCAGGCGGTCGAGCACGTAAGCCCGTGCGGTCTTGTCATAGGCGCTGCTGAGCACGTGATTGGGAGTGAGCTGATGGCGGAGCCAGGTGAGCTGTCGCTTGGCGTAGTTGCGGGTCGCCTTCTTGGACGCCGCCACGGCCGCCATCAGGCTCGCCTCGCCGTCCAGGTACGCGCTCAACTCGCGAACGCCGACGGCCTTCATGGCCGGTAGGCTGGGATCGAGCCTTTTGGCCCTTAGCGCCGCCACCTCCTCGATGGCGCCGTTCTGCACCATCCAATCGAAGCGGGCCTCGGCGGCTTGGTAGATCTCCTCCCGTGGTGGAATCACGGCAATCACCACGAACCGGGCATCGATGGGCCGCCCCGCGGGCCCCTCCCGTTGCCAAGCCGGCAGGGGACGGCCCGTGGCCGCCGCCACCTCCCACGCGCGCATCAAGCGTTGGCTGTCGGTCACGGGGATGCGGGCCGCACTGTCCGGATCATGGCGGGCCAGCTCTGCATGGAAGGCGGCCCCGCCGATTCGAGCGAAGCGATCGCGAGCAAGGGAGCGGATGCTGTCCGGGATCGGCGGGATCGGCGCCAGCCCCTCCATAAGGGCACGGATGTAAAAGCCCGTGCCGCCAGCGAAAACGGGCAGCAAGCCGCGGCCGCGGGCCCGATCTACCTCCGTTGAGGCCAGATTGAGCCACCGCCCGGCAGAGCACACCTCCGAGGCCGGCATCACCCCAAACAGGCGGTGTCGTACGCGCCGGTGGTCATCGGCCGTCGGGCGCGCCGAGAGGATGCGAAGCTCGCGGTAGACCTGCATACTGTCGGCGTTGATGACGACACCGCCGAAACTGTCCGCAAGCTGTGCCGCCAGAGCGGACTTGCCCGACGCCGTGGGTCCTGCGACAACCAGCACCGTGTCTGACCTCGTGCCTGGCGACATGGGGTTGAATCCAACTGCTCCGAGCTGCGGCGCAGCCGCCGACGCGGCATGCCGATCCTGCTTTAAGGGTAAACGCGTTCACCAAGGCGCCGCGCAGGTCCGATCCACTCATGTTCGGACGTTCAGCGCAAGTGCACTTTTTTTGTTGGGATAACTGATCCGCATCGGATTCGACCGATGTACCGCCGGTGCTCACCAGCGTCCATGCGTGTCAGCTTTCAGCTTTGACGGGCGGCGTGACCGCAATGCCGGTGTTCTTACGCTCAACCTGAGACCGACGGGGTCCGAGACGGTCGTCGGCACTCAGCCGAGTCAGTCATGCTATTCGGAGAGTTGATCGCTGCAACCGACAAGGACAACCGCCACAAACCTCCACCATGGCGCTCGTCGTGGGGTTCCCGGTGATGATTGTCCTGGACGTTGCCTTGGGGTAGCGGCCCGACCCGTGCCTCTTAAGCGGCTGTGGCGGTGCGCCCGGATTGGATCGGCAGTTCGATATCCAGTTCGAGACGCGACTTCGTGCCCTTGTTTTCGTAGTGAACCTGGACCCGCTCCTCCTCCAGTTCCACATAACGGCCGATTACATCCAGAATGTCCCGACGCAGCTTGGGCAGGTAATCGGGCTGGGCCCGCTCCGTGCGCTCGTGAGCCAGGACGACCTGGAGGCGTTCCTTAGCGGCGACGGCTGAAGAGCCGGCTGGACGATCGTCGCGGACGGCGGAGGAGCGTCGGAAAAAACTCAAGAAGCCCATGCTGCCCTCCCGAATAGCCGAGAGACAAAGCCCCGCTTTTCGCTGGCGATGACCCTTTGCTCCACGCTCTCGCCGAGGAACCGGCGCACCGCATCCATGTAGGCACGCCCGGCGGCCGACCCTTTGTCAAGGATCACTGGCTGACCGAGATTGGAGGCCTTAAGCACCGCCTCACTCTCCGGGATGATGCCGAGCAGCGGGATCGCCAGGATCTCGAGCACATCGTCAACTTTGAGCATCTCGCCGCGATCGACGCGGGCTTGGTCGTAGCGGGTCAGCAGAAGATGTTCACGCACCGGCTCGCCTCCTTGCTCGGCCCGGCGTGAGCGGCTTTGCAGCACGCCAATGATGCGATCGGAATCTCGAACGCTGGACACCTCCGGGTTGGTGACGACCACGGCCTCGTCGGCGAAATAGAGGGCCATCTGCGCCCCACGCTCGATCCCGGCGGGACTGTCGCAGATAATGTAGTCGAACTCTTCAGCCAACTCGTCCAGAACGCGCTCGATCCCGTCCCGGGTCAGCGCCTCTTTGTCGCGGGTCTGGCTGGTCGGCAAAATCGCCAGATTGTCGACCCGTTTGTCCCGGATTAGCGCTTGAGACAGACGGGCATCGCCGTTGATGACATTGATCAGATCGAACACGACGCGGCGTTCGCAGCCCATGACGATGTCCAGATTGCGTAAGCCAACATCGAAATCGATGACGACCGTACGCTCGCCCTGGAGTGCGAGACCACAGGCGAAGGCCGCGGCCGTCGTGGTTTTGCCGACGCCGCCCTTGCCGGATGTAATGACGATGTTCTTTGCCAAGGTCTCCTCCGTTAAAGCCCGGATGCGCCGTGAAACTCAGCCGGGTCCTCTAAGCCTGTGCCGCCAGGGGCGAAATCCGAACCCGCTCGCCGTCCAGCTGGATACGAGCGGCGCGGCCGATAAGGTCATCAGGCAGGTCATCTCGGACAAGCCAATAGCCGGCGATGGAGATCAGCTCCGCCTCCAGAGACAAACAAAAGATGCTGGCGGCCCGGTCGCCCGAAACGCCAGCCAGTGCCCGGCCGCGGAGCGGGCCGTAGACGTGGATGTGGCCATCGGCCAGGATTTCAGCTCCCGCACCCACAGCCGCAGTCACGACCAGGTCCCCGCCATGGGCATAGACTTGACGGCCGGAACGGATGGGCTGGCTGACTAGGCGGGCAGCGGCGCTCGCGCCAACACTATCGCCATCAGCCCGGTGGGGCTTGGGGTCGGTGCCGGTGAGGGCCGCTTGACCCTTGTTGATTTCGTCGAGCGCCAGCGGTCGGCCGCCTGAGAACACAGCGTAGCCGGCGTTGACGGCGTCCTTGTTGTGCTCATCGGTACCGTTCTGGACGCCGATGGGAACCAGTCCATGCTGGCGCAGGCGACGGCCGATTTCGGCGACGTTCAAAGGCCCGCGACCGACCCTATCAGCCAGGTCGATGACGACGGGTGCGTGACGGAAAAAGCCCGGCGCCTGCAGGACCCTATCGGCCAATCGCTGAAAAAAGACCGGGTCTTTCGGGTCACCAAGGCGAAGAATAAGACCGGTAAACGCACCACCGCCCAGAGCAGCGCCTCCCGGCACGATGTCCGGCGTGTCGGATGAAGAGCCGTTGACTGGTACCGTGGCCTTAGCGACCGCACCTTCAAGTCCGTTGGCTTGCGCCGCTTCGACCACTCCCACCTCATTTACCTGCGTCAACGAAACCATCAGACGCTCGTTGCATGAAATCCCAAGCGCGGCAAGTCCGCATCCTGGACACGCGCTCGGTGCAGGCTACCAACTCTTTGCGACTCTTGAGAGTCTTGGTCAGGAATGGGCGGAGGGAACGACCGCTTGGCACTGGGTTTGGTCGGACGAAAAGTCCTGTCGCGCGATCCCGATTCGGCCCCCCGGCAGCCGATGCCACCTGACAGCGGCATCGCGCGCAACCAAGCTTAGCCGGCGTTAAACATCCGCGTAGCAGTGCGTCTCCGCCGCACCCCCGGGGTGAGTGACGGCACCCTTGTAGGCATGACCCACGGTCTGCGCGTAGCGCCAGAGCGCACCGGACTGAAAATCCGTCTGCCGCGGCTGCCAGTCCTGGCGACGGGCCTCAAGTTCCGCCGTCGGGACTTCCAGATTGATCGTGCCGACCTCAGCATCGATAGCGATGGTGTCACCGTCCCGGATCAGCGCGATGGGGCCTCCCACGGCCGCCTCCGGACCCACGTGGCCAATGCAGAAGCCGCGCGTGGCACCGGAAAAGCGGCCGTCCGTGATCAGGGCAACCTGACCACCCATGCCCTGGCCATAAATGGTCGCGGTCGTAGCCAGCATCTCACGCATGCCGGGACCGCCGCGAGGGCCTTCATACCGGATCACCAACACGTCGCCCGCGCTATAGTCGCGCCGCTCGACGGCGGCAAAACAATCCTCCTCGCTGTCGAAGCATCGGGCCGGACCGCGGAACGCCAGATTCTTTAGGCCAGCGATTTTGACGATCGCTCCCTGGGGCGCTAACGAACCCTTTAGGCCGACTACGCCGCCCGTGGGCGACAAAGGCTGTGAGGTGGTCCGGACCACCTCCTGGCCCGCAGGAAACTCGACGTCCGCCAGGTTTTCCGCGAGGGTTCGCCCAGTGACGGTCAGGCAGTCGCCGTGGAGATAGCCACCGTCCAGGAGCGCCTTCAACAACACAGGAACGCCGCCGACCTCGTACAGGTCTTTGGCCACGAAGCGCCCCGCGGGCTTCAAGTCAGCGATGTAGGGGGTGCGGCGAAAAATCGCGCAGACCGCCTCGAGGTCGAAGTCGATGCCGCATTCATGGGCGATCGCCGGTAGGTGCAGCCCTGCGTTAGTGGAACCACCCGAGGCGGCAACGACGGTCGCCGCGTTCTCCAGTGACTTCCGTGTCACGATGTCGCGCGGACGCAGGCCGAGGCGGACAAGCTCCATGACCGCCCGGCCGGAGGCTTCGCAGAGCGCGTCTCGGGACTCGTAGGGTGCCGGCGCCCCGGCCGAGCCGGGCAACGACAAGCCGATCGCCTCCGACACGCAGGCCATGGTGTTGGCAGTGAACTGGCCGCCGCAGGACCCTGCGGAGGGGCAGGCCACGCATTCTAGATCATGGAGATCCTGGTCGGACAGGTTACCGACGGCATGTTGGCCCACGGCCTCGAACACATCCTGTACGGTCACATCCCGGCCCTTATAACGACCCGGCAGAATCGAGCCGCCGTAAATGAACACGGACGGCACGTTCAGGCGGACCATGGCCATCATCATGCCGGGCAGCGACTTGTCGCAGCCGGCGAGGCCGACCAGCGCCTCATAGGCGAGGCCGCGCAAGGTGAGCTCCACCGAGTCCGCGATCGCCTCGCGGCTGGCGAGCGATGAGCGCATGCCTTCATGGC
>CAZUDB010000026.1:0-9548 GCA_964619055.1 uncultured Rhodospirillaceae bacterium
GCGGCGTGCCCGTCACGCCAGGGGGCGGCGTGGCTGCCCGTGGCGGTGGTGCCGGACTGCGAACGCCCGTCGCCTTTTGGCACTCCGTTACGACCCCACCCAGGGCCATGTAGCCGAGCATACCGAAGCCGTCCTCCTTGAGGCGGCGGTCAAGATCGGACTCGCTGCTGGCGGCCGCCATGGCGTGGGACAGGATCGTGTGGTCCCGACCCGTCAGCCCGTTGAACGCGCCCGAGGCAAAGCAGTCGCAATAGGGCTGACCCATGCCGCCGACGCGCGTGCAGTCCTCGGCCATCTGGGCGATCTTGGCGTCCTGCGCGAGCGCGCCCCCGCTCAGCAGAACACTGAGGGCCACAAAACCGGATCGAAACACGATGACCTCCGTATGTCCTAAATCGCGAAGTGGCGTCGAACAAAGGCCGGCGAGATCCGGGTCATGACCTGGCCCGCAATCATCAAGCTGCAATAGCTGCCGGCCAGCACCACGGCCAACACGGTCGTGGCGGGGGACGCCTTGGTTGTCCGCCGGTCAGCTACGATCTTGCTCCACGTTCTGGGTATCCAGGACCGCAAGGACCAATAGCTCAACGCCAGCGGTGGGCGCACCGCGTTGTTTCGCCGCCGTTTCGCGATCATGAAGTTGTCATAGCCCTCGCAGATCGCGCGGCGCACGAAATGGCCGACGCCATTGGGCGGCGGATGGGCGCAGCGTGCGGAGCGTTGCACGAAAACCCGCCGGCCGTTGGCCCGCATGGTTTTGATCAGCTCACCGCACTGCCCGCGATACTGATTGACCTCGGGGAAGGGCGTCTCCACGAACAGGTCGCGGCGAAACGCCACGTTGTTGCCGAATACAATCTCGGCCTCGACCAGCCCGTCCGCGGGATCGCGCTGCGGGAAGAACCAGAACAACGAAACGGCTGACGCGTAGAAACCCGTCGGCTCGATGTAGGTTGCTCCCGCCACCACATCGACGCTCGGATCGTCGAAGGATTGGACCAGACTCGACAGCCATCCCGGTTCGGGAATGACATCACTGTCCAGGAAAATGACGACGTCACCCCGACATGCTTCCGCGCCCCGATTTTTCATATCAATGTAGGAACCGCCCGGCACGGCCACGGGCGTGCACGTCACGCAGTCGGGTGTTCGGGCATTGATGCCTTGGGTTTCAGCCGCAAAGGCGTTCGGTTGGATGGCGTCCGGATCGTACATCAAGAGCACGTCGGCCGTAGCGGCACGTTCAGACGTCAGCTCGGCCAGTTGCTCCGCCAGACGCTTCATCATCGCCCGTGGCCGTGCTTGATCGGCCAGGAAGGCGTTTTCCCATTCGATGACGATGGATAGAGACTTAACGCGTGGGAACGTTTGCGTTGTATCCATCACCCCTTATCCCGCCCCAATGGAGCCTTAATTCACCTCAGGGATGCCCCGACGTCAAGAAGCAGACGGCGTCAAATACGGTCGGCCGAGGCCGGCTCGGCCGGGGCGCGTTGTCGGTCATGCGCCTGGCCATGGCGCCGTTCGCGTGGTTCCTGTGCTGCCTCGACGAGAGCCCGGAAGAGGGCGCGGTCGCCGTCGGAGAGCAGGAACTCAGGATGCCATTGCACACCCAAACAGAAGGTTAGGTGTGGGGCCTCGATCCCTTCGATGACGCCATCGGGCGCGTCGGCATTGACGATCACACCGTCTGGCACGTCGCGAGCGGCCTGATGGTGGGCACTGTTGACGGCGAGCTGATCTAGGCCGACGATCGTGGACAGCAGGGTCGCCGGCCGAATCGTGACCGCATGACCCGGTTCGTCCCTGGGGTTGGGCTGCTCGTGGGCGAGCGCGCCGGGCACTTCATCGGGGATGTGTTGGATCAAGGTGCCGCCCAGCGCCACGTGGAGCAACTGATGGCCACCGCAGATACCGAGAACGGGCGTATCCGCCGCCAGCGCCGCCTGCGTGATCGACAGCTCAAAGGCGGTGCGGCTGTCCTTGACCTTGACCGTGCTGTGCCGCTCGGCGGCGCCGAACAGGGCCGGGTCCACGTCGAAGTCCCCGCCGGAAATGATCAGGCCGTCGATGGCGGCCAGCAGCTCCCCTGCCAGGGCCGGGTCATGGGGCAACAGCATGGGCAACCCGCCGGCTTGGGCCACGGCGTCCGCGTAGTTCTCGCGAAGGGCCAGCCACGGAAACTTCGAATAGCCGCCAGCGGGTTCACTGTCGCAGGTGATGCCGATAATGGGTCGCGTCATGGCCGCAACGCTACACGGGCGACAGAAGTTGGGCAATGCACGTGACTGCGGACGTGACCGCCCGCCAGCATCAGGCTTTGGGGACCAATCCACTCGAGCCGATGGAGCAAGCACTCAACGAGGCGAAAACCGCGGCGGCGCGCGGTGAAGTGCCGGTGGGGGCAGTGATCATCGACCCTGTCTCTGGGGCCGTTCTGGCGGCGGCCGGCAACCGGGTGGAGGCGGACTTCGACCCGACTGCGCATGCCGAGATTCTGGTCCTTCGGGCTGCCGCCAAGCGTTTGGAGACGCCGCGCCTCGTCGGCTGCGATCTGGTCGTCACGCTAGAACCATGCGCAATGTGCGCCGCGGCCATTGCCCATGCCCGTATTCGCCGCCTCGTCTTCGGGGCCTACGATCCCAAGGGCGGCGGAGTGGAGCACGGCGCGCGCGTGTTTGAGCGAAGCACGTGTCTGCACCGCCCCGAGGTGGTGGGCGGTGTGCGCGAACGGGAGGCCGCTGACCTGCTTCGGGCGTTCTTTGCGGAGCGGCGTTAAGCGCATTGATTGCCACGCCGGGTGTCGGCGCGGGTGTAGGCGGCTAAGCGCCCACCTGCCTGGCCACGAAATCCAGCCGATCCTGGCCCCAGTATAGCTCCTCGCCCACGATGTAGGTGGGCACCGCGAACACCCCGCGGGCGACGGCCGCATCTGTTTCGGCGGCGTGGAGGTCGCCCGCGTTGGCGAAGGCTTCGCTTGCCCGAGTGGCGTCAAGATCCAACCCGACGCTGGCGGCGGCGGCCGCGATCACGGCAGGGTCGGCCAGATTCCGGTCCTGCTCCCACAGTGAGCGGCCGATCGCGATGCTAAACCCCAGAGCATCCCCGCCCATCTCCCGCGCGGCCAGCGTAACGTGGGCCGCCAGGCTCTCGTCGACGGGAAAGTGCGTGGGCTCCAACACAACCGTGAGGCCGAGATGGTCTCGCCAGCGCCGAAGCTCAGCGAGCCGGTAGGCCTGTCGTTCCGGCGAGCGCTTCGGGAGTGGCAGGCCCCCCGTCCTGGCAAAGACATCGCCGAGCCGGACCGGATGAACCACGACGTTCGCACCGGCGCGGGCGGCAATCTCGGCCAAGCGTGCACCGCCCAAGTAACTCCACGGTGATTGCATCGCCAGGTAGTAGTCGATTGTCTCCGTCATCGCATGGTTCCCCGCTTGGTTTTGGGTGATCGGTTGGTCGGGTTGTGCGGCCCAGCGTGTCAGGCCGAATCCACCGTTACCTCAAACGTGACACCTTGGGCGAGCGGTAAGGCCGCCGTGCCGTTGATGGTGGCCGTCGATCGGCGCATGTATGATTTCCAGACGTCGGAACCTGCCTCACGGCCGCCGCCTGTCTCCTTTTCGCCGCCGAAGGCACCTCCGATCTCGGCGCCGCTGGTGCCGATATTGACGTTGACGATGCCGCAATCACTGCCCGCCGCCGACAGGAACCGCTCGGACTCGTTGAGATCGCGCGTGAAGATGCTGGAGGAAAGGCCCTGGGGCACGGCGTTGTGCGAGGTGATCGCCTCGTCGAGGGAGCCGACGGGGATCACGTAAAGGATCGGTGCGAACGTCTCCTGGTGCACCACCTCGGTTTGCGCCGGCATCTCGACCAGGGCTGGGCGAACGTACCAGGCGTCCGGATACTCGGCCTCCAGGACGCGCTCACCGCCGAACACCGTGCCTCCATCGGCGGCGGCCGTTTCAAGGGATTCTCGCATGGCCTCGAACGCGACCCGGTCGATGAGCGGGCCCACATGGGTTTCGTTGTGGCGTGGATCCCCGATCCGGAGCGAACCGTAGGCGGCCTTCAGTCGGTCCAGCACCGGTCGATAGAGATCACGGTGGACTAACAGTCGCCGCATTGTGGTGCAGCGCTGGCCGGCGGTACCGACGGCCGAGAACAGGATGGAGCGTATGGCGAGCTCCAGATCGGCCGAAGGCATGACGATGCCCGCATTATTGCCGCCCAGCTCCAGGATCAGCCGCGCAAATCGTGCGGCCACGTGGGGCGCCACTTCTCGTCCCATCCGCGCGCTGCCCGTGGCGCTGATCAGCTTGAGCCGCCGCGCCCGCGCCAGACGGTCGCCGGCTTCGCGGCCTCCGATCAGGACGTTGAGCAGTCCCGGCGGTGCGCGGTCGTCCCAGGCCGCGCAGGTGCGTTCAAATAGGGCTGCACAAGCCAGGGCCGTCAACGGCGTTTTCTCCGACGGCTTCCAGATCACCGGGTCACCGCACACGATTGCCAGAGCGAAATTCCACGACCACACAGCACCGGGAAAGTTGAACGCCGTGATCACGCCCACGGGCCCGAGCGGATGCCAGAGTTCCATCATCCGATGCCCGGGCCGCTCCGAGGCGATCGTGAGCCCATGAAGCTGGCGGGACAGACCCACGGCGAAATCGCAGATATCAATCATCTCCTGAACTTCGCCCGCGGCCTCGCTTTCGATTTTTCCGGTCTCGATGGTGATCAGATGGGCCAGCGCTGATCTGTGTTCGCGGAGCATGTTGGCGAACAGCCGCACAAGCTCGCCGCGGCGGGGCGCCGGCACGTTGCGCCAATGGGGAAAAGCTGCATCGGCGGCGTCGATGGCGGCAGCGGCGTCTTCCGGACGGCAAGGGGTCACGCGCGCAATCTCGGTACCGTCGATGGGCGTATGGACCGGGAGTTCCCCGCCGCGCAGGTCCTCCAGCACGCCGAGACTCTCCAACTCTGTTCCGATATCCATGACCGCGTCCTTAATCGTCCTGACGGTTAGTGGGCGGTGGGCTTTCGTGGCCCGAATTGCCACTTGCCGCCGCCATTGACCGAGCTTCGTGCGGGCATCACACTCTTTGATGTCCGCGTTAGGTCGTGTGACACGCTGTTTTCGGCGCGTTCGCCGAAGCAAGATAGACCCAGGGGACCCAAAACCAAATGACCACTCGCCTGTTCCTTGTGCGCCACGGCGCAACAACCTTATCGGCGGAGGATCGGTTCGCCGGTGCAACGGATGTGGACTTGTCCGACGAAGGGCGTCGTCAGGCTAGTGGCCTGGCCGAGCGTCTGGCCGACAAACCGATCAGTGCGGTCTTTGCGAGCCCCATGAAACGAACGATGGAGACCGCGTCCATCATCGCCGCACCCCATAGCCTGACCTTGCAGGTTCGTGACGGGTTGCGCGAGATCAGTCATGGCCGGTGGGAAGGCATGACGCGCAAGGAAGTGGAAGACAGCCATTCCGTGGAGTATCGCGAGTGGGAGACCGATCCGTTCACCTTCGCCCCGCTTGGCGGTGAGTCCGGCGTTAACGTTCTGGCCCGCGCATTGCCGGTCGTTCGTGAACTGGTGGCGACCCACCGCGACGAAACCGTTCTGGTCGTCTCCCACAAGGCAACGATCCGGCTGATCTTGGCGAGCCTGCTCGGCTTCGACGCGCGCGGCTACCGCGACCGCCTTGACCAACACCCGTGTTGCCTCAACATTCTTGATTTTAAGGACACCGTGCGCGCCCGACTGATGTTGTTCAACGACGTGTCCCATTATGAAGGCGTACCTGACGTGATCCTGTCCGGCCACTTGTCCAAGTGGTGGGATGTTGCTGACGCTGTGCCCTAATCGCAAAGGGGTTATCGCTAAGCGGGTCAATAGTTGCCAGATAACACGCAGGAGATACAAATAGACACACTGTTGCCACTTGGCAACTCAACCAAAAATATGCCTAAAAATGGCCTATTTCCGTCATCTATGTTTCGCTTGACTCAATGGGCGCTCGTAAGACAACTGATGGGCAACGACAACGGTCACGACGGCTGCGCCTCGGGTATTAAATCCGCATAACGGAGGCTGGCGGGGTTTGTCGTGACTTGAGCGTCATGACGACGCCATTCGGGGTGTGGCGTTGGGGATCAGTTGGAGTATTCGGTAAGATGGCCACAGGTACAGTCAAGTGGTTCAACGTGACCAAAGGGTATGGTTTCATCCGCCCCGATGATGACGGCAAGGACGCCTTCGTCCACATTACGGAGGTCCAGAGATCCGGCCTCGGCAATTTGACAGAAGGCCAGCGCCTGAGCTTCACCCTGCAGCGTGCGGACAAGGGCGACAAGGCCGTGGACTTGGCCCCGGCGGACTGACGATTTGTCGCGACCGCAGATGCCTGGTCGGTGAGGCGCCGCTTCGTCATCGGTCTCTCTGTCTCGGTCGGCCTCGAAAGCCAATAAGAACAACGCAAACTCGGGCTGGCTTGCGGCGACGTCCATGTCGCGACTGTTGACCTGCTATTTTTTTACCGGCGCCAGCGCGCCTTGGCGGCGGATTGTTGCAGCCTCCTGCGTAGCGTCGGAAAGAACGCTACAGCGGTAGCCACACGTCGACGACGCTGGGATCGTCCTCGTTGATCTTGTGTCGAAATCCAAACACCTGACAGAGTTTCAACATCGGCTTGTTCTCCCTGAGGACCTCGCCGAAGACTTCCTTGATCCCACGTTGCCGGGCGTAGTCGATGATCCGCTGCAACAACATGGTACCCAGGCCCTGGCCCGCCATATCGCTGCGGACGGTGATGGCGTATTCGGCGCGCTCTCCATCAGGATCGGCGGCGATCCGCACTCCACCGTAGATTTCGCTGACCCCCGGTGCGCCCGGTTCTGCCAGCATCAATGCCATTTCCCGGTCATAGTCAATCTGAGTCAGGCGCGCTGCGTTGGCATGGCTGAGGTGTCGCATCGGTGCGAAAAAGCGCATCCGGACGTCTTCCGGCGCCATCGTGCCAAACATGGCCTGCAGGGCCGGCTCATCCTCGGGCCGCACCGGTCGCAGCTGCGCGGGCCGCCCATCCCGCAGCGTCAGCGTTTCCTCCAGGGCCGACGGATAAGGCCGGATCGCCAGCCGATGCGATCCGGTAGTGTTGGTTAGGGCGACTTTGACGCGAGCATCGAGGGCCAGCACCCCGTAGGCATCGGCCAGGAGAGGGTTGATGTCCAGCTCCAGGATTTCCCCGAAATCGATCACCAGTTGCGAGACCCGCATCAGTGTTAGGGCGATCTCTTCCAAGGCGGCGGGCGGCTGGCCGCGGAAGCCCTGCAGCAGCTCATACACTTGCGTTCGCGACATGACGTCGCGCGCCAGGTTGATATTGAGGGGGGGAAGCGCCACCGCCGTATCGCGGACGATTTCCACGGACGTACCGCCGTGTCCGAACAGAATCACGGGTCCGAACTGTTTGTCCTCGATAACGCCCACGATCAACTCGAACGCTTCGGGCCGCTCCACCATCGGCTGTACCGTAAAGCCGTCGATGCGCGCCTCCGGCTTGGCGGCGCTCACGCGTTCCAGCATGGCGTTGGCTGCCTGCTCCACGGCTGCCGGCGAGCGCAGGTCCAAGGCCACGCCGCCCACGTCCGACTTGTGCGTGATATCGTTGGAGAGGATCTTGATCACGACGGGAACGGCCAATCGGGCGGCCTTGGCCGCGACATCCTTGGGCGACGTGGCCACTTGGGTCGGCACCGCCTCGATGGAATAGGAATCCAGCACATCCTTGGCCTCCCATTCCGTCAGCCATGCCCGACCCTCCGCCAGCGCCTTGTCGATGATGGCCCGAACGCGGTCACCATCGGGCGTGAAGTCAGCGGGGACGGACGGCGGCGTCTCCATCAGGGCTTCCTGATTGCGCCGGTAGTTGACCATGTCGATGAATGCCTGAACCGCCCGCTCCGGCGTGTAGTACGTCGGGATGCGGTTCTCCGCGAATCGACGGCGTGCGTCGGTGGCGGCATCCTCGCCGAGCCAGCTTGTAAGCACGCAGGCCCTATTCCGTCCGATCGTTTCGATCACGGCGTCGGCGGCGTCGACGGCGGAGGTAACGGCAACCGGGCAATGCAACACGAGCACCGCGTCCACACCCTTGTCCTTCAGCAGCGCGTCCAGGGCTTTGGCGTAACGCTCCTCGCCCGCGTCACCGATAATGTCCACGGGATTGGCGCGGGACCATGTCGGCGGCAGCACCTCGTGGAGCAACTGGATCGTTTCCGGCGACAATTCGGCCAAATGCCCGCCCAAGTCGGCGAGGGCGTCACAGGCCATGACCCCCACACCGCCGCCGTTGGACAAAATCGCCAGGCGATCGCCCCGGGGCCTGTGGCCCATTCCGAGCGTCTCAACGGATCCGAACAGGCCCCCCAAATCGCGCACGCGCAGCATCCCCGCGCGCCGAAAGGCCGCGTCGTAAACGGCGTCGCTGCCGGCGAGCGCGCCGGTGTGGGACGTTGCGGCCTTGGCGCCTGCCGTCGTGCGCCCGCTCTTGACTACGATCACGGGTTTCAGCCGCGCCGCCGCCCGCGCCGCTGACATAAACTTGCGGGCATGGGTTATGGCTTCGATGTAGAGCAGAATGCCGCGCACATTGCCGTCGCTCGCCAGGTAATCGAGCATGTCGCCGAAATCCACGTCGGCCATGTCGCCAAGCGAGACGAAGTGGGAGAAGCCGATTCCCCGGGCCGTCGCCCAGTCGAGAACGGACGTTACAATCGCGCCCGATTGGGCGACAAAGGCCAGCTGTCCGCTTTTGGGCGCGCGGTGGGCAAAGCTGGCGTTCAGGCCGCGGCCGGGCACGATGATGCCGAGGCAATTGGGTCCGACCACGCGCAGCAGGCTCGGCTTGGCGGCGTCCAGGATGTTTTGGCGGCTCGGCGAGCCGCTATCGCCGTCGCCGACTCCGAAGCCGGCCGTGATCACCACCGCGGCCTTGGTTCCACGCTCACCCAGCGACGCGATCAGGCCTGGCACCGTGTCCGGCGGGGTCGCGATCACGGCCAGATCCGGGGCCACGGGCAGCGACACGGCGTCGGGATAGGTAAGAACCCCCTCGATGGCGCGCTGGTTCGGATTCACTGGCATGATGGGGCCGTCAAATCCGAAGTTGAACAGGTTGCGCGCCAGCACGGCGCCGACGGAGTTCGGCTGTTTGCGCGCGCCGATCAGCGCCACGGACTTGGGGTTGAACAGGTGGTCCAGATTGCGAATGCTCATCGGCCGAACCCCCTCCGCCATTGATTTCGCACATGCAAAAATCATAGCCCAGTTTTCGGGGAATGGGGAGGAGATAGGAAGGGCCCGTGTTGTTGCGTTCAACCGCCGGCTTGATCCGATGTCCTGCGCCGACCGCCGTTTAACCGTCGGAGGACCAAAAAAAAGCGTACGGATCGGCCAAACGCTAGGAAGAACGGAAAAAAGTACGGTTCAGGCTGAAGGGTCTTCGAATCGCGCCCTTAAATCATTGTACTGCGCCGTAGTTTAGAGCG
>CAZUDB010000026.1:9648-46222 GCA_964619055.1 uncultured Rhodospirillaceae bacterium
CCCATCCGATTCGCATCGATTCTCCTGCGCCGATGTGGCCGCTATGCCCGTCAGCCGGTGATCGTGCCCAAACCCGCACGGTGCCGTCTGCCCCGCTTAGGGCCGTTTATCATGCCCAATTCTCTTGTCGTGAGTCAGAAACGTCCCGATCTGTTGCCCGAGGAGCACAGAACAGCGCCCGCACTGCATTTTGGGGTTATCAGTGCTGGGTCTTTTGTTTTCATTCGCTTGCGTCGGAAACGAGGCCGTGTAGTGTTCAAGCATCATTTGACAAAAGCCGAGGCTCCCTCATGCGCCGGTACGGATTTTTATTTGTGTTGATGTTGCTGCCTCTGTTTGGCGGCCCGGTGCGCGCCGAGCCGTCGTTGGCGAGCCTCGGCAAACAGGCCAGTGAATCCGTCGGGGTCAAGGCCGATCTTGTGGTCGTTTATAAGTCGAAACGCCGTCTTTACCTGATGAAGGACGGGGAAACCCTGAAGTCCTACTATGTGGCTCTCGGCTTCAACCCCGAGGGCCATAAGGCCTGGGAAGGCGACGGTCGTACGCCGGAGGGCCGCTATGTGCTCGATTGGCGCAATCCGGACAGCCGATTCCATCGCTCGATCCACGTTTCTTATCCCAACCTGTTCGATCGGGTTAAGGCGCTTAACTTGGGCGTGCCGGCCGGTGGGATGATCATGATTCACGGCGCACCCAACAATCCCCGCTCGGGTGTCTATGGCGTGGAAGCGGACTGGACCAACGGGTGTCTCGCTGTTAACAACGAAGCGATGGATGAGATTTGGGCCTCCGTTGATGACGGAACCCCGATCGAAATCCATCCCTAATGCGGATCTGCGGCGGCCTTCGGCCAGCGTGGCGTCCGGAACCCGTTGTGCCTGCGATGCTTTTGCACCACAACCGGAGGACGACGCTTGCGTCTTAGCGGACGCCCGTTTAGGATTTCAGTCATTGTGCCGAATGTCGGCGATCCGTTTGCAGCGGCAGCTACTTGGTTGTGACCAATTGCATGGCGTTGCTGTCGGCATTCATGTTTGGGGACCGAATGCAAGGGAGCATGATAACAATGTCTCACCGCCGTATGGTTGCAGTCGCAGCCGCTTTCGTTACAACGGCCGCTCTGGCGGGCTGCGCATCGCAGTCCGACGTCGACGAACTCCGTTCCGATGTCAACGCGCTCCGCAGTGACGTCAATGCTATGCAAGGCGACATCCGGGCCTCCCGCGAAGCCGCGGAGCAGGCTGCGGCCGCTGCCGAGCGGGCTGCGGAAGCGTCCAGCCGTTCCTACCGCAAGTAGGATATACTAATGGGCAAGCGGCCGGCGGTGGTATCACCGCCGGCGCTTCTCTTGTCCACATCCGTGATCAACACGGGCTGCTCGCCGCCATCTACTTCTCTGGGGACTTATTTAATTAAGGAGCATGATAACAATGTCTCACCGTCGCTTGGTTGCCGTAGCAGCCGCTTTCTTGGTCACAACGGCTGCTCTTACGGGCTGCGCATCGCAGTCTGAGGTCGATGAAATTCGTGCCGACGTCAACGCGCTCCGCAGTGACGTCAATGCCATGCAAGGCGATATTCGGGCCTCCCGCGAAGCCGCAGAGATGGCTGCCGCCGCTGCCGAGCGCGCTGCGGAAGCGTCCAGCCGCTCCTATCGCAAGTAAAGTTTGTCGTTGACCGCCGGCGGCAACGTGACCGCCGGCGTTTTGTTGTTGCGGAACGTTTCGCCGTTTGGCTGTTTGTGCGCTAAGCCGTTAAGTGGACCGTTGCTACATCGGCTGTGCCGCCTCTGCAACTCTATGTGCGGACGCTCGACTTCGTGCTTTTGCGATCAGTCCAGCACAAATTGCTGAAAGAACACGCCGCGAGACCTAGCTGGTGCGATGACGTCGTCGACGATCTGGCGAAAGTCAGTGCGCAGGCGGTTGGCGCCATCCGAGCCCACTAGATCTGCCCGGTCATAGTCGCGCAATAGCGATTTGGCTGCGTCCAACACGAGGGGTTGGCGCTGCTGCAACAGCGATGCTTGGTCCGAGCCGATCTCCACAACAACATCGACGCGAATGAAGTTCCGCCGGTCCTGACTGGGCCTCAGGTCCGTTACGAGGCGTGGCAACTCCAAGAACATACTGTCCGCGGGCAGCTCAACGACTTCCTCATCGGCACTGCCGAGCGCACCGGCACCATTGAGCGAAAGACCAAAAAGCACAGCCACACTTACCGACGTAACAGCGGATACGGCGAGCAATCGAGGATGACACCGCCATAGCTCCCGCAGTCGACCAAAACCCAAACGCAGGCAACGAAAACGAGCCGGTTTGGGTGTTTCCCGCACGTCGTATGAATTTGCCGAATCCGGCGGGGCAGCGTCTGGCAACGGCTCCCCGTCCGACGGCTCTGGTGGTATGGGCGTCGGAGCGTCACCTTCCGCGGGCCGCTCATCGGGTTCAGATTCTGACATTGCTGGTCATCGCCTCGGCGATGACCCTAGCGCTGCTGGTGTTAACGAGGCGCTAACCGCTGGGCCTCAGCCCGAATGATCAAGGCTCCGAGGTATGGCGCAGCATTTTCAGGACGGCACAGGCATCGCGCCGCTCCGTCGCCACCATGGTCCGGGCATATTCCTCCAGCATCACATCGCGATCGCTGACCAGATCGAGCAGGCGTTCGTAGAGCACGATCGCTGCTTCTTCATGCTCCAGCGCCTCGCGCAAGATGTTACCGATGTCGTGCTTCTCGGTTTCCAGGAGTCTGCCAATGCCGAGCGACGGATGGCCGTTGAGTGCCGTTACCAACTCACCGGCCTCTTGAGCGTGGAGAAGTGACTCGTCCGCCTGCTCGCGCAACCACTTCACGATCGGGATGCGGCTGTAGCCGAACACCATGAAGGAGTAATGCGTGTAGCGAACGACGCCAGCCAGTTCGGTTTCCAGAATCTCATTCAAAACGTCAATAACGGCATCTTTGTCGAAGGCTTCCGTTCCAGGCACGTCGTTTCCCTCCCAGCGTCTATGCGAGCGTTGATTCGCCCGGGCCGCATTATCGAAGTCCTGTTACGATGGTGTAACGGGACCTAAGGTTGAAGGCAAAGGCCAGATGGTGCGGCTGCCGTGCTGCGACGCGGCTACAGCTCTTTGACTGCGGACAACACATCCGCAGCATGGCCCGGAACCTTGACCTTACGCCAGATGCGGCGCGCCACCCCGTCGCCGTCGACCAGGAACGTCGCCCGTTCGATCCCCATGTAACGCTTGCCGTACATGCTTTTTTCGACCCAAACGCCGAAGGCCTCACACACTTGACCGTCCGTATCGGACGCCAGCGTGAAATTGAGGTCGTGTTTCGCTTTGAACTTATCGTGGCTGCCGATGCTGTCCTTCGACACACCGACGATCCGAGCGCCGGCGGCGGCAAATTCTCCGATGGCATCGCGAAAGGCTTGGGCTTCTTTGGTGCAGCCCGAGGTGTCGTCCTTGGGGTAAAAGTAAATCACGGCGGCTTGACCGCGCAGGTCGTCGGAGGAGATAGTGCCACCGCCGTCCGTGGGCATAGTAAACTCCGGAATTGGTTGATCAACACTGACGCTCATTGCAGCCTCCCGGTGTAACGAAAACCGCCGGTCTTACGGGCCTCAGCGTGGCGTGGATGTAAGCCAGCCAGCGCTGGGCCTGACCCGAAACGACGTAGCTGCTGCGGGCGCAACCATTAAGGTTCGACCGCCCCCTCTTGCTCCCGCGCAGCTTTCGCCGGCTCGTCTATTATGGTGACATAGTGTGCGTGACAGCGGGCTGCCATTTCGCGCATCCGCCCTTCCAACGCCTCAATGCTCAGGCCCTGGAGTCCGTCCAAGGCCCTCCGCACTGTTTGCGGTGCGTCGGCGGCCCCTGTAGCGGCAATGCGCCCCTCCAGTGTGAGACGGATCTGGCACTGAATCGCCTGCCACAGGTCGAGCGCGGCCAGCAACTCGGTGGTTATGGCATGATCGAGCAAGGCATGATCACGAAGGGACGCAAGTGCTGTAGCCGTGGTGTTCGACAGGACATTGGGGTGCTCTGCGGCGTGGCGAAGCTGCAGGTATTGGGCGATGAACTCGATATCGACGAGGCCGCCGCGATGATGCTTGACCTCCCAAATCGAGTCCGTGCCGTGTTCGGCATCCATACGAACGCGCATGTCGGCGACGTCCACGACCAAGGTATCTCCATCGCGCTGTGACGTGAGCACCGACCGGATGATGCTATCGATTTGCCCCACAAGGGCCGGCGGACCAGAAATGACCCGGGCGCGGGTAAGCGCCATGCGTTCCCATGTCCAGGCATCGGACATTTGATAGCGCTCAAAGGACTGAAGGCTCACGGCCAGCGGACCGGCCTTGCCCGAGGGGCGAAGGCGCATGTCCACCTCATAGAGGCTGCCTTCGACGGTCATGGCCGTCAGCGCATTGATGAAGCGTTTGCTCAGGCGGGCGAACCATTGGCTTGCCGCCAGGGGTTTAGGGCCGTCTGAGAAGGCATCCTCTGCCGGCGTGCCATAGACGAAGATCAAATCCAGGTCGGACGTCGGCGTCATTTCGCGCCCGCCGAGCTTGCCCATTGCAATGACGGCCATGTCCGAACCCTCGATCCGACCGTGGCGCAAAACGAACTCGGTCTCGATTACGGGAAGCAGGCTTTGCAGCACCGCATCGGCAATGTTGCTGAGCGCCAACCCCACCTCCGCCGGCGATACGAGCCCGCGAAGACTCTGAACGCCCACCTGAAACTTGCGGTCATTGGCCCAGCGATGCGCGCAGATCAGCGCATCCTCCAGGCCGTGGGCACTACGAAGTGTTTGCGAAAGCTCTGCTTGCAGCTGCTGCCATGGCGGGGGTGGTTCAAAGAAATCGGCGGTCAGCACGCTGTCCAGTTCACCCGGATGGCGAGCCAGGTATTCGGCGAGCCGTGGCGCCCGCCCCATGATTTCGATCAGGAGGTCCAACAGCTCTGGATGCGCCGACAGCATTGCGAACAACTGAGTCCCGCTAGGCAAGCCGGCGATGAATCGGTCAAAGGCGAGGAAGCAGGCGTCGGGGTCCGGCGCGGCACCGATGGACTTCAACAGCGCTGCGTGGATCTCGGTGAGGTACGCGCGCGCGCGGGCGGTGCGGGTCGCTCGGCTACGTCCGCGATGCCAGTTCCGGACGGCTTCGTCGACTTTGTCGGGATCGCTGAAGCCAAGGCGGAGCAGCGTCTCGCGTGTTCCCGGGTCTGGATCCGTGCCCGTGAACACCAAGTTGCCTTTAACATCGGACGCCGCCGCCGCCGCGGGCATGTCCTCAAACAAGTGCGCGTAGTGGTGCTCCACGATTCGCAGATGGTGGAGAAGGTCTTGTTCGAAAAGTTTCGTCTCGGGATACCCGAAAAACCTGGCGAACGCGTCCAGCTTGGCCGGGTCGGCCGGCAGACTGTGTGTTTGCTCATCGGCCATGATCTGCAGCCTGTGTTCTGCGCGTCGCAGAAAGTCGTAGGCTGCGGTGAGCTCACTTTCGGCCGCCTTGGTGATCATCCTCTGACGAACAAGCTCCTGCAGTGCACTAACCGTGGAACCGATGCGCAGCTCGGGAATGCGCCCGCCCCAGATCAGCTGTTGGGTCTGCGCAAAAAACTCGATCTCGCGTATGCCGCCACGGCCCAACTTCAGGTTATGGCCCGGGAGACGGATACGGGAGCCGCCAAAATGCGCATAAATCTGTTGCTTAATGGCCCGGACATCGCTGATCTGGACGAAATCCAAATTTCGTCGCCAGATGAAGGGGCGGATGTGCTCCAAGAAGCGCTCGCCGGCCAGGATATCACCGGCCACCGGACGTGCCTTGATTAGAGCCGCGCGCTCCCAGTTTTGGCCAACGGTCTCATAATAGGTCTCTGCGGCCAGGGTCGACACCGCAAGCGGTGTCACGGACGGATCGGGGCGAAGCCGCAGGTCAGTCCGGAAGACGTAGCCCTCCGGCGTGCGTCCGTCCATGGCCGTCACCAGGTCGCGTGTGAGACGGACCATGTTGCGTTGGAGGCCGTCGCGATCGGGCGTTGCGGAGGCCTCTAGGTCATAAAGCACGATTAGATCGATGTCGCTTGAGTAGTTGAGCTCACGCGCACCCAGCTTGCCCATGCCCAAAATAATGAGACCCGAGCCCCGTTGGATGTTCGTCGGATCGAGGTGGGAGAAAATCCCCCGCGATGCCGCCCGATGAAGCAAGAACGTGACAACACAGGCCAATGCATCCGACGCGAAGTCGGACAGAACATGGGTGATGCGCTTCAAGCTCCACAGGTCAGCGATATCCGCGAGGGCCGTAAGCAGGGCGATGCGCCGTTTCAGGCTACGCAATGGAGCGCTCGGGTCCCGGCCTTCGTCCGCGCGCGCACGCACCGCATCGGTCTCGGACACCAGCCGATCATAGGCCCGTTCCGGCCCGTCCACGAGTATTGTTGCGATAAACGCGGGTTCGCGCTCGATCACAGAGGTCAGGAACGCACTGTTAGCAAAAATAGTGTCTAAAAGCGGTCGCAGTTCGCCGTCGGCCGCCACCGCGTCTACCACATCGGTGAGGGTGGTGTCGGCTTGGCCCGCCGCCGCCTCGCGCCAGCGCTCAAAGCCGATGGCGGCTTGAGCGTGGTCCGTTGGCGGCAGCGTTGATTTCGGCCGGAGTGCAAACATCCCGGTTTTTCATGTTATTCGCACGATGTATGGCGCAAACTGAAGTCTGGGAGTGAGTTGGTCAAGAACGTGTCGAGCGGGGACGGGACGGGGAGCGGGCAGAGGGAGAGCCGATCTGCGACGCGCGCAGCACCGGCCAAATCCGGCCGTGTCCTGTACCATTGCCGAAGGTCGGCGGGCGCGCTGCAAGCATGTCTTTGTTACACATTCGCTCTCGCGATCGCCGTCAGCATCATACTGTCGGCCCGTTTGGTCGGCGGGCCCATGGATGTCTCCGCCGTGCCGGCGCTGGTTGCACTAGTGGAGCATGACCTTTCTGCCTGTTTCAAGGATTGGGACGTCGATATCGGAAAGACGACGGTAAGCTGGCAGGAAGAAGCCGGCGCGATCGACGTCCGCTTGGACACCGTGCGCCTCAGCGATCCGAGCGGCCGACTGAGGGCATTGATCCCTGTCGCGAATTTGACCTTGCATCCGGAATCCCTGGCGATGGGAACGGCCATGCCGATCCGTGGTGTTGTGGAGAACCCCACAGTGCGGGTTCCGAGCGGTCCGGACTTGGTGAATGCTGTGGACGCCTTGACGGTGTGTCCAAGCCGACCCGGTGATGTGGCCCGCCCTCGCTCGTTGGTGGAGGTGCTCGCAATCCTGGTGGCCAGCCGCGATCCCGCACACCCGCTTCATCACTTTAGCGCTTTGGATATTCAGGACGCGCGCGTGCTGTTCGAGGGCGCCGATCCTTCGTCGCGCGCGGGCGCGATCACTTGGGATGCCGGGCTGATGCGAACCGAGACCGGCTTTGTTGCCGATCTGGCCGCGGATCTCAACGCTGCTGCGTCCGGCAGCGTCGTGCTGTGGCCTCAGACCGAACTGGCCGCGAGTGCCGTATACGCCGTCGGTGTCGGCGGCCATGCGGCGATTGCCTTCGCTGACCTCCGGCCATCCGTGGTTGCCGAACTGCTCGGCGCTGGTTGGGGCCTTGAGGCCCTGCAACTGCCGTTGACCGGTACGGTCACGATCGGCCTTGGGGCGGGCGGCGAACCCGAAACCGCCGGTTTGCAATTGGCTGGTGGTCCCGGCCGCGTCGATGCGGCAGCGGTGGCGACGAACGTCGGTGTTCTGGCCGACGAACCCGCCACACCAACGCCGTACCGCATTCAACTCCCGTTCGTTGACGTGGAAACGTTGGCGCTTGGCGGCCATTTTGATGCGCTGTCGAGCCAGCTTCGCATCGGTGAGACCCACGTGATCTTTCGCAACCCGGCAGCGCTGGATGTTGACGATATCGGGAGCCTAGCTGGCTTAACCTCCATTGACGGTTACGGACATGCGGATTTCGCCTCCGAGCCGCGTTTCGCTTGGAACGACCTTCGTCTCGCCTTTGCTGAAGGTGGCGTGATCCGGATGCGAACGCCGGTGGCCCATGATTTCCCTGTGCGATCGATCCTGTCCTCGGGCACTTGGGACGGGACGGCGGGCACGCTCGGCGTGACTGCGTTCATGGGGGATCTGGCCGGGCCGACGTTGCTGGCCACCGTGTCGCTGGACCCTGCTGAGCGAGGGGCAGAGAACCTTGCTGCAACAGTCTCGCTCTATGACCTGCCGACGGACGATATCGCGAACTATTGGCCGCCGGACTTGGCGCCCGGCGGCTACGACTGGGTCACGGCCAATCTAAGCGGTGGTGGGGTTTCGGTGGCGACCGTGGACGTGGCGGGCACATTCGATGCGGATGGTGACTTCTGGCTGCAAAACCTCGGCGGACGGTTCGATGCGGTCGGCGTCGATGTCCAATACCTGCCCGCAACCGCTACCAAGCCGGCCCTGCCGCCCATCCGCGCCGTCACCGGCAATGGCGTTTTTGACGAACACTCGTTGACGATCACGGTCACCGACGGCGATGCTGACTTTGTCGACCTAGTGGGCGGCCACCTGGTGTTCACCGGCTTGGATGAGGACTGGCAGTACTTAACGGTCGCGGTCGAGACCAAGGGGCCTGTCAGTCGCCACATGGCGTTCTTGGATCAAGACCGCTTGGGCTATGCACGGGCTGTAAACATCGCGCCGTCGGATACCGCTGGCCAGGCCCATGTCTGGCTATCCGTTCATCTTCCGCTGCTCGCCGATTTGGAGCTGGAGCACGTGGATATCGCCGCTAAGGCCCGTCTGACCAATGCTGGCCTGCGCGGCAAGGTGCTCGGCCATGACATCCGCGATGGGACGCTGGAGCTGGACGTCACCAAGGCAGGGATGGCGTACAGCGGAACGGCAACGCTTAGCTCTACGGCGGGGCAAGCCGTGTTCGGGCGGATTGATGGCCGAAAGTCCTTTTTGCGAGGGGAAGTCGGCAGCGGCCAGATCCGCGTCTCGATTCCGCGCGGCAGCATAATGGATATCCAGCAATTGTTGTTTAACGAAATCAAAGCGCCGGCCCACTTCGTACGCGGAGACATCGCAGCGGCGATCGAGGCTAAGAGCCGCGGGTCCGACTGGCCCCGGGTGGTCGCGACGCTGGATTTGGGTTTGTCGCATCTGGATGTGCCCCATATCGGCTGGGCCAAGCCTTCGGGCGTGCCGGGCCGCGCGTGGATCGTCGCAGACTTGGTTCGCGGCGAACTCCGCAGCATTCCCCAAGTTACGGTCCGGGCACCGAACCTCGATATCACAGCCGCGCTCGCGTTTGATGAGCGGGGTGCGTTCGCGTCCGGCGATGTCAGCAGCCTAAAGGTGGGGCGGACCCGCGGTCGATTGGCGTTGGATCGGGACGCGACCGGCGGTTGGCGGGTCGATTTCACCGGTCCGGGTCTGGACTTGGCGCCCGTGATGGAGATGCCCGACGGCATGGCGGGGGAGGATGCGTCCACAGGCGGTGATGGTGACCCTATGGCCACAGTGAGTGCCAGTGTGGACGTGGACGCGGTCTGGTTGCGCAAAGCGCAACGCCCGGACCTTCGCAATCTCAAGGGAACGATGAAGCGCGTTCGCTCGCGCCTCACCGAACTCGATATCACGGGCTCCGTGCGCCGGCCCGAGGGAGAGGGGATGTTCGGCGACCGCGAACCGGGCGATCCATTCTCGCTGCAAGTTTGGAGCGAGGGGCCGCGCCGCTACCTTCACGCAACGGCGACGCAGTCGGGAGCGCTGTTGAGCAGCTTTGGAATCAGTGAACCCGAGGTGACCGGGGGCTGGGCCCGGCTGACGGGTGAGTTTCTGGACCGGGACGCCGATCTGCCGATCGCGGGCCGGTTGGTCGTGGACGATTTTCGTGTCCGCAAAGCTCCCGTGGTGGCTCAGGTCCTGAGCGCGTTGGCCTTTGGCGAGATGAAGAGCACCCTTCGTGGCGGCGGCCTGACCTTCGACACGATGGTTGTGCCGTTCACCGTCGACCGCCACGCGCTGGTCGTCACCGATGCCTATGTCAAGGGAGCGACGCTGGGCGCGACGCTTAAAGGACAGGTCGTTGTCAACGAGTCCGTCGATGTTGCTGACTGGGAGTTGAACCTGCGCGGCACGGTTGTTCCGTTCAACACCATCAACACGGCACTGGGCCGGTTGCCACTCATCGGGGCGCTGTTTTCCGGTGGCGAGCATGAGGGTGGCATGTTCTCGCCCACCTTCGCCCTGGCCGGCTCCGCCGGCTCACCGGATGTGCTCGTCAATCCCGTGGCCGGCCTGCTGCCCGGGATAACGCGCAACATTTTTGATTTCTTCGGCTCACCAGAGCCCGCGCAACCGGATGCGGAACGCCAGGAACCTGAGTCCTCGGACGTGAGCAAGGCCGAAGATTGGCCCTGACGCAGGCGCAACCGAGGCCAGTGAACCGGATGCCTGGAGCCCGGAAACGGTCCGAGCCCCAAGAGCATGCGGGGTGTTGTAATGGTCGGGTCACCCGGCGTGCGGAGAACCCAAGGGCCGCGAATCCCAACAGGGCGAGCACCGCTGAGGTCGGAGCCGGGACGAGGAAGGCATCGAAATCCACCGGCATGGTGCCGCTTGGCGAGCGCACCCAATCGTCGAAGTTAAAGGGGTCCGAGGGATCGGCGGCGAAGGCAGTGAGCCAGAGGCCCTCCCACTCCAAGATGTCGTCGAAGCCGGGTAGTGGTTCGCCCATGAACAGATCGCTAAGGTATTGGTTGTAATAGTCTCGCTCTTCCTGCTCGTCAAAATCGGGATGCTGAAGAAGAAAGCCGTCGGGAGCCGGTGTATTCTTCAGGAGGAGTTCGAGAACTATCAGGTATTCAAACTCTGAAATATTCAGAGCATCCATGATCTGTCCACGTTGATCCCAAGCCAGGTAGATCGTTTCGACAAAGTGATCGATGGTTGTGCGATAGCGATCCAGGGTCGGCGAATAGGTGTCGAAGCTGAGCGTGTTGGCATCGAAGTCGAATTCATAAAGGCGCAGCCAGCCGTCACCGCCGTTTCGTGTGCTTTGGTAATCCGTCAGGATTTGAATGATCGTTTGGCCATTTGGGTTGGTATCATCCTGTCTGATCCATTCGCTGTGGAAATGGCCAGCATGAATCATAACGATGTTCGAGTGCTGGCTGACAAACTTTTCGAACAGCTCCTGACCCGTATTGGGGTCCACAACACCGTCGACGAAGTTGTCCTGGAGGGTTAACTCGCCAAGCGGTGTGTTGATCGGTTCTCCATAGCGGCCACCGGCGATCTTGAAGTCATAGAGATAGCGGTGGGTGCCAACGACGATGTGAGCATCGCGGTTCTCTTTGACAATTTGGTTGGCCCAATCGATCTCAACCTGCGGATGGTCGATGCTGAAGTTCAGGAAGCCGATTTTTCGGCCCTCGTGCTCCAAGAGCTGAAAGTTGCCGCCTCCGTTGGGTGAGGAGGCCGCGTACCAAGGGCGGCCGGCGAACACATCCGGGCCGAAGTTGTTCAAATAGTTGACGGCATATTCCGGCGGGTGGGTGTCGTCGTGGTTGCCCATGACGGTCCCATGGGGCCTGTCGGCATCGAGCAGGATGTTCATGGCCGATTTGGCGGTGGCCCATTCGGTCAGGTTGCTGCCGTTCTGAACGATGTCGCCCAAATGGCCCACATACTTGAGGCCTTGAGCATCCCAATTGTCGACGATCCACTGCGTTTGGTCGAAAAAAATGGCGGCCGTACCCCGCGGGTCCGTGACCGGCGGGTTGCGACCATCGTTCGGGAAGCGGTTCTCCGTATAGACCTGCGTGTCCGGCAATGACACAAACCGGAACGGATCGGCGGTGGCCACAACGGGGGTGAGCATTAGAGCAAACCCGATCAGGGCCGCCTTGTGTGCGACTTTCATAAGATGTCCCTTCCTCGCGATCTGTTTTTGTCACCGATGTACTTATCGGCCGGGCTCCGAAGCCCAATTCTTGCTCGCCTTACCGCCTTGCCTGCGACGTCATCACCGTTACTTGAGGGAACTTTTTATGAAATTTCTCGGCCGATCTCATGACGCTGAATCGCCAAGGAAAATCGGCCAACCGCATGAATCGGCTGGCCGACTAAGGTCCGAAAGTTGAGTGGTTTAAGCGAGAGCGCCGCGCTCACACCGCCGGCTTGGCGGCACGGCGTTTTTTGTAAGCCTTATAGGCCACGGGCACGAGCGAAAGCACGGAGAGACCGACGAGGGCGGTGATGACTTGCGGCGTCAGTGCAGCCGCCGGGGAAAACTCCTCCATGGAGTCGAACACGCTGCCAAGACCGGCACCGACGGAAGCGAACACAAAGGAGCCCGGGATGATCCCGATCACCGTGGCGATTGCATAGGTGCGCAGCGACACGCCGAGGAACGCGGGAACAATGTTAACGAGGAAAAACGGAAACAGTGGAACCAAGCGCAGCACCAGCATGTAGCTGAACTCGTTTTCGCGAAAACCCGCTTCCATCTTCTTCAATGCTCCGCCGGCACGGGCGCGGAGAGACTCGCCAAGGGAGGTGCGTGCGATCAGAAAGATGACGATGGCGCCGATGGACGCTCCGACAACAATCGCGCCCGTACCGACCCAGGTCCCGAACAGGAAGCCGGCAGCAACGCTCAAAATTCCGCCGCCCGGAAAGGATAACGCCGTGGTCGTCGCATAGAGGGCGATAAACAGCAGGACCGAAACAAAGCCGGTGTTTTCGACGAACGCCATCAGATGCATGCGGTTGTCGCGCAGCGATTCGAACGTAAGGTAGTGGTGGAGACCGAACGAATAGCCGAGCGCGAAGGCGGCAACGATCACAACCAGCGGCAAAAACCGGGTGACACCGGATTTCTTGGGCGGCTCCGGCGCGGCGGCCTCCACCTCCACCACGGCCGACTTGTCGTCCGTGGCGGCGCGGGGGGTCTCTTGGGTCATGTCAATTCTCCTCGGGTCGGCTCAGATCAGGGCAGGCGCTGCAGCATCGAGACAATGCGGCGCGTGCGGGGGCTGAACAGCCGCTCGGTGTAGTAGGCGCCGGCGGCCCGCTTCGAGACCTCGCCGAGCGTGGGATAGGGAACGATCAGATTGGCGATGGCACCGATCTTGAGGCCCTCGTTCACGGCCAAGATCCAGGTCGTGATCATCTCCCCGGCATGGGGGCCGACAATGGTGGCGCCGACAATGCGCCCGCCCCGACCGGTCACGACTTTGATCAGGCCATCGGTATCGCGCTCCGTCTGGGCCCGGTCGTTTTCGGCGAAGCTCCAGCGCGTCACCGTGGTCTTGTCGCCGTGGGCCTCGCGAGCCTGGGCTTCGGTCATCCCGACGTGGGCCAATTCCGGGTCCGTGTATGTCACCCAGGGAACAGCGTGATACTTGACCTTGGCCGGCATATGGAACAGCGCGTTTCGAATGACGATACCGGCGTGATACGCGGCCATGTGGGTGAACTGGTAGCCGCCGGCCACATCGCCGATAGCGAAAATTCGCTTGTTGGTGGTCCTGAGCCGGGCGTCGACCTTGATGCCCTTGGCCGTGTACTCAACGCCGGCCACGTCCAGACCGAGACCGTCCACGTTGGCCACGCGGCCCGCCGAGGCCAGGATATGGGAGCCGTCAATCCGGGTTTCCTGGCCGGCCGCATCGACCATCACGGCGATGCCGCCGTCCGTCGACGGAGCGGCCGCTTTCACCGTTGTGCCCTCACGGACGTCTACACCTTCCTGGACGAGCCGGCGGCGGACGATTTCCACAGCTTCCGGGTCGTCCTTGGGCAGAATGCGGCCGCGTTGCAACACCGTCACCTTGGACCCAAGGCGATGATGAGCCTGGGCCATTTCACAGCCGATGGGCCCACCACCCAACACGATCAGGTGATCGGGCCGCTCGGTCAGGTCAAATATCGTCTCATTGGTGAGGTAGGGCAGCTTGTTGAGTCCAGGCACGGCGGGCTCGGCCGGACGCGAACCCGTCGCGACCACAAATCGCCTGGCGTGGATGCGCATCCCATTCGCCTCCACCTCGTTCGGTGCGGTGAACCGCGCGGCCGCTTGGATGACACGAACGCCCAGTCCCTCGAACCGCTCCACGGAATCATGGGGGGCAATGGTGGCGATGACGCCATGGACGTGGTCATGGACCTCGGCGAAACGGACCTCCGGGTCGTGCCCGTTGACACCGAGGGCCGCACCTTTGCGCCCGGCGTGGGCCACGTGGGCGGCGGCGATCAGCGCCTTGGATGGAACACAGCCATAGTTCAGGCAGTCGCCGCCCATCTTGCCCTTCTCAATGAGAACGACCTTAGCGCCCATCTGGACGGCGCCGGCGGCAACGGAAAGGCCCCCAGAACCAGCACCAATGACGCACAGGTCGGTTTTGATAATGTCAGTCACAGCACAAAGTCTCCCCTTGGGCGATCAGGCGGCGAGCCGCTCCGCCGGGCCTTAGCCCTTGACGACGATCCGGTAGTCAGGTGTCGGGTTGAGGGGACAGGAGTAGACGTACTCTCCCGGTTCCAGCGTGACTTCGTAGTCCTTGGTGGTGCCCTGGCTCAAACCGCCACCGGAAACACTGGTTTTGCTGAGCTTATGGAGCGGATTGCCGAGCTGATAATCGGCTTCTCGGACCCAGAACCCGAGATCATAGGGGACGTCCGTGTTGGTGACGCGAAAGACGTACGTGCCCGGCTCCAGCTCGAGCACTTTAGAAGCGGCGACACGGTCGGCGCCGCTTTCGGTATTGATCGTCCGGCATTCGTCGGCGTTGGCCGGGGTGTAGCCGTGGTCGACGCCGTTCTCGGATTCCAGGAACTGGCATCCGGTTTGGGTCAGCGTAATGACGTGTCCGTCGGCACGCACCTCGGCGCCGGCCAACAGGGCCGTGGTTAAGGCAGCAACGGCGAGGGTGTGGCGGGTGAAGCCGCGGGAGGGCATATCGGTCATGGTTATGGCATCCTCGTTTCGCGCGTGACGTGTTCTGCGCATGGGTCGGTGTCTTTGAGATGCTCGCGCGGTGCTGATTGGTCCCATGCCGTTGACCTGTCGTATCCATAGCGGCCGGACATGGACCCTCACCACGCCCAGGACACATAGGGCCATTTCCGCTCGCAAAAACGGGTATTTGGGGTCATTGCGCGCCATGTCCGGGGGAGTTGACCGATGGAAATGCATCAAATCCGCTATTTTCTGGCCGTTTGCCGCAGTCTCAATTTCACGCGAGCAGCCGAACAATGTCATGTCGCGCAGCCTTCCCTGACCCGGGCGATCCAAAAGCTGGAGGAGGAATTGGGCGGCCCGCTGTTTCACCGGGAGCGCAATCGGACGCACCTGACCGCACTGGGCCGGCTGATGCAGCCCTATCTGGAGCAAACGCTCAGCACCGCCGAGCAGGCGAAGGCTGAGGCGGAAAATTTCGGACGCGCGGACCACACACCGCTGACCCTTGGCGTCATGTGCACCATCGGTCCGTCGCGGCTGGTGCCGCTCATGAACCGGTTGAAGGAGCGGTTGCCGCAACTGGAGGTGCGGGTGCAGGAGGGTCAGGGGCGCAAGTTGTTGGACGACCTGATGGCCGGCGACCTGGAAATCGCCTTGCTGGGACTTGCCGGGTATCCGGAGCGGGTTCGCTTCGACCGTTTGTACCGTGAGCGCTACGTGGTGGCGTTCCCGCCCGGCCATCGCTTCGAAGCCATGACGGCGGTGCCCGTCCAAGAGATCGACGGCGAAGATTACCTGCTACGCCTGAACTGTGAATACCCTGAATACTATGCCGATCGGATGGGCGAATGGTCCTTGTCACCGAACGTGCGCTATCAAAGCGAGCGGGAGGATTGGATCCAGGCCATGGTCATGGCTGGCATGGGTTGTTCCTTCATGCCGGAATTCCTTCCACTTTTTCCGGGTATTTCGACGCGAGTCCTTGTAGAACCCCAATTGGATCGCGAAATCGGAATTGTAACGGTCCCCGGGCGGCGCTTCAGCCACGCCGTGGACGCGTTTGTAAGGCTTGTGCGATCACACGATTGGCACGCGACGGGTTAGGTTGAGGCCATCAGCCACGGCCGGTCGCCACCGTAGATGTAACTTTTTCGATGCCGCGCTGATCCGGATCGATCATCAAGCCGTATCACTGAGGTAAAGAACACGACGAGGCTCACATGAGACGGAACGCGAAATATCTCATCGTTTTGCTTATCTCCGCAGTCATCGCCATGACCTCACACCCGCGGAAGATCGCGAGTCGTAGGACCGCGGCAGCTTGACGTTGCGTATGCCTGCCACCGCGTGGGCTTGATCATCAACTCCTCTACCCTCCCCCAACAGCCTGTCGGCCCGCGCTCGAGCGCGGGCCTTTCTTGTTCGTGCAAGGGGTGCTGGACGCTCGTCTTTGACCTGAAGTTCCACTAGCTGTCGCCGCGAAAGCGCACGGCCAGCGGCGGAAACGCCTGCTCGCGCCCCGTCTGCAACCGTACCGCCGGATTGTACTTCAGGCAGTTGGGCAGGCAGTCACACTCAACGGCGATGTTCATGGGGGCGATCCGGCGTTGCGCCCTCAACTCGAACAGGCGCGGGACAACGCGATCACGCAACGAAGCCGGGTCGATGGAATTGACGAAGATCTTGGTCCCGCCCTCGAAACCGGCCGGATTGCTGATCCGCCACTTGATCAGAACCCGCCACGGCATCGGCACGTCGGCGTCGGGCGGTTTGTAGTACCATTCCTCATTGCACGGGATCTCGGGCCCCGTGGCCGCGTGGCAGGCATGCACGATATCGGACATGCATTTCAGCTCCTCCGCGCTGTGGTTCCACGGCTGGCTCCGTTCGCTTTTCGAGAAGATTTCCAGCGTCGGGAAGCGATGACCGAAGCCCGCGAACGCGATGGCGTGCTCGTTTTCGGCGAATACGAGGTTGCGGTATGCGGCAAAGTTAACGGCAGCCTCGTTGTAGATATTTGGATTGCTGCGGGCGAGCCGGATCTCCGTTTCGCTTTGGACGCCACGCTCGTCGATGGCGACCAGTTGCTTGTGGAGGTGATCGAAGGAGGCACCCGCCGGGCGTAGCCAGTTCTGGAACACGGCCACGTAGCGCACATACCGATTTGTCAGATAAATGTCGCGCATGGCGTCGATGGTGAAGCGCATGTATTGGAAATGATCGTCCGGGGTCAGGCTGGCTGAGCCCGCCAACTCGTTGCTGGAGGTTGCGCCATCGACGAAATGGCGCCGGGCCAGGATCAACTCGTGGCCGCCGGCAAAAAACGCGCTGGACATCTTCAAGCGCTCGTCGACGGGCATGCGGTCGATTTCGCCCTTGTCCATGCCGTTGGCCGCAAGCCGGGCGGTCATGATATCGAGCACATGCTTTCGCCCGGCATCCGACGAAAGGTAGATGTGCTTGTGGGTTTGATTCTCGTCCGGGATCGAATAGCCGAAGTTTTTCTCCCAGTAATCGAACGACACGATTTCGAATAGGTTCGGCACGCGGCGAAACTCCGCCACCGTGTCGAACAGCTCTTCGGCGCGGAGCTGACGCAAGGTCGCATAGCCCGTATCCGACCGCACCAGTCGGGCTTTTTCCGGCGGCGTTTCCAGATACCGATCGGAGCAAAACGGGCAGTACTTTGCGTGGTCGCCCGGCTCCAAGGGCGCGCTCGCCGGCGGCTGGATGCCGAGCGGCCGGTTGCCGCGTCCTGGAACGGTCCACACTTCCGTGCCGGTGAACGGATTGACCTGCTTGATCGTGCCGTCCGCCATCCGCATCAAATAGTTGGTTTCTGAGATCGCTTCGGGAAGAACGGCCATCTGTGCTGCTCCAAAGCCGACGTTTGCGGCCATGCCGATCACACCGAATCGTGAGCCGGCCGGCTACTGCGGTCTTTCCGCCTCGATGGGTAGGGGTGTCAACGCCAATTGGCAGACGTGGCCTTCTTCACGCTCCAACCGCCAAGCCGTCGTTTCTCCCGCGCGCCCGTTCCGGACAGCGGTGATGAGCCATATCAGCGCCGGCTCGTACGCCATGGCAAGATCCGTGGCCGATGGTTTTGCCGGCGCGTTCGGGTGCGAATGGTAATGGCCAACCAGAGTGTGGGGGCCCTCTGCGGCCTCTCGCATCACCGCGAAACGGACGGCGGGATCGACCTCGAACCGGTCCGGACGGCCGGGATCGGCCAGATTGCGGCTGGCGACGGCGCGCACCAATTGGACACCCGTTTGGCCGTCCCACTGTCCCACGAGCAGACCACAGCATTCGCGCGGATAGGCCGCTTCGGCTGCAGCGGCGAGGGTCCGGAGGAGGTGTCGTGGCGCGCGGACGTAACAGGCCTGGCCCACGCCGTTCTCCGTCGACTCGAAGCCGGAACGCTCCTTGGCCGCGGTCATGGCCGGATCGCAATGGTTCCAAGATGATTGCCGGTGCTTGCATCGAGGACGATCAGGCGTTCACACACGCCCGCCGGCCCGGTTCGGAGGTAGATCCGCTCACCGTCGGGATGGACGTCGACGACCGTGCATTCATCAGGCAAGGGCACACGGGCCTGACCAAAGCCCGCCACCGGCGCGCCGGTGGCGGCCGCGGGCACCTCGTCCGCGCCACCGCCTGCCAGCTTCGTCATGAAGCCATAGATCAGCAGCCCGAAGCTCAGGATGATGAGAACACCAAGACCAATGACGAGAGCCTTGACGGCTTGAATCGACACGGTTCACAGACCCCATAATGCGTGTGTCCACTTACACCGTTCCCATCGACGACGACAAGGCCGGTTTGCGCTTGGATCGTGCGCTGGCCGATGCGCTGCCGGGCCTGTCGCGAACACGGATACAAGCTTTGATCGCAGCGGGACGGATCCATCACGAGGATACAGGCCTCGTCACCAATGCGGCTCACGTGGTCCGGGGTGGCGAGGTCTTTATCGTGGCCGTCCCCGCCGACGTCCCGGCGGGTGTGGAGCCGGAACCGATCCCGCTGGAGATCGTGTATGAGGACGAGGACGTCATCATCGTCAACAAGCCGCCCGGACTGGTCGTTCATCCGGGGCCCGGCAACCAGACCGGGACCCTGGTCAACGCGCTCCTTCACCATTGTGGCCGCCTTTCCTCCATCGGCGCGCCCCTGCGCCCGGGCATCGTCCATCGTCTGGATAAGGACACATCAGGCCTTTTGGTGGCCGCCAAAACGGACGTGGCGCACTTAGGCTTGGCCAAACAGTTTGCGCTGCACACGGTGGACCGGGCCTACGTAGCCGTGGCGTATGGCTTGCCCACCGTCATGTCTGGCCGGATCGGCGGCAATATCGGCCGCGATCCCAACAATCGCAAACGGATGGCGGTGGTGGTTGGCGGCGGAAAGCCCGCGGTAACGGAGTACCAGGTTGTTGACGCCTTCGCCGCGGTCGCCAGCACCATCGAATGCCGACCGTTCACCGGGCGTACCCATCAGATCCGCGTTCATCTGGCCCATTTGGGTCACTCCATTGTTGGGGATGCGCTCTACGGGCGCCGGAGGGCCAAGAGCGCGCCATTGCCGATGCGGAACCTGTTGGAAACCTTCCCCCGCCAGGCACTTCACGCGTTCTTGATCGGCTTCAACCACCCGCGGCTCGACACATCTGTCCGATTCCAAGCAGAAATATCGAATGATATCAAATTATTGCTGCGTAGTTTAAAGGCGTTTTAATTTGCACTATTCCCGACCGCTGTTCTAGGATATGGTCTACCTTGCGTTGATGAGATGTAGGGCTTGGGAACGTGATTTCCGGGCCGTCGGCCACAAAAGAGATAAGGGAAGGTGAACGCCGTGACAGAAATTGCCATGGATATCGAGCTGACACCCGAACGCAATCTTTCGCGATACCTTCAGCGCATTCGATCCTACCCAATGCTGGAAGCCAAGCAGGAGTACGAGCTGGCCCGACGGTGGGTGGAGCAAAACGACCTTCAGGCCGCTCATACGCTGGTGACGAGCCACCTGCGGCTGGTTGCAAAAATTGCCATGGGCTACCGCGGCTATGGCCTGCCTCTGGGTGAGCTGATTTCCGAAGGCAATCTCGGCATGATGCAAGCGGTCAAGCGGTTCGATCCGGGCCGCGGCTTCCGACTCGCAACGTACGCCATGTGGTGGATCAGAGCGGCGATCCAGGAGTACATCCTGCATTCCTGGTCGCTGGTCAAAATCGGGACGACGGCAGCTCAGAAGAAACTGTTCTTCAATCTCCGCAAGTTGAAGGGCCAGATGCGCGCCATCGATGATGGTGACTTGGCGCCGGAGTACGTGACCAAGATTGCGGAGCGGCTGAACGTCAGCGATATGGACGTCGTCCATATGAACCGGCGGATTGCGAGCCCCGATATGTCGCTGAATGCGCCCCTGCGCGATGACGGCGATGGCGAATGGCAGGACTGGCTTGTAGACACCGAAGAGAGCCAGGAGACGCGGCTTGCGGAGTCAGAGGAGATGTCCAGCCGTCGCGGCCTGCTATCTTTCGCCATGAAGATTTTGAGCGATCGGGAACGGGAAATCATCAATGAGCGGCGGTTGAGCGAGGCCCCGGCGACCCTGGAGCACTTGAGCCGACGCTACGGAATCTCCCGGGAGCGCGTTCGCCAAATCGAGGTGCGTGCTTTCGAAAAGCTGCAAAAGGCGATGCGCAACGCCATTGTGGACCGCCAGTTGGCATTCTAAATCCAACTTAAGGAGACGATGTCCGAGCCCCCGAGGCGGCGGCGCGGACATCATCGCCCCACTCCTCGACAATCTTCTCCTGGCGCGCCCTCAGCGCCTCCGCATCCCGCATCGCCACGGCGGTGTTAACGACCGCGACGAGGTGCGGTAACGCCAAGGCGATCACCCACCCCAGCGCCGCGACGCTGTACATCGTTGCCAGGGCGAAAACGTTGGACAGGATGGCCTGAGCGCCGGAAAGGCTGTGCGCGCCATCCCACATGGCCAGAACGAAGGGGACAACGCCGGCAATGTTGGCGCCACCGACGGCGGTGGCCAGATACCGCTGAGGCGAGCGGTCGGCGACAAGGGCCGCCAGTGTCGGCATCATGCCGACGAACAACACCAAGAATGTTGGCGTGGATAGGACCGCAACCAGGATGACGGTTGTGATCACGACCAAAATGCGCGAGCGACCGGCGGTTGGCCGGGTTGGGATTGCTGCCTGAGAGGAAGATGTCCGTGCCATATGCCGTCACCAGATGCGCGAGAGAACCGAGACGGTGGTCACCGCGAAGCCAATCGTGGCACCAATCCAGGCGGCGGCGCGTAACCCGGTGACCGTGGATCGTGCCCGCCGGTCCACCTCACCCGTTTCGATGTCATGGATGCGCCGTTCGGCGGCGGCGTATTCGGCCGCGGCGATCGCCGCACCGTGATGATCCGCATCTCGCTTGCGCCGGTTTTCGAGCAGATCGAGCAGTTCCGGCAGCCGTCCGCGCTCGATGAGGCGGGGAATCTGGCGCTGAATGGCGTCGCGTGTTTTCCGGCTTTGAAAGGTCATCACCACGGTCTCCAAGCTGCGCCCGATCCATGCCGCCAACCCGGGCAGCGCCGCGATGCTGTGGGTTCGCTGGAGAAAGGCAAACAGCCCAAGAACGGCGGTGATACGGCGCCATTCGTCGGCATCGTCCAATTTGGCAATGTGCTTGGCGACCCCGTCTTCGTAGCGGCTGGCGACAAAGGCCGCCAAGTGGCGGTCCATGGGCAGATCAAGGCCCGTGTGTCCGCCCGCCGCCGCCTCCAGCGCCAGCAACAGGCCGTCGCCCTCGATCACATGGGCGCCCACCACCAGCGGGCTTTGGCAGGCCAAGCCTGGATTGGCGGCATAGAGGCAACGTTCGATGCCGGACCCCAGGTCGCGACGCTGGATCAGCCGGGTCAGCTCGTCGATTTGTCGCTTGTGGAGATTGCTGGCGCTTGATCCCGGCAGCCGCGCTGCCAATTCGGCCAGACCGAAGGCCATGGCTTCCGAGGGAGTCTGGCGATCGCCCTTGATCAGAACGGCCCAGGCGAAAGCGGGTCCGAGACCATCGGGCATGAACCGGAAATCCCGATAGCGAACCGGTCCTGCGGGATCGAGAAGCGTGGTGATCCGCGCAACCAGATAGTCGTCGGAGCCCAGCACGCTGTCGCGGCGGCTGGCGGTGGTCGCAAGCACATCCGAAACGCTGGCGGCCAAGTCGGGACGCTTGCATCGCTGGGTTAGCCAGGATTCAAGAATGCCCGAACGCACGGTCTGCGCCGCTTCGCTTGGGTTGCCGGACAAGCCGAATGCAAGCGAGCGGAGGTCATAGTAATCGTTGCCGGCAAAAGTCAGAGGAGCCGCCGGGCGCGCTTGGGGCAGTTTGCGGGGCGGATGCTGGCGCTGTCCGCTGAGCCATGCTTCAGCATTTGCCAAGGTCCATCGCTGGGCCGGATCGTCGGCGAGAAGCCCGCGAAACGGCTCCACCATGGCCAGCGGAATGCGCTTGTTTTCACACAACAGATGGAAGGACCCGGCGGTGAGCTTGGCGCGGATGATGGTGTCGTCGTCGCCGAGGTCCACTGCATCGAGGCCACACAGCAAGACGGCGAGCGTGACGCCCAGAGCATAGATATCGTCGCTCAGCCGCCCCTCGCCGCGGCCTGCGGGCATGGCCATGGCCCGTTCCAGCGGCTCGAACAGCACCGGCTGGTCATAGCCGCAGGGTGAGGAGGCGCAATCGCCCAGCACCAAGTCGGTTCTTAGTTCGTCCAGAAAGAACAGGTTGTCGGGCCGGATTGCCCGGTGCGTTAGACCGATGGTTTCCAGGCTGCGCAGGCCCCGAACAATGGGTGCGATGATCCGTCGCGGAATCTCATGCTCGTTGACCGCCGTGGCAGAGCCGTTGAAGACATCCGTCAGTGGGCCGCCGGCGGGACGGCGATAGACGATCGCTGTCATCCGGCATTTTTCAAGCGGCCAGTCGATAGCGCCGGCATCAACGATCGGCAGCAAGCCGGGCGGTGCGGCTTTTCGCAGCCGGCTGATGGTATCAGCGCGCTGCGGCAGGCGCGGCTGGCACAGCAGCGCGAAGAGTGCGCGATCGGGATTGCGGCGATCGGTAACGGCGTAGGCGCCCGACGACGGTGTGTCGAACGCCGGCAGGTGGGCTTCGTGGTTGATTTGATAACGATTGCGAAGCAGCGGTTGCTCGATCGCCGCAACGATCGCCGCTGAAGCTCCGTCGTCATCCGTCGTCGTCATGTCGGGGCACCGCTGCCGGGTTGATCGAGCGTCCTATCGCGCCGGTTCGAGCCTAATTGGCGTGCGGTTGCGGAAGGCTTAAAACACTAATGGAACGGACGGGCGGGGTCGAGACAAGCGCGGCTAGTCGATGAACGGATCGTGGACCATAATGGTGTCGTCGCGCTCCGGGCTGGTCGACAACAAATGGACGGGAGCGCCGATCAACTCCTCAATACGCCGGACATACTTGACCGCCGTTGCCGGCAGTTCGGCCCAGGATCGCGCACCGCGCGTGCTGATCGACCATCCCTCCAGGGTTTCGTAAACCGGCTCCACCCGGCTTTGACCCTGCGTCGATGCGGGCAGGTGGTCGCAGGCGCGGCCATCCAGGCGGTAGCCCGTGCACACCTTCAGCTCGCTAACGCCATCCAGAACGTCCAGCTTCGTCAGCGCGATGCCATCGATGCTGTTGACCTTGACGGCTTGGCGGACGAGCACCGCGTCGAACCAGCCACAGCGCCGGGCCCGCCCCGTCACGGTGCCGAACTCATGGCCACGCTCACCCAGGCCGCGCCCGATGTCGTCGTCGAGCTCGGTCGGGAACGGGCCCGAGCCGACACGGGTCGTATAGGCTTTGGTGATGCCGAGCACGTAGTCGAGGGCATGCGGTCCGACACCGGAGCCGGCCGCTGCTTGACCAGCCACCGTGTTGGAGGAGGTGACGAACGGAAACGTTCCATGGTCGATATCCAGCATCGTGCCTTGGGCGCCCTCGAACAGGATGCGTTTGCCAGCCCTGCGGGCATCGTCCAGGGTTTTCCACACCGTGTCGGCGTAGGGCAGAATTTCCGGCGCGACCGCGGTCAGGTTCGCGGTCAGCGCATCGCGATTGATTTCCGGCATCCCGAGCCCCTTGAACAGGGCGTTATGGTGGAATAGCAGGGCATCAATTTTGGTATTGACGATTTGCTGATCGACCAGATCGCCAAGACGCACGGCGCGTCGTGCAACCTTGTCCTCATAGGCAGGTCCAATGCCGCGACCGGTGGTTCCGATCTTGAGGCGACCGAGCGCAATTTCCCGCGCCTTGTCCAATTCGCGATGAAGGGGCAGGATCAGGACCGCATTCTCGGCGATGCGTAGGTTGTCGGGCCCCACATGGACGCCCTGGCCGCGCAGGGTTTCGATCTCAGCAAGGAGTGCCCAGGGGTCGAGGACGACACCGTTGCCGATAACAGCCTTTCGCCCCGAGCGGACAACGCCGGAGGGCAGCAGGCTCAGCTTGTACGTGACTCCATCGATAACGAGCGTATGCCCGGCGTTGTGGCCGCCCTGGAATCGCACGACCACATCAGCGCGCTCGGACAACCAATCGACAATCTTTCCTTTGCCTTCATCTCCCCACTGCGATCCGATCACGACGACGTTGGCCATGGCCTCCCCTCCTCCGCTCTCATTCGGCGGTGTTGACCGGATCGGGCTGCACGCACCGCGGCCGGTCGCCGTCCAGGACATGGCTGCAGGACAGGCGCCGGGCCTCATCGTCCACATCGTCGAGAGAGCGACCGGTATTGGTAAACGCGGTGACGGTGACCCAGCCGTCCGCACGAAGCGCTTTGGTCACGCCGGGCGACGCATTGCCCGGGACCAGAATCCGGCGCGGCCGCGTCGGCATCGCCGCCACGTCAAGGACCATGTCCAAGTAAAGGGTAATGCCGGTCGCAGGTTCCGCAACGGCGAGGCTGTTGGCGGATACACCCTCACCGGTCTCCGACGTTGCGTCACCGGCATGGGACAAATACCGCCCGCCGCGCCCCAGTTCCTTGCGGGCGCCGCGCGCAAACAGGGCAAAAGTGACGCCGGTGTGGTATTCGAACCCGCGCCGCTCGACCAGGTCGACGCCCAGCATCAAATCCGGCTCGATCTCGCGAATACGCCCAATGACCTCCAGCAGCGATGCCAACTCGCGGCTCGCGCGTTGCGGTAAAGTTAGGGAAGTAAGGGCCGCAAGCGCTTGCTCGGCTGGGCCGACCAGGTCGATGAGGGTGGCCAACAGGCGTGAGCGCTCGGCCCCGACAAGGCGGCCAAGGCCCGTGACGGCGGCGCTGTCTTTTCGATCCAGTGCATCGTTGAGAGCTGTGGCCGTGGTTTCCGACAACCGAAGATCGGGCAGCAGCGCGGGAATGAGGGTCGGCAAGCCTAGGTCGACCGTGATCTCCTGAACGCCCAAGCGCGACAGCGCATCGCACGCCATAACCAACACTTCCGCGTCGGCGCCGGGGTCCGTGGTGCCGATGATCTCGGCACCCACTTGCCCGAACTGGCGCACCGGCCGCAGTTGGGAGCCACGGACACGGACCACCTGCCCGGCGTAGCTTAGGCGCAAGGGCCGCGGCCGCCGACCCAACCGCTCGCTGGCGATCCGCGCCACCTGCATTGTCATGTCCGGCCTCAACGCCAGCATGCGCTGAGACAGCGGGTCCATCATGCGGATCGTTTGTCCGGCCAGTGCGGCGCCGCTTCCGGCCAACAAGCGATCTTCAAATTCAATTAGCGGCGGCTTGACCCGTTCGTAGCCATACCCCGCAAACACACAGATCAAAGATTCAACGGCTTCCGCTTCAAACGCGGCAACGGGTGGTACCAGGTCGACGAACCCAGCCGGGAGGACGGTTTTTGACAGCTGATCGCTCATGGTCGATGTAGCAGCGGCCCGCGGAACTGAACTCAAAAACATGTGGCGGGTGGGCGAGGGCGCAGCCGACACGTTCCCGCCATGCTAGGCCGGTCGTGCAGCGTGGTCCAGGCTAGAACATCAACTGCTTACGCGGCCATGTGACGTCGACTGCGCCATATCCGCCGCCCGCTCAGGGAAGCGGAACGGGACGCTCGCGCACCGTTTGCCCGACGGTATCGGCCAGAGCCGGCACCATAGCGATCCATAACGACATTCTCCGCCCGGCGGTACGCGGCGCGACCATCCAGCCCTGCCAAAGCGTGCGTCCGTTATCACGATCTTCCAACCGAGCTTCGAGCCGATATCGGGTCGCGCTGACATCGGTGGGCCGCTCCGGCTCGTTGACCAAACCGCCGCGCACGCTGTCGTAGAATTTGACCCGATAGGCATCCAGGTCCTTCCGTGCCCGGCGATCGTATCCGCGATCGGCACTGATCAGCGCACCCGGCTGGTAGCTCCAGAAGCCAGGCTGATCCGTGCTCTCGATGGTGAGAACAAGCCGGGCTGCACCTTGGTTGATCTCATGTCCATTGGCAGACAACAGGCGTTCGAACCGCCGACGCAGACGCTCGCTTTCCTCCGAATTGTCAAGCGTGCGCACAAAGATCGCCTCGTCCGTCGGAACCGGCCGGAACGCGACGGCATTCAGAACCGCCTGGGACTCGGCATAGGCTTCGGCGATAAGGCCCAAGGCTGCGGCCACGGCGGCAATGGACAGCGCGAGGCGTCCCCCCCGCCGACCGATCCCAAGCGCTCGCTGGGCTTCCCGTGACTGTTGAAACGCCGCACCCATATCCATACCCCATTTGTTTCCAGCTCCTCTGATGTGATGCGCACAGCGGGAACCTGAAAGCCCTCGTGTCATCAACAAGTGGCGATCACCGCATGTGCCGCCCCCTCTCGTTGACAGCCCCGATGGAACCGGATAGCGAGCGTCGGGGGCGCCCTAGTCTTGGGGATCGAAATTTTGGCAACGCGGGGAGCGGTGGCGTGTGGCCATCCTGAGACGGCGGGCGCGGCGGCGGCCGTGCTCAAGGACGGTGGCAACGCTTTCGATGCGGCGTTGGCGGCGCTGTGTACGGCCTGTGTCGTCGAGCCCGCACTTGCGTCCTTTGGCGGTGGCGGATTTTTGCTCGCGAGCCCGGTGGATGCGCCCGTCGAAAGGTCGCCGCGCGTGTACGACTTCTTCACCCAGACCCCGATCGCAAGGCAGCCCGGAAAAAGCCTCGATTTCCGCCCCGTGGAAGCGGACTTCGGAGATACGCGGCAGGAGTTCCACATCGGACTTGGGGCCGTCGCCACGCCCGGGATTGTTCGCGGTTTGTTTGATATCCACCGCGACTTAGCCACGATGGACCTCGGCGACATCATGGCGCCGGCGACCCGAGCGGCCCGCGAGGGTGTGACGGTGACGTCGATCACGGCCAAGCTGTTGGGCGTGGTCTCCGCCATTTTAGGCGACGGCGAGGACACGCTTGCGCTTTTCGGCAGCGCGGCGCGGCCCGGCGCGCTTGCCGCTGAGGGTGAGGTCATCGTTCAGCCGGCGCTGGCGGACTTACTCGAAACGCTCGCCATTGAAGGGGACGACCTGTTTTATCTTGGCGAAGTCGCGACGCAAGTCACGGCCGATTGCGCCGGACGGGGCGGTCATTTGCAGCGAGTCGATTTCGCGGAGTACCGGGCGATCCCGCGCCGACCGCTACGGCGGCGCGTCTTAAACCACGACATCCTCCTCAACCCGCCGCCATCGAGCGGGGGTATTCTGATCGCATTTGGCCTGGAGATGATCCGGCGCCTCGGGCTGACGGGCTCGAGTCCGACCGATCCCGACGTCTTTGCTGCCGTCGTGAGAGCGATGATGGCAACGGACCAGGTTCGGAGCCGAGAACGCCTGCATGCGTTGGACCCGGCTGAGGTGGAGGCTCGACTGCTCGATCCCGCACTGTTGGCCGCTTATCACGGCTTTGTTGCCGGCGCACCCATGGCGGTGCGGGGAACCACCCATATCAGCGTCGTCGATGGTGCCGGCAATGCCGCCGCCGTCAGCCTCAGCAACGGCGCCGGGTCCGGCTATGTGGCCGCCGGGACCGGCATTCACTTCAACAACATGCTGGGTGAGCAGGATCTGAGCCCCATGGGGTTCCAGCATTGGCCCTTAAACCGGCGCATGAGCTCCATGATGTCGCCGACACTCATCCGGGACCAAACGGGAACCACGACCGTCCTCGGCTCCGGTGGATCAAACCGAATCCGAACCGCAGTCCTTCAGGTCCTGATTAATCTGATGGTTCACCGTATGTCCATTGAGGACGCCGTCGCAGCCCCGCGCGCCCATGTGGAAGGGGACCATCTGAGTGTGGAGCCCGGCTATCCGGAGGTGGCGCTGAGCCGGCTCAGTGAAGCACTTGGAGCCATTGAGCGCTTTGCCGAACCAAACGTCTTTTTTGGCGGCGTGCACGTGGCGCGCGCGCAGCCCGGAGCGGCCGGTTCCCGCGCACAAAGTCACTGCGACGGTGCTGGTGACCCTCGTCGCGGCGGTGTGGTCGAGGTTGAATAGAGTTCGTGCGTTTGTCGCACAATTGCCTTAATCGGACCAGAGCTTTGCCAATGGTGGTGACGGTTCTCGCGACGTCGCCGCACGTGAAACGAACCAGCGATGCTGCTAGGATCATTTGGGTACCCACAGGCTATGTGAGGGCCACCAAGCTGTGGAACAAAAAACCAACACGCCACCGTCGTTCGGTCAGCCGAGCACCAACCCGGCCAAGCAAAACCCGGGCGGTTTGCTATCGGGGGTGGAGTTGTTTGCCGGGCTTGAGCCGGGGTCGCTGGCGGAAATCGAACGGGCCTGTCGGACCAAGCGTTTCCAACCACAGGAGCAAGTCATCGACTGCGATTCGAGCAATACGGACGTATTCGTGATCGTCGACGGTAAGGTTCGGGTCCTCAATTATTCCGTGAACGGGCGTGAAATCGCCTTCGACGACGTTGGGCCCGGCGGTTACTTCGGAGAGATTGCCGCCCTGGATGGCCCGCCGCGATCGGCGACCGTGATAGCCGTGGATGAGACCTTGGTGCTGATGGTGCCGGCCAAAGTATTCATGGACATCCTCTCGCATCACCCAAAGGTGGCGTTTCGCGTGATGCAGCGGCTTGCGCGGATCGTGCGCTCTGCTGATACCCGGATCATGGATTTGAGCACATTGGCGGCGCAAAACCGCGTTCAGGCCGAGATCCTGCGTCAGGCCAGATCAACGCGTCGGAGTGACGATACGGCGACGATCGAGCCTATTCCGCTGCACAGCGACATCGCCAGTCGGGTCAGCACAACACGGGAGACCGTGGCCCGCGTCATGAACGACCTGGCGCGCCAGGGCTTGGTGTCAAGAACCAAAACGGCCTTGATTATCAAGGATATAAGTCAGCTTGAGGCGTTGGTTGAAGAGGTCCGTGGCCAGCTCTAGCCAAGCGCCGGCCCCGGTACGATGACGATCGCTATTTAATCTTGGCTTCCTTGAAGGTCACGTGTTTGCGGGCGACGGGATCGTATTTGCGAAACTCCATCTTTCCGGTGGCGGTTCGCGCGTTCTTTTTCTTCACATAGAAAAAGCCCGTGTCGGCGGTGCTGACCAATCGCACCAGAATGGTGTTCTGCTTTGCCTTCGCCATCGTTCCGTGTCCGCATGCGTTGGGGCGCCGTGGTCACCCTGGGCCCAGTTTGGAAGCAAGCGCGCACCATATCCATGGCGGGGGCGCTGTCAAGCGCCACGGCGCTGGCGGGCGGTGCTTCAGCGACGGCGCACCGTCGATTTCCCGCTGCCATGCCGCGAGCGGCCGCGCGGCCGGAACGTCGCGCTCCGCTTGCGATGATCGGCTTTGCCGCCGGACAACAGCTCAAAAATCATGCCGCCCGTGATCGGGTCGGCCTCCACCAGACGGATTTGGACGGTCTCACCCAACGAAAAGGTCAAACCGGTGGAGCGCCCCACCAGGCTGTGGATGGCTTCGTCGTGGACGTAGTAATCATCAGGCAGGGTGCTGATCGGGACCAGGCCGTCACCTCCGATGTCGTCGAGGCCGATGAACAGGCCGAACCGGGTCACGCCGGTGATCCGGCCGGGAAAGGTTGCGCCCACGCGGTCGGCCAGAAAGGCGGCCGTGAACCGGTCGACCGCATCGCGCTCCGCCGTTGCTGCCCGACGTTCGGTGGCAGAGATGTGCTCGCCAATGCGTTCGAAGTCCTCCCGCTCACCGATTGTGCCTCCGGGTCCAAGGTCGAGGGACGCGATCAGGGCGCGGTGGATCAGCAAGTCGGCGTAGCGGCGGATGGGCGATGTGAAGTGGCAATAGCGAAGGAGGGCCAAGCCGAAATGGCCGATGTTGTCCGGTGCGTAGACGGCTTGGGCCTGGGTGCGCAACACCACCTCGTTGACCTGGCGGGCGAAATCCGTCGCTGCCGCCTGCTCCAGGATGCGGTTGAACACCCCCGCCCGGATCACTTGGCCCTTGGCGAGGCGAAGACCCAACGTGTCCAGAAAATCCCGGAGTGCCTCCATCTTGTCCTCCGTTGGCCGATCGTGGACGCGATACATGATGGCGGGAACCTGGCGCCCCTCCAGGGCCGTCGCAGCTGCCACGTTGGCGCAAATCATGAATTCCTCGATCAGCTTGTGACTGTCGAAGCGTTCGCGCTTTTCGATGCTAGCGATGCCGCCGTCATCGGCGATGACAACCCGTCGCTCCGGCAAATCAAGCTCCAGAACACCCCGGGCACGCCGGGCCGTGGCCAGGGAATCGTAGGCGTCGAACAGGGGCGTGATCACGGGGTCCAGTAGCGGGCCCGTCATGTCATCGGGATTACCGTCCCGTGCGGCCTGAACCTGGCCGTAGGTCAACCGCGCCGCCGAGCGCATCAGCGCCCGCACAAAGCGGTGCCCGCGCAGCGCGCCGTGGCGATCGACCCAAAGGTGCACGGCGAGGCAGGGGCGCTCCTCCAACGGCCGGAGCGAGCACCAGCCGTTGGACAATGCCTCCGGCAGCATGGGCACGACGCGATCGGGAAAATAGACCGAGTTGCCGCGTGCAAACGCGGACCGGTCCAAAGCATCGCCGGGCCGGACGTACCAGGCCACATCGGCGATGGCAACGATGAGGTGCCAGCCGCCGGCATTGTCTGGGTTCGGGTCCGGTTCGGCCCATACGGCGTCATCGAAATCGCGGGCATCCTCGCCGTCGATGGTCACAAGCGGGACGCTGCGTAGGTCCTCACGGTCGGCCAGAGGTGCCGGCCCGGCGCCTTCGGCCAGTGCAAGCGCTTCCTCGCTAAAGCGGGTGGGAATGTCATGATCATGAATGGCAAGGAGGCTGATGGACCGCGGGCCATGGAAGTCGCCCAAGCGCTCGATCACGCGTGCGGACTTAGGCCCGAGTGGACGGGAGCCGCGCTGAACCTCCACACACACCAACTCGCCAGGCTCGGCGCCACCGTTCGAGTCGGGGGGGATGTGGAAATCGCTGCGCGCCCGGCGATCGACCGGTTTGACCCGGGCGGCGCCGTCTACGACACGATAGATGCCAAGGGCCCGCTGCGGTGCTGACGCCAGGCGATGGATCACCTTCGCTTCATAGGTCTTCTCACCCACGGGGCGCAGTCGAGCAAGCGCGCGGTCACCGGGGCCGAGAGCGAGACGGCCCCTGCCGTCCGGTGCCACGTAAATGCGCGGCAATGGGCCTTCGATCTCGATCCCGTGCGGTCGGGCGAGAACATCGCCATCGGCATCGGTCCCGGTGACTTCGATGATCGTCACCTTCGGCAATTGCCCTGCTTCGCCGTAGCGGCGCTTGCCGGAGCGGCCGATGGCGCCTTCCGCTTCCAGATCCTTCAACATCCTGCGGAGCCGCACGCGCTGGTCCATGTCCAGATTGAAGGCGCGGGCGATTTCCCGTTTGCCCACGTTTTGCTCGCTGTCCTTGATGAACTCGAGCAACTGTTCGCGGGACGGAAACGGCGCCGGCGCCTTGCGCTTCGCCGTCATGATGCGGCCGGGCGATCGGGGAGTGGAGTCGAGGCCACAGGCGTCTTTGGCCCGGGCCGCTTCGCCGTCATTGTTTGACCGTCGACGGGTCGTCGTTTGCGGACGTGGCGGCGGGCTCCTTTCGGGCTTTCGATCCGCGTCCGGTGGCGGCCGTACGGGCCTTTCGCGGTTTCTTAGTTCCTTCGTCAGCGGCGGCCGCGGCGTTCGTGGCTGTGGGCTTGGCGGCCGCCCCGGTTCTGTTCCTCCCGCCGGACTTCTTGTTGGCGTCGGCCTTTTTCGAACCGCCATTGCCGCTTCGGGAGATCTTGGCCGTAAGGATCTCGATGGCACGGTCCAGTTCGATGCTGTCGGCGGTGTCAGTCTTAGGGAGTGTCGCTCTCACCCCGTTGTGCTCGACGTACGGACCAAAACGACCACGCTTGAGCTGAATGGGCTTACCGTCGTCAGGGTGGTTGCCAAGCGCGCGGCCTGGCGGCTTCTTGGCACGCGCTTCATCGATCAGAGTAACGGCACGATTCGCGCCGATGGTCAGGACGTCGTCATCGCCCTTCAGGCTCACCCACGTTTCGCCCATCTTGATGTAGGGCCCGTAGCGGCCGATCCCGGCGACCATCTCCTCCCCGGAGGTGGGGTGGGTGCCGATGGTCCGCGGCAAAGCAAGCAAGGCCAGACCCTGATCAAGGGTAAGGATATCCGGATCCATGTCAGCGCTGAGTGACGCTCGCTTGGGTTTGATTTTTTTGGTTGTGAGTTTCTTTTTGGTTTTGCCGGTTTCGACGATCTGCTCGGTTTCTTCGCCCAGTTGCACATAGAGACCGTACGGGCCGGTTCGAAGCGTCACGGGCAGGCCGGAGGACGGATCGGAACCAAGAAGCCGGCCCTGACCGTTGGCGGTATCCGCCGCTGGTGCGCCCTCCTTGTCGCCCCGCACCAAAGGCCGAGTGTAGCGGCACTCCGGGTAGTTGGAGCATCCGATAAAGGCGCCAAACCGACCCAGTTTTAGGCTGAGCCGCCCATCGCTGCAAGCCGGGCAGGCGCGTGCATCGCCGCCCTCCGCGGGCTCGGGGAAGAAATGCGAGGCCAGCAGCCGGTTCAGGGCCTCCAGCACGTTGGTAATGGTGAGGTCGCGGGTTTCATCGACAGCCGAGTTGAAATCCGTCCAGAAGTCCTTCAGCAGCTCCCGCCAGTCGAGCCGCCCGCCGGAGACGTCATCGAGGCGCGTCTCCATGTCGGCCGTAAAGCCATAGGCGACGTAGCGTTCAAAAAAGCTGGTCAGAAACGCCGTGACTAAGCGTCCCCGGTCCTCAGGTAGGAACCGTTTGTTGTCGAGGCGAACGTACTCCCGGTCCTGCAGTACGGCGATGATCGAGGCATAGGTGGATGGTCGGCCGATCCCCAACTCTTCAAGCTTCTTAACCAGGCTCGCTTCGGTGTAGCGGGGTGGCGGCTGCGTGAAGTGCTGCTCCGGCACCACCTCCTTCAGGGAGGCCGCCTCACCGGCCGTCAATTCGGGCAGAATACGACCACCGTCATCGCCGTCGGCTTGACCGCGCTGGCCTGCTTTCGTGTCACTCGGATCGCGCTCCGGATCATCGGTGCCCTCTCGATAGACCTTGAGAAAGCCGTCGAAGGCGACCGTCGAGCCTGTCGCGCGGAACACGACACTCTTATCCGCGTTGGCGATATCCGCAGCCACTTGGTCGATCAGAGCCGAGGCCATCTGGCTCGCCAGCGTTCGTCGCCAAATCAGCGTGTAGAGCTTGAGCTGATCCGGCTCCAAGTGGCGCGCGATGGCATCCGGACGGCGGGCGATGTCGGTGGGGCGAATGGCTTCGTGGGCCTCCTGGGCATTCTTGGCCCGGGTCTTATAGAGCCGCGGTTTCTCGGGCAGATACCGTGCCCCCATGGACTCGCCGATCACAGTGCGGCAAGCCTGTACGGCATCCGCGGCCATTTGGACACCGTCCGTCCGCATGTACGTGATCAGGCCCACGGTCTCGCCACCGATGGCGACCCCTTCGTACAGCCGCTGGGCCAGTTGCATGGTCCTGGACGCAGCGAAACCCAGTTTGCGGGATGCTTCCTGCTGCAAGGTCGATGTGATGAACGGTGGGGCTGGATTGCGCTTTACCTGTTTGCGCTCGACCTCGGCAACGGCATAGCGACCGCCCTCGGCCGTGGCCTTGGCGGCCATTGCGGCCGCCTCGTCGGGCAGGTCGAACTTGCCGAGCTTTTGGCCATTCAAGTGGGTGAGACGAGCCACCACCGGCTTGTCCGCGGTGGTAAAAAAGTGGCCGTCGACACTCCAGTATTCTTGGGACTGAAACGTCTCGATCTCGGTCTCGCGCTCGCAGATCAAACGAAGGGCAACGGATTGGACGCGCCCGGCCGAGCGGCTGCCCGGCAACTTGCGCCACAACACCGGCGACAACGTGAAACCGACCAGGTAATCGAGCGCGCGCCGCGCTAGGTAAGCGTCAACGAGTTCTTGGTCCAGGTCTCGGGGACGCGCAAAGGCCTCCACGATCGCGTCCTTGGTGATCTCGTTAAAGACCACCCGCTTGACGTCAAGCTTATCGAGAACGCGGCGTTCATTCAGAACCTGACAGACATGCCAGGAGATGGCTTCCCCTTCCCGGTCCGGGTCAGTGGCGAGATACAGGCGATCCGCTTTGCGGACCGCATCGGCGATTTCATTGATGTGTTTTTGGGCGCGGGCTTCGATTGACCAGTCCATGGCGAAGCCATCATCCGGCCGGACCGACCCGTCCTTGGGCGGCAAATCCCGGACATGACCATAGCTTGCGATGACGCGCACGCCGTCGCCAAGAAACTTATTGATGGTTTTGGCCTTTGCCGGCGACTCGACGACGACGACGTCCATGCGCGTCTCGGACCCCAAGCTAAAATTGTCCTGGCGGCCCGGCGACCAGGGCGACCCGATTGCCGGAATGCCGCTCGACCCGCCCGGCCAGCTCCCACTCGAGCAGGACGGTCGTGACCACGGCCGGCGACAATTGGCAGCTACGAACCAGTTCGTCAACCGTGGCGGGGACCGGCGACAACGCTGCAGCGATCGTCGCCCGCGCATCATCGAGTTCATCTTCGCTTGCCGTGGCCGGTTTATCCGTGGGCTGGAAGGCGGGCTTCGGTACCTCAGCGGGCGGCGGCTCGGCATCAGGGTCGTTGCGGAGCCAGGCCTCGTCGATCGGATTGTCTGCAAAGGCGATCTCTTGCTGGGGCAATGACACTCTGATTGTTGCCAAGGTGCTTGCGCCGTCGAGGGCGGCCAGCACGTCCTCCACGGTTTCGACCAAGGCCGCACCCTGCCGGATCAGGTCGTTGGGACCGCGGGCGCGTGGGTCCAATGGCGAGCCGGGCACGGCCATCACCTCCCTTCCCTGCTCCAGGGCCATGCGCGCGGTGATCATCGCGCCGGAGCGCGGAGCGGCCTCGACGACGATGACGGCACGGCACAAGCCCGAGATGAGGCGATTGCGCCGCGGGAAATGTCGCGCCTGCGGATGTACGCCGAGCGGCATTTCGGCGACGACCGCGCCGGGCTCGGCTGCAGATCCGATGATCTCGTTATAGAGCGCCGTGTTCTCCTCCGGATAAATCACGTCAACGCCGCCCGCGACGACGGCGACGGTACCCGTGCGCAGGGCGGCCTTGTGGGCGGCCGTATCGATGCCGCGGGCGAGACCGGACACGATCCGGAAGCCGGCAAAGCCGATGTCTCGAGCCAACCGTTCTGCCAAGCGAACGCCGTTGGCGGACGCGTTGCGCGTGCCGACGATCGCGATGGAAGGCTGGCCCAGGAGCGTTGCGTCACCGCGGACCGACAGAAAGGGGGGCGGATCAATGATGGCCGTCAGTGCTTGCGGATAGCCGGGCTCGCTCACCTCAATCCACTGCGTGCCTAGTGCCGCCGCGGCCGCCAGCTCGGCTTCGACCTCCGCAGTTGACGGCGGCTGCGGAACACGTTTGCGACCACCGCGTTTTGCCAATTCCGGCAGGACCTTCAAGGCTTCGGCTGCCCGTCCGTGGGCGGTAAGCAGGCGGCGATAGGTCCTTGGACCGATGCCGTCGGTCCTACAAAGCCGCAAGCGGTCAATCCGCTCCGATGGGTCCAGCGGCTTGCCTTTTGGCGAGATCAGCGCACCGTCGCCCGCCGTATGGGCGCCGGGATTTTGAGGCGCTGCGGTCATCCGCGACCTCCAGTCGGTTGCGCGGGATGATCAATCCCAAGGCGCTCGTCACCATTTGTAGACATTGAACAGCACCCGGCTGAGCCCGCGAACCTTGCTGCCGCCCCCAAGCTCGGAGGCCAAGCGCTCAAGCGTTTTGCTGAAGCCGGCCTCCGGGATGGCGGCCAGGACAGCGTCGATTTGCTGTCGGGACAGCCCCATGCGCACCCGCCCGCCGGTGGCGTCGATCCAGTCCCCCTTACGCACGGCATTAACCACGTTCGCGTGGTTTCCCCGATAGGG
>CAZUDB010000027.1:0-44484 GCA_964619055.1 uncultured Rhodospirillaceae bacterium
GGTGCGCCGCGGCGGGTCGTGGGGCGACGTCGCCCGCGACGTGCGCTCGGCGTGTCGCTACTGGAACGCCCCCGGCCTCCGCGGCGACGGCCTGGGCTTCCGTTTTGCCCGAGTTCAGGAGTGAGCCGGGGCGGAGCCCGCTTAAGGGCGGGGCCAAGGCCGGCAACGCGGAGCGGCCGGCTGTCCCCGCCCGAGCCGGGCGGAGCCGGAGGGTTTGGGGGTCCAGGGGCCCCGCCCCCCCACCTCGATTCTTGAAGCCTACCGTTTGGCCGCCGCCACTCACTCGGTCGTCATGCACAGGGTTGTCCCGTGCATTCACGCCTTGTCGTTGTTTCCGATTTACGGAAGACGTGGATGGCCGGAACAAGTCCGGCCATGCCCGATCGTCTACGTGTACCGCGCCGTCAATCCCGTGGGATGGACAGCACGTTGGTGGTGTCATCGAAGGTGATGGCGTCCGCGCCCGGGTCCGCCACCGGCAGGGGAAGGCGGGTGTCGAAGTCCGCGTCCGTGTATTCCGTCAAGCCCCGCGGTTCGGCGCGAACCACCTGGCTCGGCGGCAGCGGTGTGCCGTTCGTCAAGTGGTCCAGCATCATCCGCAGGCCTTCGGTCAGGTAGAAGTGCAGCGGCACGAACAGCGTCTCACCCGTGGTCGGGTCCAGGAGGAAGTTGGACAGGAACGCATCGAAATGCTGGCCCGGCGTCACCTCCCAGATGCGGAGCCGGCTGTTGGTTCCTTCCACCACCTGGTTGAGCCCGTAGTAGGCGCGGCTGTGGCTGTTGGGAAACACGAGGCCGTCCTCCCGCCCGTAGGCGATGATGGCCGGGATACCGCGCAGATCGCCCGTGGTCCGCACCGCCTTGGTCCCGACGGAGACACGGGTGCGGCTTCGCTCATCCTCCGCCGTGGCCCCGCCGATCAGGCTTCCGTCCCCGGTCGAGAGGTAGCGGAAGCACAAGGCACCCTCCAGGTTCAGGTCCTGCAAACCGGTGGTGGGGGAGATGGCCAGGTTTTCCAGGATCGGGCCCTGCTGAGCGTTGTCGGCAATCAGGTTGATGCCCGCCGTTGACGGAATGCCGGAGCTGACGCCGAACAGGGTCGCGAGCGTGGCGTCCGGAACCGGCTGCGGAAGGCCGTTCCCGTCCGTTGCCGCGAAGCTGACCTCGCAGATGTTCTCATACACCGCGAAGCGGCCGTAGGACGCGGCGTACGTGGGCTGCAGGGAACGCCACAGGTTCAGGATCTCGTGGAAGGCGATGCCCCAGTCGATTTCCTCATAATAGCCGATGGCGCGCAGTGCCTGGATGGCCTCCGCCGATTGCGCCTCCACGTCCGAGCTGCTGACCAGGCCGAGGTCGGCGAGCGCCGTGCAGCGGTTGGTGCTGGCCCCGGCCGGCGCGCCGATGGGCTCGACGAAATTGGCCAAGGGGGTGTTGGCGAGGCTGGAGTTCCGGATGGCGCAGGCGGCGTATGTGCCCATGACGGTGATGTCGTCATAGAGCGTGGCGCCGTGGTCGCTGAACACGTCCGTGCCGAACTGGATGTCGAACTTGCCGGCCGAGTTGGGGTTCATGCTGGGCTCAGTCACCACCAGGCCGTCGATGGTGCCCGCCTCATCGTCTTCCAACGCGCGGATCGAGGAGCCGGCGCCGTTGGAAACACCGGAAGCGATGACGATGGTCGAGTCCTTGTCGAACGCCGGAACGTCCGAGTTGGCGGTGTCGAAGTGGTTGTTGAGCGCCCAGAACGCGAACTCGACTGACTTCAGCACGAACTCACCCCAGCGCGTCTCCGGGTGGATCTCCGAATGGGCGTGCTTGGTGGCGACCCGGTCCGGGAACTGGGTCTTGAACTCCGCGAGCTTGCTGGAGTTGCGCACCGTGAACTGAGACGCGCGCCGGGCGGTAGCCCCATCGATCGGGTTGCCGTTGATGTCGTAGACCGTATCCGAGCCGAGGTCGTGGAACCCCGTTCCGGTGCCCTTGCCGCCATAGGCGACGGCGCAGCCCTGGAACAGCCCCCATTCGCCGACACCGATGCCGCCGTAAACACCGCGGGAGCCGGAGGGCGGAGCGGTGATGATGCAGCGCTTGGCTTGATCGAAGTTCTCAGGGATTTGGATGGCGATGGTGACGTTGTTGGTATTGGCGCGCCGACCCGGAACCTGCGCGTAGGCCAGATACTCCACGCCCGGGATCAGGCCGGGCACGACTGGGTCGGGAAAGGTGGGCGCATCCAGCGACTGCGGCCCCCAGAACACCCCGATGCCGCCGCCCGGGACCGGGTCAACGATCCCGCGATAGTTGTTATAAAGTGCAAGGCGCCGAAGCTCCGTCGCCGTCGGCGGATCGGACACGGCCGGTGCGCCGCCGCTCAAGCCGTCCTGGTTCAGACCACCCGACAACAAATCGTCCTTGATACCGTCATAGGTGGTTTTCTGAATGCTGTTGGGAACAATCGTGCTCGGTAGCGGATTGTCCACTGCCATCGCCGCACCAGCCCCCATCACCGCCGCAATTGCGGCGGCGCCCATGGACCAACGGGTCATCGTAACCTCCCAGAGTGTTCTCACATTGTTTTCGCGGGCGGCCGACCAACCACCCGCCGTCAGTGCATGGTACGCAAAAACCACAGCGGCAAACAGGTGAATTTGCGATTGGCACGGAACGTCCCTGGGTTGGCCCGACAACGGCCGGAATCGGCATTCGCCCACTCGACGTTGGCGTGGTGTGTCCCCACGTGATCGTCGGCAGAAGATCCGGGCCGGTCGATGGCCCGCACAACACCGGGGTAACGAAAGGACACAATGATGTTCAACACCAAGGACTTGCTGGGTCAGCTGATGGGGTCCGGCATGGCGCCGTCGTCCAACGACCGGATGCAGAACGCTGTGGGCAACAAGGGCCTCGGTGGGTTGCTTGGCGGGCTCGCCGGCAAGGCGCAGGAGGCCTTCGGCACGGTGCGGGGCGAGGTCGCCAACAACAATCCGCTCGCTATCGGTGGTCTTGGCGCACTGGCCGGTGCGGTTCTGGGTGGGCGCGGCGGTGCGCTGGGAGGTGGTGCGCTGGCGCTCCTCGGCAGCCTTGCTTACTCGGCCCTGAACCCGAAGGCGGAGACGGTCGACGGCGAGCGCGCGCCCTTGGGCCTACGCCAGCCCCAGAGCGCTGCGGAGGAAGCGGAGCTGGAGGGAAATGCGGCGCTAATCATTCGCGCCATGGTCAATGCGGCGAAGGCTGACGGTCAGATCGATACGGACGAGGTGCGGCGTATTGTCGGCCATCTGGAGGAAAACGGTGCTGAGCCTGAAGCGTTGGAGTATCTGAAAGGTGAGATGGACAAGCCTTTCGATATGGAGGCCCTGGTCCGCGACGTTCGATCACCGGAAGTGGCCGTGGAGGTCTACGCCGCGTCCTTGCTCGCCATCGAGATCGATACAGACGCTGAACGCTACTACCTTCAGCGTCTGGCCAACGCGCTCAGCTTGCAGCCGGATACGATTGAGCGCATTCACACGACGCTGGGCATCGATCTGCCGCGCTGATTTCGGTGTCGCGCTCGGGCCTTGGCTCAGCGCGGCATCGACCCCTTAGCCGATTGGCGGGATGCGCAGCACCTGTCCCGGATAGATTTCATCCGGATCGTTGAGCATGGGCTTGTTGGCTTCGAAGATTGCCATGTAGGCGTTGGCATCGCCGTACTGCGTTTTGGCGATGCCCGACAGCGTATCTCCCGACTGAACGGTGTAGAAGCTGGCCTCCGGTTCCGCACCGGGCGTGGTGATCGCCTCATCGACCTTGGCAATGCCGGCCACGTTCCCAAGCGCCAGAACGAGCTTCTCCTTGGCTTCTTGGCTCGGCGCGGTGCCGCTCACCTTAACGGTGTCACCCTCAACACTCACATCCAGGCCTGAGCCAGCCAAGCCCAGGTCCGCAACCTCCTTCTTCAGGTCTTCCGGCTTCGGCACATCGCTGCCACCGATGCCGAGTGCCCGGCCCGCAGATCGGATAAAATCAAAGATCCCCATGTGTGCCCCTCCTATGATCCCCGCGGTTGAGCCGCGCCCGCCGATCATTCGCAATCACCAAGCGTTACTGCTTCCAGGAGTTTAGATCAAGCTGCGGAGGACGAAACGGGCCGGACGCGCATCATTGGAGTGAGCGTGCGTAGCTCCGTGACATCCTTGAGGGAAGATTGAGTTCTGGGGGACGGACGGTCCTCGATCAACCACCATCGGTCCCGACAGCGGGAATGTCATTGGTTCCGGTTGTCACGCCGTTCGTTCCGGTCCCAGGTGCGACGTCCGTTCGGGGGCCAAGCGTATTGCCGGTCTCAGCAGCCGGCGTGTTTCCGGTGCCGGCGGCGGAGCCACGGTCGGCCTCCACGGCCGGGTCGTCATTGATCTCGGACGGTCCGATACAGCTATAGGTCTGGTATCCAACATCGAACGGATAGACCTGCAGTTCCTTATCGAATTGAAGCGCCTGGCCGCGCTCGTCACAGACATTCTTGGCCATATCTTGTGTGCGCTCGGGGCTGTCAATGGGCAAATGGCGCACATAAAACCGGCTCCCGCTCTCATACTCGACAACTTCGGTGTGGTCGAACAGGAAAGAGCAGCCGGCAGCAGCCAACAGCGACATGAGTGCAAGTATACGAAACATGCCCGAACACTAGGCCAAAGCCGGCTAGCGGACAAGGGTAAGGACCTGTCTGAGGTGACCCAGCCAAAAAAAGGGCCGGCAAGCGCCGACCCAGGTCGTAGAGGGAGGAGGAACGTGATGTTCAGCAACTTATAGGGGCCAAGGTTTAAATCGGATTAATGGCAAACCGCGCTTTTTTGCAGAACGCATCGTGTCCGAATCGCTAACGAACTTTCTGAACCAAGATCGAACAGAAGCGGTGCGTCAGTCCTGGGGGCGCTTTTCATTGGGTTTTTGCGGGGGCGCTTCGGGGTTTGCCGGTCTGTCCGGGCCGGCACCGTCTTCGTCCTCGTCGAACAAGATTCGATAGGCGGCGCCGTCCAGGTCATCGAATTGGCCGCTGCGCATGGCCCACAGAAAGGCCACGAGACCGATCAGCCCGAGAAGCAGCGCGGCCGGGATCAGATACAACAGGACAGTCATGGTGCTCGGCTCCGACCGGCACGGAGTGCGTTGAGAATCACGACCACCGAAGAGGTCGACATGGCGGCAGCGGCGATCAAGGGAGTGACCACACCTGCGACGGCCAGAGGCACCGTGATCACGTTGTAGGCGAAAGCCAGGGCGAAGTTCTCGCGAATCCGCCGCGATGCGCTGCGGGCCACCGTGAGGGTTTCCGCGACCGCCCTAAGGCGGCCGCCCTGAAACACCACATCGGCCGCCGTTTGGCTTAGGTCAACGGCTGTTGACGGTGAAAGCGAGGCGTGGGCGGCGGCGAGCGCTGGCGCATCGTTGAGACCATCACCGATCATCGCGACCGTTCGCCCCGCCGCCGCCAATGCGTGCAGGTGGTTGACCTTGTCCAAAGGCGACTGGCGAGCGGACGCGTTCGCGATGCCGACGGAATCGGCCACTGTTTCAACGACGGCATCGCGGTCTCCGGAGAGCAGCACCACGCTGTATCCGGATTCTTTGAGGTATTGAATCGTTTCAGCCGCATCGGCCCGCAGGCGGTCGGAAAAGGCGAAGCGGACCGTCGGCCGTCCCGGCTCCGCGTACCACAGCTCGGAAACGGCGTCCGCATGGTCGCTGGCAATACCGCAAAAGGCGGCACGACCGAGTCGCTGGTGTCCGCTTCGGGTCTTCCGTTCCAGGCCCTCCCCGGGGACTTCGCGAACGCTGTCAGTCCTGGACACGGCAAGTCCGCGCGCATGGGCGGCGCGAACGACGGCGTGGGCCAGAGGGTGCCGGCTTGCGGCTGCGAGCGAGGCCGCAGCGCTGAGCGCCTCGGTGGGTACGGTCTCACCCATGACAAGTTCGGGTCGACCCTCTGTCAACGTACCCGTCTTGTCGAACACGAGCGTGTCGACGGCGGCCAGGCGCTCCAGCGCCGTAGGCGACTTGATCAGGATGCCGTCCCGAAGCAGGCGCCCGGACGCCACCACTTGAACGGCCGGCACGGCCAGGGCCAGCGCGCACGGACACGTCACGATCAGCACGGCGATGGCATTGAGCAAGGCCACCTGCCACGGCGCATCGGCCAGGACCAGCCACCCGACGAATGTGGCGGCTGCAGCGCCATGGACCACCGGTGCGTACAGTCGCGCCACGCGATCAGCTATGGCCACATAGCCACTGCGGCCCTGCTCAAACGCTTCCACCAGACGCGTGATCTCGGCAAGCAGGGTGCCGTCGCCTACGGCGCGGGCGACAACGGTCAAAGGCGCGGACTGGTTGACGGTGCCGGCGAACACGGGCGTGCCCGGGCGCGCCCGCGTCGGCACCGTCTCGCCGTCGATCAAGCTGGTGTCGATGTCGCTGGTCCCTTCAATAACGGTGCCATCCACGCCGATTCGATCGCCCGCGGCCACGAACACGGCTGAGCCAGTGGGCACCTGGTGCGGGGCTACCAAGCGGCGCTGGCCGGAGGGATCGACGACAGCAACGGGCCGGTTGGCAAGCGTGAGCAGCTGCTCTGCGGCGGACCGGGCGCGACCACGGGCGCGCTGATCAAGCCATCTTCCAATCAGGAGAAAGAAGAGCAGCATCACGGCTGACTCGAAATAGGCTTGGGCGCCGCCTGTGGCCGTTTCATAAAGGCTCATGGCGGCGGCCAGGACGACGGCCAACGAGATGGGAACATCCATGTTGAGCCGTCCCCGGCGCAACACCGCGAGTGCCGAGCGAAAGAACGGCCGCCCCGCGTAGGCAATGGCCGGCAGCGCAATTAGCGCTGAAAGCCAGTGGAACAAATGCCGCATCGTCGGCGCCATTCCGTCCACATGGCCGGCCCACACGGAAATGGAGAGCAGCATGACATTGCCGGCGGCGAATCCGGCAACGGCCATGGCCCGCAGCAGCTCCTGCTCTCGCCGTCGGCTCTCGCCCTCCATCAACGTCGGATCGAACGGCACAAGGCGATAGCCGAGCGCTTGTACGGGTGCGATGACCTGCTCGGGCGTCGTTTCTGCCATCCGCCAGGACACTGCTAGGCGCCGCGAGGTCATGTTAACGCGCGCGCTGACGACGCCGGGCTGGGTCGCCAACACGCGCTCGATCAGCCACACGCAAGCGGCGCAGTGTAGGCCTTCGACCAGGAGGTTTGCGCTGAGGATACCCTTCCCGGCGTTGCGGGCATAAGCTGAGATATCAACGTCGGGCCGGTCCGCGTCAGGTTTCAGAGCCGGTTGCGACGGATCGATGGCCCGCCGCTCGTAGTATTGATCAAGGCCTAGGCCTCGGATCAGGTCAAAGGCCGTCGCACAGCCGGAGCAACAAAATGCTTGCGATTGGTTGGTCCTCGGCACTGGCAGGCCGCAGTGTCGGCAAGCCGAAAGAGTCTCGGACACCGGTTCGCCATCGCTTTGACGCGAGTTGTCCGGGGATTGTCCGCCGGACAGGTTTGGCTCAAGCATCGGCCGGAGCCCCGCAGATGACGCGGCCACGGCCGGTTGCGGGCGATGGGTGCCGCCTACTGCGACACCAGGAGCCGACGGGTTTCCTGAAACGTCTGATCATTCCGATGGGCGAGGATCCGAACCTGCCATTGTCCGGCAAGAGGCAACGATACCGAGGCCGTGTAGACCCCGCCGCCGACGTGATTGAGTGCGATTGTCCTGTCAAACCCCTCGCGTGTCGGGCGAGTGAGTTGTGCTCTCGCCGCCAGATCTGTAATGGGTGTCCCGAGGCGATCCTCGAACCGCACGGCAAGCTGCCCCATGCGGTCGCGCCCGGTAGTGCTCCGACCCGGCACGAAGTCCAAGTCCATGGTCCAGCCGCGGCGTTCCTGATCACGGGCGGCGGCGAGATTCTCGTTGTAGGCTAAGCCCTTGTAGTAGTGGCTCTCCGTCTCCAGGCCCGGCCAAGTGGACACTGCGAAGTACGCCATCACGCCGTTGACGATAACGACAATCCCGAGCCCGCCCACCAGAAGCCAAGGGTACCACCAGCCGGGTGAACGCTGACGGTGGGTGCGCGTCATGGCCGCGGCCCCGCAAAAACGGTGTTGTAGCGGACGGTTTCGCCGGTTGCTACGTCGCTGAGCGTGAATTCCAGGTCACTGGAAGCACCGTCCAGGCTGCTCCGCGGTGCGGTGACGAACACGCGATACGTTTCCACATCATCGGGGCGGGCGGTTAACGATACGGCCTCGACGCCTTCATCGGCAACACCGATGACCGTCATCTCGGCGCCGTCGACGCCCGAGACGGCCAACGTATACACCTTGTCCTCCCGCTCCATGTTCAGAATTTTGAAGGTGTAGCCATTGCGGATCGAGCCGTCGGACAGGCGCACGTACAGCGGCGAGCGGTCATGTTGGACGTTGACCTCAAGCCGGGACCGGCCGGTCAGGCTCACCACCATAATCGTGGCGACGATTATGAGCATGACCATGTAGGCGATGGTTCGCGGCCGGAAAAACCGCCATCGCGTCGGCTGGTTGTGCTCCCGGGCCACTTGGTTGGCGACGGAATCGTAAGTGATGAGGTTCTGCGGTAGCCCGAACTTATCCATCACACTGTTGCATGCATCGATGCAAAGCGCGCAACCGATGCACGCCATTTGCTGCCCTTTGCGAATGTCCACGCCGGTCGGGCACACCTGCCAGCACAGCCCGCAGTCTACGCAGTGGCCGCGCCCCTCGAAGGATTGATCCTTGCGCGCACCGCCGCGCGGCTCTCCCCGCCATTCCTCGTACGTGACGATCAGAGAGTCCTCATCAAACATGGCGCTTTGGAAGCGTGGCCACGGGCACATGTAGATGCAGACCTGCTCACGCGCCCACCCGGCCAGGACGTAGGTCGTCATGGTAAACAGAAACGTGAATCCATAAACGCCGAGCCCGGCCTCGCCTGTGAAAAAGGCAGCCACGGTGGACGGTGCGTCATTGAAGTACAGAATCCATATGCCGCCCGTGGCAAACGCGATCAGCAGCCAGGCAAGATGCTTGAGACTTTTTTGGGCCAGTTTGTCGCGGCTCAGCGGGGCCTTGTCTAAGCGCATGCGGGCATTGCGATCGCCCTCGATCTTGCGCTCCACCCACATGAAAAGATCTGTCCACACGGTTTGCGGGCAGGTGAAGCCGCACCAGACACGCCCGAACCAAGCCGTTGCCAGGAACAGGCCGATAGCGCCCAGGATCAGCAGGCCGGTCAGGTAATAAACCTCCTGAGGCCAGATCTCGATCCAGAAAAAGTACGCGCGCCTTCCCGGCATATCGATCAGGAGGGCCTGGTCTGGGGCATCGGGCCCGCGGTCCCAGCGAATCCACGGTCCGATATAGTAAAGGCCGAGCAGCACCCACAAGGTGGCCCACTTCAGCTTGCGAAAGGCGCCGTGAACGCTTCGGGAATAGACCTTGTCATGGTCCGCATAAAGGCGCGCAGCCTTACCGGTGGTGCTCGGCTGATCCTGACCGGGCGCGACCGAGCCGGAGGACTGGCTTAAGCGCCGCCGAAATCGCTCATCGGTCTGGTCCGGGAATGTGCGATCACTGGCGTCCGCACTTTCGTTCACCAAAGCCGAACGTGCTGAGGACATCGTTCCACCTTTCCGACGGCACGGCGCTCACGTTAGGCGATCGCCCTGCTCGCTAACGCCCGGCGGGTCCATGCCGGTACCGATGCGACAGTGTTATATTCGCAAGCCCTTATATAAACAATGCGCAAATGAAGAACGGCCAAGCGGCATCCCCAGCCGAGCCCGCGGGACTAATCCCGCTACTGGCCACCACCAAGCGAATGGACGTAAAGCGTCACCTGCTTGATTTCCGCGTCGGTCAAACGACCATCCCAGGGCGGCATGACGCCGTGCTTGGGGCGATGAATCTGCGCAATAATCGATGGCCGTGAGCCGTCCACGTTCAGCCAAATCGCATCGGTCAGGTTGGGAGCGCCCAACTCGGCAATTCCCTTGCCGTCCTCGCCGTGGCAGGCAGCGCATTCGTTGACGAAAATCTCCTCTCCCTCCGCATTGGCATCGCCTCCGCCGGATAGTGAGAGGACATAGTCGGTAACGGCCTCGATCTGTGCGGGCTCCAGCAGTCTGTCGACGCCATACGAGGGCATCAAGGAAAAGCGCGCTTCCTCATGCTCATTGCGAACTCCATAGAGGATGGTCTGATGGATCGCGTCCAGCGTTCCACCCCACACCCAGGCGTCGTCAGCGAGCACCGGGTAGCCGGGATTGCCGGCACCACCGGACCCATGGCAAGGCGCACAGTTGTCCGCGTACACGGAGCGCCCGCCGGCCATGGCAAAACGCTGCAGGTCGCGGTCGGCGGCCAATTCCTCCAGCTCCTTTTCCTCGAACTGCTGCAGCCATTCGCCGCGTTCGGTGCGCTGCTCCGCAAGATCCTCGACAAGGTTTTTGCGGGAGGAGAAATCTCCCAAGCCGGCCCAAGACGGCAATGACGGCATCCAGATCATGTAGACAACGGAGAACGCGATGGTCGCGTAAAACACATAGAGCCACCATTTCGGCAGTGGGTTATTGAGTTCCTTCAAACCATCCCACTCGTGACCCGTGGTCTCAACGCCGGAGACGTCATCGATTTCCTTATCGGCCATTTTTCGGTGCTCCGTCGTCATCTTCGAACGGGATGTTCGCTGCTTCGTCCCACTTCTTTTTGTTTTTCGGGCGGTAGGCCCACCAAACGACCACGGCAAACAGGATGATCAGCCAAACCACCCACCAGGCACGCAGCGTATCCCAAAGGTCCATCATGACTGCTGGTCCGCCTACCGGTAGTCCATTTCCGGCTTGTAATCGGTGAAGTCTACCAGTGTGCCTAGCATCTGCAGGTAGGCGATAACGGCGTCCAACTCCGTCAGCTTCGACGGATCGCCGTCGAAGTCACCGACGACAGCCTTCGGATAGCGGGCAAGCAAGGCATCGGGGTCGCCCAGCTCGCCGTTGCCCTGGGCCCTTAGATCCATGGCCGCGTTGGCAATCTGTTCATCGGTGTAGGGAACGCCGACAGCGCGCAGCGTCGCCAGATGTTCGGCCGCGTCCGTGAACGCCAGTTCACGTTCGGCCAGAAAGGAGTAGCCCGGCATGATTGATTCCGGCACGACGCTGCGCGGATCGATCATGTGGGCGACATGCCAGTCGTTTGAATACTTCCCGCCGACACGGGCCAGGTCGGGACCAGTGCGCTTGGACCCCCATTGGAACGGGTGATCATACATGCTCTCGGCCGCCAGGCTGTAGTGGCCGTAGCGTTCGATCTCATCCCGAAACGGACGGATCTGCTGACTGTGGCATACGTAGCAGCCTTCGCGGACGTAAATGTTGCGACCGGCCAGCTCCAGCGGCGTGAGCGGCCGCATACCCTCGACCTTTTCGACGGTCTGCTCCGAATGGAACAACGGGATCAACTGGACAAGACCACCAATGGAGACCGTGACCAGGGTCAAGACGGCGAGAAGAATGACGTTCTTCTCAAGGATTGCGTGTTTTTCAATCATGACGTCTGGCCTTCCTACTCGGCCGCCGTCGGGGCCAGCGCGCGCGGTCGTTCGTAGGCCGCTTCGGTGCGAAGGTCGCCGCGGATCGTGCGCCAGAGGTTGTAGACCATGATCAGCGAGCCGATGAAAAACAGCACCCCGCCGCCAGCGCGAATAACGTAATAGGGATGCATCGCTTCCACCGTTTCAATAAACGAGTATTGCAGGAAGCCAAGGTCATCGTATGCCCGCCACATCAGGCCTTGCATAATCCCAGAAATCCACATGGCGGTGATGTAAAGAACGATGCCGATGGTGGCGACCCAAAAGTGGTAGGTGACGAGGCGCAGGGAATACAGCCGCTCGCGCTTCCACAGTTTCGGTACAAGGTAGTAAATCGCGCCAAAGCTAATAAAGGCGACCCACCCGAGCGCGCCGGAATGGACATGGCCGACGGTCCAATCCGTGTAGTGACTGAGCGAGTTTACCGCCTTAATGGACATCATTGGCCCTTCGAAGGTGCTCATGCCGTAGAACGCCACGGACACGACCATGAAGCGCAGGACCGGGTCTGTCCGCAGCTTATCCCAAGCACCGGACAGGGTCATGATGCCGTTGATCATGCCTCCCCAGGACGGCATCCACAGCATTACCGAGAACACCATGCCGAGCGTCTGGGCCCAATCGGGCAGGGCGGTGTAATGCAGGTGATGGGGGCCGGCCCAGATATAGAGGAAGATCAACGTCCAGAAATGCACGATGCTCAGACGGTAGGAATAAACTGGACGATCGGCCTGTTTTGGCACGAAGTAGTACATGATGCCGAGGAAACCAGCGGTCAGGAAAAAGCCGACAGCATTATGAGCATACCACCATTGCGTCAAAGCATCTTGAACACCTGCCCACACAACGTAGCTTTTCGTGCTTCCCAGCGATACAGGGATCGCTAAGTTATTCACGACGTGCAACATCGCTACGGTGATGATAAAGGATAGAAAAAACCAGTTGGCCACATAGATGTGCGGTTCTTTGCGCTTCATTAGTGTGGCGACGTAAACGATCAGGTATGTGACCCATACAATCGTCAGCCACAGGTCCACATACCACTCGGGCTCCGCATACTCCTTGCTCTGGGTAATGCCGAGCACGTATCCGGACGCGGCCATGACAATGAACAGCTGGTATCCCCAGAACAGAAAATTCGCCACCGCCGGCCCGCCCCACAGGCTCGCCCGCGAGGTCCGTTGCACGACATACAGGGACGTGGCGAACAAGGCGTTGCCACCGAACGCGAAAATAACCGCCGAGGTATGAACTGGCCGCAAGCGACCAAACGTCGTCCATGGCAAGTCAAGATTAAGGGTCGGGAACGCCATCTGGAAAGCAATGTAGACACCTACCAAAAACCCGACAACACCCCAGAATATTGTCGCGATGGTAAATTTGCGAATAATCTCTTCGTTATATTCAATGGGTATTGCCTTTGTATCGGCTATTGCAGTCATCGATGTCATTCTGGTCTCCTGCCGTCACCTAACGAGCTCATTTGTCCAGTGTTAATCGTGTGAGGCTGGCCGTGTTTGGGCTCGATTTTTGGCATTGTGCCCCGGTCATTTCTCAGCTGAGGTATCACGTCTAGTGCAAGCAAAAGCTCGATAGGCACAGAGGTGGCCAGCGCAGTCGCTGACCTTCGGTTATTTTAGATGTTTCGAATGTTACGCAGCCGCGATCGCGAAGTCAATGTGGATAACCCCCCAGGAATTAGGATCGGCGCCGGAAAGTTAATCATCTCCGACTGCTTTGTCGATGATTTGGTTATAATCGGACGTTCTTGTTAGAGATTAAGAATGATTTTCATTATCGCTTTATTCGCGCATCGAGTTTCAGATTTGCCGATTGCCTAATCGTTGACTTGCCCACTAGTCGGGCGGCGCTGGGGAGAAACCGTCGGTAGCCGCTGCTTCCCGTTCTGCAAGCACGCGTCGAAGCGTGGGCAGGATTGCGGCGGCATGCACGGCCAAACCCCGCTTGCGCCCGTCTAGGTCGCCGAACCCGGTGTTGATGCCGACGATCGTGTAGCTGGAGGGGCCCCCTTCGCGAGTGCGTTCGAGAAGGAGCGGTGAGCCGGAATCTCCCTGCACAGCATCGCAGGTGTGAGCGACGACCGCGCCACCACCGATGGGTTCCATCAAGCGGCAACCCCGATGCAGCGACAAAAGGTGTGGGCGATCGCGCCCGTAACCGGCGCGCAGCAGAGTATTCTCGGTTCCGTTTGCGAGGATGTCGCCGTCGGCCAGAGCCCGTACGGGGATGGGCTTGGCGGGCAGCTTGGACTCGAGAACCACGATGGCCCAGTCGGCGGCGACGGCGCTCAGTCCTTTGGCTCTGCTGCCCGTCTCCATGCCGGGCCGAATGATCTGGGCCGCACGGGCGTGGCCGCCATAACTGCCGCGGCGGTAGCCCGCGAGAAAGTGGACCTCGCTTGGCTTCACGTACCGGCGTGTGCGTTTGTCGTAGAGACAGTGCGCGGCGGTCAGCACCACATCCTCGGCCACCGCCACGCCCGTACAGAAGCCACCCGTCGCCCGATTGAGGCGCCCAAGCGCGGTCCAAGGCCAGTCCACGGGATCCAGCAAAACGCGGTCGTCATCACCGAGGATACCGACGAGGCGTCGAGTTGGTTCGGCGGCGGCGCTCACGTCCGGTATGCTTATTCCCGCAATCAGTACCGCTAGCGCTGTTCGCACGAACGCGCCGCAACAGCCCCGGACGCGGGGAATCTGATTCCATAGCTTGCAATACGCGAAGGGCGCCCTTGGGCGCCCTTCCAAATCAACCGGCATGACGGCGAAGATTAGGTGGCGGCGGCGACCGGCGCCGCGGCCGGGGACCCTGAAATATCCATTTGGAACTTCACGGGGCCACGGACCATGTTGCCGTTGGCATCCTTGAACTCACCGTTGACGGGAGACTTCTTGGAGTAGGGACTCGTCAGGATGGCGACGTGTCCTCCGTAGAACGCCACGGATTCGATCAACCCGCTGCCATCCAGGTACTTATTGGCGGCCGTCGCGCACTTCGGCGTCACCAGGTCATCCTTGATGGCGTAGTTCTGGTACCAGGGAACGTTTAGCTTGGTGAGTTCACGGACGTTGAGTGGCTTGTCATAAAGCGTCACCGGCAGCGTGCCGTCATCACCGATTGGTTTCTGGAACGTCGCCGAACTCATGGTGGCGATGCCGAGCGGCAGATGGACGCGCTCTTTCAGCAACCAACGGAACAAGGCCGCCGGGGTCTTGCCGGGGTTCATATCCGTCGCCCGTTGCATCTTGGCCTGGTCAATGACCTTGGCCAGCGGCTGCTCCCGATCGATAGCGACGAAGCGCATGCCGAGGCTTAACATGTAGCCGTTGGCAACCTTGTTGCCGTTGGGGAGCTTTGTTGTGATGAAGTCGTTGTGCATCTGCGGCATCCCGGCGATGGCATCGCTGTAGCTGCCATCGATGGGGGCGACATTGGTGATCAGGGCATCGCAGACGTCCGTGAGCGTGCCCGACAGCACATTCATCATGCAAATGTAGCCGCCTTGGCAGGTGCCATTCAGGGTCACCTTTTGCCCATGCTTGGTCACAAGCTTCTGACACAGCTCCCGCGTCTCGTCGCAATCCTGTTCCGGCGTGGTCTTTTGCACGGCCTCGGTCTCGAGGATCGGTTTGACGACGCGCACATAGGTTGGAATACCTTCGTTGGCGAAGGAGTGCGTGTAGCTCTTGTTTTCGAACGGCAGGAACGACAGGATGTGGACGCCCAACATGTACGGCGGCACCATCAACACGGGCTTGAGCTTGTCGTTAACCTTAACGCCCTTTTTGATTGGCTTGACTTGATACATTAGGAACGTATCGGTCTCGGCCACAAGTTCGTAATCTGCAGAATTGAACTGGAAGCCGAACTCGTCCTTGATCGCCTCGATTTGCTCGTTGAAGTTTGCGACCGCTTCCATGACTTCGGCTTCGCGACGCATGTACTGACCAAGCGTTTCTTCGCCATTGGTCGGGCCCATCACGGAGGTCATCGTCGCTCGTATGGCCTGTTCCCACTGATCAAGCGCGAAGTCGGTGAGCTTCTCCTGAGCTCCCCAAAACCCCTTGGTCACCAGGGCCTGATTGTGCTGCATCACTTCGGCAGTTTCCAGCAGGCTCATCGGATTGTCTTTGGCGGCCTGCAAAGCGATCTGGGCCGCGATCAAGCAACTTTCATTGAACTCCGTGATTTCGCGGTTCGTCGCCCGAGCCAGGGCTGTGTAGTAGCGAAACCAACTGGTGCTGATGTCGGGAAGTTCGCGCAGAAGTGCGTACATGGCGTGTTTCCTCTGAGGCGGGCAATGCGGCCTATTCCGCGGTCCTAAAATATTATTTCAACAAATGCCGTGACCCGAGGCCGAAGGGACCGAACGCAATGCGCGTGTGAAAACTGCCGAACCGAATGCATGTTCCATCCCACCTGCCCACTTAACCTATTGTAGAAAGTTTGGTTCGCCATTGCAATACAAGACGCTGCAATGCAGCATTCTAAAAGGGTATTTACGTGGTATGTTGTGCCAAGCGCATTGCTGTTGCCATCTGTGAAAGATTATTTCACCGCAACGACGAGTGCGCAGTCGTCGTTGCTGATCAGTCGGCCAGGCCTTCGCCGCCTTTGCCTCGATAGATCGAGTCGATAGCGGCGTTGAAGGCGCGAACAGCTTCGCCTGGTCCGGCCGGGTCCGACCAGACGCCCGCCGAGACAGCGAGGAAGTCCGCACCCGCCTCGACCAGCGAAATGCAGTTGCTCGGCGTGATCCCGCCAATAGCCACACAGGGAATCTCGAACAGCCCGCTCCACCAATCCAGGATTTCGGGATCGGCGCTGGTCGGCGGGTCTTTTGTGGTCGTCGGAAAGAACGCACCGAACGCCACATAGTCTGCGCCTGCTTCAGCCGCGGTCATGGCTAGATGACGGCTGTCGTGGCAGGTGACGCCGACGGTGCGGTCGTTGCCAACGAAGCGGCGAGCGTCGGCGTAGCTCGCGTCCTCCTGGCCGATGTGCACGCCATCGCAACCCAGTTCGGCGGCCAAGTCCGGCCTATCGTTAAGCAGGAACGCAACATCGCGCCGCTGGACCACTGGTCGCAACGTATTGCAACTACGACGGATCTCGTCGTCCGTAACATCCTTGAGGCGGAGTTGTACGGCCGCCACCGGTCCGGCATCAAGAGCCTTACTCAAAGCTCGCGAAAACGCCGCCACGTCGAAACGCGGCGGCGTAATCAAATAGAGTTCAGTGCGGCTGGCGGCGGTCACTCGGCCGCTTTAGCCATTTCCGCGTCTTTGCCGAGATAAATCTGGCAGATCTTGATGAGCATATCGATTGCTTCCTCACGCGGCCGCTGGAAGGTATTACGGCCGATGATGGAGCCGTTGCCACCACCTTTAAGAATGTCGCGGGCGTCCTGATACACAGAGTCGGCTCCCTTCTTGGCGCCACCCGAGAACACGACCAAGCGGCGGCCGTTGAACGCGGCCTGCATGCAGTTGGCAACGCGGTCCGCTTGCGTGGAGATATTGATGCCTTCCGCTTCATAGACCTTCTTGCCTTCGTCCTGCTCCAGGTCGTCCGACGGCAGCTTGATCTTGATGATATGGGCGCCCAAGAGGGCGGCCATGTGGCAGGCATACGTGCTGATATCGACGGCCAACTCGCCTGTTTTCGACAAATTGCCACCACGCGGATAGGACCAGATCACGGTTGCAATGCCGTACTCCGCGGCTTCCCGGCGCATCTCCTTGATGGTCTCCATCATATCGAAGGCCTCGTCGGAGCCCGGATAGATCGTGAAGCCGATGGCGGCGACGCCGAGGCGAACGGCGTCCCGAACGTCCGCGGTAACCGCCTGGGTCGGGGCTTCCTTGCTCCGATACAGCGTGTTGGAGCTGTTCATCTTCAGAATGAAGGGGATCTGACCCGCATAGCTGTCGGCGACCGTCTCGATCATGCCGAGCGGCGACGCATAGGCATTGAGGCCGGCGTCGACGGCGAGCTTGCAGTGATACTCGGGATCATAGGCGGGCGGATTGGGCGCAAAGCTGCGGATCGGGCCATGCTCAAAGCCTTGATCCACAGGCAGAATCACCATTTTGCCGGTACCGGCCAGGCGGCCCGTGCACAAGATCCGTGCCAAGTTCGCCTTGGTCGCCGGATTGTCACTCTCGTAGTTACTGAGGATGTTCTTGACGACCTTGTTCACTTTCATATTCGCATCTCCCCGGTTGATAGAACTCTTGGACGATCACCATCGCCCTCATCGGATACACCCGCCCGTAAGCACGAAGCAACGGAATCCGGGCTCAAAGGGGTGTTTTTTCCCGTTCAGCAAGCCAATTTCGGCACGTGACGACGGGGTCGGCCACGTCGGCCAGGTCGAGAAATGGATATTCAAGGTCCGCATGGACTCGGGCACCTACCTGTTCGGCGATTGCGCGTACGCGAGCAAAGGCGGGGGAATGGGCGTCCAGAACCACTTGCGGTACGCCCGCCGCTAAAGCGGCGACAGCAAAGGCGGGGTCCCGACCGCAATCAAGGATCCAGTAGACGTTGACCGAAGGTGACGCGTCCAATGCTGCTGCCATCAGCGCCGTGAAGACCTCGGGGCCTAGGCTAGCGCCAGCCGATGGTGCGCTTACCAAAGTGACTGCACATCCCAACGTCTCCGCTGCGGACAGTGCCGCGCGGGCATGGTCAATGTCATGAATCACAATCGCGGCCCGTGCACCGGTGGGCCCATGCTCGGGAGCTTCGGTCCGGATCGAACGGACAGGCAGCGGGGCGGTCGCCACAGTCGCACGCCCCGCGCCTGACATCGCCGAAGCCGATCTTCTAGAGGGCGGCAAACACCTGAGAGGTATCGGACATACGATTAGAGAAGCCCCACTCGTTGTCGTACCAAGCCACGATACGGCAAAGCGTTCCCTCAACCACTTGGGTTTGGGTCGCATCGAACACGGAGCTATGGCCATCGTGATTGAAGTCGATGGAGACCAGCGGTTCCGTGTTGCAGGCCATAACGCCCTTGAGGTGACCGTTGGCGGCCTCGGCAATGGCGCCGTTGATCTCGTCCGCCGTCGTCGCCTTGCCGGACACGAACACCAAGTCGACCATGGACACGTTTGGCGTTGGCACCCTAATCGCGGAGCCGTCGAGCTTGCCGGCCAGTTGCGGCATCACCAGTCCGACCGCGCGCGCGGCACCGGTGGTCGTGGGGATCATGGAGAGCGCCGCGCCACGGGCCCGCCGCAGATCCTTGTGCAGCGTATCAACAATGCGCTGGTCACCCGTATACGCGTGAATGGTGGTCATGTAGCCCCGTTCCAGGCCGACCAGTTTGTCGATCACGGATACTGGCGGTGCCAGGCAGTTGGTCGTGCACGAGGCGTTAGAGATGACCTTGTGTTCACTGGTCAGAGCGTCGTGGTTGACGCCGTAGACGATCGTGGCATCTGCACCCTTCGACGGCGCGGAGACGATTACCTTCGGCGCACCTGCGTCCAAGTGGACAGCGGCCTTGTCGCGATCGGAGAACACACCCGTGCATTCCCAAACCACATCAATGCCCAAGTCGCCCCAGGGCAGCTTGGACGGATCCCGCTCGGACAACACCTTCACCCGGTGACCGTCAACGGTCATGCTGTCGGCATCGCTGCTGACCTCGCCCGGGTAGGTCCCGTGAACCGAGTCATACTTCAGCAAGTGGGCGTTGGTGGCCACGGGCCCGAGGTCGTTGACTGCGACGAATTCAACGTCGTTTCGGCGCGCCTCCATGGCCGCTCGCATAGCCAATCGACCGATCCGGCCGAACCCATTGATTCCTACCCGAACCGCCATTTCGTTCCTCCTTTTGGCACAAATTAAGTGAGTTTGCTTCCCCCGAAGGGAACGGGATCATCCCAGTTTCCGACCGAGCGATCGTTGGTCGGCCGAGGGCCTCAGCATTTTTGACTTCCGAACCATCGACACTTCATAATCGCCCGTCAACGTTTTTTGCCCGCACACGCCGCCCGGTTGACGACGGTGACGGTGCCTGTCACGCTTGACTAAATGGTGTGTTTGGAGGGCAGCGTGGAGAATTTGTTTGACCGGCCCGATGGTGTTGATGTGATCGACGGCCAACGGTCCCAGGCTCCCAAAGCGCTGGAATCTGCCATCATGCGGCTGTTTTCAGCCGTTGAGCGGCTTGAGCTGGTAGCCAACCATGCCCAGTCGACTGACGCGAATCTCGAGCGCGCCCGCGAGGAGATTGCGGCGTTAAAAGCCCGACAAGGGCAAGTGGCTATTCAATTGGACAAAGCTATCAATCGCCTTCGGTGCGCATTGAGCAGTGGAGACGCTTGAGCGGTGGAACGTGTACAGATCACGGTCGGCGGGCGGCCATATGAGCTCGCCTGCAATCGTGGCGAGGAACAGCGCATCATCGATCTCGCCCGCTACGTCGACCACCGCGTCAGCGAGCTTGCCAACGGAGGCGGCCGCGGCGATGACGTCCGCCTGCTCGTCATGACCTGCTTGGTCCTGGCAGACGAGCTTTCCGATGTGCTCGGATTGCTGGAAGCGAGCCAGGCCCGAAGCGATGATTCAACGCTGGCGCCGGTGGTGTCGGCGGATGGCGAGGCGTTGATCGCCGATCTCAACGGACTGGCCGAGCGGATCGAGGCGGTTGCCGCAAGCCTCGAGCGACCGTAAGTAACGCGTGGGCGGTTGCTGCGGTGCGCGTCCGGTCGTCGCTTCCCCGGGGCCAACTCCGATCCTTAAGGGAGCTGTCTCTTGCCGGTTCGTGGACCGGGAATACGGCGCCCACCTGCTCGTTGCAGGCCACGAGGGATCACTGCACCAACGGCATCTGCGGCGCCGTCCGCTGATCTTCTGATCTGATCGCACGCGCGGGTCCGCACGTATCGCGATCGTGAAACAGCGGACACGTGCGCAATCGAACGGCGACTTACAACCATGACCAACGAAGGCGAACTCCAGGCGGCGAAACGGGCATTACGCAAGCGGATGCTGGCGCTGCGGCTTGTCGTCGACCAAAAGGAGGGGCCCGAAGCATCAAGTGCATTGATAAAAACGTTTCTGCCCCTGACCGAGGTGATTGGCGCCACTCCTGGCGCGGTGGTCGCCGGAACCTGGCAACTGGGAACCGAGATTGATGTGCGGCCATTGATGGCGCGCCTCGATGCCGCTGGCGTGACGACGTCGCTGCCCGTTGTCGATGCCGAAGGTGCACCGCTGTTGTTTCGCCGCTGGCGGCCGACCGACCCTGTGGTCGAGGGGGATCGCGGCACGTTTGAGCCGGAAGCAGGGGCGGTAACTGTCATTCCCGACATTGTTCTGGTCCCCTTTCTTGCGGCAGACCGGCACGGCCACCGCCTTGGCCGCGGTGGCGGCTTCTATGACCGGACACTGGCCAAATTGCGAGAACAAGGCGCGGTCACGGCAGTCGGCATCGGATTTGCCATCCAATTGATCGACAATGTTCCCCACGGCAGCGACGATCACCCGTTGGACTGGGTCATCACCGATCGCGAAGTGGTGCGCATCGGCTATCCGGACACCACGGTTGCGGCGCCCAACCCCGCGGAGTCGGCGTAACAGACATGAATTTGCTGCTTTGCGGGGACGTGGTCGGCAAGTCCGGACGGGAGATCGTGCTTCAGTCGGTTCCCATGCTCCGCGAGCGCCTTGCCCTCGACTTCGTGGTCGCCAACGGTGAGAATGCAGCCCACGGCTTCGGGATTACGGCCGACATTTGCCAGGCGCTGTTTGAGGCGGGTGTAGATGTTATCACCACCGGCAATCACGTCTGGGACAAGCGCGATATCGTTGACTTCATCGCCGCCGACATCCGACTGCTGCGTCCGTTGAACTACCCGGAGGGTACGCCCGGGTGGGGAGCGTCCATCTACTCCCTTGCCGACGGCCGCCGGGTGATGGTTGCGCAAGTCATGGGTCGGCTGTTCATGGATCCGCTCGACGATCCATTTCGCGCCATCGATGTGGCACTCCTCAACCATCATCTCGGCAACTCCGTGGACGCGATCATCGTCGACGTTCATGCCGAGGCAACGAGCGAGAAAATGTCCATGGCGCATCACCTGGATGGCCGGGTCACCTTGGTTGCCGGTACCCACACCCACGTTCCTGCGGCCGACGCGCGCGTGCTTGCCGGCGGCACGGCGTACATCACCGATGTCGGCATGTGCGGCGACTACGATTCCGTAATCGGTATGGAAAAGGCAGAGTCCATGGCCCGGTTCACTCGCAAGATGTCCGGTGGTCGGCTTCAGCCCGCCAATGGTCCCGCCACCTTGTGCGCGGTGTACGTAGAGACCGATGACGCAACCGGTCGCGCGACCCGTATCGCGCCGGTCCGCATTGGCGGTTGTCTTGCGACCTCTTGGCCGGACTAAAAGCTACCTCGGGCTGCCTTGGGCCGGATCGCGGACTTTCGCCCAACGAGCGTTCCGAACAGAACCGAGCCCCGCTTTCGCCTCGCCAGCCTGGAACCGGCCCGTTAACTCGGGCTTAATCAAATTGCGCCGGCCCGTACCAGGCTTGTGTCGGAGGTGCGGATGTGTCCGGTTGCCGTTGGTTGTTCACCACCCAGAACTGCGTACCCCAGTCGAAGTGCCACCACTCAAAGGCGTAGTTCGCGAAGCCGGCCCCCACCATCGCCCAGTAGAGCAGCCGCCGGTTGCGTAGCCCTTCCTGATCGCTGAGGGTGAAACGGTGGTCTAGGCCCCCTTGTCTGGTAAATGCCGCCTCGAAATGGGACGTATGGCTGATCTCTGCCGGGTCGTCGAAAATGCCGCCCATGTGGAGGAGTTCCCGGGTCTCGCAGCTGCGCAGGGTCGTATCGAGGGCGCCGCCGGTGACGTGCGTGGGCCACGTCCGTGAGTCCTGCGCGTCGAATTGCCTAGGGTCGGAGCAATAGGTGCCGGCGAACGAAATGCAGTTTTCTTCGGTCGGATCGTCGAGCACCGTACGGGCGCGATCGATGAAGAATTCCCAAAGCTCTTGCTGCAGGGCTGGTGCCCTGTAGCCGTTGAGCGCGAACAGCTCGGTGCCATATTCGGCCAGCCGTTCGTTGACGGCGACCAGCCGTTCCACCACAGAGCGGCGACACCACACTCGGTTCGAGGCGGAGGGAAACGCGCGATAGTACGGCGCGTTGAAGCCGTCCGTGCGCGCATAGTAACCGTGGCCGGCGATGCCCGCTTCGGCGAGGTCAACAAGTGACTCGTTTGACCGCGCATCATGGAGATCAACCGGAATATCCCGGTAACCGAGCGCGGTCGCCGGATCGGCAATACAAGGTATCGGACGCTGGCGCAGGTCCTCGATCATGTTTGGTGGGTGATGCGCTTGCTTGGCCAATCATTACAAGACGCAATGATCAAGCATTGATCGCATGCTCGCTGACGACGCTTCGCCAACTACTGATCCTCTCCCGAGGGAACCGGCCAGGCAAGCGACTCCTCAATACGACGGCACGCCCTGCACAGTACAACCACCCTGTGTGTACACGGTCGTAATGTAGCATCCAGCGGTCATCGAGAGGACCAGATTGCCCGATTCACAACTCTTTGGCAAAGACCACATGTGATAACTGACGACGGGTCCGTCCTGATGCCTGCCGCTGCGCTGCGCGATCCACTCGACCTCTGTCAAATCGCCCATGGTCAGGCCATACTCTTCCAGTCGGTGCTCCGCAGCGCCTTGACATTGGTTTTCCTGCGCTTTAGCCGATTGTGATGACGCGAACAACGCAACCATGGCGCCAAACGTCACTCCCAACGCGATGCTCTTTCCCTTGGTCATGTTCTCATCCTTTCAGTAGGTTCAGACTCCGGCACGGTGATCTGAGCGAGAACGACGTTGGATGACCGGCTGCCGGGCGCTGAATGCAAACATTCGGCATTGTATTGATCGTGCCTAGTGGCGTGAAGTGTCATGGTGGCGAGCCTGCAGACGTTTAGGACCATCATCAAGGCGCCTTTACCAATGCGCCGGCACGGATCGCGCGCGGCCACAACGTCGGCGAAAGGTACGGGCTGGTTTGCCCCGTTGCCGTCGAAGGATGGTCAATCACCTGGACGACGGTCGTACTAACGATCCGTGTCCGTGCCGGCCTGCAGATCGCTGACCGCCATCGGCAAACAACGTTGCTTGCCCCTGCAACCGGCACACTGAGTCGCGGCCCGATGCTGCCCTTCGACCGCCTACTGCTGAAAACCAGAGGAAAATCCCAGAAACGCGTGACCTCGCATTTTGATCCAGCTCGGCATTTGGAGATCACGGAGTTTCGATAGCGCGTCAGCTTTTGGCGGACATCCTGCGCTACAGCGATCACACGTGATCGCGGCCGGCCGGCAGATGCCTGTCGGGTTGCCCATCAAGCCCGGCCGAGTCACACTCTAATATCGCTGTGGGCTCTATGTGGGACATCACAGGTCAAACAATTTCTGGGAGGAACACAATGCGCGCGATGACAGCGGCAATAACGGTGACTTTCGCGACCCTGATCTCCGGACCGATTGGGGCTGCGGACAGCTTTCCCGACATGAAAGGGACATGGACCGGAACGGGCGAAGGCGTCTTCGTCGCTTCTCCGGGATCGCCGAAGCATTCTCGGTTCGGCTCGGTCGACATCTCGCTGGTGATCGACGCCCAGGAGGATCGGCGCTTCGCCGGTACCATCACAATGTCTGGGAACACCAAGCCGATTGTCGGCGTCATATCGACTAGCGGAAGCATCTGGTGGTCAGAGCCCGGCGGCTTCGTCGAAGGCGAGCTGACCGATCCGAACACGTTTGAAGGCTGCTACGTGCGGGTGAGCCAGTTTAGCCACCTCGCCGCCTGCGAGGTCCTAAAGCGCCAGAAGTAGCCGTCGGACGCCGCGGGTTTCGCGGCTTCCGCGCAGACAACGAAATTCCTTGGCTAGACCGGCGGGACCGGCCGACCCCTCTCGTTCGCCCGCTTTATCAACGTGTTATGTCAGTCTTGTTAGCGTGAGCTTCTCTGTCACAACGAGTCTAGACGAATCAAATCCTGTTCACGCCATCACACCATGGGACTGAAAACCTAATGGGGCCGGAGCCCAAGGCTCAGAGCCCGCATAGGCTCGTTATCCAGCTGCAGTCATTCCACCCGGCAACATCATGACATCCGCGGTCGGCTTCCCCAGCCTGACGTTTGCTGGCATGATCGGGGAACTCGTTTCGGAAGCGGCGACGGTTAGGACAATGGCAGGCCATTCCCAGTTCAAGAATATCATGTACCGCAAGGGTGCTCAGGACGCCAAACGCGGCAAGGCGTTCACGAAACTGATCCGGGAAATCACGGTGGCAGCCCGGGCCGGTTTGCCGGACCCGGCGATGAATCCCCGCTTGCGCGCTGCGATCCAGGCAGCGAAGGGCGAGAACATGCCCAAGGACACAATCGAGCGCGCCATCAAGCGGGGCTCTGGCGAGGATGGCGGCGACAACTTCGAAGAGGTCCGCTACGAGGGCTATGGCCCGGGCGGGGTCGCCCTGATCGTTGAGGCGTTGACCGATAATCGCAATCGGACCGCCGGCGAAGTGCGCACCGCCTTCAACAAGTTTGGCGGGTCCTTAGGTGAGAGCGGCAGTGTCTCGTTCTTGTTTGACCGGATCGGCCTGATTCACTACGCGCGCGTCATCAGCAACCTGGACACGGTGCTGGAAGCGGCCCTAGAGGCCGGCGCTGATGACGTGGACGCCAGTGACACCGGCTATGACATTACCTGCGCACCGGACGATCTGAGCCAAGTTCGCGACGCCCTCGAAGCCCAGTTCGGACCCTCGGAAGCGGCCCGTCTCGATTGGAAGCCAACGACGACGATCGCCGTGGACGAGGACAAGGTGATCACCCTGCTCAAGCTCATCGGTGCCCTCGATGACAGCGACGACGTGCAACGCGTTATGGCCAATTTCGACGTGGCCGAAGATGTCCTGGAGCGCTTGAGCGCCTGATCGGAGCGATGCCAATCCCAGCACCACGGGGCCGACGCGCCGATGCCTGTCATCACCTCACGATGCGCGCCATCGGGCGTGGTCATGCCGTTGGTCTGGAGTGCCCGTCGACGTGCGCTTGATTGGGCTCGATCCCGGATTACAGCGGACCGGATGGGGAGTGATCGATGTGGCCAAGGGTGCCCTCAGCCATGTGGCCGACGGCGTGCTCGCCACCGATGCGACGTCGCCGTTGCCGCAGCGCTTGGTTCAACTGGCCGACGGTTTGTTGCAGGTGATTCGCCGGTTTCGGCCCGCTGAGGCCGCGGTCGAGGAGAGCTTCGCCAACCGCAACGCGCTGTCGACTTTGAAGCTTGGCCAAGCCCGTGGCATTGCCTTGCTGGTTCCAGCCCAGACCGGTATTCCGGTAACGGAGTATCTTCCCAACCTGGTTAAGAAGACCGTGGTCGGCACCGGCCACGCTGGCAAGGAGCAAGTCAAGCTGATGGTGCGCATGCTGCTGCCAGGAGCAACGTTGTCGACGGACGATGCCGCCGACGCCTTGGCCGTCGCCGTGTGCCATGCCCATCATCGCGAGACGGCCGCCAACATCGCCCGGTCGGCGACAAAGGCGGTCCATCTGTGATTGCTAAGCTGACCGGCCTCGTCGATAGCACGGCCCGCGGTACGGCGATCATCGATGTCAACGGTGTCGGCTACATGATCACCGCTTCTAACCGCACGCTTACCCGCCTCGCACCGGGACTGCCGGCCGTTGTCTACGTCGAAACCCTCGTGCGCGAGGATGCAATCCAGTTGATTGGCTTCATCGATGATGCGGAGCGATCCTGGTTTCGCCTCCTGACCACCGTCCAAGGCGTTGGTGCCAAGGCCGCACTTTCGATACTGTCGGCCTTGGAGCCGGATGCCCTGACGCTTGCGATTGCCTCCGGCGACCGCTCGTTGCTGGCCCGTTCGCCTGGCATTGGCTCCCGCCTGGCCCAGCGCATCGTAAGCGAGTTGGCGGACAAGCTCCATGCTATCAACGTGGCTTCGGCCGAATGCGCCGGGCCAGCCCTGTCGGCGGAACCTCGGTCGGACACGTCCGACGCCGTGGCAGCTTTGGTCGGGCTCGGCTTTGCGCCGTCCTCAGCCCTTAGTGCCGTTTTGGCCGTGGCCCGTGAGGCAGAACCGGACATCACGCTTGAGGCCCTGATCAAGGGCGGCTTGGCCCGCCTGGCACCGCAGGAACCCGCCCGCTGATGGTCGCCATTGACACCGTTCCGGCCGCCGTCGAGGCCGAGCGCGAAATCGATGGCGTGCGCCAGGAGGAGGACGCAGGCGAGGAAAGCCTGCGTCCGCTCAAGCTCGATCAGTTCGTGGGACAGCGCCCCGTTTGCGAGAACCTACAAGTTTTTATCGCCGCGGCTCGCGGCCGCCGCGAGCCCCTGGACCACGTCCTGTTTCACGGGCCGCCCGGCCTCGGCAAAACAACGCTGGCGCAGATCGTCGCTCATGAGTTGGGAGTCGGCTTTCGCGCCACGTCGGGGCCGGTGATCGCGCGCCCTGGCGATCTGGCTGCGATTCTCACCAACCTGCAGCCCTGTGACGTTCTGTTCATCGATGAAATCCATCGCTTGTCCCCGGCCGTCGAGGAGATCCTCTATCCCGCCATGGAGGACTTCAAGCTGGACTTAATCATCGGCGAAGGGCCAGCGGCGCGGACCGTGCGCATCGATGTCCCTCCCTTCACACTTGTCGGGGCGACGACGCGGGCTGGCCTGATCACCCGACCACTAAGGGAGCGGTTTGGTATCCCATTGCGCTTGGAATTCTATGATGCCTCGGACCTGGAGCGTATTGTCAGCCGCGGGGCCGGCGTTCTGTCTGTCGATGTGACAGCGGACGGTGCCGGCGAGATTGCGCGTCGTTCCCGAGGGACGCCGCGCGTGGCCGTTCGGCTGTTGCGCCGGGTTCGCGATTTCGCCGCTGTTGATGGCACGAGGTCCGTGGGCCGGCATGCGGCCGATGGGGCGCTGCGCCGCTTGGATATTGACGATCGAGGTCTCGATGCCATGGACCGGCGCTATTTGCGCGCCATCGCCCTACACTATGGCGGCGGTCCTGTCGGGGTGGAGACTTTGGCTGCGGCCATCGCCGAGCAACGCGATACGATAGAGGAAGTGGTGGAGCCTTACCTGATGCAGCAGGGCTTATTGATGCGCACGCCGCGCGGGCGGGTGCTGACGGAGGCCGCCTATAGTCACCTTGGGCTTTCGCTACCGCCGTCGGCCGAGGCCGACGGCCAACTCAAGCTTCTTACGCGGGATGATGATGGCCAATCGGCCTGAGCCAACGCCGTTAAGCCGAGCAGCCAACGGGTCTGGCTGGTTCGATGGCAAAACGTTCGTGTTCCCCGTTCGCGTCTACTACGAGGACACGGATGCTGCGGGCCTCGTTTACCATGCGAACTATCTTAAGTATGGCGAGCGTGCCCGCAGCGAATTTCTGAGATCGTTCGGTACGGACAATATAACGTTGATGCGCGATGTCGGCATTGCGTTCGCGGTTCGCTATTGCACGGCCGACTTCCGGCAACCAGCGCATCTCGACGATGGCCTCGACGTTTTGACGACCGTACGCGCGGTTCGCGGTGCCTCGTTCCTGGTCGACCATCTGTTCCAGCGTGGCTCCGAAACTCTGGTCGCCCTGGATGTTCGACTTGCTTGTCGATCGGTGGATGGCCGCGCGGCCCGAATTCCACCGAACTTGCGGGATCAACTGATCAGCTTGACCGGGACCACCGTCTCACGAGCCGCGAGCGCCGCACGATGAGCACGGCGAGACCGCCCGAAAGCAAGGCGAGTTGCTTAAGGATGAGGCGATGGAAGTAACTGAACTCGTAAACAGTGGGGTGGGGCCGGACCTGTCATTACTGTCGCTATTTTTGCAAGCGGATTTGGTCGTCAAGCTGGTTATTATCTTACTCTTGCTTGCCTCGATCTGGAGCTGGGCGATCATCTTTGAAAAGATCACCACACTGAGGCGGCTCAATTCTCGCGCCGATGATTTCGAGCGCAGCTTTTGGTCCGGCGGGCCCCTGGACGAGCTTTATGACGAAGTGGAGGCGCAGCCCGGCGATCCCATGGCCGCCGTGTTCGTGGCGGCCATGCGGGAATGGCGGCGAACGCCCAACGGCGACGGTGGCACCGAAGGAATCGGCGAGCGGATTGAGCGTGTGATGCATCTGACCGTTGATCGCGAGGTCGATCGAGTGGAGCGTTACATGACCGTGCTGGCCTCAACGGGATCGACGGCCCCCTTTGTCGGCCTGTTCGGGACCGTGTGGGGGATCATGAACAGCTTTCAGGCCATCGGCGCCACACAGAACACCAGCTTAGCTGTGGTCGCGCCGGGTATTGCCGAGGCCCTGTTTGCCACGGCGCTGGGTCTGCTTGCCGCCATTCCGGCCGTCCTGGCCTACAACGCGCTTTCCCGCAACATCGATCGCTATTCCACCCGGCTGGACGGATTTGCCGGCGAATTCGTCGCGATCCTAGCCCGCCAGGGTGGCGGGTCCCGCTGACGCCATGGCCGCCCCGCTTTCTGGACGCAGCCGATCGGCGCGCCGCCGCCAGACGCGGCCCATGAGCGAAATCAACGTAACGCCGCTGGTCGACGTAATGCTCGTTATGCTGATCGTGTTCATGATCACGGCCCCCCTTCTCACCGCCGGTGTCGAGGTCGATCTGCCGAGAACCGAGGCCCGGGCCATCTCCGGACAGGACGAGCCGTTGACCGTTTCGGTCACGGCGGAAGGGCGGATCTTCATCCAGGAAACCGCCGTTGAACTCGGTGACTTGGCAGCGCGACTGGCCGCAGTCGCTGGTCGCAATCCGGATTTGCGCGTTTTTGTCCGCGGCGACCGCGCTATTGATTACGGCCGTGTCATGGGCGTGGTCGGCGCCATTCATGCCGCTGGCTACGAGCGTGTGGCGCTGATAACGGATAGCGAAACCTCCTACTTCGCCCCGTCCGCCACCGACACCGCATCCGATCGGAGCGATGGAGAAGGACGCCGCTAAGCTATGGCCTGGACCCGGGCCCTTATGCGAGCCGTTCCGTCAGATCCGGTTGTGCGATGCGTGGCCGGTTCGCTGGCATTGCATGGTGTGGTCGTGGCCCTGGCCGTGTTCGGACTTCCATGGCTTCGCACGGAGCGGGTGGCGCCGCCGCCGGCGATGGTCGTTGAGGTGGTCTCCGTACAGGATCGCACGTCTCCGGGGCCAGGCAATCCGGCGCGAAAGCCCCCACCGCCGAAGCGCGCACCACCCAAGCCAGCCTTAGCCCCGACACCTCAGCCAGTGCCCACTCCACCAAACCCTCCGGAGCCCATTGCTGCACCGGCTCCGCCGCCGCCGAATGAAGCGCCTACGCCTGAGCGTGTCTTTCCGGCTCCCAGCCCGCCGAGTCCAACGCCGCCTGAGCCTCTGCCTTCCTCACCGCCCGATGAGGTGGCTATGCGCCGTAAGCCGGATGTGCCGCGACCGCCCGAGCCCGATCCGACCGAGGAGCGGACGTCCCAGTCCCAGCCAACTGCGCAAGAAGAGGAAAACCGTGAGCCGGACGATAGTTTCGCCTCCGTGATCCAATCGGTTGAGGATTTGCCGGTCGCGGAGGAGGAGGTGCAGGCGGATACACCGCCGGAGCCGACTGCGCGAACACCCGGTGCGAACACATCCTTGCCCATGTCAATCAGCGAGATCGATGCCGTCCGCCGCCAAATCGAGCGATGTTGGAACATCCCTGTCGGGGCCCGCGATGCCCGCGACCTTGTTGTCCGCATTCAGGTCGACATGGCGCCCGACGGCATCCCAAAGGCCGCGACCATCGTTGATCAGGATCGTCTGCGCACCGATGGGTTCTTTCGCATTGCCGCGGAGGCTGCGCAGCGAGCGGTCTTGAATCAGCGCTGCCACCCGTTCAGATTTCCCGCTGATAAATACGAGCGTTGGAAAACGCTTACCCTTGTCTTTGATCCGAAGGACATGCTCTCTCCATGAGATTGGTCCAAGATTTTCGGCTGCCCCTGAACCTCGCGGTCGCCGCGTTAGTGGTCGCCGTCGCGCTTGGCTTGACGCTTGATCCTGCTCGCGCCCAGCTTCGCATCGATATCACACGGGGGGTCAGCCAACCGATCCCCATTGCCGTCGTGGATTTTGCCGGTGTCGATCCTACGTCGGTCCGTCTCGGCCGCGATGTCGCCGGCGTAGTCATCGCGGACTTGGAACGATCGGGCCTGTTCAATCCCATCGACAAGGCTACATTCGTCCAGACGGAGTTGAGTCTGGATGAGCCGCCCCGGTTTGCCGACTGGCGGATCATCAATGCTCAGGCTCTCGTGCACGGTCAGGCCAGCATCTTGGACGACGGCCGACTACAGGTGGAGTTCCGATTGTGGGACGTCCTGGCGGGCCAGAACATGGTCGGTCTGTCGTTCGCGACTCCCACGGCCAACTGGCGGCGGATCGCCCATTTGGTGGCCGACGCGGTGTACAGCCGGCTCACGGGCGAAAGCGGTTACTTCGATACACGGATTGCCTATGTGGCCGAAAGCGGTCCCTTCGATCGTCGGATCAAGCGGCTCGCGATCATGGATCAGGATGGAGCGAACCATCGCTTTCTGACCGACGGCGGTAGCCTGGTGCTGACCCCGCGATTCTCACCGACAACCCAGGAAGTCACGTTCCTGTCCTATCGCAGCGGTCAGCCGCGCATTTATGTGCTGGACCTGCAAAGCGGACGTCAGGCACCGGTTGGGACTTTTGACGGCATGGCGTTCGCACCGCGATTCTCGGCCGACGGCCGAAGCTTGGCCCTGACGTTGGCCCGGGGCGGAAACTCCGACATCTATGTTTACGACCGTGACAGCCGGACGACGCGCCGTCTGACCACGAATTCCGCCATCGACACGTCGCCGAGCTTTTCGCCGGATGGACGTGAGATCGTGTTTGAGTCCGATCGTGGTGGCAGTCAGCAGCTGTACGTGATGGCAGGCGGCGAAAGCGACATTCGTCGGATCAGTTTCGGCGAAGGCCGGTATGGCACGCCGGTTTGGTCTCCGCGCGGCGATCTTATCGCGTTCACGAAAATTCGGGGACGCCAGTTCGCAATCGGCATCATCCGGCCTGACGGCAGCGGTGAGAAAACGTTGGTCGAGGGGTTTGATGTGGAGGGGCCGACTTGGGCGCCGAATGGGCGTGTCCTGATGTATCGCGACAAAGCGCGCACCGGGGGAGGGGCGGGTGGCGCTGCCAGTTCGCGGCTCTATTCGATCGACTTGACGGGCTTCAATCGGCGTGAAGTGGAAACCCCGCTCGACGCTTCGGATCCTGCGTGGTCGCCGCTTAATCCCTAAAAAAATTCGACGCTCCGCTCGCCGATTGTGCAAAAAAGAACAGGTGCTGTACTTTCAGCCTTGTGATGTGGTTGGCGTCGGCGGCGCAGCGACGGCATTTTTGAGCCGAATTGTGTTGAGATGATCCGCTGGCGCTGCGGATTGGCAAAATCGGAGGACCCGATGTTTGGTCGTTTCGTTCCCGTTGTCGCTATTGCCCTGCTGATCGCCGGCTGCCAGTCGGCGAGTGACCAGTCAAACCAATCTATGGTCGATAGCAGCCGGAACGCTCCGCCGCCCGTCACCGCGCCGACAACCCCGGTGACCTCGGCGCGAACACCGGAAGAAGGCCTTCAACAAGCCGGAAATACCATTTACTTCACCTATGATGGATATTCGCTGGATTTGACGGCTCGGGCGGTCGTGGAACGACAAGCCCAATTTCTGGCGGAGAACCCGACCGTTACGGTCACCATCGAGGGACATTGCGACGAGCGGGGAACCCGAGAGTACAACTTGGCGCTGGGCGATCGACGGGCCAATGCGGTGAAGGACTACTTGACCAGCCTTGGTATTAATCCAAGCCGAATGCAGACCATTTCCTACGGCGAGGAGCGGCCCATCGCCGCCGGGTCCAACGAGAACGCATGGGCTGACAATCGACGTGCCGTAACCGTGGTGACCAGCGGGCGGTTGGGAAGCTGACAACAGGTTTAGGAGCGGCAGGAACACGATCATGATGGCGAACAACAACATCCGATTGTGGGTGAGTGCCCTGGTGGGCGGTGCTGCCTTGTTTGTGCTCGCCCTCCCGGCGGTCGCGCAAACCCCCGAGGTGCGGTCCCTGCTCAACCGGCTCGATCGGTTGGAGCGGCAAGTCCGTGAGCTGGACCGCCAGACCGGCGCAAACGCGGGTTCGGCCTTCGGCAACAGTGCGGCGGGCTTGTCCGCCACCGCCAGTCCGGCTTACGCTCGATTGGAAGTGCGGATCGCCGCCCTTGAGGATGACTTACGCACGACCACGGGGCAGATCGAACGCCTGAGCTTCGAGGTCCAGCAACTGAACCAGCGGCTGGAGGTTGTGTTGTCCGACATGGAGCAGCGTCTCGGCGGACGCCCGTCCGGCGCGGCAACGGCCACACCGGATGCAGCCACACCCAACACGGCGGTTGCCCCGTTGCCGATTCCGACGCCGCCGGCACCGGGAGCAACGGCGACGCCGGGCGCCACCGTGGCAGCGCCGTCGACGGCCCTGCCTGCGGGAACGATCCAGGAGCAATACGCTCACGCCTTCACGCTACTCCAGCGCGCCCGCCATGCCGAAGCCGAGGCCGCGTTCGCAGCGTTCATTCAAGCCCATCCCAATGACCCGTTGGCCGAAAACGCACGGTACTGGCTTGCCGAAACGGCTTATGCCCGCGGGGACTACTCCCAAGCGGCCAAAGCCTTTCTGGCCACGTACCAGGCCAACACGACCGGACCGAAGGCTGCCGATTCCCTGCTTAAGCTGGGCATGTCCATGGCCGCTCTCGATCGGGTCGACGAAGCGTGTACCACCTTCCGCCAGATCGGCGAGGCCGTTCCCGATGTGTCTCCGCGGATCACCAAGAAGGCGGAAGACGAAAAAAAACGCCTCGGATGCCCCTGACTGCTGCGGCTCAACCGGCCCTCGCGCATCCCTGCCTGCCGAGTTGCGGTGGCGTTTCCGCGCCGTTTGCCGAAGCGATGGCGGCCGCGGGCCCGTTCGAACGCGAACCGTGGATCGCTGTGGCCGTTTCCGGCGGCGCTGACAGTATGGCACTTGCCTTGGTCGCCCAAGTATGGGTGCAGCACCGCGGCGGCCGCATCTCCGCCCTGACTGTAGATCACGGCCTTCGAGCCGGATCGGATCAGGAGGCCGCGTCCGTCGCCCGCTGGATGGCGGCGCGGGGCATTGAGCACATCGTCCTTCGCTGGGAGGGCGAAAAACCGGTCGCGGGCATCCAGGCTACGGCTCGCGCCGCCCGCTATCGGTTGCTGGACGCCTGGTGCCGGCAACAGGGCGTGCTACACCTGTTACTAGGCCACCATCGCAGAGATCAGGCCGAAACGGTTCTTATGCGTGAGCGTCGGAGCGGCGAGGACAGCGAGCCCTCCGCTATGACGCGGTTGGTCACAACGCCCAGTATCCGCCTGATCAGGCCGTTGCTGGATTTGGCGCCCGAGGTCTTGAAACTGTGGCTCCGGACACGGGGCCAGCCGTGGATCGAGGACCCCTCCAACCTCGATCCACGGTTCGAGCGAGTACGTGTGCGGTCCCGGATCATTGCCGAGCCCAATCTGGGAGAGGACGCCCTGATCCGCGCCCGTCGCGGGCAGCAGCGCGACGAGGCCGTCGAGCCTAAGATCCGGCGGTTGTTGGCCGGCGCCTGTCGTCTCCATCCGGCGGGATTTGCGCGGATAGATCGGGGGCATTTGGCGGCTGAGACCGACGGCGTGGCCCACGCAGCCCTGCGCTGGGTGCTCACCACGATCAGCGGGCGCCCCCACGGTCCCGGCTGGCCGCCCCTTCGCCGCTTTGCCCGCCGCTTTGATGAGGCGCCCCTCGGCTTCAGTGCTACTTTGCACCGCTGCCGCGTGATTGCGGAGCGTGAAGATCTATTGGTCGTCCGCGAGTGCAGAAATCTGCCGCCGCCGCGACGAGCGACGCCCGGCCGCGCCATCCGGTGGGACGGTCGGTTCCGTCTGGAGGTGGGTGCTGCTGTGCCGGCCGGTAGCCACATCGCGGCGCTGGGCAACAACCCGCTTCCCGTTGCCCGTCCAATTCCGGCTGCGGCACGCTGCGGCTTGCCGGTCCTCGTCTTCGCCGACGGGGCCCATGCTGTCGCAACGCTCGGCCCTTTGGTTGAGCCGAATCTATCCGGTCTACGCGCTGTCTACGAACCCGCGCGTACGCTGTCGGGGATGGGAAGATTTCTTGCGGACGAGAATTGACATACTATGTCCCATAAGCGCTGAAGGTATGTTTCATTTGCCGTCAGCGCCTCATGACGATCCCCGCGTTTGATGAGGGTAGGACAGCGTGAACGTCAGTAAAAACTTGGTCTTGTGGGCGGTGATCGCCATCGCCATTGTCTTCCTTTTCAACATGTTTCAGGAGGACCGTCCGCGGACCGGACGAGAGGCACTGGCGTATTCCGACTTCGTGAGTCAGGTCGATTCAGGCGGTGTTCGCGACGTTACCATCAGCGGCCGGGATATCCTGGGCCATTACACGGACGGCCGACCCTTTCAAACCTACGCGCCTGATGATCCTGGCCTGATCATTCGGCTGCAAGCGCACGGGGTATCCATTAGTGCCCGCCCGGTCGACGAAGGCGAACCGACGATCTGGAGCGTGCTGATATCCTGGTTCCCCATGCTGCTGTTGATTGGCGTGTGGGTGTTCTTCATGCGCCAGATGCAATCCGGAGGCGGCAAAGCCATGGGCTTTGGCAAGAGCAAAGCCCGGCTTTTGACCGAGCGCTCCGGGCGAGTGACCTTCTCTGACGTCGCCGGCATTGATGAGGCCAAGCAGGAGTTGGAGGAGGTCGTCGATTTCCTCAAAGATCCGCAGAAGTTCCAACGCCTGGGCGGCAAAATCCCTAAGGGATGCCTGCTTGTCGGCCCACCGGGAACAGGCAAGACGCTTCTCGCGCGCGCAATTGCCGGCGAGGCCAACGTGCCATTCTTCACCATTTCCGGTTCCGATTTCGTGGAAATGTTTGTGGGTGTTGGGGCGTCGCGCGTGCGTGACATGTTCGAGCAGGGCAAGAAGAACGCGCCGTGCATCATCTTCATCGACGAAATCGATGCAGTCGGCCGCCACCGTGGTGCTGGTCTTGGCGGCGGCAATGATGAGCGCGAGCAGACCCTCAACCAGCTTCTCGTCGAAATGGATGGCTTCGAGGCCAACGACGGCGTGATCCTCGTGGCGGCCACAAACCGACCGGACGTGTTAGACCCCGCGCTGCTGCGCCCCGGTCGTTTTGACCGCCAGGTTATGGTCCCCAATCCAGACATCCTTGGTCGCGAGCAAATCCTGAAAGTCCACATGCGCAAAGTGCCCTTGGGCCCCGACGTGGATGCCAAAGTCATAGCCCGCGGAACGCCCGGCTTTTCCGGGGCCGATTTGGCCAATCTGGTCAACGAAGCCGCGCTGCTCGCCGCCCGGGTCGGTCGCAAGCTTGTGACCATGGCCGAGTTCGAAGCCAGCAAGGACAAGGTGATGATGGGGTCCGAGCGCCGGTCGATGGTAATGACCGAGGAGGAGAAGCGCCTGACGGCCTACCACGAGGCCGGCCATGCCCTCGTCGGCCTTCACGTGCCTAAGCACGACCCGCTCCACAAGGTAACGATTATTCCGCGCGGCCGGGCTCTGGGCGTGACCATGTCACTGCCGGAACGCGATCGCCTCAGCTACTCGCTTCTGGAGTTGGAATCCCGGTTGGCCGTCATGTTCGGAGGACGGTGCGCCGAGGAAATCGTCTTCGGCGACGACAACGTTACGACGGGCGCCGGCAACGACATCAAGCAGGCGACCGAAATGGCGCGGCGGATGGTCACGGAGTTCGGCTTTTCCGAGCGGCTTGGACCGCTCCGGTACGCCGACAACCAGGAGGAAGTGTTCCTGGGTCATTCGGTGACGCAGCAAAAGCACGTTTCCGATGGCACCGCTCGCGCCATTGATGAGGAGGTGCGCCGCCTGATCGATGAGGCCGAGGCTGTGGCCGGCCGAATTCTCGTAGAGCATCGCCACGATCTGGACACCCTCGCCAACGCCCTCCTTGAGTACGAAACCCTGAGCGGCCCGGAAGTGGAGGCGCTGCTGCGCGGGGAGCCGATCGTGCGGGTCGAACCAAAGGACGAGCCGCCGCCGAGCAAAGGGCGAGAGCCTGGTCGGCGTTCCCCCGTGCCGTCGACCGGTGGCCGCGCAAACAATGGCCCGCCTTCGGGCGATATGGGTGCGGAGCCGCAGCCGGGCCGTTAACCGGGCCTGGCCTCGTCGCACCGCACCGCGCTGCACGGCATCGATGTCCAAGAGCTTGCGCGCAGACCATGCTCCGCAGCGGGCGTTCGCCGGGCTCGACCTCACCCGTCCGCGCTTGATGGGCGTCGTCAACGTTACGCCCGACAGTTTTTCCGACGGTGGTGAGACGGAAACCGTTGACGCCGCCGTGGCGCGCGGTTTGACCATGGCTGCGGCGGGGGCCGACATCATCGATGTGGGCGGTGAATCGACCCGACCGGGAGCTTTGCCCGTTGAGCCGGCGTCTGAAGCTGAGCGCGTCGTGCCCGTTATCCAAGCCCTGGCGGCGGAAGGGCTTCTGGTATCCGTAGACAGCCGCCATGCTACCGTCATGGCCGAGGCCATTGCCGGAGGTGCGCGGATCGTTAATGACGTGACGGCACTCACTGGCGATCCGGATGCGCTGGACGTCGTCGTCGGCGCCCGCGCAAGTGTTGTTCTCATGCATATGCAGGGCGAGCCGCGAACCATGCAGGAGAATCCCCGCTATGCTAATCCGGTCCACGACGTGGCGGCCTGGCTCGCGGCCCGAGTCGCAGTGTGCCTAGACGCAGGTCTCGACACGTCGTGCATCGCCGTCGATCCAGGGATCGGATTCGGCAAAACCGTCGATCATAATGTGGCGTTGCTTAGCGCAGTGGCCTCGTTGCGCGATCTCGGTGCGGCGCTTCTCGTTGGCGTCTCTCGCAAGAGCTTCATCGCCAAATTGAGCCGGGATGCGCCGGTCAAGGAGCGTTTGGGCGGCTCCGTCGCGGCTGCGCTGTGGGCGGTCGCAAATGGAGCGGACATTGTCCGCGTGCATGATGTGGCTGCAACCGCTCAGGCTTTCGCCGTCTGGCGCGCCATTTCCGGCACGGTTGCGACTTAAATGCCGAGTGTGTGACAACTGTCACGGAACCGACCCTGCTTCTCCATCTACTTTTTACAGTGGTGCGCCTATAAGGGCGAAAGGTTGTCTAGGAACTGGATACGGCAATGACGCGACGTCTTTTCGGAACGGATGGTATTCGTGGCACTTCGAACCGGGAGCCCATGACGGCGGAAACCGCTTTGCGGGTTGGTATGGCCGCGGGCCTCTACTTTCGCCGTGGGGATCACCGCCACCGGGTGCTGATCGGCAAGGATACGCGGCTGTCCGGTTACATGTTGGAGCCGTCACTGACGGCGGGCTTCATCTCCATGGGCATGGACGTGATTTTGGTGGGACCGTTGCCGACACCGGCGGTGGCCATGCTGACCCGCTCCATGCGGTGCGATCTGGGCGTGATGCTGTCCGCCTCCCACAATCCGTTCCAGGACAATGGGATCAAGCTGTTCGGCCCTGACGGCCATAAGCTGTCCGATGAAGTCGAGCTCGCTATCGAACACCACATGGCAAATGGCATTGCCGACCATTTGGCCCGGCCCGAGGAGCTCGGCCGCGCCCGTCGCCTGGAGGATGTTCGAGGCCGATATACGGAGGCCGTCAAGCAAACCTTTCCCAAGGGTTTGACGTTAAGCGGGCTCCGCATCGTCGTCGACTGCGCCAACGGTGCCGCCTATCGGGTTGCGCCGGAAGTGCTGTGGGAATTGGGGGCCGAGGTCATTCCGCTCGGTGACAATCCGGACGGTCGCAACATCAACAAGGATTGCGGGTCCACGGCCACGGATACGATGTGCCGGAAGGTTGTGGAGTATCGCGCCGATTTCGGCATTGCCTTGGATGGTGACGCGGATCGGGTTCTCGTCGCCGATGAGACTGGCGCGCTCGTCGATGGGGATCAGTTGATGGGCCTGATCGCGGACCACTGGGCCGCGACGGGCCAGTTGCGTGGCGGCGGTGTTGTCGCCACGGTCATGTCCAATCTCGGTCTGGAACGACACCTGGAGCGCCGAAACCTGAAACTGCACCGCACCCAGGTGGGCGACCGGTACGTGACCGAGCACATGCGCGCCACCGGCATCAACGTCGGTGGCGAACAATCTGGTCACATCATTTTCGCGGACTACACGACCACCGGCGACGGCCTGATCGCAGCGTTGCAGGTGTTGGCCGTCATCGTTGGGTCGCGCCGCCGAGCCAGCGAGGTGTGTCGCGTGTTCCAACCGGTGCCGCAGCTATTGAAGAACGTGCGGTTCTCGGGCGGACAGCCTTTGGAAAACGACACCGTTAAGGAGGCGATTGCCGAGGCCGAGCGTCGGCTCAGCAATTCCGGGCGTCTGCTCATCCGCAAGTCCGGCACGGAGCCGGTGATCCGGGTCATGGCCGAAAGCGAGGATGAGACGGCGCTGACCACTATTGTCGACGAGATTTGCTCGGTGATCGGCAAGGCTGCGGCGTGAGCGCCTTCGCGCACGTCCGCCGCATGATTGCCGTCGGATGACGGGCCGGGTTCTAATCGTCGCCGGATCGGACTCGGGCGGCGGGGCCGGCATTCAGGCTGACATCAAGACCGTCACCGCGCTCGGCGGCTTTGCGATGACCGCGATCACGGCGTTGACGGCCCAGAACACCGAAGGAGTCTCCGGCATTCACGACGTGCCCCCCGCCTTTGTGAGGGAGCAGATGGTGCAGGTCTTGCGCGATCTGGGGACTGACTGCATCAAGATCGGCATGCTGCACCGCGCCGACGTCATCGATGCCGTTTTTGAGACGCTGGATGCCGAAGCACCCGATGTGCCGCTTGTGCTGGATCCCGTGATGGTGGCGAAGGGCGGGCATCCACTGTTGACGCCCGATGCGGTCGACCACGTGCGCCGTCGGGCCTTACCGCGCGCGCGGATCGCTACGCCGAATCTGCCCGAGGCGGCCGTGCTGGCCGGTGAAGCACCGGAACGCCACAGCGAGCCAAGCGTCGAACTGGCCCAGGCTGTTCTGGCGCTGGGGCCTGCGGCCGTGCTGTTGAAGGGTGGCCACGGGATTGGAGACAGGTTGACCGACCTCTTGGTCGACCGGGACGGCCTGACCCAGTGCTTTGAGAGCGACCGGATCGCGACAACGAGCACCCACGGCACCGGGTGCACCCTCGCCTCAGCCATCGCCACCGGCGTTGCCCAAGCTATGAACGTAAGCGATGCAGTGGCGCGGGCCCAACGCTACGTGTTAGAGGCGATCCGTACGGCCCCTGGGCTCGGTCGCGGCCATGGCCCGCTCAACCATGGCCACACGGTCACGCCCTTTTCGTGAGACGGCTCCATTCCGCGGAGGAAACAGTATGAAGCAGTCGGCACCATTCGGCGCGGCGATGGTCTTGGTCGCCGCTGCGGCCACGACCGTCGGTCCGGCGATCGCCGCGGATTCGGAAGCCCTATGGCTGCCGCAAGGCCGCGCGGTGAACGTCTCCCCCGAGAGCTTGGGCTATCCGGCAACCCCTGGGCCTGTCGAAGCCGGTGCGGCCGGCGCGATCTCACCGTCCGCGTCGTCGCTCCGTGGCCAATCCGATCCGGACGCCATACGACGGACGGACCGACGCAATGATAGCAACTGGCGCATCCGTCCCGTTCAGGAACTGAAGGAGTACGACCGCTCGACGATACCGGAGGAGGATCGTCTGAACCGCCCGACGGCGCTCCGCATCCGATTGTAGCGGCGGGTTAGCACGCCCCCTCGGGAAAAAAAGAACGGCCTAAGCGGCACCCCCCTGCTCGTCATAGCAAGCCTCACGCCGCTGCTTTTGGGCGACGTCGACGGGATCGCCCAGGGCGGCGAGGTTTTGGGTGCGCGGCGATGCTTGGCGACGGCAGTCGCGGGGATGCGGGGGGGGAGTTGTTTGGGGCGCTCAGAACCGCGATGCGACAGCCGGTCAGGCGTTCGATTTTCTTCAGATCACCCTTCTCTGTCTCATCGCAAAGCGACACGGCGCTCCCGTCCGCACCGGCACGAGCCGTCCGTCCGATCCGGTGGACATAACTTTCCGGCTCCTTCGGGAGCTCAAAATTAATGACATGGGTGATGTTGTCCACATCGATCCCGCGCGCGGCGATGTCCGTCGCCACCAGGACCCGAATGTCGCCGCCCCTGAATCGTTCAAGTGCATTTTGGCGCGCACTCTGCGACTTGTTGCCGTGCAGCGCATCGGCGGCGATGCCCGACCGGCTCAGTTGATCGGCCACGCGGTTGGCGCGGTGCTTCGTTCGTGTGAACACGATCACGCGCGCCAGTGCCGGATCTGCCAATAGACGGGTCAGAACCTCGCGCTTATCTGCCGTTTTTGTATGAATCACGCGTTGCTCGATCCGATCGACCGCTACCGTTTTCGGTGTCACCTCGATCCGCACAGGGTCAAAGAGCATCTCACGGGCGAGATGCTCAACGTCCGCCGGCATTGTCGCCGAGAACATCGCACTCTGCCGCTGTTTGGGGAGTGCTGCGATTATCTTCCGAACGTCTCGAATAAAGCCCATGTCCAACATGCGGTCAGCTTCGTCCACAACCAAGTGATGGGCCGCGTTCAAGCGAACATACCCTTGCTGAACGAGGTCCAGCAGCCGGCCCGGTGTTGCCACGACAATGTCGACGCCGGAAGCGACGGCCTTTCGTTGCGGACCTGAAGCAACACCTCCGACGATTGCCACGCACCTCAATCGTAGGTTCTTGCCGTATATAGCGATGCTGTTGGCAATCTGGATGACCAATTCCCGGGTTGGCGCCAGGATCAAAGCGCGCGTCGCGGCGGGCCCCGGCCGCACACGGGCGTCAGTCAATTGGCATAGCAGCGGTAGGGCGAATGCTGCAGTTTTGCCGGTTCCGGTTTGCGCGATGCCGAGCAAGTCCCTTCCGGACAGGAGGAGCGGGATGGAACGAACCTGAATGGGCGTCGGTACTGAGTAGCCTTGGCTTTCCAGCGCACGAACCACAGAGGGCGATAGCTCAAGGTTCGCGAATGTCGTTTCCGTCACTGTAAGTTTCATTCCTTGCGGGCCAGCGAGTGAGGCCTGCAGAAGGTGCAGGCTCGCGCACCGCGTGTGACCGTCTTCCACGCGCGGCTGGAGTGAACGGATTGTTGCGATTTGTGGCGACAACGAGGCAGCGCCGATATGAACAGGCGCAGCATACGCGATTATCGGATGGTCGGGAAATAGCGGAATCGCGGGAGCCTCTCCAGGGGACATCCCTTCGGCTAAGCGCCCTGGCCCGACGGATGGAGGCCGTAACAACGCTGTTTCCGGCCAGTGACCGCCCTAACGAACATCGAACCAGCGCGTCTTTAGGGCTCGCCGAAAGCACCCCGCGCGAAAACCGCTCATGGATTGCGGAATTGGCCCAATCAGCTATCCTCGCCAGCAACTAAGTGCGTCACAAGCGGACGCGGGGTCACAAAATCGCCATATTAACAAGCGGCGAGCCAGTTTATGTCACTCGACTGCGTTTGCCTGCAGTACCCCATGAATGCGGACGAACCGGCGTTCAAGGAGGTGGCATGCCGTCGGGATCATTTCGCGAAACCGTGATGAAGCCATCGACTGCGGCGATCGCGCTGACGTGTGTCGTCATCGCATCGATTGCGCTTTTGGTGTTTTCCTCGGCGGTCGAACGGGCGATCGAGGCCATAGATCCGTTTGCCGATGAGGCCTTGACGGATCAGGAACCTTTCACGATTGCATTTATCAGCAGCATGAGTGGCCCTTCCGCCCATTCCAGCCGGATCAAACTTTCAGGGGCCGAAGCACTTGTCCGCGACGTCAACGCATCTGGCGGAGTGAACGGCCGACCCATTGCCCTCAGGGTGATCGAAGACGGCAACGACATCGACGAGGCCAAACGCCTCGCAGAAGAGATTGGGCGTGGGGAGGATGTGATCGCGGTGATCGGGCACGGCCGCAGCAGCACATCGTTCGCCGCCGGCAGTTTGTATCGCTTATATGGGGTGCCCGTTGTGACGCCCTCGGCAACCAACCCGCAAGTTACCCAATTTAATGACTGGTATTTCAGGACGGTTTTCGAAGACACGCTTCAGAGCGAAGTTCTCGCAAATTATATCAAGCGAGTCCTCAAACTGAACCGCGTCGCAATTGTTTATGTGAATGACGTCTACGCCTCAACTATTAGACGAACATTCATGGCCACGGCCGAGACGATCGGCCTCTCTGTTGTCGACTCGTTTATTATTCCTGCGCGCCCCACTCAAGCTGACATCGACCGGATTGCCGATGCGCTCGTCGCAGATCAGAGCCTCGATGCGGTGCTGTTGTCCATGTACAGCGCTCAGGCCGAACCCCTCGTGGCCAAGCTACGGGAGCTGGAACTCGAAGCCGAGCTGATTGGACCGGATGCTCTCGCGGAAGCCGGCATCGCATCGGGTTCGACCGTACCGACACACGGTGGCCGCAGACAGCATTTCACGGAGGGGATGTATCTCTCGATTCCGTTCATACCCGATACCGCGTCAGCCAAGGCCCGCGCATTCCTTGCCGATTTTGCCCGCGAACATGGCGAAAACGCCACCTGGGAGGCGGTATATGCCTACGACAGCCTTCTCGTCCTGGTCGAAGCGCTGCGCCGGGCTGGTGATGGCGCCATTGCTGGCGATGTTTCGGAGCGGCGGCGAGCGGTGCGCGATCATCTTGCTCGGATGCGAACACCAGCGACTAGCGAAAGCGGGCTTAGCGGCGCGATCTACTTCGATCACGACGGTGACGCGCGCCGCACGGTTTACATCACGCAGTCGAGAGATGGCTTGCTGACCGCGAGTTTGAAGCAATACCAGCCTGTCGCGCCGTTGCGAGGCTCGCATCCACGCGCAGACGCTGCCACGCTCATTGAGGTGGACGGAATTCTCTTACAGGTTTCAGATGTGGTCTATACCGGATTGGATATTTATAGGATAGACAATATTGATGAACGTGCCAGTACATTTCACGCTACGCTGAACGTATGGTTTCGCTACAGCGGTGATCTTGACCTCTCTAGGATCGAGTTTTCTAATGCCACACAGAAAATTGTATTGGAAACCCCAAGTATTTTTCGAAAAGCCCGGCATGAAAACTACGAATCCTATCGGGTCGAGGGTGATTTTCGGTTCGTTACGACCCCCAGTAACCTGATCAATGGTACTGAAAATCTTAGCATTCGTTACCATCATGCTATGCTTGACCAGGATCGTTTGACGCTGGTTGCCGATGGTGCGCGAATGGGTCTTTTGGATAAAGGGGGGCTTGCGGAGCGCCTTCGTCAGCAACAGGTACTCTCACCCGAAACCAGTTGGTTAATTGATGGTGTAACAGTCTTTCTCGACTCAATTGAACAGAGCACTTTGGGTGATCCCGATTATACCTCTACACGATTACCGTTTTCACAATTCAATACGGATATTGAAGTGGAAAAAGGAAAGGTGTCTGTTCGTGGGTTCGCTGAAAGCTGGACACCCGCATTAACCTGTCAGGCTTCGTCGAGTTGTGATTCACTCGGCC
>CAZUDB010000028.1:0-41672 GCA_964619055.1 uncultured Rhodospirillaceae bacterium
CCTAACGCCATTTGTGAAGGTAACTGCGGACGACATTCGCTCGTCCGATTTAATGGGACCGTTCACAATAATTGCGGGCGCAGGTGGCTTGCCGCGTAGCTCTCCCTGCTCAGACGCGCAAGTTCAGCAAACCGAGCCGCCGCGGTAAGCCACAACGTCTGCTCTCAATGGTCCGCCGAAGGACCCTGGGGCGGGGCATCGCACCAAGCCTGCAGCATCAGCGCGCACCACAGTGGATACTGCCAATTGCGGCGGCCCTCCAGGTGCTCCTTCAGGCGCTGCTGGATCGGGTCCGGCCTCAAAAGCCCATGGCGCTGCAGCGCGGCAGGGCTGAGCAGGTCCAAAGCCCAATCCTTCAAGGGACCGCGCAACCAGTGGTCGATCGGCACACCGAAGCCCATCTTCGGCCGATCGATAAGGGAGCGGGGCACATAGCGGTCCAAGACCTGGCGCAAGATCCATTTGCCGTTGCTGTCGCGAATCCTGTGCTCCGCGGCCAGCGTCCAGGACCATTCGACCACGCGATGGTCCAGGATCGGCACGCGCGCTTCCAGCGAGACGGCCATGCTGGCGCGATCCACCTTGGTGAGGATGTCATCGGGCAGGTAGGTACGCATGTCCCAATACCGCATGCGGTCCACAAATTCGGGCACCCGCGTCCGGCTTTCGGGATCCCAAAGGATGCCCTTATGCTCGATCGCATCGATGGCGACGGCGTTCGGTGTCTCCCAATGCGTGACCAGCCGACGGTAGAAGTCGTCCTCGTCCTCATTCAGCACGCTTGCAAGCTTGTGCACCTTGTCGCCCCCCCGATCCGGGCGATGGGACGCGGGGACCAGCGCGAACATCCGGTCCCAGACCTTGGGCGGGACGGCGGTCAAGCCAGCCGCCGCCAGCCGACGCAACGGGGCCGGCAGGGCCCCCATGGTCCGGCCCACCTTGCGGGCTTGGAAATAGCGATTATAGCCGGCGAACAGCTCATCCCCGCCGTCCCCGGAAAGCGCGACGGTCACATGATCGCGGGTCATGGCCGAAACCAGGTAGGTGGGGATCTGCGAGGAATCGGCGAACGGCTCGTCATAGATGTGCGGCAGCTTCGGAATGACAGCCTGGGCCTCCTCCGGCGTCACGTAAAGCTCGGTGTGGTCTGTTCCCAGATGACGGGCCACGGCGGCCGCGTGGGTGGCTTCGTTAAAGCCGGCCTCATGGAAGCCGATCGAAAAGGTGCGAACCGGGCGGTCCGACGCCCGCTGCATCAGGGCCACCACCGTGCTGCTGTCGATGCCGCCGGAGAGGAAAGCACCGACGGGAACATCGGCAACCAAGCGGCGCCGGACCGCGTCGAACAATAGGGCGTCCAGGGTCTCAACGGCGTCTGCGTCGTCGCCGGCAAAGAGGGCCGCACTGCCTTCCACGAGCACGTCGTCAAGCGACCAATAGCGCTCGAGCCGAGGCGCCTCACCGATGGACACGGTCAACATCGTCCCCGGCTCCAGCTTTTTGACGCCATTCCAAATGCTGTGGGGGGCGGGGATGTAATTGTGGCGGAGGAAGCTGGCAACCGAGGCGCGATCGATCTTCGGCGTCCACCCGCCATGGGCGCGGAGCGCCGAGAGCTCGGACGCGAACAGGAACACACCGCCGAAGCTGGCGTAGTAAAGTGGTTTGATGCCCATGCGGTCGCGAACCAGGACTAGGGTCCTGTCTTGGCGGTCCCAGACCGCCAGGGCGAACATGCCGATCAGCCGCTCGATGGTCGCCCTCACGCCCCAGACGGCCACGCCCTCGACGATGACTTCCGTATCCGAATGGCCGCGGAAGGGCCGCCCGGCGGCCTGAAGGTCGCCCCGCAACTCATCGGCATTGTAGACCTCGCCATTGTAATTAATGACATAGCGCCCATCGGACGACAGCATGGGCTGATGCCCGGCGGGGGAGAGGTCAACGATGGCTAGCCGACGTTGGGAGAAAGCGAGGCCCGATGGCGCATCAACCCACACGCCACCGTCATCAGGCCCGCGGTGGCGCAGGCGCTCCGCCATGGCCTGAGCCGTTGCCATAAGCTGGCCAGCGGTGTCGTTATGGGCGCTCAGAAAACCGGCGATGCCGCACATAAGATCTCTCGAGGGGTCTGGGGGTGGAGCGTTGGCAGTTTTGCTCGGCGATCCGGGCCGTACGCACGACGTCAGAAGCCATGATCACGAGCGCGAAGACCCGGCAAGGTATCAACGGAGCGGTCGTTCAGGACAGCGTCATAGAGAGCATTATAGGCATTCACGCAAGCGGTGATGCTGAATTGTGCGAAGACGCGCTTGCGGCCGGCCCGTCCCATGGCGGTCCGGAGATTCGTGTCGTCGATGAGACGTTGCAGTGCCAACGCAAGTGCCGCAGGATCACGAGGCGGAACGATCAGGCCGGTCTGTCCGTTGGCCACCGCCTCGCCGTTGCCGCCCACATCGGTGACGACCATCGGCAGTCCGGCAGCCATGCCTTCCAAAATGGCATTGGAGAATCCTTCCTCATGGGACGAAAGCACGCCAATGTCGGAGGCGGCGAGCAGATTGGGCACGTCTGTGCGCTCGCCGAGAAACCGAACCCGGCAGCCGAGGCCGAGAGCGTCGGCCTGAGCCTGCAAATGGGCGCGAAGCCCATTGTCCTGCCCGACGCAGAGAAGTTTCCATGCCTTGTCGGTGCGAAGCCGGCCGCAAGCGTTGATCAGATCCGCATGGCCTTTATAGGGGATCAGGTTTGCAACGATCGTCAGCACCACCGCGTCCGCGCCAAGTCCGAGCGCGGTTCGCACGGCTTTGGCGGGACAGCTTGCGACCGGCGCCTCACGGCCGTTGTAGATAAGGAGGGCGCGTTGGGGCGGAACGCCTTCCTGACGGATCAGTTCGGCCAACACGCTGCAAGAGTTGCCAACCACGGCGCGCATCCGGCGGTGGAGCCAGCGTTCCGCCGAGGCGATCCCTCGGTGTTTGGACTGGTAGATGTTTAAGCTGCGCCGACTCATCACACGTCGATGGACGCCGGCGAGCATCGCCAACGGTGCTCCCACCAAGTAGGCCTGGGGCAGGAAGAAGTGCGCCAGCGCCGGACGGCGCCGCAGCAGATAGAGCCAGAACTGGACCGAAGTGACGGTCAGCCGGAACAGCCGAAAGACGATGGCGCGGCGTCGGCCGTCCGAGCGGACCCACGGCACCCTGACCGGTACGCCTTCCGCTTGCATGGCGGCGGCCAAGTGGCCGGGCTCGGCCAGCGTGAACACTTCGACCGCGAACCGTGCGCGATCCAACCGCGGCAGGACCTGAAGCAGATGGGTTTCACAGCCGCCGCGGTTGAGACTGCCCACCACGATCGCAATCTTGCGCGCGCTTATGGCGATATCGCGCTGCGGTGCCGACGTCACCGGGCACGTCCTACTCAAGGCTTGAGAGCTGAAACACACCGTAGCGACCGGAATGGCCAAGAACCGGACATTGACCGAGGCCAAGCCGCTCAATGTCGATATCGACGGTGTCGATGAGGGCGTGGGTCAAACCGTGTTTTCGAACAAAGTTGCTAAGCGGCTTTGTCAGCACCGGAAAGAACCCGACGAGATTACTGAAGCCGTATCCGTGCGCGCCCCACATCACTGGCTTGCGGGTTTCGAACGCCGTTCGGTCGGCAAGATGCAGCGGCAGGACAAGCAGCCTTGCGGCCCGGAGGCTCCGTACGCAGTCGAACGCCCCAGCCAGTTCTGCCGTGTTTTGCGCCGACGGATGCTGCGTCCCACGACGATAGCCACGATAGACGACGACGTACCCACGGATCGTGATCAGCGCCGGTGGAATGGCGAAAATCGCCGTCGCCAACGCGACCGTGCCTCCCTGAACAAGGGCCGATGCGACGACGAATAAGGCGCAGAACTCGGCAAACTTCAGGTACTTCAGCCCCTCACCAAACATCCTCAAGAACGGCAGAAGTGCCGTGGATGCCGCCCAAATGTAGATACCGAGTGCGCAGACCAGAGCGAACACCGCTTCCCCCGGCATTTGCCCTGCATATACAAGCGCCGGCAAGCAGGCAAAAGCCCAGGGATTGGTCAGCGCCAAAACCTTGATTTGCGATAGTGTGCCTTTTAGGAGCGATGTGGAGCGAAACCATCCTTGGCGCTGCTCTTCTACGTCGCCATAGAGCGGTGAGCCACGCACTTGATGCTTGCCGAGATCAGGCCAATGGCGCTGCCAGAACCGCACAATGTCATAGTGACCGCGAATGATCTTCCAGGTCATGGCCGGCATCGACGCAAACGCAAGCGCGTATCCGATCAGTAGTGGCAGCAACCACATTGGATCACCCAAGACCAATGCAAGAAACGGAAACAAGAACCAAATGAGTTGCGTTACCAGCTTATGGGTAAATACCAGAGCCATGACCAAGACCCCGGCGACGAACAGCAGACCCCACCCTGCGCCATCTACGGAAAAGTACGCGGCGACAAGAAGGGCATTGAACAACAATGCTGCGAGGACGCGCGAGGTGAGGTTGGCAAACTCAGTCACAAGGCCAGGGCTGAGCGCATAAAACAGCAACATGCCGAGCGCCGGCCAAAAACCGACAATATATAGCGCCGCAACCGTCAAGGGTAGTGCAAGACAAGCGTCAATCGCCGTACTCGTCGCCCAATAGTATTTTCGAATAAGCCAGTTAGGCAGCGCTGCGATCAAGATAATGAACGCGGGAGGATACCACTCTTCTTCATAATCGCATAGGAAAAGCCCGCCAAGTCGGATCGGCAACCTCGGCGACTGCCGAAATGCCTCGCGACAGAGCAGAAAGTAATAGGCATCACACCCCCAGTCCCGCGCGGGCCAAATCGGCGCGAGGCGCAGGCTTAAAAAGCCGGGTAGACCAAGAGCTATGAAAAAAGCGACCTCAACAAGCCCGTGACCACCAAACGGCTCTGTCATGTCACGTTCTCAGTCGGAATTGACGCGGGCGCTATGAAGACCTGCCGCATCCCGCCACTCACCCGTGAAACACGGGCTTACCTTGCGCCCAGGATACGGATTGGAACGTCCCCGCCGCCACGCGTTCGCAGAGGGCAAGGATTTGTTCGACCCGCCGATCCACCGTGTGACACTCACGGACCATGTCCTGACCGGACTGACGAATGACGCGCACATCGGCGGCATCACTGACGGCCCACCGCAGGACGTCTTCGAGACCGTCCAAGTCTGCCGAAGTGATATCCACGCAGTTTGTCATGCTCTTGAAACCAAGGGCTTCGCTCGGCTGAAACATGTTGGCCACCAACAAACAACCTGCAGCGGGAATTTCGAAGAACTTTCGAATGGGGTAGTTCACCGTTCCATGACAGGTGATTCCAACCATCGATTTCGACAGATTACGGCGGAACAACATTTGTGCTGCCCGCGTCATGCCGAGGACAGGGCCAAGGCGTCCCCCCCATTTTAGCGATATCATCGCCAGCGCCTTTTGAACGGCCGACGGCCGATCTGAGACGGTCAGATCTCGAACGATCCGAACGCGGTCCCGAACCAGTCGTCGGAAGAAATACCCCGTGCCTGGAATGGATACGTCGATCGGTCGCTTAGTGTTAAGCTCGATAAATTCGTCTTGGGCCAAACAGTGTGGCATCAGCACGATTTTCTTATCGATTGCTTCAGGGTTTTCCGTAACAAAGCACGGTTGAAGCCATGATTCGCGATCATACAATTTAGAAAAGTCTTTTGGCCACAAGATGCGATCCGACGCAGTAGTTACGCAGCATGTGCCCGAAACCACGTACTGTTCAAAAAACTCCTTTGAAAGATGATGCAGGTCATACTGCATGAAGTTCATGATGATCGGTATGCCGCTGTCTCGCAAGCCGGCGACCTGACAAGGTCGATAAGGTTCCGGAGGATCGTCTGATAATGCCCACGGCTCAACCAGGGCGACATCGAAGGTGCCCTTCGCCGCCTTCAAATCGTGAACAGTGTTAAATTGCTCTTTGAAGTTTCGCCCGGTCACAAAGCAGTTGGACTGCCGGGACAGCGCATTGAGAATCAGGGAGCTGGTCGGATTGAGCCAGGGTAAATTCTGGCCGATGACAAGGAGACGCATAACGTGTCTGGTTAGCTGGCCGCTTCCAGAACATCCAACTCAACGTCCCGAACGCTGTGATGTTTGATCGTGAAAGAGCCACGGGCTTCTTTGTTGAGGTCAGGCAAACCATATCCTGAACATAGCCGACAGATGTCAACATTGCCCTGCTGGGTCAAAATCTTGGTTCTAAAAGCGCGTGCTTTCTCACCATTGAAAACGGCGTTCAGCCCTTCTTCAAATACATTTCCCAAAATATGCTTGCCATTGGGGTCTCGACAACACGGTACGGCGTCGCCGTTCCAATTGAGTTGGATCGAGTTCCAGATCCAGGAGCATTCATTATTGGGCAGGATCTTGGGCCTAAGAATGCCTTGTTCAAAGGCCTCCTCGTCATAGTACCAATAGTTTTTGTTCTCGGGCAGATAGGCATGGGCTTCGAGCATATTGCGGACGCAGGGGTCAACAACGTTGGCCGTATCAACACCAACCTCCCGGGCCCACCGAATAAACTCCTGAACCTGATGCTCATTGTGTCGCATCACAATGAAGCCGAGATCGATCTTCACGTTCGACGTCGGGTGTTTTTTGCGTTCTTCAACGAGAGCCTCAATATTCTTCATCACCCGAGGCAGGCTGGACCGAACCCTATATCGCCTATGGGTCTTGTCGTCCAACCCACCGATCTGGAAACTCAAGCGATTGATATCGGAATAAATAATGCCGACCGGATCAACGAAATCTCCGTTGGTGCAGCTGTCGACGTAGATCCCTTTGCTTCGCGCATAACGAATCTGCTCATAGGCTTCCGCCCGTAAGAACGGCTCCCCCATGAAGTAGTACATTAACGTATTGGTCGTAGCTGCCACATCGTCGATAAACGATTTGTATAAGTCGAAATCGAGGAACCCCTTTGCCCGCTGCATCTCGTTCTTGCCAGTTTCACAAACTGGGCAACGCGCGTTGCACGCATTGGTAGGCTCGATCGAGATGTGAACGGGCGCCATGAGGGGGCCGGCCCGACGCATTTCATGCATGGCCGTGTTGTAGATGAGCGACTTCCAACCGCGCGGGCGTTGGCGGGCTAGCCGCGTTACTGTTCTCATCTTGTTGCCAATGCCCATAAACTTCAGTCCAATCGCGTTTTTGTGGGTGTCGGCCAATGCGGATGATCAGCAAGCAGTCTCGATAGCACGTCGGACGCGACGTCAGCAGCAGACATAGTTAACGAAATCTCCGTGTCCATGACCTGCGTCCAATGGTCATCACCGATACGCAAGTCAATCAACATCTTTGCAACGGCCTTCTGTGCCTCCGCCGTGATGGCATAGCGAAACTGATGCTTGCCCTCCCACGGTTCGGCAAAAGCCTCGTCAAAGATGGCGCGAAGCTCACGGATCGACGCCAAAGTCGTACTTTCGCTCACGCGTTTTCCATCTTCAGCCGATGGTTGATAATCGGCGCCACGTATACTTTCGACGCCGCCTCCAGACTCCAGGTGTCGCGGGCATACTGCATCGCGCCACGCTGCATCATCGCTGTTGTAACAGGATCTCGCATCAGGTCCGCAAGCGCGGTCGCGGCACCGCGCGTATCCCGATCCGGGACAAACCGAATTGGCGCCTCACCAGCGATCGCGCGATGCGGATCGTTGTCGTAGGCAACGACACAACAACCTGCAGCCAGAGTTTCCGTGAGCGCGTTGCCAGTGTATGCTGATACGCAGTAGTCAGATTTCTGGGCGATCGCAAAGGCCGTCGCGTGGGGAACAGCGCCAACTAGAATAACGCTGTCGCCCAGACCAAGAGCTTGTAATTGTGTGCTGAGCTCGCTGCGCAGCGAGCCGTCCCCGACCAGGATCATTGACCACGTCACCTCGAAATCACGAAGATATTTTGCAATATCTACGTAGTCACGTGACAGTTTTTCTTCTTCAAGTCGGCCGATTGTGACAATCCATGGCTTAGTGGCCGATTTGAGTGCCGACGGAAGGCATGCATCAGCCGCGGCTCGTTCCAAATCGGTAATATCCAATTGATAAGGGAAGGGCCACATGCGGTCGCGTTTCATTCCGCGTTGAGCATAAAAATCATATTTTTTGTATGGAATAGTATATGCATCAAAACATCTATATATAACTTTGTACCAAAATGGCAGCGCTTTCTTCAGAAATGGCGACATGTAGTCCTGAACAGGTAACAGCTCCTCCCATAGCGCTTCAATAGCGCAAACAAAACGCCTGCGCGTCGTGAATTTTGCAACAATGCTGATCATTGATGCCAGGTTCGGGCCGCCAACCATGATGGCATCGTGTTGAAGCGCCATTGATCTAACCGAGGTACTGACTGCTGCGAGCCGCCTTACGTAATATGTCAGGCGAAAATTTCCTTGCGGCCTCGCATGCGCCACTTCAACGAAGGACACGTCCTCCGACAACTGAGTGTGGTGACTTCGCTCACCAATCGGCACGAAAACTGTCACACGCGACAAACATCCGTTCGGATTGTAGGTGGCTTCTGCCGATCTCGGATCCTTCAGCAGTCCCTTTCGACGGGCATTGTCCAGCGTTGTATAACCCACGTACAGCAGCGACGGCCGTGCGGGAACCGGATGACGCGGTCCCCTCAAAAACAAAAAAGCGAACAGGAACAAGCTGGACTCATACACGGCGAGCCCGACCGCCGCCATGCCGTCGACAACGCGCAACGCGCCATGCCAAACACCTCGAATGCCTCGAAAATGACGCGGTCCGCCGACCGGCCGATCCTGAGCGGTCGTGGTCACGACTGTCGCCGTCTCCCGTGAGGATGGGCGTCAATCACCGGCATCGCCGCATTTAGGATCCATAACCAACCGCACGGCGTTGCCCTCTTCCTCGACGCGGCCGAGGCGCCGGGCCGGCGTGCCGCCGACGATCGTTCCGTCAGCAACGGTGCCATTGACCACCGAGTTGGCCGCGACCACGCAGCGCCGACCGATGACAATACCCGGCAAAATCACCGACTGAGCGCCGATGTGACAGCAGTCGCCGATTTCGACCCGGGCCATTCGCTTCGGCGCACCGCCTTCGGACAACGCCCAGAGCACCGTATCGTGCGTGTAAATGTGCACACCCGCTGAAATGGAACAGTAGGCCCCGATTGTGAGGCCACCACCGGTTCCATCCAAGATCACGCCCGGCCCGATCCATGTATGCTGCCCCACGGTGACATCGCCGAACACCATGGCGCTGTCATACAGACTGACCGAATCGTCGAACCCAAGCCGCTCCGCACGCTGCCAACGGTTGCGCAGGACGGCATCAGCAAATGGCAATGAACGCTCATGGGTTTTTAGCAGTTCGTCATCGCAGGCGGCATAGAGCTGACGCAGCGCATCCATGAGCTCGTGCTCGGTCATGCCCGCTGTCGTCCTGAGGCGAACAAGCCCAGCCATTCTTCCAAGTATAAAAGCGACCAGATCAGAAGCCGGCGATTTTCCTTCCCGTCAAGATGTTCTCCGACGAACTTCTGGACTTCAGATCGATCCAAGTATTGATAGATTCGTGCCGTCGAGGAGCCAAGCAAATCCCGAACATATTCAATGCTCTCGCCCTTGAACCATGACGCGTCCGGCGCCGAAAACCCCTGCTTTCTCGCACCAGTTATTTTCTCAGGGATGTAGCGTTGCATGGCTTGGCGCAGCAGAAGCTTGCCATCTCGCGTGCGCTGAAAATACTTTTGTGTTTTACTACCAGGCTCATTTTCGTTGAGACGAACAACTTCGTCAAGCTTACCAAGCTTGAGATGCACGGGCACCCGCATGGCGAAATCGACCAGATCATTGTCAAGAAACGGAACCCGGTTTTCCAGGCTATGCGCCATGGACAACTTATCTTCGACAACAAGAAGTCCATGCAAGAAGGTTTTAGCCTCGAAATAGAGCGAGTGATTTACGTAATCGGCCGGCCGCTGCAGCGTATCGGCATGAACTTTGAAAACGTCGCGGAAAATATCCCGGGCGTCGATACCCGAAACATCGGGCCAGATCGGTTTCATGACCTCTCGAATTGCGCCATTGGGGATCAGTCTTTGCCAGAACTGATAGTATTTTTGGACGTAATGTTCGAAGTCATCATTCACAACAGCGCGGTAATATCGCCATGGATAGCCTCCGAACAACTCATCACCGCCAGAGCCGGCCAAAACCACTTTGACGAACTTGCCGGCAAGGCGTGCCGCGTAATAGTTGGGATACGACTGCCCGACCCTTGGTTCCTCCAGATGCCAGACAAGGCTTTTCATGGCCCGTTCCATGTCGCCCGCTTTGAGCACCATCTCATAGTGCTCGGTCTTGGCCAGGTACGACATGAGCTCGGCGTGGTCGCGCTCATCGAACCCTTGCTCCAGACCCGAGGCTGAATTGAGATCGAAGCCAACGGTGAAACTCGTTAACTGCCCCAACTGGCGGGACGCAATGGATGTGATGGAGCCCGAGTCCATCCCACCGGAGAGGTAGGCGCCAACTGGGACGTCACTGACCAGTTGGCGGTTGACCGCTTGGCGAAACAGCCGATCGAACTCCGCGACGTAGTCGGTCTGGTCCAGTGCGTCGTCGGGCTCCACAAAGTCGTAATCCCAATACTGCTCCCGGTGCCAATCACCAGCGGCGGTGACCGTCGCTACTGTGCCGGCCGGAAACAGGGTGGCACCCTTAAACAGCGTGCGCTCCGTCAGAAAATTTTGAAACGTCAGGTACTCCAACAACCCTTCGCGATCGACCTCGGCCGTCAACGCCGGATGCTGCAGCATTGCCTTGATTTCGGAAGCAAACAGAATGGCATCGCCGAGCCGTGCCACGTACAGGGGTTTGATGCCGTAGCGGTCACGGGCCAGCAGCACCTCCTTGGTCTCGCGGTCCCACAGGGCGAAGGCGAACATGCCATTGAAGCGCTTGACGGAGTCGCGGCCCCATTGGGCGAGAGCATAGAGCACCACCTCGGTGTCGCTCTGAGAACGGAATCCCCAGCCGAGCGCCTCCAATTCTAGGCGCAGCTCCTGGTAATTGTACACTTCTCCATTGTAACTCAGGACGAAACGGCCGTCCGGGGTGACCATCGGCTGATGGGCCTGCGGCGACAGGTCAATGATCGCCAGACGCCGGTGGGCCAGCGCCAGCGGGCCATCGACGAAGTACCCCTCGCCATCGGGGCCGCGATGGCGGATAGCGTCCGCCATGCGCCGAAGGATGGCGATCTCGGCGGGCGCACCGTCGGTGCTCAGAAATCCGATAACCCCGCACATGCCGCTTACGCCGTCCGCCTCGCCACGATGGTGATCCCGGACTCCTCAATACGCTCACGTTCGATCGTGAGTCCCGCCTCGCCGCACCAAGTGCGGACCTGCTCCGGGGTCTGACGGAAGGCGTTCTGCGGCGCGTACCAATCGAAATTGATGTGGTTCATTTCGTCGAGGCTGTATTCGGGTCGATAGAACGCTTTACAGATGTGCCAATAAAAAAGCCGCTGAAGATTGACGCGCCCGGCGGGCAGTCCAAGGAGTTCGATCGGTTCGTCGATGTCGATTTCAATATTCAAGTCGCCCAGTGTTTTGCCGAGCTTGGTCAATGGCATAATGGCCTTCCAGCCCTCCTCCGGGCTCATTTGCTGCATTTTCTCGCGAATGTAGTCGTCCGTGAATTCACGGATCGGACCCTTTTCCCGGTAGACGTAAAACAAGAACAACCCACCGGGACGAACCAAGGGTACGAGCGCCTTGATCGCGCGCTCGGTCGAGTCCGTATGGTGAAGAACGCCCTCCGAAAACACGACGTCTAAGCTGTCCTCGGGAAACGGCAATGTGGTCAAATCACATTGCAAGAACGCGGCATCGGCGGCCACCTCGGCCATTCGCGCGCGGGCTACATCGACCGCGCGCGAGATATCGACGCCCAGGTATCGAATGCGATCCAGCACCGGACCGAAGTACTCCCGGCCCGTGAACGCCCCACCGCAGCCGGCGTCGACAACGACAGGACGGCCACCCAGCTCAGCAATCCAGTGGTCCACCGGGCCATACCGATCATTGGCCCAGTGCCGCATCATCGTGCGCGACGCTTCGCTTTCGAAGGTCTCGCGTTGGTGCCACTTGAACCCAAAGGTCTCGGTCGTCTGCTGCTGCGCCGCGGAATAAAGCGCTTCGCCCCTAAGGATACCGTCCCGAACGATAAATCGACGCCCTGCGATCGTCAGTGCACTGCCTTCGTCAGGTACCGTGCGAACACGAAGCAGGCCCCAAAACCAGGCCGGCATGGGCGCGGTCTCAATGACCGAGGGATCGGATCGCATCGGCAACATAGTGGTAGTCGTCCTCGCTCATACGGTTGTGCAGCGGTATCGCCATGCTGTTGACATCGCTGTCGCGGGCGCCGGGAAAATCGTCGGCCCGAAATCCGAATCTCTCGGCGTAGTAGCCCAGCATGTGGACAGCATGTGTCCCCGGGCGGGTGGCGATGCCCTTCCGCTGCAGGCGGTCCATTATCTCATTGCGTGACAGCGGGGCTCGCTCGGGATCCACCACGGTGACGAAGGCCTGCCAGGCATGCCGGCCGTGTTCGGGCTCTTCCGGTAGACGCAGCCAGTCGATGTCACCTAGTGCGTCGCGATACCACGCCGCAGCGGCCGCTCGCTCATCCACAAAGCGGTCCAGCTTGCCCAGTTGCGCAAGTCCGACCGCTCCCTGCAGGTCGGTCATGCGGTAGTTGAAACCAAGCAGATTAAACTCAGGCAACAGATAGGGCCTAGGTCCGTGATGGCGCTGCTCCTCGGAGATCGAGGCGCCATGGTTGCGGAGCCTCTCCGCTCTTTGCGCTAAATCGTGATCTCTGGTCGTGAGCATCCCGCCTTCGCCAGTCGTGATCGACTTGCGCGGATGGAACGAGAACGCCGCGGCATCTCCGTGTCCACCAGCGGGGCGACCCTTGTAAGAGGCACCAGCGGCGCAGGCCGCGTCCTCCAGGAAGCGCACGGACCCGGGAAGCGTAGCACGCAACGCATCCATGTCCGCGCAAAGGCCAAACAGATGCACGGGAATGACCGCCCGCGTGCGGTTCGTTACCCGCTTTGCTGCATCCTCCGGCGCGATATTGAAGGTGGCCGGGTCCACATCGCAGAACACGGGCTTGGCGCCACAGTGCAGCACCACATTGGCCGTCGAAATCCAAGTGAACGCCGGTACAAGGACTTCATCGCCCGGTCCCACTCCCATGGCCGCCAGCGCCAAGTGGAGGGCGGTCGTGCACGACGTGGTGGCGAGGGCGACGGGCACCTCGTGACGAGCGGCGAAGGCTTTCTCGAATGCCGCCACCTGCGGCCCCTGAGTCAACCAGCCAGATTCGATTGGACCGCGGACGGCGTCAAGCTCCTCCGCCCCCATGCAAGGCAAAGCGATTTGGACGCTGCGCTCAGGCGTGGACATTGTGGTTCGGCCTTGTCGTCAGACGCGCGCTTCGTCGGCGTCGATTCGCGGGCTCGCGGCAACTTTTCGATTGCGCCAATCGATCAAACGCCGCAGCCCTTCACGCAGATCCACCTCGGCTGTGAAGCCGATCTCCTCAGCGGCCAGTTTGGGGCTGCCGATGCGGTTGCGCACCAGTGTCGCCTGGCTACGCGGCGCATAATTGATGGGCAGATTGCACCCGGTGAATTGGAGCATCAACTCCGCCAACTCCTTCAACGATGTCCGTGTGCCGGTACCGACGTTGTAGAAGCGGTCAACGGCGTCCGAGCGCATGGCGCAGACATTGGCGTTGGCGCAGTCCTCAACGGCGACGAAGTCGAACGCCTCGGAGCCATCGCCTAAGATGGTCGGACCTTCGCCACGCTGGATGGCATCCAACATCCTCATCATTACGGCGATGTAGGCGCCGCGGTAGTCTTGACGGGGACCATATACGTTCATGTAGCGCAACCCCACATAAGCCAGCTCGTAGCGGTGGTGGAAGGCGCGCAGCATGGCCTCGCCGCAAATCTTCGTGGCCCCGTAGAAGTTCTTGTTGTTGAAGGGGTGCTCCTCCGTCATCGGCTCCTCAACGGCATCACCATAGACCGATGCCGAGGACGAGTAGACCAGCCGTTGCACGCCGTGTTTGACGCAGGCCTCTATCACGTTGAACGTGCCCCGGATGTTCACGTCGAAGGCCGCGCGCGGGTACTCGTGGCATTGCAGCAGCCACAATGCTGCGAAGTGAAACACGCCGTCAGCACCCACAAGCGCGGAGTCCAAGATATCGGTCTGCAGGATATCGCCGCCGATGTCGTAGACCTTGACCCGAGGGTCGCGCAGGGCACCGGCCAGGTTCTCGTGGGTGCCGCGAACGAAATTGTCATAGATCAGGATTTCGCCGACATCCTCCCGGGTGAGACGATCGACGGTATGGGAGCCGATCAAACCCGCTCCACCGATGACGACGAGTTTTTTACCACGAATGTCCATTGAGCGAAGCTCTCCCGAAACGAGACGATAACAGGTGTTGTGGCGTCCGGACTGCTAGGTTTGGGTCTCCCACCTGCACCCTTGCATTCTCCGAGATATGTGCCGGTTCAGAAGGGCGGGCGGCTCGGAACACTCGGGGATCACCGATCGGAGATCACGTTGAGGCACATGGGATGATAGTCGCCGCGTGGGCTAACAGGTGGGGCACGCCGAATGTCATACACCGTTTCGATGGCCGCGCGCGCGTCGTCGATACCAAATCCGCCGCCGCTCAGAATGTCCTCATAGCTTGCCGTATGAAGGTCCGTGAAGCCTTCGCTGAATTCCAACTCTTCAGCGTCGATCAGCACCGACCGATAGGTTCGCTTGCCAGCCTCTCGGGCCTTGTCCGGAAGGTGAGCCGGATTGATCGACAGGAACCACCGGACACGGCCCCGCTCATAGTGGAGAAAACCCGCTGCCGAATCGGGCCCATGCAGGTGCACGACGCTCTCAAGCCGCCGCCCGAAGACCCAGGCCAGCATATCGAAGAAATGGACGCCAATGTTGGTCGCGACGCCACCGGACTTCTCCAGCGCGCCCTTCCAACTGATCTGGTACCAGTGCCCGCGGGACGTCAGGTAGGTCAGATCCACATCGAACGATCGATCCGGCGGCGCGGCTGCGACCTTGTCACGTAGCGCCCGGATGGCCGGGTGTAAGCGAAGCTGCAGTATGTTGTAGATCCGTCTCCCGGACTCCCGCTCGATCTCGGCGAGTGCGTCGAGATTCCAGGGATTGAGCACAAGCGGCTTCTCGCAGATAGCCTGGGCCGCGCTGCGGAGCGCAAATCGAACATGGGCATCATGGAGATAATTCGGCGAGCAGATCGACACGTAGTCGACGGGCTCCCCTTTGCGCCGCAGCTTGTCGATGTGGCGGTCGAAGCGCTCGAACTCGGTGAAAAAATCCGAATCGGGGAAGTAGCTGTCGATGATGCCGACACTGTCACTGGGATCCAATGCGGCAACGAGGACATTCTTCGTGTCCTTTATGGCCTTCATGTGCCGCGGCGCAACAAACCCGGCGGCCCCGATCAATGCAAACCGTTTCATGTCGAATGAGTATACTCCCTCACAAACCACGCGATAGTGGCCGCGCGCAGAACCCCGCCGACCTCTTGCCTCGCTGTGGCCCGAACGCGCTCCGCCCTTGACGCCAGTCATCTCTCGCGATCGCTGTGCGCTTAGCAGCCTTCTCACAGCGCAAAGCATCGCTCGGGAAAGCCGTGTCTGGAGCAGCCATCCCGTCGAATCTAGCGATCAATGCGTGCTTGGGTCGAGCGTGGCGGCGGCAACGGCCACCTGACCGAGGCTGATGCCGCCATCGTTGCTGGGTACCTGGCGATGCAGAAGTACTCGGAACCCTTCCGCGTGGAGCCGATTGGCAGCATGTTCCATGAGAACGCTGTTCTGGAAACACCCGCCCGTTAGCGCCACTCGCTCTTGGCCAACATGATGCGCTACGGCCACTAGGCCTTCGACCAACGCACCATGAAAGCGCTCGGCCATTTTGGCCGGGTCCACGCCATGGCGACAGTCCGCAAGCATGCCCTCTATGGTCGGCCACCAGTCGACGATGACCGGGTTCCGATCGGTCCACAGCTCGATTGGATAGGCGTCCCGAATGGGTCGGGTCACCGCAAACTGCAAAGACATGGCGGCCTGAGCCTCGAACTCCGCCCGCTGGCACAGGCCCGCGATGGCGGCCACAGCGTCGAACAGGCGCCCCATACTCGTGGTCGCAGGCGAATTCAGACCTTTATCGAGCATCGTCGCGATCGTCCGGCGCTCGGCGTGAGAGAACGCGGCGATCGGCGCCCAATCCGTCTGATCGAGGGCGGTATCACCAAGTCCTTCACGCAGGATGGCAAACGCCGCGCGTCGCGGCTCCCGGGCAGCCATGTCGCCGCCGGGCAGTAGAAAGGTGCGCAAATGGGCAACCCGCCGCACGTCCGCTGCGCTGCCGAGCAGGAACTCCCCGCCCCAGATCGTGCCGTCCAGGCCGTAGCCGGCACCGTCCCACACCACGCCCAGCGCGTCTCCGCTGATCTGGTTTTCAGCAAGGCACGAGGCCAAATGGGCGTGATGGTGCTGCACGGCTATGGTTCGAGAGGCACGACGAAGGCCCGATGCGATACCGTTCGCAGCTGCCTGCGTCGCCCAGTGCGTCGAGTGATAGTCCGGATGGCGATCATGGGCGATCGCTAAGGGTCGTGCGTCATAAAGAGTAAGAAAATCGGTAATGACCCGCTCGAACGCGGCAATCGCTTCCGGTGTCTGCAAGTCTCCGATGTGTTGGCTGACAAACACCTGATCGTCGATGCTGAGCGCGATTGTGTTCTTGAGGTGGGCGCCCACCGCCAGCACGGTCGGCAGTGGCGCGCCAAAGCGCACCGGCGAGGGCGCATAGCCGCGGGCCCTCCGCAGCAACCGCGGAGCGCCCGCCACAATCTGCACGACGCTGTCATCCAGATGCCGGGCGATAGGCCGGTTGTGGGTCAGGATGACGTCGGCGATCCCATGCAGCTTCTGTTTTGCTTCCGCCGTATCCGTGCAAATAGGCTCATCGCTAACATTGCCGCTCGTCGCCACCACGGGCCTACCGACCTCCGACAGCAGCAGGTGGTGCAGCGGCATGGACGGAAGCATAACGCCGAGGGTCGGATTGCCCGGCGCAACCGACTCGGCGATGGTCGCACCCTCGACGCCGTCCCGCCTCGCCAGCAGCACGATCGGTGCCTCGGATGATACCAGCCGTTCGGACACGTTCTCGTCCGTGAAACACAGACGCGATGCCTCGGCGAGGTCGGCCACCATGACGGCAAACGGCTTGGCGGGCCTCCGCTTTCGCACACGGAGATGACGAACGGCATCGGCGCTTGTGGCGTCAACGACGAGGTGGAAGCCGCCAAGTCCTTTGACGGCGACGACGGCCCCGCCGCGGACGGCGGCGGCGGCTTCGAGCAACGCGCCATCGTCGACCGCGGCCTCGTGCCACGTACCGTCCTCCCCCACCACCCAGACGGATAGACGCGGTCCACAGACGGGACAAGCATTGGGTTGTGCATGGAAGCGACGATCCGAGGGATCTCCATACTCCGCCGCACACGCCGAGCAGAGCTCAAATGCCTTCATGGTCGTGTTAGGGCGATCATAAGGGAGGGCATGGATGATCGAAAACCGCGGCCCGCAGCGGGTGCAGTTGGTGAAGGGGTAGCGATAGCGGCGGTTTTGCGGTTCGAAAACGTCCGCATGACATTCGGGACACGTGGCGAGATCCGGGAGGACCGGAACTCGCTTGCTGCCCCGATCCTCGCTGTGGCGGATCTCGAACTGTTTGTAGCCGATCGGCGCCCGGCGCCGAGATCGCAATGTGTGAATACTCGAATGGGTCGGGCGTTCCGAACGGATGCGCCGCAGAAATCGAGCGAGCTGTGAGCCCTCGCCTTCGACATCGATGACGACGCCGCGGACGTTGTTGCCCACCCATCCCGTGAGCGCGAGGTCAGCAGCCAAGCGATAGACGAAGGGCCGAAAGCCGACGCCCTGGACCGCGCCGGTGATCTGAATCTCCAGGCGCCGCCGATCGGTCGATGACGTGGTGCAACGCTCTTGTGGTGACGTCGCAGGCGCTGGCACGGACCCTACCCCAGCCGAACCTAAGCGAAACCACTCACTTGGCAAGGACCTTCCGGTCCATCGCGATTCGCTTCCGGCTTGCACACAAGGGTAGTTTACAGCGAGCTTGTCAACACCTGCGCACCATGGGGCTGGCGGTTCGGAAATCCGGCAGACCTGGAAGCCGCTTAAGCTTGCCCGGGCCTCACCCGACCTGCTCCATCCGCGATAGTTTGGCGCGGCGCTTCGTCAGTTGCTCAAGAAGCTCCTGGTCCTGCCTTGTGGTCAGTTCTTCTGCAGTCAGGACATCCAGAGCCTTTTGGCAAAGCCTCTGCGCGTTTTCGACCTTCTTGTTGGCCTCCGCCCGTTGCGATTCGGCCAGAAGCCGCTTGGCTGTCTCGATATTTTTTTCGCGAATCAGCATCTTTATTCTTTGTGCCACGGCCTCTGCTACGATATCGATTTGCTCCCTTGAAAAGATCAAGGGTTGCGCTTTATCATTTGGAGAAACATATTGCGATATCTCATCAGAATCCGGCAAGTGATATTGCTCGCTTTCTGGAAGCATCGATGCTACTCTGTCAGTGTATTTTTGCATTTTTTCAATGAATTTTGCTAGAGCGTCCTTCGAGACGGGGGGGCGATCCGAGGCAATGTCGGGCAAATGATTGCACAGAGCATCACTCACCAGTGATGCGGCAACTACGCCTAGACGCTTGTTGAACGACATCTGAAGCTGCAACTCGGACAAAGTCATCGAACGGTTTACCCGCCCTATAGGTGGGCGTACCAAGGTTTCGTCTTCCAAACCAAGCCACTGCTCAACGCACATGAGCAATTTTTTTTCATGTCGACTGTAGTTTTTGACGTGAACTTTGTGCCCACGGTCGCCGGCCATCTGCAGAAAGCTAAAGACGCGTTGCGGAAAAGAGTAATTGTTAAGCACCTCTTCGAATTCGTTAGCTTCTCCCTTTCGCTTGATCATTTGTTGGTAAATTGACGCCGCATGATCCAGGGGGTCACGAATAAACAGGAGAATCGATACCGTCTCAATCGGAGCCAAATTTCGAAATTCATCAATAAAATCAAACGCCCAAAATGGATTTACGGCTTGCGAGCCAGGGATGACGTTATCTCGAGGCAAAAACAGGTGTTCACTCGACAATAAAACTGAATTTTTCACTATTTGAGAAGATAAATTAAGTATATAATTGATGGAATTTTTTCCGAGGTTTCCCGAGGTTATGTATCCCTTACTCGCCTTCGCCTTATTTTTTTCACTAATTGGGTATGTTATTTTATTTCTCATCAATTGATCAATGGAAAGTGATAGCGACGACTGGATAAAGCTGCTGCCAGTCTTTCCATGCCCGACGTGCAAATAGAGCGCTTGCAACTCACCCATGGCCAAGCTTTCCTCTCTTCAAGAGCGATGTGCGCAGGCCCTCCGCAGGCCTCACCTTACAATGCAGAATACTCCTCTCGCCAGCAATCAATGCCATCCGATTTCGGCTTATGGCGATCGCGGCGCCGGCAACGGAGCCCCATGTGCCAGGTTCCTTATCGTCCCGTTCTAAATGGCGAAAACCAGATTTGGAAATCGGACGGCTCAAGGCTCAGAGCCTTATAGCTGGTTCTTATCGTGTAGATAATCTAGAAGTTCATCAATATTGACACGCCGAGCTCGATCAGGGTTGCGCCATCTTTTATAGTTAAGTTTGTAGATCTTACTGATTTCTCGATAGACGTCGGTTCCCGTGAAGAAAATTTCTATGACATCCGTCTTTGGGCGGGAGGCAATTAGGTTAGTCAGGCCGGCACCGTGTGGTGCAATAATCGTTTCTGCATTAAAAAATAGCATGAGTTGATCACGAACACTCAGACCTGTAAATTCAAAAGCTTTTATCCCCGCCCGCTCCAATCGATCGATTAAAAGCTCTTCATTGCCCATTTTGCGCGCGACCGCCCCCAATCGCGACTGATACAGCCGGCGCGGATAGATAGTACTTTCAAAGCAAAATTTATGAACGCAGGCTTGTAGATCATCACAGTAATTCTTAAAATATTGCATCGTCGGATGACGGAGCGGTCCATCAAGTGCATTAGAAAAAAGATATAGGCGCTTAAAAAAATATACTTTTTCCTTTTCGAGAAAATAACAGTTATCGACAATTCTGTCGATAAATCCTCTTGACCAATCCCAAGTTGTATCGTAAAATAAAATTGGTATTTTTTTTATGCCATGACGCCTTGACTCGTAAGCGCGACAAAGGTGATCAACAATGACATGGCACATATTGCCACCGGTAAAGCGATCCCCGGCGAGAAATGCGGAGTCCATTTCGGCGGCGTTTTCTGTAACTTGACTCAAAAATTCACTATCTGCATGCATTGTGGAGTTGTTATAAACAGATCCATTTTTTTCAAATAGTATAACCCCTGGTTTTTTTGATGTGTAAATCAGATATGCATTTTGAAGATAATCAATATTTACTTCCGTTCCTGATATCACATTTTCTATAAAGGTTGATTTTTTGTCATCATATTCAACAAATGTGGTCTTTTTATTGAATTTTTGACCCTTGCCAGCCCTGTATTTTATCGATTTGAGGCCTCTACCCCTAAAATTATCAATCATCAAGCGCTCCATGGTGACCGAATTCTGTTGTTGGGCTCAGCGAGTCGCACGGCGGTGACGCAGCCGCACGACGTCCTGTGCCGCGGGGCCAATCGCTCATCTTCGACGTCCGGTGGCAAGTCTCAGAACGGGTGGCACACGTGCGTGATCTGGGCGTGTTGTTTCAGAAATGCAGCGAACTGGCGCTTGAGCTTCGGCACCTCGAACAACATCGCCAAGCTTCCCTTTCGTGTGCGCTTAATGAGTGAAGATGGCTCAAAGTAGCCCATTGCATTGTCCACCGAAAGAACGAACGGCGGGTAACCAGCCGAAACCAGGATGTAGCTCATGATCAAAGCTCCGGTCCGGTGGTTCCCTTCCACGAACAACTGGGGTTCGCTCAAGATCCGGATATAGCTTCCGGCCGCGCGCCTCCAGGCCGAATCGTGCCGATGAAGAGTCCACCATTCGGCCAGGTCCCCGATCCCGCGACCGCTGTCCGCGTAGAAGTGCCTCTCACTCGCCTCGATCGCACCCTTGAACTCAGCCCAGCGAACCCGGTCCGGACCCCACAACACAATCGTGTTCAGGTCAAGCAGGTGCTTGGAATTGCCGAGCGCGAACAGGTCGACGTCACTGGCAAGCATGACATCAATGGCGCGATATCCGGCCATCATGTTAGCCAGCACCGTTTCGCTCATTGGATCACGATGCTCGCGCAGGCGCTCATTGATCCGAGGAAAATCCGACTTGACCTGACGCAGCGCCGTTTCGATGGCAGGCAGGTTCAAACGGGCTTGGTGCATATCACCCCTATTTGCCCGGCGGCAGGACCGCCACGACCCCAGGGATCTGAGGCTGCCTGAGACGCTGCGGCCCCGAACCGTCGAACACGCCTTGTTGTCGGACAGGCGAACGATCCCGACCTGCCGGCGCCCTCATCACATCCGATGCAAGATTACTGGATGCTTGCCAAGGCCTCATTTGCCCGAGATGTGATCTCCTCCGGCAGCGGGATATAGCCAATACCCTCGGCGATCGACTGGCCCTCGCTCAAGCCCCAGGCGACAGCGTTTTTCAGCGCTGTCGCCTTGTCGTCAGGGTAGTCCGCATAGAGCAGCAACCACGACAAACTCACAATCGGATAGGACTCCGCTCCGACCGGGTCCGGCACAAACAGCCTTAGATCGTCCGGTAGCTGTTCCGCAGCGTTCGCGAGAGCCGCGCGACCGCTTTTCGCTCCGGGCTTCACGAAGTTCCCGTCCCTATTCTCGAGAATGGCCATGGGCAGACCCAGCCGCGACGCATACCCGTATTCCATGTAGCCGATGGACCCGACACTGATCACCACCTTCTGCGCCACTCCATCATTGCCGGCACCGGTCATAGCGCCACCGGGCCAGTCTACTTGCTTGCCCGTGCCCGGCCCCTCATTTCGCCATGCCTCACTGATCGCGCTCAGGTGGTTCGTAAAAGCGAACGTGGTCCCACTGCTGTCGCGACGAACAACCGTCTGAATCAGACGCGGTGGCAAGTCGACACCCGGATTGGCGGCCACGATCCGCTCGTCATCCCAGCGGTATATCTTACCAAGGAAGATGTCGACATAGACGTCGCGCGGCAGCCGTAACTCGCCCGTAAGCCCCGGCACATTGTACGCGAGAACGATCAGGCCCGCCGTTGCTGGGATCAGTTTGACGCCATCTTCCACCTTGGCGATGGAGGCATCGTCCATGGCGGCGTCGCTGGCGCCGAAATCAACCTCCCGGGCGACAAACTTCCGAATGCCCTCCCCGCTGCCGACCCCGTCATAGTGGATTGCCACCTCGGGATGAGCCTCCGTATAGACTTCTATCCACTTGTCATACAACGGCTCGGGAAACGTCGCACCGGCTCCGACAAGGGTCAGACGGCCGTTGGAGCTCGTCTGCTCCTCAGCTGGTTCGTCACCGCATGCCACCAAGGCCGCTGACAGCACAACCGCCACCGCCGCCTTTTTGATCGCTTGGAACGTTTGCATCGCTCGTCCTTATCGTCTCAAGACCCGGAACCGGTGCGAGAGCGAACTCATGCCCCTCGCGGGAATCCTTAGTGTTTGCCGGTCGCCCTCAGCTGAAGGCGCCAGAGACGTAATCCTTGGTGAGCTGCTCCTGCGGACTGTCGAACAGCTGCTTGGTGTCGCCCATTTCCACCAGATATCCGGTTCGACCGCCCTGGGCGATATCGACACCGAAGAACGCCGTGGTGTCGGCCACGCGCACGGCCTGCTGCATGTTGTGGGTCACAAGAGCAACGGTGTAGCGCTCTTTCAGTTCCAGCATAAGTTGTTCGACCTGGCGGGTCGCAATGGGGTCCAAAGCCGAGCAGGGTTCGTCCATCAGCAACACGTCCGGCTCGGTCGCGATTGCGCGGGCAATGCACAGCCGCTGTTGTTGACCGCCGGACAGGGACAAGCCGCTGTTTTTGAGCTTGTCCTTCACCTCTTTCCACAAGGCCGCGCGTTCGAGCGCCTTCTGCACCCGCTCGTCCATGTCGCCCTTGAAGCGGTTGAGGCGAAGCCCGAACGAAACGTTGTCGTAAATGCTCATGGAGAACGGGTTGGGCTGCTGAAAAACCATGCCGATGTAGCGGCGAACGACGACGGGATCGACGCTTTTGCCGTAGATATCCTGGCCGTGGTAGTTGACCTGGCCCTCGAGACGAAACACCGGAATGAGGTCGTTCATTCGGTTCAAGCTGCGAAGCACCGTGCTTTTTCCGCATCCGGACGGCCCGATGAAACCGGTGATTTTCCCTTTTTCGATCGGCACGTTGCTGTCGCGAACGGCGAGGAAATCCCCGTAGAAGACCTTTTGCAGCCGGCAGTCGATAACGACATCACCCGCGGGTGTGAACGTTGCTGCCTGCGAAATCGCCGGTTCAGCCGCTGCGCCCATGACCATACCCTCCGACCTGGCTCAGACTTTGCTGCGCCCAATGACGCGAGCCAAGATGTTGAAGACGAGAACAATGATGACCAAAACCAGCGACGCTGCCCACGCGAGTGATATCTGGTTTTCGAAGGGCATCGCCGAGAAGTTGTAGATCAGGATGGAGAGAGACGCCGTCGGCTCCATCACCTCCGATATGAAGTAGTTGCTGAAGAGCGCGGTGAACAAGAGCGGCGCGGACTCACCCGCCGCCCCCGCAACGGCAAGCATGACACCGGTGATAATGCCCGGCATGCCGGTAGGCAGTACCACCTTCCAGATGACCTGGCTGCGCGTGCAGCCCATGCCATATGCGGCATCCTGCATCTTCTGGGGCACCTGCTTCATTGCCTCCTCGGCCGCCAGCACAACCGTCGGCAACATCAGCACCGACAGGGCAACGCCGCCCGCCAAAGCCGAGTAGCCGAAGTTGATCACCAACACCGCATAGGTGAACACGCCGGCCAGGATCGAGGGAAAGCCCGTCAGGGTTTTGGCCACGAAGCGCGAGACGCTGGCCACTTTGCTGTGCGGACCTAGGACGGCCAGATAAATTGCCGCCAAAACCCCAAACGGGACGCTGATCAACGTTGCAATGGCGACCATCACGATTGTGCCGATGATGGCGTTGCCGAAGCCGCCGCCCAAGTCGAAGCCGGCAGGCGGGAGGCCGGTCAGCGCCTCGAAATCCAGCCGCGCACCGCCTTCAACGAGCAACATAAAGATCACTGAAAACAGTGGAACGCTGCCCAGGATCGCAATCCCCCAGGTCAAGCCGGTCAGGATGCTGCTCTTCAAGGCACGCCCGGCAAACGGTCTGCGCATCAGCTGCGGTGCCGCCAGGGGTGACGATGAGGTCAAATCCACGTCGGTCATTTCTTGCCCTCGAACTTCCGCATGGTGAATTGCTGAATCGCGAGGCCAACTACGTTCACGATGAAGGTAATGACCAGCAACACGATGGCGGCATACATCAGCGCCTGAACTTCGATCGCCCCCGCCTCCGGGAAATTGGACGCAAGCAAGGATGCGAGCGTGTTGGCCGGCGCGAACAGCGACAAGTTGATCTGGTTGCTGTTGCCGATCAGCATGGCAAGCGCCATGGTCTCGCCAAGAGCACGACCGAAGCCAAGCACCAGAGCCGCCAGCAAGCCCGACGAGGCCGTCGGTAGCATGACCCTCAGGATTGCCTCCCAGCGCGTCGTGCCCATCCCGTAGGCCGCTTCCTTAACCTTGTAAGGAATACGCTTCATTGCGTCGACGGAGAGAGCCGCAACGGTCGGCAGGATCATGATCGCCAGCACCAGTGCCGCCGGGGCCAACCCCGGGCCGCTCAGGCTCGTGCCGAAAATCGGAATAAAGCCCAAGACGTCATTGAGCCAATCGGCCACGGGACGAAGCAGCGGAATGACGACGTAGATGCCCCAAAGGCCATACACGACGGACGGAATGGCCGCGAGCAGCTCCACGATCGTCCGAAAGACCGTGGCCACCCGGGCGTTGATGAAGTCCTGCGTCAAAAAAATCGCGATTCCAACGCCAAACACGCCACCGAGAAGGAGTGCCAGAAGGGAACTGTAGAGGGTGCCCCAGATTTCCGGGAGGACGCCGAACTCCGCCGTGGAGCCGTTCCACGTCGTTCCGGTTATGAAACCGAGACCATAGTCGCTCATCGCTGGGCCGGCTTTGACCCCGATTTCCCACAGGATGTAAACCAGCAAGACGACGATCAGGATCGCGCACAACGCTGCCAGTGCGCGAAACACCGAGTCACTCAGGTAGTCCCGACTGGACGGCGGACCCGAGATCGAGCCCTCGGTGACGTGAGCCTCGAACGGATTGGAAGACATAATCTGGAACCCCTTGGCGCGAGGCTGTTTAGGCATAGCGACAAGCGCCAGCCCCCAAACGCGGTGTTTGAGGGAACTGGCGCTTAACTATGCCGACGGGTCGCTTTACTGAATGGACTTTGCCGCCTCACGCACCTTCTCGACCACGCTATCCGGAAGCGGGATATAGCCCAGCGCATCGGCGCTCTTTTGCCCTTCGGTCAGCGAGTACTCGATCAATGCCTTGGCGGCGGCTGCCTTTTCATCGTCCATATCCTGGGGGAAGATCATCCAGGTAAACGTGGCGATCGGATAGGACGCCTCACCGGACGGATCATAGACCCACGCGCGCAGATCAGCGATGTCCGATCCGGGCAACTTACCCTCAGGGAACTCGGCACTAGCTAAAGCGGCACCACCACTCTCTGGACCGGGGGCAACGAAATTGCCGTCCTTGTTCTCCACCATGGCGACCGGCGTGCCGCTCAGCTTAGCGAAGCCATACTCGATATAACCGATGGCACCGGGTGTTTGCTTGACGGTCGCCGTGATGCCGTCGTTGCGCGGCGCTTTCACGAACGTATTGGCGGTCGGCCACTGCGGCGCCTTGCCCTGACCAACGGCTTCCTTAAAACTATCGCTGATCGTGGAGAGATGGCCCGTGAATACATAAGTCGTCCCGGAGGAGTCCGAGCGCACCACAACTGTGATGTCTTCATCGGGCAGCTCAACACCAGGATTGGCGGCAGCGATTTGCTCGTCGTTCCACTTGGTGATCTTGCCCGCGAAAATCTCAGGATAGACGCTCCGCGGCAACTTCAGCTCGTCGACACCGTCAAGATTGTAAGCAAGGACAATCTCGCCGGCTGTCATCGGCAGCAGGACCACGCCATTCGGAAGTTCGTCCTCTTCCTTGTCGCGCGCGTGTACCGCGTTGATTTCATCGTCGCTCATGGCCGCGTCGCTAGCGCCAAAATCAACAATCGCGCCCGTGAAATCCTGAATACCGGCACCGCTTCCTTTCGACTGATAGTCGACACGATACTCGTCGTTGGCTTCGCTGAAATCCTTGAACCACTTGGAGTAAATTGGAGCCGGGAAACTGGCACCGGAGCCCTGGAGCTTAACCTCCGCAAGGGCATCACCGGTAAACATTGCCGCCGCGAATCCTGCAGCCACAACCCCCGATTTAAAAGTTCCCGAGACTTTCATAACAGAACCTCCTCCGTTGGCACAGTGTTACGTGCCCGTTGGGCCACCCGCGCACCGAATATCCCTCGCCATCGATGAATGGGCATTAACGTTTCATGACGTTTTTATGTCGATTCAGTGACGCCCCGTTTTGCTAGGCTCGCCCAGCTGAGTTTCCGCCCTTTTACCAGTAGGGCCGCGTACTGTGGCCCGCCTCACTAGCCCAGCTCCGACGTAAGGTCCTGCCTTGGTTTGCAGCCTAGCCGGCGTGTGTCCCGCGGCCAGCGGAGGTTTGCGAATGCTCAGTATTCGCACTGAATATGTCACGCCTTATTAAATAAACGAACGTGAAGAGAGAGCTTCTGCCTGAAATTCGCAACTCCCTGAGGCCAACACCACAGATCTGTTAGGTAGCTTATTATCAACTAGGGATCATTTGGTAACGACGCTGTTTTCTTAAACCCCAGTGCGCATCAATGACATTGTGCCTTTTCAAGACCGCAATTGGCTGCGAGACCGCGGGTGTTTTAGGACGGCGCCGGCAGAGCGCTGCCATGCATCGGGCCCACGAAGGGTTCAAAAATAGCCCATAAGGGTAAACAAATCAGCGGCGGGCGATGCTGTCGATCCGCGCAAGGGGGGCTTGTTGTCGGTTTTCATGAGCGTTGTTGAGGAAAGAGAGAGCGAGCGATGGCGATGAGCAATTCAACGGCAGCAATTTCGGGCGAACTCAAAACGTGGCACACGGTTACCTTGAGCTTTGACGGCGTGGAGGCCGCAGAAACGCGAGCGACATTCTTTGATACTCGTCTCGATGTCACGTTTACCCATTCGGATACCGGCACAACGCTGATCGTGCCAGGATACTTCGCCGCCGATGGCGACGCCGCGGACACGGGCGCCACGACTGGGACGGTGTGGAGGGCACACTTCAACCCATCGCTGACGGGAGAGTGGACTTACGAGGCCTCCTTTCGCACGGGCGAAAACGTGGCGGCCGACACGGATCCGAGCACCGGCACACCACTGGCCCCCATTCACGGGACCACTGGCAGCTTTACGGTCGAGCAGACAGACAAGACTGGTGAAGACTTCCGGGCGAAAGGGCAACTCGACTATGTGGGCGAGCATTATCTGGTCCACGCCGAAACCGGCAAGCATTTTATCAAAGCTGGTGCGGACAGCCCCGAGAATTTTCTCGCCTACGGAGAGTTCGATAACACCTTAAACCGCCACCAGTATTTGCCGCATGTCGCGGATTGGAATAACGGCGATCCAGTATGGGGGGCAGATCAGGGAAAAGGTATCATTGGGGCGGTCAATTATCTGGCCGGCAAAGGCGTTAACTCGATCTACTTCTTGACCAACAACGTCGCCGGCGACGGCCGTGATGCTTGGCCTTGGGTCGACCCCAACCTGGGAAATATTCCGAAAGATGCCAGCGACATCGACGCCGACCGGGTATCGGCGTTTGATGTCTCCAAGCTTGCCCAGTGGGAGATCGTGTTCTCACACATGGACGCCAAAGGTGTGGCCATGCACGTGGTCACTCAGGAAACGGAGAACGACCAGCTTCTGAACGACGGCGCGCTCGGCGTCGAACGCGCGGTTTACTATCGGGAGCTAATCGCACGTTTTGGCCATCACAACGGAGTCACGTGGAACCTGGGCGAGGAAAACACCAATTCGACCGCCGAGCGGAAAGCGTTTTCGGACTTCTTCAAGGCCGTCGATCCCTACGATCATCCTGTTGTCGTGCATACGCGGCCCGGCGGCCAGGACGTCATTTACAAGCCGATGCTCGGTCACGACACGTTTGACGGCGTGTCGCTCCAGCAAACCGGCCCGCGGTCCGATGTTGCCAAATGGATCGCCGAGTCGGAGGCAGCCGGCAGACCTTGGATCGTCAACTGGGACGAAACAGGACCAGCCAACCGCGGTATGGACCCCGACAGCGGCGGCCCCTTCAATCAGGAGGCCAATCACGCGGAACTGCGCGCCGAGATGTGGGGCGTGCTGACCGTGGGTGGGGCGGGCGTTGAATGGTATTTTGGCTATAACAGTCCGCACAATGACTTGACCCTGGAGGATTTCCGATCGCGCGACAGCGTTTGGACCTGGACATCGGCGGCTTCAGAGTTTTTTGAGACCTATCTGCCCGTCACCGAGATGGCGATGGCCGATGGCGCCACGCCGACCCCAGGTGACTTCGTTTTTGCCAAACCCGGCGACGTGTACGCGATCTATCTGCCCGACGGCGGCTCGGCGAGCTTGGACCTAACGGGCTTCAGCGGCGACTTCCAAGTGGACTGGTTTGACCCGCGTTCGGGCGGCGACCTCCAGACTGGCTCGGTGCGTCAGGTCTCAGGCGGCAGTGTTGTTAACCTTGGCACCGCCCCCGATGCACCTAATCAGGATTGGACGATCCTGGTCCGAAGTGCCAATGCCCTGGCGGAAACGGTGACTGTCGATGGCCTTGAAGATGCGGTGCTTTCGCCTGGCGCCGCGCCCTTCGAGCAAGCGTTCAGCACAATCGCCGGATCGAGCCCCTTATTGTCTGTGGAGATCCTCAGCCTGCCAAGCCATGGCGTGCTTGCGCTGGATGGCGTCCGTGTCGACCGCGGAGACGTCATCGCAACGGCCGATCTTGACGCCCTGACGTATACGCCGGCTGACAATTACTTTGGAAGCGACACGATCGATTGGCTGGGCCGAGATGCCGGTGGCGCCGCCGACCGTCAGGGTCGCTTGCTCCTGGACATCGACGGCGTCAATGATGCGCCACTGGCATCGGGCGACACGGACATCGCGGCCACGGTTGCTGTTGCGACGGACGTGACCGATCTGGTGCTCGCCAACGACACGGATGTGGACGGTGATACGCTTGTTGTTGCCACTGTCGGTGACGCCGTCGGCGGCACCGTCGAGCTGGTGAGCGGGCGCATCCTGTTCACCGCGGACAGCGCCGAGGCCGCGCAGGCGAGCTTCCGCTATGGCGTATCCGACGGGAAAGGCGGCCTATCGGAGTTGGTCACTGTCAATCTGACCGTGACCGATACCCCGGTCCTTCCCGAACTGTTGCAGGTCTCCCTTATCGACTCGACGACGGACCTGCCTCTATTTGCGCTGACGCAAGATGCTGTTATTCCCGGCTCAGGCCTGCCCGCGAGCGTGACCACTTTGGCGGCCGTGCTCAACCCGGAGCATCCAGATGCCGATGCCATCGGCAGCGTCGAGATGGAGCTTGTCGGCGTCGCGACCAAGGTGGAGAGCGTGGCGCCCTACGCCCTATTCGGGGATAAGAACGGTAACTTCCAGGGCGGAACCACGTTCGCCGACGGCACCTACACTCTGATCCTCACCGCCTATGAAGGAGAGCGTGGCAGCGGCGTGGTGCTGGACACCACCACCCTGACCTTCACCGTCGGCGATGGAACGCAATCGAACGCCAATCGTGAGCCGACGGCGACGCCGGACAACGCCATCACCCAAGAAGATACCCCCGTCGTTATCGCCGTTCTGGCCAACGACACCGATCCGGACGGCGACCCGCTTACGCCCGCCGTCACGGTCCAGCCAACGGCCGGCACCGTCGAGATCATCGGCACCCAGATCCGCTACACGCCAGCGCCCGACATCAACGGCACCGACACCTTCCAATACCGGGTCAGCGACCCGGACGGCGCGGTCAGCGACGCTGTCACGGTCTCCGTCGCGGTCCAGGCCGTCAATGACGCCCCCGTCGCCGCGGCCGATGCAGGACTGACGGCAACGCGCGATATCACCACGGACCTGACTGACTTGGTCCTCGCCAATGACACGGATGTGGACGGTGATGCCCTTGTCGTGGCCAGTGTCGGCGACGCCGTCGGCGGCACCGTCGAGCTGGTGAGTGGGCGCATCCTGTTCACCGCGGACAGCGCCGAAGCCGCGCAGGCGAGCTTCCGCTATGCCGTTTCCGATGGACAAGGTGGCCTGTCCGACCCGGTTGTCGTCGACCTGGACGTCACCGATCCGACGCAAAGCTCGGGCCTGCTGGTCGTTTCACTGGTCGACACGATAACCGACCAGGACCTGTTCGCGCTCGTGCCGGACCTCACCATCGCCGCCACGGACCTGCCGGCGGGCCTGACGAGCATCGTCGCCGTCGCCAACCCGGAGCATCCCGACGCCGATGCCATCGGCAGCGTCAAGCTGGAGGTAACAGGCCTTCCAACGACGGTCGAGAACCTGGCCCCCTATGCGTTGTTCGGAGACAGAGGCGGAAACTACCAGGGCGGAACCACGTTCGCCGACGGCACCTACACCGCCGTGGTCACCGCCTACACCGGACCCAACGCCACGCTCGACATTCTGGACACCACCACCCTGACCTTCACCGTCGGCGATGGAACGCAATCGAACGCCAATCGTGAGCCGACGGCGACGCCGGACAACGCCATCACCCAAGAAGATACCCCCGTCGTTATCGCCGTTCTGGCCAACGACACCGATCCGGACGGCGACCCGCTTACGCCCGCCGTCACGGTCCAGCCAACGGCCGGCACCGTCGAGATCATCGGCACCCAGATCCGCTACACGCCAGCGCCCGACATCAACGGCACCGACACCTTCCAATACCGGGTCAGCGACCCGGACGGCGCGGTCAGCGACGCTGTCACGGTCTCCGTCGCGGTCCAGGCCGTCAATGACGCCCCCGTCGCCGCGGCCGATGCAGGACTGACGGCAACGCGCGATATCACCACGGACCTGACTGACTTGGTCCTCGCCAATGACACGGATGTGGACGGTGATGCCCTTGTCGTGGCCAGTGTCGGCGACGCCGTCGGCGGCACCGTCGAGCTGGTGAGTGGGCGCATCCTGTTCACCGCGGACAGCGCCGAAGCCGCGCAGGCGAGCTTCCGCTATGCCGTTTCCGATGGACAAGGTGGCCTGTCCGACCCGGTTGTCGTCGACCTGGACGTCACCGATCCGACGCAAAGCTCGGGCCTGCTGGTCGTTTCACTGGTCGACACGATAACCGACCAGGACCTGTTCGCGCTCGTGCCGGACCTCACCATCGCCGCCACGGACCTGCCGGCGGGCCTGACGAGCATCGTCGCCGTCGCCAACCCGGAGCATCCCGACGCCGATGCCATCGGCAGCGTCAAGCTGGAGGTAACAGGCCTTCCAACGACGGTCGAGAACCTGGCCCCCTATGCGTTGTTCGGAGACAGAGGCGGAAACTACCAGGGCGGAACCACGTTCGCCGACGGCACCTACACCGCCGTGGTCACCGCCTACACCGGACCCAACGCCACGCTCGACATTCTGGACACCACCACCCTGACCTTCACCGTCGGCGATGGAACGCAATCAGAAACCGAGGCTTCGCCATCGGCCTATCTGGACTTTTTCCTGGTGGACACCGCGAACGACACAACGCTGGCCCAGGTCATCTCCGATGAGGCACTCGATGCCGCTCTGCTCGACGACCGACCGACCGCGTTGTACGCGGTGCCAAGGGCGGGCGCCGATCCGATTGGCAGCGTGCGCATCACCTATGATGGCGTGAGCAAGGTCGAGTCTCTCTCGCCCTTCGCCCAATTCGGTAATGCCGGCGACAACTTCTTCGGTGATGCCGATTTCAGTCCTGGCACGCATTCGGTCTTATTCGAAGTGTTCAGCGGAGCGTCCGCGACGGGCTCGCTGCTCGAAGCCTATGATCTGGAGCTGGAGTTCTCGACGGCAACGGCTGCTGACAGCACACCTCTCCTCGTTTAACGGGCCGCCGCAAAGGGCCAACCGGAGGCGATGCGCCCGGCGGTTGGCTCGCTCGTCATGACCGGCCTCGAGCGGAGAAGGCAAGGGCGGGTCGATGGCCCCCCTTGCCGATTGCAAGACTGCGTCCCTAAGTTTCCGTCATGGATACGTCCAGCATCTCCGCGACCATCACGCACCGCATCCGGCCCGAGGATGAAGCCGTCTACGAAGCGATTTCCAAGGAATTCTCAGACCGGGTGCGAAGCTTCCCAGGCTTTTTGCGACGCGAGGTCATCAAGCTGCACAGCGGGAAGTACCTCGAGTACATCTTCGTGCTGCATTTCGATAGCGAGGAGCACCTTCGGCATTGGGAGCGCTCCGAAGAACGCCAAGATGTCTACAACCGAGTATGCCACCTGTTGGTGTATCACACCCCGCTGCAACCGGTCACAGGGCTGGAGACGTGGTTCACGATTCCCTCAACGGGTCCGATCGTGCCGCCACCGCGACGAAAGATGGCGGTGATCACGTGGCTTGCCATTTTCCCCCTGATCACCGGCATGACGTGGCTCGCCGGTCCCTACCTTCGCGAACTGCCGCTCACACTCCAAACCTTCGTTACCACTGTCGCGCTGGTGCCGCTGATGACGTGGGTGGTCATGCCCCGCATGACCCGCCTGTTTCACCGCTGGTTGTTCCCAGAGAGCGATACCAAAACAGCCATCAACGCCGAGGACCGCGACAAGGAGGATGCGGCGGTCCAGTCAACGGACCAGCAATCCTCGGTGATCGTCAATAAAAATTCATGAACTGATCATGCTGGAGATACAGAGACAACCGTAAGTTCCCATCTCTCCGCTACCTGCGCAGATCTGTGTAACAAAGATGACATATGAGGATGGGATGACACAGGGACTTACGAAGAGCCTCCTGCTCGCAACTACTACATTGTCCGTGCTGACCGCCGTTGACGCCCGCGCGTCCGACACACTCTCTGGCTTCGCGCTTCTGCCGGCCGACACCTTTGCCGAAGGCAACACCTCGGGCCAACAGTTGTCGCTGCCCCGCAACCGGCCGGTTCCGTTCCCGGGGCCGAACGGTCAGCCGGTTCAGGGTTTTAGCGGCGTGCAGTTCGCGCCCGGCTCGCGGGATGCGAAGGGGCCGTTCTGGTTCCTATCCGACAACGGCTACGGCGGCGCCACCAACAGTGACGATTACCTCCTCCGCCTTTATCAAGTGGACCCGAACTTCAACGGCTTTGAAGGCGGCAATGGCAGCGTCGAAGTCCAAGGCTTTATCCAGCTATCCGACCCCAACAACCTCATCCCCTGGGATATCGTCGCAGATCAGCAGTTTTACGGCGGCACGAACATCCCGGTCGATCCGGCCATCAAGAACAACCGGCTGTTGACAGGCGGCGACTTCGACATCGAGTCCTTCGTTGTCGACAAGAACCAGAACATTTGGGTCGGTGATGAGTTCGGTCCGTTCATTCTCAAGTTCGATTCCAACGGTGTGCTGCAACAAGCGCCGATCAACACCCCGAATATTGACGCCAACGGCAATCTCATCACCCCGAGCAACCCTGAAGCCCCCGGCGATGTCGTCCGCTCCGTCAACCACCCCACTGACCCGACGATGCGAAACGACCCCGGCGCGCTGCGGGGATCGCGCGGTTATGAGGGCATGGCCTTCAGCCCCGATGGGCAAACGCTCTATCCCATGCTGGAAGGCAACGTGGACGACGACCCCGTCGGCTTCCTCCGCGTCTACCAGATCGATACGGCGAGCGGCGATTTCACGGACTTCATCGGCTTCTATGTGCTCGAACCCGAAGGCGGCGCCATTGGCGACTTCACGCCGATTAACGAAAATGAGTTTCTGGTTCTTGAGCGCGACGGCAGCCAGAACGATCCGGACGGCTTCAAGAAGGTGTTCAAGATCGACATCACGAACCTGGTCGATGGCCAGTTCGTGAAAGAGGAGGTCGTGGACCTCCTGAACATTAAGGACCCCGACGATCTGGACGGTGACGGCGAGGACACGTTCGTGTTCACTTTCGTCACCATCGAGGATCTTCTCGTACTCGACGAGAACACGATCCTGGTCGCCAACGACAACAACTATCCGAACTCGATCGGTCGCGACTATCCCGACACCCCGGACGGTTTCCCCGGAATTGACAACAACGAGATCATCGTAATCACGTTGGACGAAACCTTGAACCTGGACCCGCGCCTCGGTGCCATCCCGGCGCCGACCAGCGCTGTTATCCTCGCGTTCGGACTGCTCGCCGCCGCGGGTCTGCGCCGCCGCGCTTAAGCGCGATCAACTCGCTAACACCCATTCAGGGGGTCGGGCCTGCCCTGGCCCCCTGTTGCTTTGTTCAAACTCTATTCAACATCCAACGATGTTACTTCGAGGTCATCGCCGGACAGAACTTTCAACCCATAACCTTGGCAGCGCGGACATGGGTCGAAGCGCTCCGCGATGGTGACCGTCTCCTCACAAGTGGCACACCAAGCTTGGCCTGGGACCCGCTCGATCTCCAGATCCGCGCCGTCAGCGCAGGTACCGCGCCGAACGACCTGAAAGCAAAACGCCATGGACTCCGCTGAGACACAAGATAGAGCGCCGATCTTTAAATAGACCCGACGGACGGAGCGATAGCCCTTAGCCGCCGTCTCGCGCTCGACGATGCGGACCAAACTCTCGCACAACGCCATCTCATGCACGGGCGAACACGACCGGCGTCACTCCTTGCCCCGATGGCGAAGTACGACAGCAGCGTACGGCGGCAGCCGCAAGCCGAGGCTGTAGCGACGGCCGTGCATGCCCTCTTCGCTTGCCAACACGGCGCCCGCATTGCCGACATTGGAGCCGCCATAACGCTCCGAGTCCGTATTGAGAGCCTCATCCCAGATGCCGCCCACGGGCACACCGATGCGGTAGTCGTGGCGCACGACCGGTGTGAAGTTGCACACGACAGCCACCGGCGCCTCGTCCTTCTTTTTGGCCAAGCGCAGCCAAGAGACGACGCTCTGCTCGCTATCGTGACAATCGATCCAGGCAAAGCCCTCCTGCTCGCTATCCTGCTCGTACAAAGCCGGGGTCGAAGTGTAAAGCTGATTGAGGTCGCGGATCAGGTTGTGGACCCCGCGATGGAAACCGTCCTCCATCAGGTGCCAATCCAGGCTGATCTCGTGGTTCCAGGCACGCCACTGGGCGAACTCGGCCCCCATAAACAACAGCTTCTTTCCGGGCTGCGTCCACATCAACGCAAAGAACTGGCGCAGATTGGCGAACTTGTCCCAATGGCTGCCGGGCATCCGCGCGATGAGGGAGTTTTCGCTAGGGGCCAGAAAGTCGTGGCCTATGGCAAGCAGCGCATTCTCCTCGAACAACCTGGCCGCCACCTGGATGATATCGTCGTGATAGTACTTCCGGTGGATGGGTCGGCGCTCTAAGAAGGTCAGCGCCTGATGGAGCCAGGTGTCGTTGGCCTTGAACCCGAAGCCGAGGCCGCCCAAGATCGTGGGACGCGACACCATTTGCCAACTCACATGTTCGTCGGCGATGGTCATGGTTTCCGGGCATTCGCCGTAGACGACCTCGTTCAGGCGGCGGAGAAAATCGACGGCCTCCAGGTTCTCGTTGCCGCCGTGGCGGTTCGTTGGCGACCGATCCGGCGCCCGGTCGTAATCCAGATACAGGATGGGAGTCAGGCCGCCAATGCGCAGCCCATCCACGTGATATTCCTCGAGCCAGAACAAGGCGTTGGCGAGCAGGTAGTTGACGACCTGCTTGCGACCGTAATCGTAGATGTACTGCTGCGTGCGGATATGGCGCTCCCGCCGCTCGTCGGCCGGCTCGTACAACGGCTGGCCATCGAAACGCCCAAGCCCACCCGGCGCCGAAGAGAAGCCGGTGGGAACCCAGTCGAGCAACACGCCTATTCCGGCGCGGTGGAGCCGGTCCACCAAGCGGCGGAAGCCATCCGGACCGCCATACCGACCGGTCGGTGCATAGAGCGCGGTCGGGTCATAGCCCCATGATGTGTCCGGATGATGTTCGAACACCGGCATAAACTGAACATGGGTGAAACCGAGAGAAGCCACGTAGTTGGGCAATTGCTCCGCCAGCTCATCGAAAGTAAGCGCGCGTGAATCTTCCTCCGGGATCCGACGCCAAGATCCCAAATGCACTTCGTAAATACTGACGGGCGCCTGCGCACCCTGGCGAGCCTGCCGACCCTTCATCCAGGTGTCATCAGACCATGCATGACTGTCGAGCCGCGACGCGACGGCCGCGGTCCCCGGCCATCGCTCGGCCTGAAATGCAACCGGGTCCGGACGCGCAAAGGGCTCACCACCGGCCGCAGCCTTGATTTCATACTTATAATACTGGCCGACCTCGGCGCCCGGAACGAACATCTCCCACACACCGCAATCATGGCGTAGCCGCATGGCGTGGCGCCGGCCATCCCAAGCGTTGAAATCCCCAATGACGGCAACCCGATGAGCATGCGGCGCCCAAACGGCAAAGGTGACGCCGGCAACGCCATCGATCGTCGTCGGGTGCGAGCCCAGCACGCGATAGCAACGCAGATGCTCCCCGGCGGCCAAGAGCTGGATATCCTCGTTCGACAGCACGGGTGGAAAACGATAGGCGTCGTCGACGATCAACGACTGCTCATCCCATTGGACGCGGAAGCGATAGGCGGGCGATGTCGATTGCCCGGGCAGGGCTTCCGCGAAGAAGCCGTCATCGTGCAGTCGACGCAGTTCCGCAATGACAGAGCCCGATACGGCATCGATGAGGGCGACGGATCGAGCGCCTGGCTGAAACGTCCGAATGAGGACCGCATTCTGCTCGGCGGCGACATGGGCGCCGAGGAACGCAAACGGGTCCCGATGCTCCGCGCGGATAATGGCCTCAATCTCCGAGGCATCCGCCAGCTTGAGGGGGGCCGGCGCTGGCCTCGGCGTGGGATTCTGCAGTTTGGGCGCCGGCGGCTCGGCGCGGGCAGGCTCCGGCGACTTGGCTACTGGTTTCGCCGGTTCAGTTGTCTTAGCTGCAGGCTTTGCCGGCTCCGCTGGCGCGGGCGGGGTTGTTGACGGTTTTAGCGGACCAGGAGCTTTCACCGGCTGCGGTGCCTTGGCCGCAGGCTTCGCCGGCTCCGCCGGCGCGGCGGGTGTGCTCGGTGGTTTTACCGAATCACCACCCTTCGCCGGCTCGCGTGTCTTAGTCGGCGGCTTTACCGACGCCGCAGGCTTTGTTGGCTCAGGCGGCGCCTTGGTGTTCGCCGGTTCGGCCCCTTGAGTAGACGGCCGCGTTGCGCGTGCCAGGGCCGCGACGTCCGGGCTCGTTGCTTTCGCTGCCTCCGGTCCCTTGGCGGTCGGCTTTTCTTGTTCCGCCGTTTTCGGCCCTTGGCCGGTGCTGTCCTTCGTCGATCGGCCCGTTTGGCCCTTCGTTCCTGGGCCGCGACCGCTGCCCTTACCTTTACCGTCAACCGTCATCGCGTCCGTTCCGAAATCGGGATTAGCACCATTTGCTGTTGCGCACATAGGCGAACCGTTTCAAACACTCCGCCATGCGACCTATTACTGCGCTCAATCGCTCCCAGCGACCCAGCACAAGCGGCCCCCTCACCTGTGACGACCATACCGCCGGCCAAGTCTAGCGCCAGCGGCGCCAAGAGGCCACCAAGCATGGCCGCCACAACATCCCCGTTTGACGGCCCTGGGTCGTCCTTTCGCGCACTTGGGGTATCTGTTTCGGGATCGCAGCACATCTTTTTTGTAGACCGGATCGTGGGGGGATGGGAAGCGTCGGCAAGCGGATGACGCGCAATTGTCGCCCCCTCAAAAACTCTTGATTTAGCCTGTGAAACTCATTCAGCCCTGAGCGGCGCAGCAGCCAACAGATCGTACCCCCAATCCGCAATACGGCCACCGAGCGGGTTTGAAGCCGACCGAGAGGCGGGGTATGATCCGCGCCGTTCGCACGGCGAACCACGGTCATGATCCGAGACGGACGCTTTGGCGCGAAAGGTCCCTCCATCGAAACTCGCTGTTCAGGCAACATCCCGGTCCCCGGAGAGACATCCAGCGGGATGCTCCTGAAGTTGAACAATAATACCGGCCGGCAGCGGGCTGAATCGAGGGAAGGCACGACGCGTTTGACCGTAGACCGCACCACAAGCGCCCGGCACCGGGCTCGCCGAAGGATCACGAGGGAGGTAGAACACCCATGGCGACACAAACGCGAAGTGCTAAGGCTCCTGCAAAGGCGAAAGCCGCGCCGGATATCCCCGAGTTCCATACGGGTATGGACGTCGACAGCCTGATCAAGAGCTTCAACTTCCATCTCACCTTCTCTCTTGCCAAGGATGAGTACTCGGCGACAACGCAGGATCGCTATCTCGCCCTTGCGCTTGCCGTCCGCGACCGTCTGATTGGCCGCTGGATCAAGACGCAGCAGGCTTACCATAAGAATAATGTGAAGCGGATCTGCTACCTCTCGCTCGAGTTCCTGATGGGCCGGGCCATGGGCAATAATGTGATCAATCTGCTCATGGAGGAAACTTGCCGGGAAGCGATGACGCGCCTGGGCCTTGATTGGGACATTCTGCGCGACATTGAGGTTGATGCAGCGCTCGGAAACGGTGGCCTTGGCCGACTTGCCGCCTGTTTCCTGGATTCCATGGCGACGCTACAGCTGCCAGCCATCGGCTACGGCATCCGCTATGACTACGGCATCTTCAAGCAGCGGATCGAGAACGGCTACCAAATCGAAGAGCCGGACAACTGGCTCCGACTTGGTAATCCGTGGGAAATGCCGCACCCGGAGTACTCCTATCTGGTCCCGTTCGAAGGCCGCGCCGAGCCCCACCGTACCAACGGAGTTACAAAGTGGCGCTGGGTCGACACCCGCCCCATCATCGGCATGGCCTACGACACGCCGATCATTGGGTACGGCGTTCCAAACGTGAACACGCTGCGCCTGTGGTCGGCCAACGCCACCCAGGAGTTCGACTTCCATGACTTCAGCCGCGGCTCTTATGTCGAGGCCGTGGAAGACAAGCTGATGGCCGAAAACCTCACGAAAGTGCTTTACCCGTCCGATGCGATCTATGCGGGTCGTGAGCTGCGCTTGCGCCAGCAGTACTTTTTCGTTTCCTGCTCGATTCAAGACATCATCCGCCGCTTCAAGTCTGGCAACAGTGACTGGCAGAGCCTTCCCGACAAGGTCTGCATCCAGATGAACGACACTCATCCGACGTTGGTTGTGCCCGAGCTGATGCGCGTTCTCATGGATTTGGAGGACGTGGCACCGGAAACGGCCTGGGAGCTCACCGTCAACTCCTGCGCCTTCACAAACCACACACTACTGCCGGAGGCTCTTGAACGTTGGCCGGTCAACATGTTCGAACGCCTGCTGCCGCGCCACCTCCAGATCATCTATGACATCAACAGCCGCTTTCTCCGTCAGGTTGCCACACGTTACCCCGGCGACGCGGGCAAGCTTGAGCGCATGAGCATCATCCAGGAGATGCCCGAAAAAGCGGTACGCATGGCGCACCTCGGCATCGTCGGATCCAAGTCCACCAACGGTGTTGCCGCCCTGCACACGCAGCTGTTGCGCACCCAAGCGATGCCGGAATTTGGGGAGTTCTTTCACGACCGCTTCAACAACAAGACCAACGGCGTTACGCCACGGCGATGGTTGTTGAAATCCAACCCAGGCCTCGCGGCGCTGATCACCGAAGCCATCGGCGACGGCTGGATCACAGATCTGAACCAGCTCACCGGCATCGAGAAGTTCAAAACCGACAAGGCATTTCGCGAACGGGCTCGGCAAATCAAGCTGGCCAACAAGCAATCTCTCGCGGACTTCATAAAACGCGACGTGGGTGTCGCCGTTTCACCACACTCCATGTTCGATGTGCAGGTCAAACGCATCCACGAATACAAGCGCCAGCTCCTGCTTTGCCTTTACGCGATCGTCCTTTTCGAGCGGCTGAAGGACAACCCTTCTCTCGATATTGTCCCGCGCACCTTTATTTTCGGTGGCAAAGCAGCGCCCGGATATTTCCTCGCCAAGCTGATCATCAAGCTGATCAACGAGGTAGGTAAGGTCGTGAACTCCGATCCACAATTGGGCGATCGGCTGAAGGTGGTCTTTGTTCCGGACTACCGCGTCTCGGTCGCCGAACGGATCATCCCGGCAGCGGAAGTATCCGAACAGATTTCAACGGCGGGCATGGAAGCCTCAGGCACCGGTAACATGAAGTTTGCCATGAACGGAGCCCTGACGGTCGGCACCCTTGATGGCGCCAACATCGAAATCAAGGACGAGGTTGGCGAGGAAAATATCTTCATCTTCGGCATGACCGCTGATCAGGTTGCGGCGTCGCGTGGGGCTTACAACCCGTGGGATACCTATAACGGAGATCCAGAAATTCGTCGCGTCATTGACTTGATTTCTGGCGACTTTTTCAACATGGACGAACCGGGAATTTTCCGCCCCATCATCAACACGTTGCTGGAAGATGGCGACTACTTCCGTCATTTGGCTGATTTCCGCTCGTTTATCGACATCCAGGACAAGGTCGATGAAGCGTACCGCGATCCGGAAACGTGGACGGCCAAGGCCATTACCAACATTGCGCACACTGGACGGTTCAGCTCCGACCGGACGATTGCGGAGTACGCCAATGATATTTGGAACGTCCACGCTGTGGATTTTTCGCTCGATAGCTAGTGGCAGAGTCGGTGCTTGACAGCTTCCGGAGCGGCGGCAATGAAGTCGCTCCGGTTCTGTCTTGGGCCGGCAATGCAACCCGCTATCCAGCACGAGCTTTCGCCTCGCGATCCGGCCTAACCTTGGCCAGCGCGCTGGTTGTCCTCGTGGCTTTGGTAATTGGGCTGGCGCGACCTGCGGACACAGCGGATTTGGCTTCACCGCAAGGTAGCGTCATTCTCCAGGTGGCTGGGCCCAGCGTCAATGACAATCGTGGGCCGTTTGATCCGTTCCACGATGCCTTGTTGAATGCCTTCGACCTGTCTTTCGAGCAGATTGCTGCCTTCGATCGCGCCATG